>NZ_JACJSI010000560.1 GCF_014698065.1 Nostoc flagelliforme FACHB-838
GATACTAAGTTCCCAGCAGATGATTTTTGCGTCATATATCATATTTTATAACGCCGTGTCTACCAATCTACATTCTGATTTTTTCTTTCTACCCCGATTTACCGAGCGGATACATTGAGAATTTCTCTTATCCTTTTAGTTGGCTATAGTAGTAATGGAGAAAAGATTTGGGAGCAGTGGCGTGACGATCAAATAACATCGCCTTGGCAGAGATTTGACTCGTGGTTTACAGATTTAATAGATTTGCAGAGTGTCAATGAGTTTTTTTCAGGTTTCCTTATTAAATGGCGAAGTACTACTTGGAATGATTCAATAAGGTTAGCAGTTCACTGGTATTTAGCGAGTAATGCACAAGCTGGAGCAGTGCAAGGTTCTATTATTTTAATGCAAGCGGCATTTGAACTTCTCGCTGGAACTCTCCTTGTAGAAGACAAAAAGATTATTACTCAACGAGATTTTGATAATACTACAAAGTATCATGCCGCTAAGAAACTAGAATGTCTTCTTTCAGAGTGTGAGATTTCTTTAAATGTTCCTGGTACTCTAACACATTTGCTTCAAGCTGCAAAAGATTTACATTGGAGCAACGGAGCAAAAGCATTAACAGAAACACGTAATGCATTAATTCATGCAAATCCAAAAAAACGTAAAAGATTACTCAACCGTTCCTTTTATGAAAAGATGGACATTGTTAACCTTGGTTTATGGTATCTAGAACTTATTCTATTAAGGATTTTTGGCTATAAAGGTAAATATTTAAGCCGAGTAGCTCGTAAGGAATTTAAGGATCAAAACATTGAAACTGTTCCTTGGGTTGAAAAATAATCACTAAAATGGTCGGGTTTGGCGATCCCTATAAGGTAAGATGTGCGTTCTGAACGACTAGCAATTACCATTTCAACGACTAGCGTATTCCAACACTCGTTCCCACTCTCAACGCCAAGCCGTCTCTACCAGCATTTTTTTAACATTGGTGAATTTAATAAATTCTTGTCCATTGTCGTAAAACACATCAGGAACGAGGCGATTGCGTACATCATACCCCCACTGAGAAACTGCGCCATTCCCACCACCTTTGCTTAGGTGACTCTAACATTGGCAGGCAGAACGACAGAAAAGACAAGCTCAACAAAGTCAACCCGGTTCTCTACGAAACACTGTGCTAACGAGGATAAAAACCAAGTTTCGGGTGTAGAAGTCAAAGCCAAAGCAGATCATGAGTGCGAAAGTTCCGCCGCGCCCGTGTCACAAACTGCAAAGTGGTCGCATGAGGCGATTGTTGCGCGGTCAAATATGCGACCCATAAGAAGGGAAAAACTGAATCGAGCGGTGAATTCAGGGCAGAATCCAGGTTTTGAGTTTTTGCAAGAGTGTTGGGATGATCCGGCTTTGCAAATTGTGATCAAGAAATTACTGGCGAAGTTTCCGCAGTGGGGGATTGCGATTGTTGATGGGGTGTTGGTGAAGTGGAATGAGTAGCGATGCTTGCGGCAGGTGGTTCTTGACGCAGCCGAAGGGGTGCGATCGCATGTAGACCCCAGGTTATGTATTAGATTACTAGCAATCGCTCCCATCTGATGCTTGCATGGTCTATATTCTGCCTGTCAAGAGTTTTGCAAAATATTGAACGTTTTTCGGTCTAAAGCCGAACGTTTAGCTATCACAATATTCTTGTCCCCACCGAAGATTATTAAAATTTGAGGGACTATGCTCAACGCATTGAAAAAAATCAACTTCTTGGTTTGGAAAAATTCCAATAGTATAAACTTCACCACTATTACTTCTACCAAACGCGACCGCGCTAATAGACGGGCATTTATTTATTATTCTACGAGATACTGTTGTTAATAATTGGGGTGAGTTAAAAATTGAATTTACAGCATTCCCAGACATAGACACAAAGTAATAAAATGGTCTATTTTTTGGGGTTGTTCCATAAGTATCTTTGGCACTTTTTAGCTCAATGCTAATCTGCAAATTCCGACTATCTTGTAAGTCTTTAATCGAATTAACTACTACATCTTCGCAACTACCTATAGCTTTAGGATCAAGAGGAAAAAAATTCAGTTCCACTTTTAACGGTGTTTCAGATACTGGTACTGGCCCACTGGTGATTGGAGTCACCGGCAATAGTGGAATTGCTATAGGGTTATAATTAGGATTGTAATTAGGAATCTGATATTGAATTGGTGGGGTAGGCGGTAAAGGAGTAACTGACGGGGTGTAGTTAATACCTCTAGAACCAGGATTACTTCTATAGTGTGGTCTAACGTATGTGCCATTTTTGCGGTAATATCCACGGACATATCCCGCATCAACAGGTAAACTAATAGAGCTTCCAACAACGCAGCTTAAAACTAATACAGATAAAATTTTGTGTAGCATTTATAGTTTGTTGTATAAAATAAATTCACCTTTCTTTAAGACTAGACTCACGCAAAAAAGTTTCTTATCGGGCATTTGTTAGCAAGGCTTCAGGCTAAGGTACGTCGTCAATTGAGTCAAATAACAGAACCAGCTAGGTAAATTGCACCTTGAAAGTTGGTTGTCCATTTATCATAACGAGTTGCGTAAGTGTAGCCCACCGCAGGCATGGCTAATTCGGGGAAGAATCTGGGGTTTGATTTTTTGCAGTAATGCTGTCGTGATAACCCTGCCTCAATACTGCTCGGTTAAGCATTTTTAACTCAGAATTGGGCTTGGGGAAAAGGTTAAGGGGCAAAGGTTAAAGGTTTTTTCTTTCCCCTTTCCCCTTCCCCTTTTCCCCTTAACCGACAAGTATTGGACCCTGCCTTACAGATCCTGATCAAAAAGCTTTTGGCGAAGTTTCCGCAGCGGGGGATTGCGATTGTGGATGGCGCGTTGGTTGATTGGAATCGGTAGCAATTACTATTTCAACTACTAGCATATTGACACTACAAGTAATATTTTGTATTATGGGAAAGATACAAATCTCAGATGAAAGTCCTCACAGGGGTATAGTAAATTCTCCACTCTATTAACACCGTTTGAAAACACGAGTAATAATAGGGTAAAGTGCCTTATTACCAGCGCACTTACCTATATTAATGGCATCAAGCATTTAGAGAACCTAGTAGGTTCGATGCTTCCAG
>NZ_JACJSI010000561.1 GCF_014698065.1 Nostoc flagelliforme FACHB-838
GCAGCACTCAAGCGCAAACGTCACTTTAGCAGTGCAGCTATACAACAAAGAAGTTAATGCAATAACTTCAGGCAGACAAAGTGATTACTTGAGAATATGGATTTATAAAAATCTTTGAAGATATGTCTCTTTACCACGCTTCGAGACATATCTCTACTTTAGGCAAGGGATCACAGCAATTTCTTGATCAGTTTTTCCCCAAACATATCCGGTTAAATCTCCCCAGAGCAGATGGCACTCATCTATTAATAATACTCTCAGCTTTCCTGATTCTATTTCCTCTCTGTTGCTTTCCAACAATAAAACAAGACTGTTTTTTTTGCGGGAACAGCCTCAATGTCTGCCTTTGGGTTCAAGGCAGTGCTTTTCTTCCAACTAATTCCTGCCTCGTCAAACAAATCGTAATAGCTTCGTTTTGATTTGTAGATCACATCATATTCAAATGCTAATTTGTACTCCAATTCACTCAGTTCCCAAATATCCTTAGTTTGCAACCAAAGCAAGATTTGATTCAAGGATTAACAGGTTTTCATTGATGGATTCAGATCGGGGCTTAATCGTAAGTGATTCATTAAGCATGATAAAAAGTCATAATGCAATCACGCATATCAGTAAATGGATTAACTATATTTCCCATAAGAGTAATTTGAATGTCTCGATCGGGGTACATTCCTGAATAGAAAGAGACTCCAGGATCGCCACCAAACATGTGATAAAACAACGCTTCTCCCTGCTGCGCTATCCATAAGCCATATCCATAATAAATACTAGCTCCATTCCTACCTTGCTTTCCGGTCGAAATGTACGGAGTTAACATTTGCTTGAGTATCGTTTCAGATAAAAGTTGATGAGTCATCAACGCTTGCCAAAACTTTTCCATATCTCCAATCGTTGTGAAAGCTCCACCATCTGAGCCACCAATCACGGGTAGAGCATAAAAATTAGTTCGCCATTCCCGATCGGATTTTTGAATGTAACCATAGGCGGTGCATGGCGGCAGACAATCCATTGCAAAAAAACCACTGTCTGCCATATTGCAGACTGCAAATATATTGGCTTCGACGTATTCCTGGAAACACAGTTTGCTAACCTGCTCAACAATTAACCCTAATAAGATGTACCCCGCATTGTTGTAAGCGAATTTTTCCCCTGGAGCAAATTCCATCGCCCGATCTTGAAACATTGGCAAAAAGTTTTCCAAGGAACGAACGCTATACATCGGTCGCTCCTTCCATAGATCCTCATAATCATCCATTCCTGCTTCATCAAAGTAGTCTGGAATACCTGAGCTGTGAGTCAGCAAATGGTGAACCGAGATCGCTGGATCGAAGGTAGAAAAGGGAATACTCAAACAATCTTTGAGAAGCGTATCAAACGTGAGTAAGTTTTTCTCAACCAGTTGACATATTGCTGCACTGGTGAATGTTTTGGTGCCAGAGGCTGTGGCAAACCGAGTGTTAAGAGTGTTGGGTATCGCTTCAGAGCGATTTGCGAAACCGTAACTTTTAGCAAAAACAATTTTGCTTTGCTCTTTGACCCAAATTACACCAGAGAACGGGGATTTTTCATGCTGTTTCGCAATTGCACGCTCAAGGTCTGCGATGTGAACTGCCATAAAGATGAGCCTACTCGGTAGATTTTTTTCTGATTGTAGTCCTAATCTCTCAAGAAACACATTTTGGAACCATACACATTTTGGATTTGAGATTTTAAGTTGAATGTGTTTTTTTTCATACTTTGCTAGTAGTGGTCGCCGCTAGTTCAAGGCTCACATTTTGCACCTGGAAATATGGATGTCAAATCCTTGACTAAATGCAACGTGAGCAAGACGTTCAATATAAAGTAAAAGAAGAGATACGGCTATTTGGGGAAAAATAAATTCAAGGGCAGTTTGTGGAGCCTGACCCCAATCAGGTGGTAATGCTTTCTGAATATGCAGATAACTCCAATGAGCAATCTGACTTTTCCCGTTAAGTCTCTTTTGCAAGCTACCAACCCTCACAAAGATCGTGTAATTTTAACCAACCTCGCCACAGTACCTGGATACCAATTGGTGTTTTGCTTCGATGTTCTAGGTAGCCGCCAAGACGAGCGATGCCTGCGGCGGGCTGCACCAACGCTTCGACAGCCTAATTAACTGTGATGAGTTTGGGTGGTTTGGGAGACTTAGCTTTTAAAATCTTAAGTTCAAGGGGATTGAGAATTTCAGTTGCAGGAGCCAAAGGGTTTCTTAAATCCTTTACCAGCAACCTTTTCGAGACTTAACGGGAAAAGTCAGCACTATCAACCGGGTATGCTATCGCACAGATGGTTGGAATTTCATCTCAATGACTTAATAATTTAATCGCTGGAAAAGAAAGCCCTACAGAAGCAGGTTTGATTCCACTCTCAGGTCTTCTTGACTGTGACACTGAGTAACTACTCAAAGATTACCTAGCCCTAGTCTACATTAACCGGGGAAATGCCCGCTCTGACTTGGGAGACTTGCAAGGAGCGCTCGTTGATTTCAACCAAGCCATCAAGATTAATCCTAACTTTGCCAATACCTATTACAACCGGGGTATTGCCCGCTTTGAATACAAAAGACTTTCAAGGGGCAATCACCGATTATAACTAAGCCATCAAGATTAATCCTAACTTTGCCAATACCTACTGCAACCGGGGTATTGCCCGCTCTGAATACAAAAGACTTTCAAGGGGCGATCACTGATTATAATCAAGCCATCAAGATTAATCCAAACTATGCCCTAGCCTACAACAACCGGGGAAATGCCCGCTCTGATCAAAAGACTTCCAAGGGGCGATGACTGATTATAACCCTCTTATGTCACTTGCGGAAAACAATAATCGGAGCGAAACTCTGAAACTTTGATTTAACAAAGTTTTGAGCTTTTCTTTTCTAACAGAAACTAAAATTTATTTATAGCCAAAACTGAAAAGTAAAGCTCTCAAAGGCTTTCAACCATTGGCTTCTCCCAAAGTGACAGAACAGGGATAATCAAGCCATCAAGATTAATCCTAACGATGCCCTAGCCTACAGCAGACGGAAACCTTGGGAAACAATAATATCCTCTACGCTTGTTGCGTCTATTTATATAGCTCAACTTATATAG
>NZ_JACJSI010000562.1 GCF_014698065.1 Nostoc flagelliforme FACHB-838
TATTACTCTCTGATAGAGCTTTTTGTAAATTCTCTTTCTGTAATTTACTTAAGTATCCTTTGGCTGGCATAGCAGTAAGTCCACGAGTTTATTTAATTTACATTTTATGCAAACTAGATGTGGAACAGCTTACCACAGAGCGTTTTGGCAATTGAACGACTTTTGCCTTCGCAGCAGCTTTGATATCTGAGCGTTCCCACGAAAATCGCTGTGGTAATTGCTCAATCAACGCCAGCAGTTCAGGCAAATCCAAGGTTTCGGAAATACAGGGGATTTGCCTGTGATTATCAGCCGGGACTTTATCAATTACTGTGATTCTGGTGTCGATTTGTGTACCATGTTTTGAGTACACCTTGCCGTTAACTCCGACCGACATTAAAACTCGTGCTTCCGACTGCCACCTAACGAAAGTCTCGCGCCAAGTGGGATTATTGGGAGAAAACCAGTTGCCACTGATTGTTACCAGCCGTCCACCGTCAGCCAGTCTTTGCAATGCCGAGTTGATGTGGCGAGGAGTTGCGTCGGGGTTGCGACTGTTGATTTTGGGAGATGTGGAGAAAGGCGGATTCATCAGCACAACTGAGGGCTGAGTTTTACCAGCCAAATAATCGTTAATTTGTTCCGCGTTTACTGAGAATAATAATGTACCAGGGAATAATCGCCGCAGAATCTTCGATCTATCGGGTGCAAGCTCGTTGAGCACCAGACTTGCACCGTGCAATTTAGCCAATTGTGCCAATAAGCCAGTTCCGGCGGAAGGCTCCAGAATCAAATCAGTTGCTTGTATAAAGCCTGCTTTGGCTACGAGATAAGCAAGCGGCAGAGGGGTGGAGAATTGCTGAAGCTGTACTGATTCTTCACTGCGCCGTGTTTGGGTTGGGCAGAGGGCTACTAACTTCTCTAATTCCAATAATACTGTTAGCGGCGACTCTAATAAAGGCTTGTAACCTTTTTGACGCAGATATAATATTTGCGCCACTTCCACTGCCTCGTAAGCATCTTTCCATTGCCATGCACCAGACGCGGCAGTGCCTAGAAAGTAGCGATTCATCTGGGAAGAAACAGTTTTTGTAGAGAGAGGGCGATTATCTATTAAAACTTTTGCAAGCCCTTGGGCAACATTAATAACTGACTGCCCATAATCGATTACTGTTTGCAAATCGAATAAAGAACCTTGAGTGAAAAGTTGCTGTACCATTGGACTATATAATTTTAGTTTTCACTCTTGAAAAAGCGAAGCTAATATGTAAGCTTTATTAGCTATCAAACAGACACATAACGTTCACTATTTTTAGGAAATAAGTTAACCTCCGTTGGTCAGTCGGAGGCTAAGAATAAAGTATTAGTAAAAGGGGAATAGAGAAAGGAAATTTTATCCCTTTCACCTTTTAGCTTCTTAGTTTTATGCAGATGTACGCGGTCTGCCTGGCTTGCGCTTGCATGAAGAATTTACATCAGCCTTTTTAGTTTTCGGTGACTTGTTGGCAGGATTATCAACTTTATTTAAACGAGTAGTACGTTTTGGTTGTAGTGAAATTTCTTTAACTGGAGGCAGTAATCTCAATGTAGGGAATGGTGCGATTCGTTGATTAGTGAATCACGGCAATAAGTCCGTAAATAACTAATCCAGCCCGACAGCAGATCACTGTCACTAAAAGGCTGAACTCTTGGTCAGATGTAGGTGAAAGCCCTACCATTCAGACTCAGAATTGACTCCTTATCTGCCCACACCGAACAAGCTCGATTCTCGTAGAGTGAAGCTGGGAACAGGGCGCAATCAGACGACCGTTGTGGGTTGACACTGGCGCTAACAGGGAGTTCCTACGATGAAACAGAGCCTAAAAAAGCGACTTATACATAGGCAAGGGCGCAACTGAAAAAACCCTGACCTTACTGGAGTCGATTCCCGCCGAACACCATTTCAGTAACGGCAAAGAGTCTAGGGAATCCAGTAGTCGAATTGGCTACATCTAACGGAACAATCAATCTCTTCGAGGGAACGAATAAAAACGAGTTGTGGGTCTAGGGGCAGTCGAACCCCATGTAGACCAGACGAGCGGATTAATCCCCACAATTCGGGTAGGACAGACCGTAATTGGTCTGAGGTGTTCAGAATACACAAACTAGAGAAGAGAAAAATGATTAGGCACAGTTACAAAACTAGTGAATCTTGGGTAGCCCTACCGTGGAAGAAATTCCGCCGAAATCTACTCCGCCTTCAAAAGCGTGTGTATAAAGCTGTTCAAGTTGGAGACAAGCGGAAAGCTAGGTTACTCCAAAAGCTTATTCTTAAATCCACCTCGGCTCGATTTCTTGCAATTAGACTTGTATCTCAGCTAAATGCTGGTAAAAAGACGGCTGGTATTGATGGAAAGAAATCCCTCTCATTTGAAGAACGCTTCAACCTTGAAGAACTACTGAAAATGAATAGTGGAAATTGGAAGCATCAAGGACTACGGGAAATCCCCATCCTCAAAAAGGACGGGACTACCAGAATGCTTAAGATACCAACCATCGCGGATAGAGCTTGGCAATGCCTCGCAAAATATGCACTCGAACCCGCACATGAAGCCACTTTCCACGCCAGGAGTTATGGGTTTAGAACTGGGCGCTCTGCCCATGATGCACAGAAGTACATCTTTGACAATCTCAACTCCATTTCCAATGGAATAGAAAAACGAGTCATTGAACTCGATATCGAAAAGTGCTTCGACAGAATTAACCACTCGGCAATAATGGACGAACTCATCGCCCCCAAAGGCTTAAAACTCGGAATATACCGATGCCTCAAGGCAGGAGTTAACCCAGAATTTCCGGAACAAGGAACCCCACAAGGGGGAGTGGTCAGCCCCTTACTAGCAAATATTGCACTCAACGGGATTGAGAGGATACACAGATACCATGCGAATCGAAGACGCAGAATCACTGCCAAAACCTCAGTCAGATGCATCATCGAGCCATCAATCCGATACGCGGATGACATGGTTATTATACTCCCAATACGGTTCGGTTAAGCTCTAAGCAGTATTGATTACAGAAAAAGTAAGTGTTTCCAATTTAACTCCTGCCCCCTTATGTACTGGCTTCTTGGACGGAAACTTAGCCCTAGT
>NZ_JACJSI010000563.1 GCF_014698065.1 Nostoc flagelliforme FACHB-838
CGCCGCAGGCATCGCAGCTTGCTGATACTGCTTTATCATTGTTCCTTGTTTGACGAATATATTTCTCCGTATTATCTCGTAGTCTTTTTCAGAAATCAAATATGATTCCTATATCAAACTACTTTTACTACTGAAAGTTTACGACACGAGTTTTCAGTGATTCGTTTGTGGGAACAGCCTCCAGAAATATTTTTGTCCACACCAGGATTACTCCCGTTTGCGGTCTTGAGTGCTACTGAGAACAAAGTTGCTACATTACAACTCTCAGCTGCGGCTGTTGACAAAATTGCTGACAGGCGAACACAAAGTAATATTGCTGCTGCCTCTGCAATTCTGGCTGGGTTAGTATTAGAAAAAGATGTGATTGAGCGTTTATTTAGGAGAGACATAATGCATGAGTCTGTGATTTACCAACAAATTAAAACCGAAGGCAAAGAAGAAGGCAGGGAAGAAGGAAGTCAACAAAAAGCTCATGAAATTGCCCAAAACTTACTAGCAGAAGGGATGACAGTAGAAGCGATCGCTCGAATTACTGGTTTATCAGTAGAAGTGGTGCAACAATTACAGCAGGGAGAATCTGAAAACCAAGAGTAATTTTGCTACTATTCCTATACTAAATCGGCTGAATGAGGGCTGTATTTCAATCTCCGATTTCCCGCGATACTCAGTACGGTAGTCGCTTGTTGACAACAATACCTCTTTGTTTGATGAGTACGATTACTGTTAATGCAAAACCAGCGTTTCTAAGAGAACGTTAAGATTGCTGCCGAATGTATTCTGACTCATGAATTCTTCTTAAAACATGATTTACCTTTTCAATTCAGTTCAGGCAATTGTGCAAGCGCTCCTTCCATCCAGTCGCTGATTGCTGTTGTTTCATCTACTCCTCGTGCTACAGCGTCAACAACATGCTTCTGATAGGAGCTAGCAGCATGATTTGGATGCCCAAACTTATTCCCAGCCCAAGCCAAACACATAGTCTTTACTAATTCATCAATCTGAAGAGAATCAAGCTCACTCGGACTCGTAACATTTCGAGAATGCAGCCATTCTTTTACTAAATCGAGTGGATAATTTAAAAGTGTGCGAACTTCTTTGACTCGCAAATCTTTTGGGTTGATTGATGGCGGAGTTATAGCTTGTTTGCTTGGCTGAACTCTAGGCTGTTGATTGTCTTTGCGGGGTCTAATATTATTTTGTGCTTGTTCTGTCTTTTGAGGAGTAGTTGCGCCTTCAGCATCATTATCTTCATCAGCAGTCACTGATAAAATTGCACAAACCGCATATCGACGTGCATAAGTTAATGCTGCACCAAACTTTTGAGAGTCAGCAATCTCAGGCAAAGGATAAGTACTAGCGATACTCTCGCCAGATTCATGAAAAATATGAGTCCGTAGCACGGTTTTACCTTCAAAGATTTCAGTAGTTTGAATTATTACTAACCCATGTTTACCAAGCGCAGGAGTAACAGCATCCAATACAGCATCTAGCGTTGCATATTTGCGCTTGTAGTGAGGATTAGTACCGTCTTTTTGAATGGGGTTAAACTCTGATTTTGCTTTGATTAAAGCTTTGATTAGTTCTTGCATTAGTCAATTCCAAACTTCTACCAATCGCTTTTGAATTAATTCTGGGTACAGCAGCCCACAACAAATTTCGTTCAATGGTCAACAAGATTGTGGCAAGGAAGTGAGAGACTGTCATGAAGGCGCTGATTCCGCCGCGTCTGCTGCCCAAAATGAATTTCCTTCAACTTTGGCGATCGCTAATCAAACTCAGGGGCAAGTAGAACAAAGTAATTCCGCTTCGCTGTTGGCTGAAAACTCAGTTTTGGGTGTAGAAATCAAAGCAGTTCATGAAGGTACTTGTTCCGCCGCGTCGCCTGCCCAAATTGAAAAATCTTCAACTTCAGCGATCGCAGATCAGAAAATAGAACCGAGTCGCCCCTCTGTTGAGCTGATAACTGAAAACTCAGTTTCGGGTGGAGAATTCAAAGCAGTTCATGAGGGTGAAAGTTCCGCCGCACCCGTGCCAAATCCTGAAAAATGGTCGCATGAGGCGATTGTAGCGAGGTCAAATATGCGACCAGAGCGTATGCAGAAACTTAAAGTAGCAGGCAATTCGGGGCAGAATCCGGGGTTTGACTTTTTGCAAGAATGCTGGAATGACGATCCGGCTTTGCAGATTGTGATCAAGAAATTGCTGGCGAAGTTTCCACAGTGGGGGATTGCGATTGTTAATGGGGTGTTGGTTCGATGAAAAGAATTAGTGCAGTGTCCAGCAGTGATCGCTTATCTCAAAGCAGAATTCTGTCTAATGAATTTGTATTTCTCAGCTTTGGGCAGGGCAACTGTACATCATCCCTCATCAATTCTCCCCTAACTCATGCCATTGCTGCGGGAGTGGGCATTAAACTTGTAGCCTTTATTGGCCATAGCTTCTAGCTCTTCTTAATGCCATTCGACCCTGTATTGAATAAACTGATAGGATTCATAATTAATTACAAATTATCGAAGTTTTATGCTTAGTCAGCAACCTAAATCAATATGAAAGTATTACCCTACGATAGCTTTACAATTTTGACAGATGATCCACTGCCTATAGTTCTGCAAAGCCTAAATGCTTTAGTTGAACCTACGAAAACATTCAGATTTTCTACTAAACACGCCCCTTATCAAGGAAGTATTTCTGAGTCAGGCTTTCAAATTAGCCGCATAATTCACTACGATAACTCCTTCTTACCAGTGATTCGAGGGCGCTTTGAAGTAAAATCTGATCAAACAGTGATTCATGTACAAATGAACACACATCCTTTTGTAATGGCATTTTTAGGATTCTGGTTTTTATGCTGGTATAGTGCAGTTATTTCAATGACATTGGCAGGTTCTATGCCTAATAATATGGCTGCATTAGTTACAGGTATGCCTATACTAATTTTAATTCTTTTTGGGGTAGCTTTTTGGTCAGAAGCAAATCGTAGTCGCAATGAATTAACTCGTGTGATTCGTTACTAGGTAAAAATGCTTAATAAGCATATAGCCTAGTCAGTGAAAACTAGGAGCAATCCTAGCACTGAACTCTCAGACTGATGTGGGTGAAAGTCCCACCC
>NZ_JACJSI010000564.1 GCF_014698065.1 Nostoc flagelliforme FACHB-838
TTATGAGTTATTACCAGAAACATCAGAGACTTTTTTATATCTTGCCATGATCCGCATTATGGTAAGGCGATTGGCATAATCTTTGACCTCTGAAAACTTTTCAAACATCCTCTCAGAGATAGAAATCGTTAAAGATGCTTGCCAAAAGTGGTCAGAACAGAATCAGCGCTTAAAGCGTTTGAAAGCTGTTGTAAATCAAATTTAGTTGAAGCTGACGGCAAGCTTCACGCATTACTCAGTGACCGATAGGAACAATCTAGCCGAGTTTCTTTAGCTATAGGAATAAACTTCTCTGGAGAAACAAATCCTTGTTGCGAGTGCTGCCAACATACTAGAAATTTGACACAAATTGAGTCAGAGGAATACGAATAATGAACTCAGCACCAACTCCTGGTTGGGAAATGCATTCTAAAGAACCGCCATGTTTTTGTGTAATAATTTGGTAACTAATAGCCAGTCCCATCCCTGTACCTTGTCCAACAGTCTTGGTGGTAAAAAAGGGATTAAATATTTGTTTTAAAGTATCGGATGGTATTCCTAGTCCATTGTCGGCAATGCTAATAGTGACTTGATCTGGTTCGAGTAATTGGGTGCGAATATAAATTCGGGGATTATCCATTATATTGAATTTTTTTGTTGTCCATCCTACATTCACTGATATTTTCTACTAATGGTTGATGCGTTTGCTGCCCAATTAGAGGCAACCAGCCTTGTGCTAAGGATTCAGAGACAACTTTTCCACTCCAATCTGGATTGAAACGATATAAAATTACACGGTCAGAGTTGAGCAATTGCCTAATTTCTTGAGTGGTTGTGTGAAAAATATATTCTAAGTCAAGAGATTGGCGGATTTTTTCAACGGTGATAGCAATAATTCTCTGAGAATCTAAGCCTTGATTCTGAGAAGCCATAATCATAATAGACACAACAATAATCAACTCTTACCTAGAGTTCCCTTGTTTTGCTTCAAAATTAAAATTCTGCTGGAAAATTCCAGTGTAATTGACTCAGCAAGACTACGGATGTAAGATATTTGAGTGCGTATACCAGTAGTAGTCAAGGTATCGAACTGAGCGATACCTTATTTAATTGCTATTATTTCAGAATGGGAACATCATATTTTAGCGTAGGTGCAGTCTGTTCAGACGCTGACAACTCGGTTATTGTCAGAGAGCGAATCACGGGCGATGCCCAATCATCTGTTGCCCGACGGCAGCAATAGCGAAATTTCAGGTATAACTAATAACTTTAAGAAACCTGATTAAAGAGAGCAACGTCTACAAAGGTAAGCATTCAATTCATTATGAAACCTTTGTTCAAATCAACTTTTAATTTTTTGGGTTCACTAACTGCCAAAACGGGAGCAGGTACCACTACGATTATGTTGTTATGCGCTTTCATGACTAAACCAGTAGTTGTTCAAGTGCCAAACTTTACCGATGTTAACGCTGATATTTATGCCAAAGAGATTCAAGAAGCTGTTCAGAAAGGTCTTATTGCAGGCTTCACCTCTAATAATACCTTTCGTCCCACGTTAGACTTAACGCGTGAACAGATGATATCGATGGTAATAAACGCGCTCAGTAAGTTACCCGTAAGTAGGGCGACTGTGCCACACGACCCACCGCCAGCAGCAGGAAACTTATTGAAAGTCACCAGCAAGCCTTTTCGGGATGTAAACGCAACCCGTTGGAGTGCTGCAATGATTGAGTGGGCAAAATTTAACGGGATTATGCAAGGCTATTCTGATGGCACTTTTCGTCCGACCCAAACAGTAACCCGTGCTGAGTTGATGGCGGTATTGCGTAAAGCCATTCAATATGCGGATGAGGGTGGAGGAATTTCAGGTATGCTCAATAAACAGCAGCCAATAGCGTTCAGTGACATATCTAATCATTGGGCGAAAAAAACAATTACAGAGATGTCTGCCTACTGCGGTGTTGCAACTCCCGTCAACGAAACTGGAAATGCCTTTTCTCCTAATCTTGGGATACGGCGTAATTATGGCGCAGCAGCTACATTACGGTTGCTCAACTGTCTTAGGGGTGTTTAAACAAAAACCAAAGCCAAAAAGATTAAAATTTAAACATTGTTGTCTCTTATAATGTACCAATTGGGAAACACCCCCTAACCTGCCAAACCAGGCAAACCGAGCATCTGACACAAACAATTTAAGCAGGTTTGGCTTAAATAAATCACCTGCTTTTGTAACTTTTAATTAGTAGCTATATTTATGAGTGCCAAATAGTTTCATATTCTCTAACAAAGAATTGTACCTGCCTCAAAACTAAATGGATCATGGATGGAGAAGTCTTCCAGGATGAAATTAGAGAATTTGCCCAGCAATCTAATAATTCAATTCCAACTAATTCGGAATTATTATCCCAACTGAATCTAAGTAAGTAATCATCATGCCCAGGCGTTTGACACTGGATGAAATTTTCAGCAATAGTCCCAGAAGTGAATCCGTTATCAGTAAGGATTTGAGTGAGAATTGCAGCGTGTATGCTATCCATTAAAGTGCCTCAAATATTATTTAGAGTGCCGTTACAGAAATTCCTGAAAACGACGATTTATTGACAAGCATAATGTTCCAGCTTTAACTCCAAGCAATGCATTACCTGATGTGCCTTGCGAGCAAGATAGTTCATCCCTAGATTAGTTTGTCGATGCTGCTATGTCTTCTGTGAATCTACTTCAATTAGTTTTATCCCACCTTCAACTGAATCAAAGCCCTTTCTTTTTGAATCTGCAAGCGACGATCAAAGTGCTAAATAGAAGCGCTCCAGTAACAGAAGAAGGTTCTGGAACAGGCTCAGACTCGACAAAACGCACACGGATATCTTCATCAACAATTGTCAAGACACTTTCTTGACTAAACTGTTGAAGGTAAGCTTCAATAATTTGATTAATAGAAGTTTCGTTATCCAGAGTATCTTCAAAGATAAAGCTGATAACCTTTGAGGATTCTTCAATAATGATTCCAGTACTGTCTTGAAATTGCCCACTGGCATCAAAAATTGTTAGACCATTTGGGAAACGAGGGGTAATCACACTATCAACAAACGTTTGAAACTCGCTTTCGGATACCTCTTGACC
>NZ_JACJSI010000565.1 GCF_014698065.1 Nostoc flagelliforme FACHB-838
ACCTCAGCCAGTCTTCCAGAACGAGAAGGAGCGAAAAAAGTTCTCAACCGAGTTCACAATACAGGCAGTCAGGTAAAACGTTTAAATCTTATTTGGATGGACGGCGGATACCGTGGTGAAGAATTTATGCGTTGGGTGATGGATATGTTTCGCTGGATTGTGGAAATTGTGCTTCGACCATTGGAAAAGAAAGGTTTTGTCCATTTACCAAAGCGCTGGGTTGTTGAGCGAACTTTTGGTTGGCTTAACTGGTGTCGACGTTTAAGTAAAGATTATGAACGACTACCAGAAACCTCTGAGACTTTTATTTACATTGCGATGATCCGGATTATGGTCAGGCGACTGGCATAATTTTTAACTCGCTTCGACTTTTAAAACATCCTCTAAGCAAGGAGTAGCTTTCAAGTTTGCCTGCTTGATAAAATATCCACCGCATATTGGAAAAGCACATTTGCGAAAATCTCTTCGCACTGTGTAATATCCCCATTGGGGAAACTCTTGATTTTCGACAGTGACGGCAACAGAATCAGTAGTGTCTGGAGTAGAAATGCTTTGAGCAGATGCTTTGGAGAAAAATCCGTTGCTAACTATTATTGCACCTAATAGGGGAATAATTGAGTATTTGTAGTTAAGTGATATTTTGTTCATGGGAGCTTGAAATTTTATTTAAGGGTTCAATACTTTTGTTAAAAGTAAAAGTGTGAGAAAATTGCTGCCAAATACAAAAAATTATACCACTATAATCTATGTAGATTTTTTGGCGAATTGTTACAATTGTCAGAATGATTGAAGAAAAACTCAGCTATTGTGAATACATCCGTCAGAATGCAACTAGTGGGGATTCAGAACTGCTACTAATCCTGATTCTCGATCCGCTGTTAGCAGAGTGTGAGAATTGTTTATCCTGGGTGGGGGATTTGGAGTGAATTTCTGAAGGGAACCATACCAGAGAGTTAGTGGAGTATATAGCAATCCTAAATCATTTGTGAGACAGTAAAAGGCTGAAAAGCTTATATATACGTACTTTTAATCTCCGTATCTTCTTACGATTCAATTCGGATTGCTATATTAAAAAATTTGGGAGACGCGATAATTGTAATAACGGATTTAGCTAAGTTGATTTTTTCGGTGAATCAAGCCTTCAATTCATTTGTTTGCTTGTGCTTACGTTTTAACCTCCAAGCAGCATAAAAAGCAGTGAGTGCAAACACACTCAATGGTAAGGTTGGTTCGGGAACAGGCTTGACTGCTATTAAGATTCCTGAAGTGTTAATGGAGATATTGCCGCCATCACCACCACCCTGTGCTGTGCCTGCGCTAGTGGGAATTTGAGCGCCATCACGCAGAAGCAGTAAATCAGTTTGTAAGGAGATATTCCCACCGTTACCTGAAGAAGATTGGGCGTTGAGTCCGCTACTGTTATCTAAAGTAACTCTAGGTGAGGTGATGATAATATCTCCAGCAGTACCCGTCGTACTTTGAGAGTTAACAAATAAACCACTGTCCAAATTAGAACTATTACCAGAAATGGTGAGAAAATCAGCACTATTAACTTTAAGTGTACCTGCATTTCCTTGCCCAAAAGTTACGGAAGTAATTTGAGCGCCATTTTGTAAGGAGAATGAACCAGAATTGATAGTAATATTTCCGGCATTTCCTTGTACAGAATTTGAGGCAGTAACATTAGCGCTTACATAATCAATGGTACAAAAGCTGACACCGAGAGCGGTAGTCATGAAAGCACCCCAATGAGTAAAACCCAAACCTGACATTCCTTGCCTCCATCAATAGCAGCATCAAAGCTTAGTTAAGCATAAATCAAGTTAATAGCTATTAAATAGCTAGTAACTAGGCTACTAAATTCTCACCCAAAAACTCCGGTTTTTCACAAAAACTTGAGAACCTTACAAAACTTTACTTTATAAAGTTCTCAAACTACTGCTGACGCTATCGAACTTAATGGAGTTCACTTCCATCCTTGCGGAGCAGATAGCGATCACTAATCAACTTTAAGACTACTCTACCTATTTCTGGATGCGTTTTCTCAATGACTGGTTGCACAACAACGCCTTCCATGATGCAGTTAGGGCTGACTACACTATTGGCATTATTGAACTGAGACACCGCTTCCCAAGTGTAGGCACCGATATAAAGTACAGGTACTCTCGGCAAAGTAAACTCCTCGCAAAAAGTCACAAAATCGCTGTAATTGAGAAAATAACTGCCACGCCGCACAGCAAATATAGCAATTCCAATCTTGCCATTATTTAAGCCATATTTGATATCTTGTACGCCGTAGATTTCCCCAAAAATTTGAGTTCTTGGCGGAAGTTTTTGGAAAGTTTCGTTTTCCTTGTAAGCACGAATGTAAACTAATTTATTGTTGACTTCGCTGTTTTTCCAGAAGTAATTATGGCTGCCAATTTTAGTTGTGCCATCAGCATCAACTAAGACAGTGAAGTTTGTTCCGTGCAACTTCTCTGTTACAACAACTTCCTCACCTTCAATTAGTATGTTTTTGTAACGCTTCAGGTTTTCTGGGCTAGGGAATTTATAACGTCCAATAAAACTTTCTACTTCCCCACTCATCCCTTGAGGAATTGGATATTCGTACTTTGTTACACCAAAATACTCCGTGTAGTCGTCTCCAATATTTCCCATAAAGTTATTACCAACGGGAATAAGCAAACCTTCAGAAAAAATTCCGCGAAGTTTGGCAGCGTACAGTTTTTTCGAGTAGTAGTTACGAATCCCAAACTCATCCAAAAACTTTTCTGGAATAACACTATCAATCGGAAAATAAAAAGCTAAATCTCCAGCGTGAAGCTTCCCTTTGGCTATAATTACTTGATATGCCATATTTTCGATAGAGACAATATCTAACCTATCAGCGTTGGGATGAGGATTAATGCTGTTGATTTTGACAACTTCAACTTTAAAAATACTCATAGCTCACCTCTTTTTGAAAGAACAGTTTTAGAAAAACTCTAAATTGAATACATAGTATGGGCGCACATCTGTGCGTTTCTATTGGTTTAGTCAGGTTTAACCAATTGCAATACTTGCCAGGTTTTGGGGATAA
>NZ_JACJSI010000566.1 GCF_014698065.1 Nostoc flagelliforme FACHB-838
GATGTTACATATCATACTTGCTATGAGCGTCAGTCTGACCTAATTGAACAGGTTTCAGTATTTCAACAACAAATTAATGCCTCTCCCAATACAGTAGCAGATCGTTTGTGGGTGACAACTCATCTCAAACCTGATGAGGAAAAACTACGGGTCTCAACCTAGACGAGGTTTAAATATACATTGTGAGCCGTCTGAAGGTCAGTGCGTCCTACATACGTCAGTCGGTAGCCATCTACTGGCGTACACAAGTCTTCTGCGCGAGTACCACGATACGAGCAGTTACCGCACCCATGTCCTTCGCAGTCTGGACAGATGGCAGCAGGCATATTCCACTTCGGTAGGGTGAAGTCCCATTCAGATGGTGGGGTTAATATTCGAGCCTTGTGAGAGACATAACAACCAGCGTGACCAATTACTTTATCAGGATAGTATTGGACGCTTAACGATAGCCAATCACAATCACCTAACAAGCCTATTTTCTCAGAAGCTTGTTTTAATTGGTTTTCTTCCTTGTGATTGCACTCTACTGGAGCAGAAAGACTCTCTTTAACCTCTGCAACAGCGCGTTTGAATGATTGTTTGTGGTATCGAGCATAGCCGTGGGTCATTTTCACCCACACGATATCATCACTGTTGATCCAGATAGTTACTACATCTTCGGGCTTGCACTCTTTTGAGTAGTCCGACTGATTGACGATGGTTGCAATGATTTGGCGATCGCGTGTGGTTAACGGATCTTTTGTTGGCGCAGGGGCTAAATTTTGTGTCATCATTAGAAATTGCCTCTTATTTAATAAGTGAAGGGCATAGGGGCGATCGCACAGTTTTCCCGACGGGGCGATCGTCCTATTTTTATTGGTGAGTTTGTTGTGCTTTCAGCACAACACTCTCAATTTAGAATTGGCGAAGCCTCATTTTTCTTACTCCTAACCAGTAGTTAGAGCTACTAAGCAGAAGACATAGTGTGTCACGCGACCGACGGCTTCAATAGTATTATTTGCCAGCCACTGCACTAAGACGATTGCTTCTGCTTTGAATAAAAGGCTTGCTCAAAATGGCTGTGTGTCCGTTGATTGCTTCTCCAGGCTTCTTTACCCACTCAGTAGAGCTTGTGCTATACCCCGGTGATCATGTCTCTAGACTATGTTTCGACTTGGAACGTTAACTCGATTTGGTTTGATTTTGCGAACCCTTTGCGTTCGAGGGGGAAAGCAGCTGGCTTTCCTTTGCCCTTAAAAGTAATATACTCGCTCTTCGATATTTATGCAATACAATAGCAATACAGTATATTTATGATTGCTCTGGTTTGCATCAATATTTTGTATTGTTATTGTATTGCTATTAGTCAGCGATTGTAGGTATAGTGTGGTTGTGTTGCAATTGAGGGAGAAAATGTACAGTGCAGCTTTAGACATGACCGCAAGAAGGCGTATTGCAACAACTTACAGGCTTGATAGTTGGGTAACGGATCAATTGGTAGATTTAGCAAATCAAACCAATGAAAGTGTGAATGCTTATGTAGAGAAAGTTCTGTTTGAGCATTGCTTGAGCAAGCTGCCTGAAAGCGAAAAAGTTGAACCATTAGGTGATCAAAGACGTAAAGCTACCAAGAGAGGTCTAAAAATAATTGATGGTGGCAATGAAGAACCAAAAACGCACTAAAGACAGACAACTCCCTAGCAAAATTAACAAGCATTATACAGTCTGTGATACTCACTTAACAGATTCAATATTGAATGTGTGCTATGCGCGATTTAGCAGGAAGCTGAGAAATAAGTAATTTGATAGCAGCAATGTGATGAAGTTTTTTATAAATAACTAGAAGCGATCGCTCCCCAGACAAGAGCGCGATCATCTGAACTAGCTCCTCTGCAAAGGATAGTCACGTCTAACTTAGAGAATTTTCAAAAGCTAGGCAAGAGTAGCCTTGTAGTGGCATTCCTGAGATTTATCACTAAATAAAGAATTTGAAGCTATCTAAAACCGATATAAATGAGATTTAAACCAAAAAATTATGTATCTGTCAAATTATTAATTTAAGTATATTTAACCATGTAAAAACTACAAATGCTGGCTATTAAACAATGTGCTAGCTCCATCATATTGCCATAAAACTAAATTTATGTATAATCCAGTACCAGTTTTTCACCTACTCCTCCAAGATAACCCTTATCTGTTCACTACCGAAGGGTTATCCTCGCTGCTTTGGGACTGTGTTCACATGAAATCCCCTAATCGTCACAAATTCACCTACCCTTCATTACTAAACAAGCAAGTTTACTTGGCAATAGCCGGACTGGAGGGTAGTGCTGAAGATGAACTAATGATTTACCGGATTATGTCTAATCCTCAAGTTTGGTATAACTTTACCAAAGTGCGACAACAAGACCAACCCTTTGAAAATATAGGTGAAGAATTTTATTCAAGCTTTGGCATTGAAATTTATCTTCAGCACAGAATTATAAACAGTATCCGATACCTGCAAAAAAGCTTAAACATTTCAGGAATTAGACAAACCAATATTGCTGTGCGCGATCGCTTGTTTTCGTACCCGACAGTAGAGGAGCATCTGGTCATACTTGATAGAGATCGCCTTACCCTTCAACAATCTGTACCAGAAATCATTAAGTATTTTATCAGTCTTGCTCAGATACCGCCTGAATACAGATTATTTTTAGTTGACGAGAAAGAGCAGAAAATTCCCACTTCAGTCAGCATAGTTGAGAATGCGGCATCAAATGCAGCCATAGCAGAGATTTCTACAGAGTCTTTCGACTGGGAGCTAACAGGGGCTAACTCTTGGCGGGGTAAAAGTGTTGAAAGATTAGACCCTGACAAAATTCGTCTTACCCTTCATCTCGACTGGGACGAAAACGAGTTCATCTTTTTTGAAGCTCAACACCCAGACTTGAGCCGATTTCCTTGGACAACCGAAGCCGCTTACTAATAAACCGATTTCTCCCCCAATACGGTTCGGTTAAGCTCTAAGCAGTATTGATTACAGAAAAAGTAAGTGTTTCCAATTTAACTCCTGCCCCCTTATGTACTGGCTTCTTGGACGGAAACTTAGCCCTAGT
>NZ_JACJSI010000567.1 GCF_014698065.1 Nostoc flagelliforme FACHB-838
AGGATACCGTTTACAAGACATTCTTCTTCAGTATATATACTATTTGCTTGTATCTTACAGCTAGTTTTCTACTTGATTATTTCCTCTTTAGATTTACTTTATAAATAGCCTCTTACCCTTTTCCCAGTCCTCACAAGCGCACTTTTGGGTTGGCAGACTACCAGGAATTTCTTACACCTGTGCGTTCAGATCTGCTGGAGATAGCACAACAGTCATAGAAACCTGAATCTAAAATATGATGTTACTTGCTGTGGTATATGTCATGATTATCTGTAATTGCATATTCTGGGCGATCGCATTTCTCTTGGGGAGAGCAATCACCTTTTTCACTTCAGCAACTAAGCCGCTACTACCGCTCGGACTCCTAACAACGCAATCACTTGTTCTGCGCTCAATGCCACACGATTGAGTCCGTACTGTCTTGGTCTTGCTTTGGTCAAATAATTCGTCGCTCTACAGCCATCCTGACAACGCGTTTAATTAAAATTAAAGTGCAAAAAATTCTTCAAGAAATGGATAAAACTTGTTCGCTAACAACTCAAACTTTTCTCCAATACAATCAGGGCGAGCTATTTTATAACCTCTGCCATTGTACCAATTAGGATTCATCCCTGGAGAAAAGCATAGATAAGCTGTGCCCTCTTTGTAGTACCCAGATATAGTTAAGATATTTATTTTAGGTAAATAATTTACTTGAAAATTTCTGACAGCACGGTTTTGACTTTTAAAAGTAATAGCTAAATTATTCTCAACAATGTTTTCATAATCTTGATGTAATGATTTCAAATAAATTTGTGGTACAACTAAAGCTGCATGAGCCTTGCCGATTTTTCGAGCTGATAACTGAAACTGCGTGTCGCTAAAAACTTGCCCAGCAATCTTAGTAACCTCTGTTTGAAAATCTATTTGTACTGCGTAAAGAAGTCGTTCTAAATCTATATTGAGCATTACTTTACCTTTAAATATTCAAATATTGCCAACAAGAAAGGCAGAGGGCAGGAGGCAGGAGGCAGAAGCAATACTGCCCTCTGCTGCGACCGCTTTCTACCAAGGGTTTGAGTCTCCCACCAAATTCTTTCCTTCTGCCCTCTGCCTCCTTTTCAAAAAATATTATGAGATTTTTAGTATCTAAAATTTTGCTGAGGCAAAAAAATTAACAAAAATGAAATTGACAAAGCGATTAATCATTAGATGCTATGGATCTAAATTGATATTTATCTTAGATACATACGGCACAATCTGTTTTCCAGAAATACACCAGAAGTAGATCAACTTGCTAGTGCCCAATCTGTTCTTTATTAGCTCACCATCAGCCACGCCTACAGCTTGAGCGACCAGAGACAGATTAGCTCTCGGTCCACCGGCAGGGTAGTAATGTTTTTCAGTGGTTGTGACAACTGATGAAGCGCAATCGCCCCGCTTTGGTAACGCCCCACGTTTTGATTTACTCTGTTCCACGCATGGCAGTAGGATTTGTCAACGCTCGTCAGCGGCTCCTGATAAGTTTGACTTGTAATGAGGTATAGCGATATCGTTTGTGGCAAATACATACACCTCGCAAGCAATAGTTTATTGGTCTAATGTGAGTGCAGATGAAGCGATCGCAACACCATAGCGATTTTGGCAGTAATAGCAGGCGCGCTCTTGTCTTTAGCTCAAGGCTGCTGCTACTTGATCAGCTAGTTTGTGAGGATTAAATGGTTTACTAATTATGCCTTTGACACCTAGATCATTAAATACCTCTTTGTTATTGCGTCCTCTTGCTGTAAGTAAAATTACTGGAATATGTTTAGTTATTTGATTAGTCTGTAGTTCTTTAAAAGTTGTCAAACCATCCATATCAGGCATCATTACGTCCAAAAGGATAGCATCGGGTTGAGATGACTGAGCTAAGAATAAACCTTGGTTCCCTGAAGTAGCAGTCAACACTTCCCAGCCCCCCATTATTTCTAGACAAGTCTGAATCAATTGACGGATGTCATCTTCATCATCAATCACTAAGATTTGCTTAGAGGTCATCGTTATTATCTTCCTGTTTTAAATTATTACTTAGTGGTTTAATTCTTCCAATGTAATGAGGGGCATTGTTTAAAACTACCATCCTCTTAAGATTAATTTTTAATAGTAAAACTTGAAAGTGGAAAACTAGTAGTTCGCTTTCGTGACGAAAGCGGGGTACTGGGGAAAGGGGGAAGGTGGGGCCCCCACGAAATTCCCGAATTATTAGCAGCAACTTCAACAAAACGTCTCCAAATTTACCGCAATGAAACTTAAAGTTATTGCTCACAAAGCTGTGAGCGATGCCTGCGGCGGTAAACTACGCCCGGTAGAAGTGAACCACGAGTCCGTAAACGTCGCCCAAAAGCTTACTCCTTAATGACGAAACCTCGGCATGAATTACGAAAACAATTGCAAACTGCTTAACCCGCAAGTGTTTCGGCTTTTCTAAGTGCCATTCCCCTATAGGCAAGAGGAAACCCAGAGCGATGAACTACAAGAGTGGTAAAGGCATTGAGGGATAGAATATCAATTAGGTAGCAAGATTTGGGTAGGTAAGGCAAGCCATGTATAGTTATGAGCCTACCCAAGCTGAATGTTCGACGCTTCCTGAATTTCGAGCTGGCGTTACTGTTTAGGAGTCATTCAGGAGTTGCAAACTGTGCAAATAACTCTGCCCCTGTCAGGTCATTAGTCTTATTGGCGAAACAGTAATATTTGGGCTTTTCATCAATGAATACCTGATGATCTAAAACAAGACCTTCACAGTTCTGGAATAGTCCAACAGGTATGAAATACTGGTATCGGCTCAAAATTTCGGGGTAGAGATTTATTCAGGTAGCCACGACCAACCAAATGGGTTAGAAGAAGACTTCTCTCGAATAATGTTACCCAAACAGGGAATATCACCGAGTTGCAAAATCCGGTCATGCATATACTCAAAAAAGCTAATACCTAACTTACGAGTAGTGGCAACCAGGGACATGAAAATATCCCATGCTTTGGTACCAAGTTCTGTTTGGGTGGCATAACTAATCTTGCGTCGCTGTACCATAGTTCTAGCAGCCAACT
>NZ_JACJSI010000568.1 GCF_014698065.1 Nostoc flagelliforme FACHB-838
GTAGTGTTTTGCAACTGTTATCTAGCCGCCTCAATTATTAGTGAACACCTTTGCAGACTACACTTTCAGGCTGTTATTTGGCTATTCTGTTTGTGAAATGAGCGAACCGACCGTTTAAACGCGCTAAAATCCTAGAAATGTCCCCGGTCGAAGCCGTTAAATGGGTCAAAGAATGCTTTACCGAATTTCAAAATATCTCTGGCTCCAAGTTGATTATTTTGGATGAAGGAACGGCTGTTTGTTCCAAATTTAAAAATACCAAGGATGAAATTGGCTGGCTCAAAGACAAAATCATCTCTTACTGTTCTTGCGGTGATAGTTCTGGTTGGCATTTCTGGATTGTCGTGCAAAACCCTCACACTGATGACTTGGGCATTTCTGGCGGACTGCGATCGCAGTTAACCTCTGTGGCGTTAGTTCATCCTGATAACGTCCCAGCTTACAATGCCATGATTGCCACTCAACTCATCCCCAGCGATCGCAAGATTACTTCAACCCAAGTCATGGAAATTGCTGCACAATCACCAGTCGGTCGAGCAGTTTATTACGGCGGCATTAATGAATGGATACCAATGCTTCTGTTAAAGAATTTTTCTGGTTATGACCGGGATACCAAAAACTTTATTGACTCTGCACCAAGTAATAAGCAAACCTCTCAAGCTGAAACTAAGGAGTCTTGCACACCAACAACCCAAGCTCAACAGATGTTGACACTTTTAGAGAAGACGAAAGCCAATTCCATTGATGAGTTTATCCAAACCGAGTTGAAATTAGACGGAGTTCCACCAGAGCTAATCCGTTTGGGAATTGAAAAATTACTCCAAAATTCTCATATAAAGTACAAATTCGGCGGTTGCAATAGTAATCAAAATTAAAATTTGTTGAATAACCTATGCAAGACAACAATCAAAGCAACTCCCCCTCAGCAGCCTCAAGCCCTTTAGAAAAGTTAACAACGAGTGTTGTTAATTTTATTAACAGTCTCTCTCAAAGCTTTAAACTTTCAGAACGCGAACTACTAGTTCAAAAACAGTGGCTACATAATATGCAAACTAGTCAGCTTCTCAAAGAACAACAGGATTTCATCAATGAAGCTAATCAACAGATGCCTATACTATTAACTTCCAAGTCAAGATTAATAATTCTGGAAGCAATACTTGTCACTCGTGCTAGAAATGGACAACCTATAGATGATTTAGTGACGGCAATTGAAGTAGTCAGGAAGAACGTTCTTGAGATAGATATCCAGCCCAATCTCAATTTAGAAAAGGAGCAAAAAACTCAACCTCAGAAGACCAAAGATGCACTAATTACACATCGTCACCAGTACAAGTTACCTGTTCTGAGCGAAGTTGGTGATTCAATCACTGATGTCCGAAACCTTATATTAATTGTGCCTCTAATTGCGGCTCTATTTGTTTTGATTTTGCCGATTACTAGCCCAAGAATTTGCGATTCTTGGGAGAATGCTACTGGCACTTATGAAAAAAAAAGTTTGTTTTGTCAACTTTCAGGTGATTTGAATCGCTTTTTTCAAGACTATCAGAAGCTAAAATGAATCTTCTAGCTCTGGTAACAATCGCCGGACAGAACTGGAATGGTATTGGGGTTATCCAGCTTGTTTAGCAGCTATGGTAGCGATCGCGGCTGGATTGCTCTTCTTTTTTTGGCATCGCGGTTGGTTCGAGAGTTTTTCCACGACTAAGCATGATTAAGAGGCAGTTATTATCGCCTGTGCTGCTATTGAAAGGATAACCAAAATATAGTCAGCAATTCCTAAACGAGACATTTGGAGCTGAGACTGATTACCTTGAGCTATCAAAATCGTTTTAGACCCTGCGCTATGTTCAGCTTCTAGATCACTTAAATTATCGCCAATAAACCAACAATTTGGTAAATCTATATTTTTAGTCTATCTAATTTGCTCTTTATAAAGTAAAATCGCATTAACCTAAGTCAAAACATCTTTACTACTTTGAGAATTAGGATTATCGGTATCTTAACTTTAAGAACTTGTGGCATAATGAGCAATATTCCCACGGGAGAAAAATTATTTTTGAGGTAGATTGAATGCCTGTTACCTACGAACTTAGAGATTATCAACATCAGTGGATAAAAGATATTTGTAATTCTTGGGAAAAAGGTAATAGGCGGGTGCTTGGACAACTCCCGACAGCCGCCGGGAAAACGGTGTGTTTTGCACATATTTCCCATAAATTTTTTGACCAAGGAAAGCAAGTTTTAGTCATTGCTCATCGGATTGAGTTGATATCTCAAGCTGCCGAAAAGCTAGAGCAAATTATCGGTGAACCAGTTGGGATTATCAAAGCAGGTGTTCTGGCTAATCCGGAACACAGAATCCAAGTTGCTAGCGTTCAAACGTTGAGCAGACGAGAGGTATTAGAGTTGCCAATGAACATTGGACTTTTGATATTAGATGAAGCGCATCGTGCAACTGCTCTATCTTATCGACGATTAATTGAACATTATGAAAGCGCCCAGATATTAGGTGTAACTGCAACTCCTCAAAGAATTGATGGTCAAGGTTTTGTTGATTTATTTGATGATTTGGTTATTGGCATTGATACGGATAAATTAATCCAGGCTGGGTATTTAAGTAACTTTCGATTATTTGCAACGAATCAAACTATTTCTACTCTTGGAGTTGCAAAATCTCGTGGGGATTTTAGAGCCAAAGAGCTAGCGGTCGCCGTCACTAGCCAGATTGGAGTTAGTGAAATCCTTGAGAATTATTTTAAATATGCACGAAATCTTCGTACAGTTATTTTCGCCTGTAGCTTAGAACATTCTCGTGCCCTGGCTGCGGAATTTTCTCGTAATTATATTAGTGCCGAACATTTGGATGGGAAGACTTCCCCACAAGAGAGATTAGAAATATTGCAGCGTTTTCGCAATGGCACAACCCAAGTAATTACTAACAGGACTTACGCAACTGGCACAATGCGATCGCCAATTACTAGTACATAAGTATTATTTGAATCTGATTCCGAATGCCTTGTATTTGTAATAAAAGCTGGTGTATTGGAAGCAA
>NZ_JACJSI010000569.1 GCF_014698065.1 Nostoc flagelliforme FACHB-838
TGGTATGAAAAATACTTGAAGAAAGTGGTGAATCTGACACTTGATGCCAAGCACCAGGGGGATGAAATCTGGGCGATCGGTGGAGGCTGCCTCTTACCAGGATTTAAAAAGCTGTTGGAGAAAAATGGCTTCAAAATTTTGGACAATCCGGTAGAAGCCAATGTCTCTGGGCTTTTAGAGATGGCAAAAACTATTATGAGCAAGAACCCAACTACTACATCTGGTACATCTCTTAAGTGAAGTTATAACAATGGCAGATAAAAAAGACTTAGCACCGGAAAAAGTTCGCATCAAAGATAATTACCGAGAACGCATATTTGCAGAATCGCAAAAACTAGATAAAAGTTACCTGGACACGATTTACTTTATAGTTGATTGCTATTTTGTTTTCATCAAGGCTGGATTACCTGCACAACTTTTAGCTGACCCACCGATTAATACTGAGTCAAAACAACTCACCTCTCGGACTTCAACTCCATTTGCAGAGGAGAAAGAAGAAGATTCTTCAGGGGAAACATTCAGCCTTGATTTTGATTTGTAACCGTCAAATGAAGTTGGCAACGGTAAAGAACGGGAATTAGCCTTAAAAGCGGTAAGGGGAATGGCACGCTTGTTAAGCGTAAATCTCAGGTATTTCTGGATGAAACGGTGTGGGGAGGGAAAAAGGCTGTAGGGAAGCAAGAAGATGTTGTTCTATTTGATACACTAAAACTCAATTTTCCTAATACACTCAGCTGCAACCCTACCCTCTACACCCTTTTTAGTGTGAGGAATTAAGAAGATGTTGAACTCCTTGACGCACTCGCATTCTATTGTCTGGAACACACTCACCTCACACCTGCCCCCAACAAGATAGTCAGCAAGCAGGTTTCACATAAATCTAGCGTGCCATTCCATCAGTGAGAGCTAATTCATCAGCGTAGGCGTAGCCCGCCGCAGGCATCGCTTACGGTCGTCGTTCATGTCAGCACAAAGTTATTCTTCCTCCTCCTCGTCATATTCATAATCTGCATAATCCTTCCCATGCTGCTCATACCACAGGCGTTCTTCCTCTTGAGCCGCCTCTCGCTGTATCCTTTTCCGCTCTGCAATCTCTGCTTCTAGGAGTTCTTGCTCTAATCTCTCCTTCTCAACCCTTTCTCTTGAGAGCCTTTCTCGCTCTTGGGTTTCTTGCTCTACCCTCTCCCTCTCAAGTTTGATTAATCGCTGCTCGACTCGTCCACAGTAAAAATCCAAAGCCTTGCCCGTCGCGGCTCCGGTACAGGTACCACCCACTAGAAAAATGAGTCCAGTTTTCCAACCTTCAATCGGGCCACCGCTCCACTGCAAACTTTTTTGATTAAACCACACCAGCACAGAAAAGACAGAAATTCCAACTATTGTATTGATCAGCGCAAAAACTCTTGGTGTCATTTCAGTCTGGCGGAGAATTAGCCACTGTCCCAGCCAGAGTATTGCACCAAAAATCACCGCAGCAATCCCGCTCATGACCAAATGATCTGGATATTTGAACGGATCTAGTGCCATATTAATAATTAATGGCGCAAATATCAGCGCACAGAGCAAAAAGCCAATTAATAAGCCAACAATGCTTATCAAGCTCCAGTAGCGACCGAGATAGCCGAGGCGGAATTCCAGTATCCACTCTTGTACGGGAAGCATTGTAATGTAAAACGCGATCCCTACACTAACGTAATCGAGCATTGGCAGTTGTTTTACCTTTATATATATTTAGCGTATTTGGCATATAAAAAATATGTTTGGAAAAATACAGTTTCCATAACCCTATCCCTGAACCATAACCCCACGTTTGCTGGATATCCACCCGCAGTTATAAAACCCGTTCTAAATCCTTCTATACAATCTAAAAGGTTAAAGAATGTTAAGCATTCATTGCGTCACATTCCATTCCTACATCGTCTTTATACGCGGTTGTAGGTTTTTTTTTAATCTCCCAACCCTTCCGACACTTCCCTAAGCTCCCCAACACAATACAAGCCTTCCAAACTGTAAGCCCTGCGATTTAGCCCTTAGAAGCGATTTAGCAGGGCTTTAAGGTTGGGAAACGGGATAACTCGACCCAACAGGGTCAACCTTGAGAACGCTTTGGGTGCGATCGCCCCTCTCCCTTTCATCCCCAATACCCAATGCCCAATGCTCAAAAAATAAATCTATCTTTGTAAGTCCATTTGTTGTGTTTGAGATTTAGCTAGGATTTTATCAATTTGAGTATTGACATCCTCAAAAGTTTGCAATATCTGTGGAGTTAGTTTATTAGCCTGCACTCTCCCTGATTGCAAGTTTAAAATTACCTCCCCATTTTTTTGTGAAATAGTTAAATCTCTCTGCTGGGTATTGAAAGCCAAATCATAAATCTTTCCTTGAACTTGAGTACCATTTTCATCAGACTTACCCCAGACCATGCCAATCCTTTGAGCAATTTGAGTCAACCGACTGATGGCTTCAAGCTCAAATGTATCTTGATTCATTATTGTCAAAGCTTGGGCTGATAATTGCTCACCAGCTTTAAACCCATTAGCCACTTCTACAATGCGTTTTTTGTAATTCTCCGACTTCCCTAACTTATCTGCGGCATTATAAGCTGTTAAGCATTTAATTTGCACATTGAGATCGCAGGGAGCAGGGAGCAGGGGAGAGGGTTTGCAGCTTTATATCACCATAAAAATGGTGCAATTTAAATGACGATTAGCTTACCAATTTCTCAAGTCATCAATAGTGACTGTCGGGGGCTTCTCTACACTTAGAGGTTCGGTTTTCACACTATTACTGATGTCTGGTGTAGAAGGAGTCGTGGAGAGTAATGGAGTTATAGATTGGTTAGGTGGGGATTGTGCTGTTTGTTCTGGTGGTTTCAAAAACTGCGGTCGTGTGGCGAGGGAATTAACTCTTTGTTGATAGTCACTATCCGTTTCAATAATCAATACGTCTGCCAATTTACGAGGGTTCAACGCCGGTGGAAACGGGATGAATACGTCCTAAAGCAGTAAGCTTGGCAAAAATCTTGGTTAATAAAATAGGCTCAGGGATTTCG
>NZ_JACJSI010000057.1 GCF_014698065.1 Nostoc flagelliforme FACHB-838
GTGACATTTATCCCTTGTGTTGCACTTGAGTAGTCCCCAGTATCTTCACCTAAGCCACCATCTAGAGTGTCATTGCCAGCGAAAGCATAAATAATCTCATTACCTGGCGTGCCGATGATGTTGTCATTCTTGGGAGTACCGTAGATTCTACGTAGTGGATTAACTGAACCAACACCTGTTCCGTAGATGTCTCGAATTCCCTTAATGTCATCATCATACAGGAACGCGCTTCCTAAACCAGAATAACGATTAACGGCAGTTGGATTCATGATCGCATTAGTGCCACCGTCCTTAGTTGAAGGTTCATGGTCAAGCCCTAAAGCGTGACCAATTTCGTGTACTGCTACTTCTAAGATGTCAACTTGATTAGAAGTAAATTTTAATGCCCAAGTCTCACTGCTGTCGAAGTGAATATCACCAGCTAGACCATAACTTAGACTGGGTGAGGGATTATAGGCATGTGCCAAAATATTACCACTACTACCATCTATCATGTGGTAACCAAACCGTATTTTAGCATGGTTAGCTCCGGGGTAATTATTGTCAGATGGTGGAGGACCACTATCAGGTCTCTCCACAAAAGTTAGCGGTGCATAAGTTGCCCACAGCTTTAATGCCTCTTCTATTGCTGAAGTCAGTGTACTTACAGCAAGACCTCCACGTAAATTACCGTCTAGAAGATTACTGTAGCTATAAGTAATAGTGATTGGTGTTCCTTTACCAGAGGGTTGTAGCCATTTGGAACCGCTCCTCCTGAAGTTCTCCGGCTCTAGAGGTGTGTGTACTAGATCAATTCCATCAGCATGAGCTTGGCTAGTTTCAAGGCTTTGTTCCTCTCCAGTTCCCGGCTCAACTAATAAATTCGACTGACTAAAATTAAAGTCTTGAGCAGGTTTAATAGTGGAAAATGTGGGGACTAAATCTGTAGTACTAACTCCTTGAAAAACAACAGATTCAACCGGAGTTTCCGATAATATGCCTAAGAAAGCATCCTTTGTGGTAAAAGCACTAAGCATGAGTTATGTTTTCTCCTAATATATGTCAGATTGCTAGTTGCAATAAAAGACAGACTGTAAAACCCAAGCAAGAGCTATTAAAATTGACTTAAACCGTTATCAAAACTCGCATTTCTAAGCAGATTCACAGCCTTAGCTGGTGATAGATTAGTTAGTATTGATGCTAGAAAAGCAGATAGTATTAACAGAGTTTTAGTAGTACCGATCATTCTTTTATGTCCATGCAACTTTGAAATCTCTAAAATCTCAAAGACCTGAAACCCACTCCTGTGTACGACTATTTGATCGTTTGTTTTCTTCAAAGACAAGTATTTTTGTCTGCTTGATAAATACAATAAAACAAGCCAAAAGATAATAATATGGATGCAAGTGCAAAGTTGATTGCTCAAGTAAGATAAGTCAATTGCAGATGTAAGCAGTATGGATTACAGTTTTGTGCAATCATTCTCTGATTTTTCCCGTTAAGTCTCAAAAATGTTTGAAGCATTTCAAAATGGCTGATAGCGTACTGAAAAGTAGAGACCGTTTTCTTGCAACGAGTTGCCCCGATCGCCAACTGAAATTAAGGGAATGCCGTAGTCTAGGTGCAACGATAAATCGGGGCTAATCAGCCAGCGCGACCCCAGTCCTAAACTGGCAATTGTCGCCGGGTCGGGGTCAATTTCTCGATTATTCCAGACCGTACCGATTTCAAAAGAAGGCACTAACTGTAGTACTTTGGGGTCTGATGTGACGGGAACGCGAACCTCAACTGAACCTACGATGCCATTGTCGGCAACGAGTTGGTTTTGTCGGTAGCCTCGAACTGTATCGACTCCACCGACGCTGAAGCGTTCCAAAGACAGTAAAGAATCTGGGGTTAGTTGGGCATCAATTCGCGCTACTAGCAGATTTCTGGGTGACAACTGCTGCACCCACTGAAATTGTCCCAACCAGGAAAAGAATTGCCCATCAGTACCCGTATTATTTATAGTTGCATCAAACGCATCTATCCCTAGACTGAATTGAGATCGGGCAGCTAAGACTCGTCTGGTACCGCGATTGACCCAATCTTGAGAAAACCGAATTACTGTAGCTTTGGTTTCCGCATCTTCTGAACCTTCTGTGAAGGAAAAGGGTATGTCGTTGAACAAATACGTTTGGCTGCGACGCAAATCTAAGGATAAGCCGAATGCAAATTCACTGGTTGGTGTTCTTGTGATTGGCTGACGTAAACCGAGGGAATAGGTTTGAGCCTCGCTTCTGATACCAAACTCCCGGAAATCTTCTTCGATAATGCGGCTATCGCCATTGTTATAGCGGAAGTTAAGAGTACCATTGCTCGCATTGACAGGGATGGTATAATTGATGTCGTAAAGGTCAAGTCCCTCGGTACGACCGTATCTGGCACTGAGGCGATCACCAAATCCTAACAGGTTATCATGGCTGACTTCTATGCTGCCTTGGATGGAACCAGTGCTGGGAGATTGGTTGTTATCAATGACTAAAGCAGTGTGAAAAGCAGGTGCTTCTTTGAGACTGACCCGTAAGATATTGCTCCCTGGAGTGCTGCCTGCGACTAACTGGGCATTCACCTGCTCAATAAGCGGATCGAGTTGCAACAGTTGCAAGGCTTCTTCTAGCCGTTGCTGGTTTAAAGGAGTAGACGTGCCACGTTGGAGGCGCGATCGCACGTATCCTTCACGCAATCGCCTTAAGCCACCGATTTCAATCTGCTCAAGTTTGCCCTCTACAACTTGAATTTAGACTATACCAGTACTGAGGTCTTGATTGTTGGGCAAGAAGGCTCCAGAGCTGATGTAGCCGTTTTTTATGTAGAGTTTAACAATTGCCGAGCGCAGTTCGAGCAACTCTTCAAAGGTGACTGAGCGGTTCTCGTAGGGCTGGGTTAAGGTGGTAATTTCGTCATCCAAAACGGTATTTCCCCGCACTTCCACTTTTTTAATGAAGAAGCGATCGCCTGATGGGAAAGTAACTTCAGGTGAATCTGGGGTTGGGGGAATTTGCAGTTTAATTTTTGGTGGTAATGTAGGCGTTTCACCAGGGAGAGTTCGGGGTGAAGAAGGTTTGGGAATCGTTTGCTCAACCGCATCAGGTGCAGTTGGGGGAATAGTGACACCTGGTGGCGGTGGGGACTGAGCCACTGCACTGAGCGCAAGGCAAGCTGAGGTCGCCATGTAAGAGCTTAAAATGACAACCCACCTATTGATTGGGTACATACTCAATATTATTGAATTAAGAACATTCTCGACTCAATACGAGTTTCCCGTTCGATAACCGATACACCCCAAGCGGTTCTATAATGGGGTCGCCTTTTTGCCAAGGACGATTTGGGTTGGTCGTTGAGAGTGTGCTCTCACTGGGTAAAGTTTCTACGTTTACTGTGGGAAAGCTGGACATTTGAGCATCTCCGGGGCGCTGAGGTAAGCCACCAGTACCTGTGATAGTGAAGCTTCCTCTTGTTGGTTGATTGCGGCGGACAATGCAGCTATTTGCCAGAAGGCTTTCGGTGTTAATCTGATTTTCGGGTAACTCGCTGAGGCTGTTTTGGATAAAGGTGGTATCGGGTAGAGTGATGACTCCTTCTACAGCACCAGTGGCATTCACGTCTACTCGGTCATTGCCATTGAGGGTGCGAGGGTCCGTGTTACGAGGTGCAGGACGATAGTCTTCTCCGAAGAATGCCGGAGTATTGAGGGTGATATTTCCACCTGTGCCTCCAGGAGCATAAGCGAGGATATCGCTGTCGTTGAAAGCAACTATGGAGTCAGCCGTCAATTTAATGTTGCCGCCGCCCCCTGCACCTTGGGCAACGAAGGTTGTAATATCAGTGTTACCAAATAGGTGAATCTTAGAAGCTGTGATGTTGATGTCGCCCCCAGAAGATTCGTTGGAGGAGGTTGCGATCTTGCCATTTGTGGCTGTTAGGTTTGGGGTGTTAATCTTGATGTTACCAGCAGGAGCTGCGCCTGTTGACTTGGCATCTAAACTTGCATTGGTAAGGTTGAAGGATTCTGTGGCTTTGATATCGATACTGCCGCCTGTGCCTTCTGGATTTTTTGAGTCGGTGGATGCAGAGATAGTTGCACCGTCAGCAATGGTGAGCTTTTGCGTGTCAATTCTCAACTCTCCCGCAGCACCATCACCTGTGGTTTCTGTGGTAATGGTGCCTTGTCCCTGAATCGTGATGGCGTTGGGAGCCTTAATTTCTATATTCCCCCCGATTCCTTGGTTAGAAGTGGAGGCAGAAATAGACGTTTCCGATGCCAGGTTAATATTGAGGTTTTCTCGATTGGGATGAGATTGAAGGGTAATTACTCCGGCAGGGCTAGAACTTGCTGTGGTGGTGGCAATTTTCGCTCCGTTTTGCAGGGTTAATTCCGGGGTAGTTAGGGTAATATTTCCGGCTTCGCCTTGGTTAGTGGTTCCGGCAAATAGGGCAGATAGTTCACTATTAGAACCGACGAGCGTAATTCCTTGATCGGCTTCGATACCGATACTGCCTGCCGCACCTGTGTTGCTAGTGCTACTTCTAATAGAACTATTATTGAATGTGACTAGACCTGGGCTGATTACGGTTACATTCCCAGCGCTATCGCTACCTTTGGTGTCACTTTGAATGGAACTGTTGTTGAATGTGAGATTGCCTGAGCTGGTGACAGTTACCTCTCCTGATTCACCTTCTCCATCGGCAGTTAAGGTGATGAATCCTCTAACGGCAGTTAAGGTAATGAATCCTCTATACGGCATATACTCAAATGGAACTGGTACAGTTACCTGCTTACTCGTTAGAATGTTAGTATCCGTAAGCACTAAATCTCCCAGACCTTTTACCTGAACTACTCCAGATTTTGAGTCAGAAGATAAAGTTAAGATTTCTAAATTACTTACGTTGTTTTTAGCTTCTAGAGCAACGTTCCCGCCATTTCCTGCTGTTCCTTGCTCAGAGATAGAAAAGGAGCCAAGGACTGTAGACTGATTTCCTCTCCCGGAAATATCCCCTCCTCTGGTTCGGAGGGAAATCGCGCCTCCCTGACCTGCTGTTCCTATGGGAGAGTACGAGAAAGAGTACAAAGAGCCAGTGGTATTGATGTCATTGGCAGTATTTAAGTTAATCGCACCTCCCTGACCCGCATTGCCAAAACCAGAGTACGAGTAAGAGGACAAATCGCCAGTGATATTGATCTCATTGGCAGCAGTTAAGTTAATCGCGCCCCCCTGATCCGCATTGTCAGAACCAGAGTACGAGTAAGAGGACAAATCGCCAGTGATATTGATGTCATTGGCAGCAGTTAAGTTAATCGCGCCCCCCTGACCCGCATTGCCAGAACCAGAGTACGAGTAAGAGTATAAATTGCCAGTGGTATTGATGTCATTGGCAGCAGTTAAGTTAATCGCGCCCCCCTGACCCGCATTGCCAGAACCAGAGGACGAGCCAGAAACTAAAGTGCCAGTGGTAATGCTGCCGTTATCAGTATTTAAGTTAATCGCGCCCCCCTGACCCGCATCACCAGAAACAGACAACGAGTAAGAGGACAAATTGCCAGTGGTATTGATGTCATTGGCAGCAGTTAAGTTAATCGCCCCCCCCTGACCCGCATCGCCAGAAAGAGAGAACGAGTAAGAGTATAAATTGCCAGTGGTATTGATGTCATTGGCAGCAGTTAAGTTAATCGCGCCCCCCTGACCCGCATTGCCTGATTCAGAGTACGAGAAAGAGTATAAATTGCCAGTGGTATTGATGTCATTGGCAGCAGTTAAGTTAATCGCGCCCCCCTGACCTGCATTGCCAGAAGGAGAGGACGATAAAGAGCGCAAATTGCCAGTGTTAATGCTGCCCTTTGCAGCCGAGAGTATAATGTCCCCTCCATTCCCACCATTGCGCGAAAAAGTATCGATATTGCCAACACTAATTCCCAGTGGCAGCCCTAAAGTAGCCGTGAACTCTGTGCTTCCAGCATTCTGAGTCAGGTTAGGAGTGTTGACGGAGGCTAACTCTGCCCGTAAAATCACTGTTGGACGATCTGTGAGTGTGGCGAAATCTGAATCGGTTGTGGGAATACCGCCAGCACATCCCGTGGAACCCGCTGCACACTCTGCTCCTGTAATCTTGATATTCCCACCCTGAATACTGCCCGTTGCTTCCACCTTTAGAGCAACGCCTGTATAGTCCCCAAACAGAATATCCCCATTCGCTTGAATAATTGAACCAAACATACTGACAAAGTTACCCGGTGTACCTGAATCGGTAAGCATCGACAGGTTTCCACCACTCTCAAAGTGAGCATCAAGAGAAATATCGCCATCACTGACCAGGTTGAGATTCCCCCCACTCCCAATCTTTGAAAGGGGATGGGAAAGCGCCAAGATATCAACATTCTGGTTGCCTTGAATGGTCAGATTTCTTCCAGAAGTAGCAATAATTGGGCTAGCGATCGCATCGCGCACTTTCACAGTATCCTGCGCCTGTAACGTCAAATCTCCAAGAGCTTTTAACTGTCCCTGCAAGTCGAGATTGCCAGCCGACAGAGTAAGATGTTTCCCAGTTGATAAATTCCCCTGATTAATAATCGAACCCGGTTGACTAGCAACTGCATTAAAAAACAGCGCTCCCGGAGTGACAGAAAGCAAACTACTTGTTTGCGGTTGTGTTGCACTGAAATAGCCACTATCACCCAACTGTATGCGGTCGGCTGTCGTCGCCAGAAATGACCCCTGGATATCCAAACTGGCATTCGGACCAAATATAATCCCGTTCGGATTGAGCAAAAATAAATTCGCCCCACCCAAAACCCCTAACCTGCCCAAAATGTTAGAGGCATTGCCGCCTGTAACGCGAGTTAAGATGTTCTCAATTCCAGTGGGATTGGCAAAATAAGCCCCCTTGCCTTCTCCCACATTAAAGTCCTGCAAACTGTGGAACAGGTTAGCACCGCGAGTTGCGCCACCATCAATGCGATCGCTAGAAATTCCCTGTATATTGACATTGGGTGTAACGACAGAACCTTCAGCACCTAGCATCTTGTCAGGCACGATTTGAGCATTAACGCGATCGCTTACTCCTATTGAGAGTACCGCCACTAAAGCGACACAACCCCCAATCTTCCACTCCAAACCTCGACCGAACCAGCTTTTAATAATCATTTGGTGGTTTTATTAACATTTTTGGAAATCTCTACACGCCCATCTCTCAATCACCTCTGTAGATGTATTTTCCGTATTTACTTATCTTTACATGTTGGTTTTTTTCACGCCGACTTTCTTAGATTAATTGGGATAAGTGAGTTGGCACAATCAAACCAAACTGTGTAAAGATAAGTAAACAAGGCTCAAGCCCTTTTTCCTCCTCTCCCCTGCAAGAATTGCCTTATCCCGACAATAATTATTTACGCCGACCTACTTATTAGGTTAAAAGCTGTCAAAATCTTAACTATAATCGGCCTCATATAACAATTTTATTTATACGTATCATTTATAAGATTTTTATTTTGAGAAAGAGAAACTGAGTGCCGCTTCCCTCGAAGTCAAAAATCAAAAGTTATTCCAGCTAATGGTATCAATCACTGGTAAATCATGGCTGACTTTTAAGCCGTCACTGCATTGAGTACTGCTTGCTTAATTTATACAATATATCTGGAACTAAAATTAGGCATTCACCTGTTGTGCTAAATTAATGGTAAAACAAAGCAATACTGATTGCACAATTAGGCAGCTACCATTGCTCAAATGTGCAAATTCAGATCAGAATAGAGTAAAATTTCGGACAAGTCTTTCGGTACTTGGGTACGCTCCATATCCTTTGCACAACATCTTTGACGATTCTACCAGTGGGAACTTTGGCACCCGCAAGCTCTATTGCCGTTAGCCATACTTCTTGCTGTTCTTGGGGTTCAAGCTTTGTCATGGGTCAAACTTGCCCCTCTGCTGTCGGCAATTTGTGATCAATTTGATCACAAATTTCAACCAAGTTATCAAAAACAACAGCCGTATCCATTAAAAGATAAGACTGGCGACGGCTATGACCAAATCTTTCCCGGCAATATTCCTCAAATGTCTTATGCGTCGAACGATATAATCTGCGATCGCGTAATTCCGCCAACCGACAGCAGTAACCGTAATTGTTGCTGAAGAGGGATCTACTTGCTGGGAGATATCCCCATTTGTGGAAATAGCTGGTAGTTCTGAGTTAGATGCGGCAGAGGTGGCTTTTTTGCGTTTTGAAGGTGGTTTAGCCATTATTCCACCTCTTATGGTTTAACGGTATTTGCTTAGAGTCAATGGCTAATAAATTTTGAGTGTTATGGATAGTTGCGATTGCCAAACAGCTAAGTTAATTTTTGTAAAAACAAAAGCATTCATGATGCCTCCTTATTAGGTAATAACCAGAATACCTGGGCATTAGTATTGTCTGATTTCCCTGAATTAGGTGAATGCCCGTTTTTGGGTTTTTCTGTAGTCATTGATTGAATATCGGCATATCCTGGATCACCATCGCCATCATAAGTGTAGTCAAACAAATCTCCAGGCGTAATGATTCGCTCATCCCCTTTTGCGTGATAGGCCTTGGTTAAGCCGTTACACAAATTATTCAAAACTCTACCGCTAATCTGCTCAATCTCATCAGCGTTTTTCAGTTTTGAAATGGACGTTGGATGTATACCTGAAAGTTCAGCAAGTTCTTTGTTGCTGATTTTCTTCTCTGCCATTAATATTCTTAGCCGCCAACGAATCATCTTTTGAGAGTCTTTTTTTGTTTTCCTTACTCTCATAGTTTCCTCCACTAATGCTTTTATAGCTAGATCGCTTACTTAAAGCGATTCCTTCAAATATAGCAGCCATAACAATTAATATGCAAGCTTGACAAATATATAGCAAGATCGCTATATTTATAGATAGCAAAAAGCGACCGCACCTCTCTCGCAAATTGGAAGCGATCGCTTTTGCAAAACATCCACCATACAGATGGCCTAACCAATATAATGACATACCAAATCTATAGTCATCAACAGCTGCAACTGAAATCGATTGCCCGTCTCAAGCAAATCTACAGCGAAATCGCTTGTACAGACGAAGTAAGCGACAAACGCTGTAAAAACGCGTGGATTTCCGCCATTGTTAACTATCAGGCAAGCAAGATTCAGAAAGTCGCCCCTGCTACCCCAGACAACCAAGCCCTCGCTCAAGCCGAACTCGACCACTTCATCGCAACCCAAGCCCAAGCCGTAGCTCCCGAACCCCTCAGAATAGTCGAAATCTCATTTTCTGATTACGAATATTACGCTGATGACAAACTGATAGCCAGCATCAGCCATGACGACAACCACTTAACGTGGCTAGACTTGCCTAAATGGCGTAATCAGCGAAACTTTATTTTAAAGTATTCTTTTGGTGAAGATAATTATAACCCCTTGGCATCTTGAGTAATAAATGCGATTTTAGATTAAAGATACAAAAACCCTGTTAATGCTTTAAGTAAATATACCAGTTAACAAATTAATTACATATAGGACTCCGATTTGATTTCTGAAAACATACTGAGGCTGGAAAGCCCGTTTTATCTAGGGTTTTATCTGAAATCTTGTTCAGAAATCAGATATGAGTCTTATATACCTTTTTAACTTAAAAGCCAAATACAAAAAATATTTTCGATATTACATGAATAACATTTATACGCTTTCTAACAGTTTAGTTGTAGAGTCTCCTTTAGCCATTGACTCAATTATATTAGTAACTTTAGAATAAGCTCTAGTTCTGGTGCAAGAAAGATTGCAAGCTTTTGCTGATGACCCAGACTTTACTCAAAAGATGGCGCTAGCTTTTGGGGAAAAATCTGATCCTGGCTCTTTAAAAATAGCGTGGTTGGCAGGGGATTTTAGTATTTTTCCAAAAATAGATATTCGCCATACAGCAGATATCAATGGTGCGAATGGAGCTTACGGGGCATATACTAACCGGATTTATCTGTCTTGGGAGTTCTTGCAGGCGAATCAGGTAAATACAGAAAGTTTTGTTGGATTGTTATTAGAGGAAATTGGACATCAAGTTGATAGTATCTTGAATGATAGTGATAGTGATAGTGCTGGGGATGAAGGGGCGATTTTCTCAGCTTTAGTACAGAGAAAAAGTTTTTCTGATGAAGTATTGATACAGTTAAAGACGGAAGATGATTCAGCAGTTATTAATATTGATGGGCAAGCGATCGCAGTTGAACAGCAGAATTTCACTGGTGATAATGGAAATAACACAATAACAGGAACCTCTGGCGACGACACAATTAATGCCGGATTAGGAAGCGACAACGTAAATGGCGGTGCAGGCAATGACCTATTAATCGTTGATTACTCCAGCAATACCTATACAGGTTCAAATTCTGGCATTAATAACTCGGTATCCAGCAATGGTACAGGTGGATTCAACGGTTATTATCAAGCCAATAATGGCTCTGTTTACGATACAGTTAACTTCTCCAACATTGAACGGTTTCAAATTACCGGAACCGCAGCTAACGATCAGATTCGCACAGGCGATGGCAATGACACGATTATTGGCGGTGCTGGTAATGATGTCATCAATGCAGGGAATGGCATAAACGTCATTGATGGAGGGGATGGGATAGATACTTTAGTTGATACCAACTTCAGTACTGCTGCTAATGGACTCAGTATTAATGATGTTCAAAATTCCATCATCCTCTCAGACGGCACAAGTGTATCAAATATTGAACTGTTCACCAACCTGACTACTGGCAGTGGTTATGATGTCATCAACTACACCCAGCGCAACAGCAACACAATTAATACAGGTGATGGTGACGACACAATTAATGCCGGATTAGGAAGCGACAACGTAAATGGTGGCACAGGCAATGACCTATTAATCGTCGATTACTCCAGCAATACCTATACAGGTTCAAATTCTGGCATTAATAACTCGGTATCCAGCAATGGTACAGGTGGATTCAACGGTTATTATCAAGCCAATAATGGCTCTGTTTACGATACAGTTAACTTCTCCAACATTGAACGGTTTCAAATTACCGGAACCGCAGCTAACGATCAGATTCGTACAGGCGATGGCAATGACACCATTATTGGCGGTGCTGGCAATGACACCATTGATGGACTGGGCGGAAATGATACCATTACGGGTGGTGCAGGTAATGATGTCATCACGGGTGGGACAGGCATCAACATCATTGATGGGGGAGAAGGAATCGATACCCTGGTTGATGGCAACTTTAGTTCTGTAACTAGTGCCTTAAGCATTGACGACACCAACACCAGCAAAACCATCACCCTTGCAGATGGCACAAGTGTTACCAACATCGAACTGTTTACCAACCTAACCACTGGCAGTGGTAATGATGTCATCAACTACACCCAGCGCAACAACAACACGATTAATACAGGTGATGGTGACGACACTATTAATGCAGGGTTAGGAAACGACAATGTAAATGGTGGCGCAGGCAATGACCTATTAATCGTCGATTATTCCAGCAATACCTACACTGGTTCAAGCTCTGGCATTGGTAGCTCGGCATTCAGCAATGGCACAGGTGGATTCAACGGTTCTTATCAAGTCAATAATGGCTCTGTTTACGACACAGTTAACTTCTCCAACATTGAACGGTTTCAAATCACCGGAACCGCAGCTAACGATCAGATTCGTACAGGCGATGACAATGACACGATTATTAGCGGTACTGGTAATGACACCATTGATGCTGGTGGTGGGAACGATCGCTTGATCGGGGTTGCTCAAAACGCCGTTAATCCTGGATTAGGAGAAATTGACACTCTTCAAGGCGGTGCAGGTGGAGACATTTACATCATTGGTAATGCAGCTACTACCTTCTATGATGATGGCAACACGACTACAGCAGGTACGGCAGATTATGCCCGAATTGTTGGCTTTAACGCTAGTGAAGATATCATCCAACTGACAGGCCCAAAAACTAACTACATCCTGGGTACATCTCCTATAAATGGCGTCACTGGCACAGCAATTTACATTAACAAACCCAATAGCGAACCAGATGAACTCATCGCCATCATTGAAGGAGTCACAGGATTAAACCTGAATTCCAACGTTTTCATCGAAGCACAAAACGAATCTGGTCTATTCTCCTTCAGTCAAGCTACTTTTAGTACTCCTGAAAGTAATAATGCCACCATTACAATTACCCGTGAACAGGGAACTGTTAATGCAGCTAGTGTTACCTTGGCTTTAACTAACGGTACTGCCACTGCTCCAGGTGATTATGACAACAGTAGTATTACTGTTAACTTTGCCGATGGCGAAACTAGCAAAACCATCACTATTCCCATTGTTAACGATAATATCTATGAATCTAATGAGACTGTCAATCTGACCCTGATTAACCCCACCAATGGCGCAGCTTTAGGAACTCAGAAGACAGCCACTTTAACCATTGTCGATAACGATGCTCTTCCTGGCGCGATTGCCTTTAGTGCAGCTAACTATAGCGTCAACGAAGATGGTACACCTATTACAGTTGTCACCCTCACCCGTACTGGTGGTAGCGATGGGGCAGTCAGTGTGATTTTGACTCCTACCAACGGTACAGCAACAGCATCTAGTGACTTTATTAGTAACCCGATTACAGTTAACTTCGCTAACGGGGAAACTAGTAAAACAGTTACAATTCCTGTAATTAATGACACTATTAACGAATCCAATGAAACCATTAATTTAACCCTCACCAATGTGACGGGTGGCGCAACCATTGGCGCACAAAATACCGCCGTCTTAACGATTATTGATAACGATCCTTTACCTGGAACTTTGGCATTTAGTAATGCTAATTACACAGTTAATGAAGATGGAACACCAATTACCATTGTTACTGTTACCCGTACTGGTGGAAGTGATGGCGCAGTCAGCGCAATAGTAAACTTAACTAATGGAAGTGCGATCGCGCCTAATGACTACAGTAATACTCCGATTAATGTTAATTTTGCGAATGGAGAAACTAGTAAAACCGTTACTATTCCGATCACCAACGATGCTTTACTAGAAGGGAATGAAACAATTAACCTCTCCCTGACTAATCCTACTGGTGGTGCAATTCTGGGTACTCAACAGAATGCAACTTTGGTAATTATTGATAACGATGTTCAGTTAGCCTTTTCTAACAGTACTTTCAGCGTCAATGAAGATGGTATCCCCATTAACCAAGTTACAGTAGTACGTAGTGGTCTAACTAGTAGTGGGGTATCTGCCACAATCGAACTGAGTAATGGCACAGCTACTACACCCTCTGACTATACTGATACCCCGATTACTGTTACCTTCGCTGCGGGTGAAACCAGTAAGATTGTTGCGATTCCCATCATTAATGACTCAGTATTAGAGGCGACAGAAACTCTCAGTTTAACTTTAACTAATCCTACTGGTGGCGCAACACTAGGAACACAAAAAACAGCCATCCTGAATATTGTTGATAATGATGTTGTACCAGGAGTTATTCAGTTTAGCAATGCTAACTATTCAATTAATGAAAATGGTACGCCTGTAACTGCTATTACTTTAACTCGTACTGGAGGAAGTGATGGTGCAGTTAGTGTCAGAGTTGACTTAAGTAATGGAAGTGCGATCGCAGGCAGTGACTATAATAATAGTTCAATTACGGTTAACTTTGCCGATGGAGAAACGAGCAAAACTGTCACCATACCCATCATTGATGACAGTATTTTAGAAAGCAATGAAACCATTAATTTAAGTCTTTCTAATCCCATCAATGGTGTAGTGATTGGAACACAAAACAGCGCAATTGTCAATGTTATCGACAATGATTTTAAACCGATTTTAACCGTTAATATTGCTGCTGAAGAAGCTACTGAAGGCAATACCATTCAGGGAACAGTCACCCGCAATAGTGACACCACAGAACCCCTCACTGTTACCTTAGCTAATAGCGATAATACTCAAATTACAGTACCTACCACAGTTACGATCGCTGCGGGGGCAAGTTCTGTTAACTTCAATATTAGTGCTGTTGATGATACTTTAATTGAACTCCCTAAAAATTACAGTATCATTGCTTCTGCACAGGGATTTATTAGTGGATCAGATAACGTTGCCATCATTGATAATGATGAAGTAACATTAAATGTAACTTTTGATACCACTAATATTAATGAAAATGGCGGAAAAGTGATCGCTACTGTCACCCGAAATATCGTTACTAATATCCCTTTAGTGGTTCAACTTTCTAGCAGCGACACCACAGAAGCAACCGTTCCCACGACCGTCACCATTGCAGCCAATCAAGCATCCGCTACCTTTGAAATTCAAGGGGTTGATGATAGCATTGTTGATGGTACACAACCTGTTATTATTACGGCTAAACCTACCTATACAAACACGAATTTAGCTTTACAGACAGGAAACGCTACTGCTAATCTGAATGTCGTTGATAACGAAAGTCCCACTTTAAAATTAACCATAGATCGGGATGTTATTGCGGAAACAGGAATAGCAAGTGCAACTATTACCCGTAATACAAATACAAATACTGAGTTAATTGTCACCCTTAATTCTAGTGATACCACAGAAGCAACAGTTCCCAATACAGTAATCATTGCTGCGGGACAAACTTCGGCAACTTTTGCGATTACTGGAGTTAGTGACGGGATTAATGATGGAAGTCAATCAGTCAATATTACAGCATCAGCGATCGGGTTAAATAGTGATACAGATAGCTTAGAAGTCACTGATATTAATGTACCCGATTTAACTATCACTCAGTTACAAGGAATTCAACCCACTTATACAGGAAAACAATCTCAATTTACCTACACTGTTGCTAATAATGGGATTATAAATGCGTCGGGAAGTTGGAAAGACAGAGTTTATCTTTCTACAGATAACAAACTTGATGCCAATGATACGTCATTAGGGGAATTTGGCTTAGGTAGCGTGGAAAATCCGGCTAACTTTGCACCAGGAACATCTTATGAACGCACTGTCACCTATTTTGCACCACGCACCCCTGGACAGTATTATTTAATTGCCACCACCGATACTGGCAATACAGTTAATGAAGGGGTAGGCATTGGGGAAAATAACAATACTACTATTGCACCGATTACAGTTACACCATCCTATCGTGCGATCGTTTCGACTAACACTGAGACTTCTTTAGCTGGAAATCCTGTCATCCTGCGCGGACAAGCTATTAGTAATAGCGATAATTCCCCCATTGCATTTGAATTTGTCAAAGTCAGGGTAGAAAATAACGGCATAATTCGAGAATTCGACTCGTTTACCGATGCAAATGGTAACTTTGTCAGACAATTTAATCCCCTCCCAGGTGAAGCGGGGACTTACAACATTAACGCTTATTTCCCTGGTTTTGCTAGCGAAGACACCGCCGCCGAAGACCAATTTACCTCGTTGGGAATGCGGTTTGAGCAGAATAACCAATTCTTGCAGCAGGTAACGCAAAAAATAGTTGAAGGGACGACATTTAACGGTCAAGTTAAGCTGCAAAACCTGAGTAATATCGATTTATCGGGACTGACTGCAAGTATCATTGATGCGCCGAGTAATTGGACTGTTGAAGTCACTCCACAAAAAACCAGTCTTGCAGGAAACGAAGAAATTACCGTCAACTACAACATCACCGTTCCTGATGACAGCTTACTCTACGACCAGTTACAAATTCGCCTAGCCACCACCGAGGGAGTCACTGCAACTTTACCTGTAACGGTGAATGTCGAGCAAATTCTACCGCGATTAGTTGCTGATACCAGCAGCTTACAAGCCAGTATGCTGCGGGGAGGTCAAACATTAGTTGAGTTTACCGTAACTAATCAAGGGGGAATTGCTTCTGGGGAATTAGATATATTGTTTCCTGAAGCGCCTTGGTTAAAGTTAGCATCTCCTGTAGAGATACCTTCCTTAAATCCAGGTGAGTCAGCAAAAATTTCTGTGTTACTGCAACCATCTGCAACGCAAGAATTAACAGTTTATAACGGCGATTTAGTCATTGCAGGTGCGGAAACATCGATAAGATTACCGTTTAATTTCCGTGCGGTTTCTGAAGCTAAAGGGAATCTAAATATTAATGTAGTAGATGAATTATTCTTCTTTGCTGAAGGTTCACCAAGATTAGAAAATGCCACAATTACGCTGGTAGATCCGTTTAGTGGCAAGGTTATCTCTTCTGAGCAAGATGCGGACGGCATTTTATATAAAACGGATTTAGCAGAAGGCTATTATACCCTACGAATTAATGCCGATAGTCACGACTCCTATGAGAAAAATATTTATATCGGAGCAGGAGAAACTGAGAACGTTCAAGCTTTCTTGTCTCGCCAAACAGTTAAATCTACCTGGACGGTAACACCGACAGAAATTCAGGATCAATATACGATCAGCATTGAAAGTGTTTTTGAAACTAATGTTCCTATTCCTACGGTAGTCATTGAACCCAGTTTCATTGATCTAGATCAATTGCAGGTGGTTGGTCAGGTAATGCAGATTAATGTTACCGCCACGAATCATGGTTTGATTTCTGCCCATGACATTGATTTAGACTTTGGTGATCACCCCTTCTACAAAATCGAAGCTCTCATAAATAATATTGATCCCCTAGCAGCGAAAAGTTCTATCACCGTCCCTGTGAGGATTACTCGCATTGCCGATTTTGATACGCTAAATCCTGCCGGTGGGGAACTCGTCTTACAATCGACCCCCTCTGTTCCCTGTAGCATTTCAGCCAGAATTGACTATTCCTATGAGTGTGCCGGGGAAGAAATCACACGAGATATCCCTATTCCTATTTTTAATGTAGAAGGTAACTGCACCACTCCTGGCGGTGGCGCTATACAACCTACTGGGATGTTCTGAATGAAGTTGCCTTAAATTACTATGGGGATGCGGTTTGGCTTGAGGTGAGTGATGAAAACCAGCCCATTCTGCAAGCTTGGCATCAGGCTTTTAAAGAATATGCTCAAGGCGATACCATTGAGAAGTTTAAAATATCCGATACAGAGCGGGAACAACTTCTAACTTTAGACTTTCCTCAACCACTAACAGCCGATGATGTCAATAAATTTATTGCCCGATGGAATCGCAACATTGAGTATTACAGCCAAGGAATCTTTAGTAAAACAGACCTGAGTGAAGGTCAAAACCCAGATTTCATGGCAATTGATCAGTTGCAGACTCTTGAATCCCAGATTGATGAATTTAAGGCAGTTCTTGAAAGTGAAGGTTACGAAGACTTGTATGATGCCACTCTGGGTTTAAGTAATGAGTTATACGAGTCTCTCAGTGGTGAAGGGGGAGTTTGCGCTACGGTCAAAATCAAAATCGACCAAGAAGCGGTAATGACTCGTGCCGCCTTCTTAGGTACACTGGAAATCGAAAACGGTAACAGCAGCAACCTCGAAAACCTTTCTGTTACTCTTCAACTCAAAGATGCAAACGGCAACATTGTCAACGACTTATTTGGTATCACTAACCCCATTCTCAAAAATATTACCGCAGTTGATGGTACGGGTATCCTCAGAGGCGATGACCCGACAACTAGTGTAGATGAAGGTATCGGTTCCGCCCAATGGACATTTATCCCCACTAACCTCGCAGCAGCGGAAATTCCCAGCCAATACACCATCGGCGGGACTCTCAGCTACACTGAAAATGGCAGTCAAATAATAGTTCCCTTGCTTGCTGCTCCCATCACGGTCTATCCCCAAGCGGAACTTTATCTTGACTACTTCCATCAACGTGATGTGTTTGCTGATGACCCCTTCACCAATAATATTATTGAAACCTCCGTTCCTTACTCTTTAGGAGTATTAGTTAGAAACCAAGGCAAAGGTGAAGCCAAGAACTTAAAAATTACTTCCGGTCAACCGAAGATTGTAGAGAATGAAAAAGGTCTACTTATAGACTTCCAAATTATCGGTTCAGAAGTCAACGGTACTGGTGTTAGTCCTTCCTTAACCGTCAACTTTGGTAATATTGCTCCTGGTAAAACCGCCGTTGCTGACTGGTTACTAAAATCTTCCCTGCAAGGCAAATTCATCGACTACAAAGCCACCTTTGAACATGTCAATAATCTCGGTAAAGCTGAACTCTCTCTAATTAAAGATGTCAAAATCCACGAATTAATTCACAAAGTCCAAATTAACCAACCCACGGATGACGGACTCCCAGACTTTTTAGTTAATGATATCTTTGACGCAAAATTCACCCCCGATACTCTCTACTTCAGTCAGGGAGGAACTGCACCCGTCAACGCTGCAACTAATATCACTGCCGACGCACCCGTAACTGTGGGCGACCTCAGCGTGCAAATTGCTGCTACTGTTGATTCAGGTTGGAGTTATCTTCGCCTCGCTGAACCTAGTAATGCACAATTTGATATCCAAAAAGTATTACGTGCAGATGGTACAGAAGTCAAATTAGATAACGTTTGGACAAGCGATCGCACCTTCCCTGGTACAGGTCGTCCCATCTACGAAAATATTCTACATTTCCTCGACTACAATTCTACCGCAAGCAATACCAACTACACCGTCATCTACACCCCAGGCGGCCCTAGCATAACTGATATTATTGATGTCAGCCCAGACCCCCGTTCCACTGCTGTCAATGCAATCGTTGTTGACTTCTCGGAAGCAGTCAAAGCCAGCACCTTTGATATCAGCGATATCAGCTTAACTGTTGATGGTGGGGCAAATCTGATTACTCCTGCTGTTTCTATTGTTGCCCAGTCCGCAACTCGTTTCCAAATTACCGGACTGAGTAACCTTACTAACTTGGATGGAACCTATCAACTCACCGTCAATGCTGCTGGGATTGCAGACATTGGCGGCAAACTGGGTACAGGTTTAGTTAGCGAAACTTGGATTAAAACAGCCACAGGTAACTCTGATACAACTGCGCCTACTGTCACTGACATTGTAGATTTGTTAGTTGACCCACGCAATCAACCTGTATCTTCCCTCAATGTCACCTTCTCGGAAAAAATTGACACCAGCACCTTTACTTGGCAGGATATCACCCTCACTCGTAACGGTGGCGCAAATTTAATTACCAATGCTGTCACTATTTCTGCCGTCGATGACACTACTTACCGCATCAACGGATTGAGTGGGTTAACCGCAACAGATGGAACCTACAACCTCACCGTCAACGGTAGCAGTATTCAAGATTTATCTGGCAATGCGGGTACTGGTACGCAATCAGAAAGCTGGGTAACGGATACCACTGCACCCAATGTTCCTAGCAACATTACTGTCATCGCCACCCCATCACCAAGTAGCCTGCAAACAGCCTCCGCCAGTTTGGGTATCCTCAACCAATTCGGTCAAATTCGGGTTAACAGCACCTCGGTGACTGTAACTGGTGATTTGGGTGAAACAGGTTTGCGTGTCTCCCTCATTGATAAAGTCACATCCCAAACTCTGGGACAAGCAACTGTCACCGGAACCAGCTTTAGCGGTAATATTCAACTCCCCTCTCCCGGTAGTAGAGACGTAGATGTTCATATTCAAGATGCTGCCGGAAACATTACTACAACTACCTTAAGCCTGTTTGCAGATGTCACTAAACCTGTAATTACCGAATTCCTCAACGTTCCCCAAAACTCTGTTACTACTCCCGTAGACTTCATTGATGTCCGCTTCTCAGAACAAATTAACCTCTCTACCTTCGATAAAAGCGACATCACCCTCACCCGCAACGGTGAAAATATCATTCTCCCTGACACCACAACAGTTGAATATATCTCCGGTACAACCTACCGCATCAACGGGTTAGGCAACTTTACAACCACTCCCGGAACTTATCAACTGCGAGTTGATGAGACAACCATTCAAGATAACGCAGGTAATAGCGGTGATGCTTCCAAAACAGCCTCCTTTGCGATCGCTGCACCTTCTACCCCTGGTATAAACTTAACTCAAAGTGGTGCTAGCACAACTGTCACCGAAGGCGGTAACACTGATAGTTACACCCTTGTTCTCAGAACCCAACCCACTGCTGATGTAATTGTTACTCTTAACGTTGGTAATCAAATTACCACCGATAAAACTAACCTCACTTTTACATCTGCGAACTGGAATACTCCGCAAACTGTCACCGTTACCGCCGTTAACGACACCGCCCCAGAAGGCAACCACACCAGCACTATCACTCACGGTGTCACCAGTACAGATACCAACTACAGCAATACCACTCTTGCTGATATTGCCGTCAGCATCACCGATAACGATGCGGAAATTCGCGGGATGAAATGGCATGACATTGATGGTGATGGTGTCAAAGACTCAGGGGAAACTGGTTTACAAGGTTGGACAATTTACCTCGACACCAACAGCAACGGACAATTAGACAACACCGAAATCTCGACTGTTACCGACGCAAATGGCAATTATCAATTTACCAACCTGCGTCCTAGCATTTACACTGTTGCTGAAGTTCAGCAAGCAGGATGGAAGCAAACCTTCCCCGGTGTTAATGTTACTACCACCAACGCTGACATTCCCCTTTATACCCCAACCTTAGAGATTATTTCTCCACAGGGAACAGAAAACACTGGGATTTCCTCGCTCTCAGATAATCAGGCTCAAATTAATTTTAATGCGGCTAATTATATAGTCCAAGAAGACGGAACCGCAGTCACAGAAGTTTGGGTAACTCGCACAGGAAACACCAGTAGTGCAGTCAGTGCCACACTTAGCTTCATTGATGGTACTGCCAAAGGGTGTGGGTGTGCCGTTAGTTCCGTCAATAATGATTTCAACAATATTCCGATCGCCATTACTTTCGCTGAAAATGAAACCAGCAAACTCATTTACGTGCAAAATGCCCTGCTAGGTAATCCTAACGCCATTAAAATTCGCAACGATAACAAAGTTGAGGGAGACGAATCTTTTACAATTCAGCTAACTAACCCCACAGGGGGAGCATTCATCGGTAATCAAGGCATTGCCACTGTTACTATTATTGATGACGAAGCCCCCTCAGACATTACGGTAACGCCTCCTCTACAAAGTCCTGGCACAACTATTTCGAGTTTCGGGGATAGTAAGGCGACTTCCTTAATTAACTTGAATAACTTTTGGACAGATACCCGCTTTGCTAACATCAAAGGTAACGGTTTAACTACCGTCATTATTGATACAGGTATCGACTTAAATCATCCCATCTTCGGGGCTGATGCTGACAATAACGGCATTGCTGATAGAATCGTCTACCAATACGACTTTGCTGACAACGATGGAAATGCTAGCGACAAAAACAATCACGGTTCCCACATCGCTAGTATCTTTACCAGTGTTGCCCCCAATTCCAATATCATCGCCCTCAAAGTCTTTAAAGATAACGGTTCTGGCAGTTTCTCTGACTTAGAAAAAGCTTTACAATGGGTCGCTGCTAATAGCACTTCATATAATATTGCATCTGTCAACCTTTCGATTGGAGATAGCCAAAACTGGACAACAGCCACCTCCCGTTACGGTATCGGTGATGAATTAGCAGCGATCGCCTCCCAGAATATCATTATCAGCGCCGCCGCAGGTAACAGCTTCTACCAATATGGCAGCAATCCCGGATTAGCTTACCCTGCAATAGATCTCAATGTCATAGCCGTCGGTGCAGTTTGGGCAGATAACTTTGGCGGGCTGAAAAACTTTGTCGGTGGGGCAATTGATTACACCACGAGTGCCGATCAAATTGCTAGTTTCTCCCAACGAGATCCCCAAGAGCTAGATGTATTTGCCCCAGGTATCTTGATTACAGGTGCTAATGCCAATGGCGGTACTACTACTATGGGAGGAACCAGCCAAGCAGCAGCCTACATCACAGGCGTGGCAACTCTCACGCAACAGATAGCACAAGAAAAACTTGGTCGGAAACTCACGATTAACGAGTTCCGTAACCTTCTCGATAGTACCAGTGTCATGATCAATGACGGTGATAACGAAAACGACAACGTTACCAACACTGGCAAAAACTACCCCCGCGTAGATTTATTGAAACTTGCAGAAGGTATCCTTAATCTCAATAGTTCTACTCCCAACCCCAATCCTGTTAACCCAAGTAATAACCCTAACAATAACGGTACTACCACATCCGACAATACCCTCAACCTTGTTCACACTATCAACCTCACGGCAGGTCAAGTACGCACAGGGATTGATTTTGGTAATCAACAATTCACAGGTAATCAAGCACCCACCATTGCCAACCCCATAGCTGACCAAACCGCAACCGAAGACGCAACCTTTACCTTCACCATTCCAGAAAACACGTTCTTAGATGTAGATGCAGACGATATTCTCAGCTACTCTGCAACTCAAGAAAATGGTGTAGCTTTACCAACTTGGCTGACATTCAATTTAACAACTCGTACCTTTAGCGGTACACCAACCAACAGTGAAGTTGGTAGTGTCAACATTAAAGTTAGCGCCACAGATAAATCTGGTACAACTGCAAATGATACCTTCACTATTACAGTCGCTAATACTAATGATGCACCGATATTGGGGAGTGCGATCGCAGACCAAAATGCAACCGAAGACACAGCCTTTACCTTCATCATTCCAGAAAACACTTTTGCAGATGTCGATGTCAGCGATACCCTTACTTACTCAGCAACATTAGAAAACGGTGCAGCTTTACCAACTTGGCTGACATTCAATGCCGCAACTCGTACTTTTAGAGGTACAGCCACTAACAGTGAAGTTGGTAATCTCAGGATTAAAGTTACAGCTACAGATAAATCTGGTGAAACGGCAACCGATACCTTCCTCCTAAACGTTCTCGACACCCCAGATCCTGGTATCCTCTCCTTTAGCAATGCCACCTACAGCGTCAACGAAGATGCGATCGCTATCATCACAGTTACCCGCACAGATGGTAGTGATGGCTCTATCAGTGCTACCATAACCCTGAACAATGGTACAGCTACAGCCCCTACAGACTACAGTAATAATCCTCTAACCATCGCCTTTGCTGCTGGACAAACTAGCCAGACATTTAATATTCCCATTGTCAACGACAGTTTAATTGAAGGAAACGAAACCCTCAGCATCACTTTAACTAACCCCACAGGTAATGCCAGCATCGGCACTCAAAGCACCGCAGTCCTTACCATTGTTAATAATGATGCCAGTGGCAGTATAAATGCTAGTGGTGGTATTGGCAACGACACCATTAATGGCAGTAATGGCAACGATATTCTTGATGGTGGTGCAGGTAGCGATCGCCTAAGTGGTGGTACTGGAGATGACATATACATTGTCGATAGCATTCGAGACGTAGTTGTAGAAGCGTCTGCACAAGGCACAGATACCGTTAAGTCCTCTGTCAATCATACCCTGACAGCAAATGTCGAAAACTTAATCTTGATTGGCACTGACAGCATCAACGCTACAGGCAACGAATTAGATAATGCGATCGCAGGTAACAGTAGCAACAATCTACTCAAAGGATTAGGAGGTAAAGATACCCTCATCGGTAATGCCGGAGATGACATCCTCGTTGGCGGTGCAGGTAATGATCTACTAACTGGAGGTCAAGGAGCAGATAGCTTCCTGTTTGGCAGTGGTGCTGCCTTTACTGAGAGTGCTTTTGGCATCGATACGATCACCGATTTCAGTAAGGGAACGGATAAAATTGCTCTCAGTAAAGCTTCCTTCACAGTTTTAAACAGTGTAATTAATAGCAACTTGTTTGCTAGTGAATTCACAACTATCAATACGGCTGCTGTTAATGAAGTATCTATTGCTGGAGCTAGCAGTGCCAAGATCATTTACAACTCCTTAACAGGAAACTTGTTGTACAACCAAAACACCTCATCTGCTGGTTTAGGCACTGGCGGAGTTTTTGCCAACCTCGCAGTCACATCGTTGCCTTCCTTGGAAGCTAATGATTTCTTAATCCAATCTTGAGCATAAATTTATACTGTTTAGCCCTTATTAGATTATAAATGTAATAAGGGCTAATTGTTACATTGCCCTACAAAGTTTCACTTGCGTATGTATAAATATTTCATTCGTAATTGAATTTTTTCAAATTGGTACTACTAGCTTAATGATCAGTTGTTTAATCAGAATTATTTACTCTTAATAAAAAGAAAAATTTATGCTTAAGCTGTCAAGCTTTACTCTCGCCTTTGCTGCCAGTTTAATCATGGCTAACACTGAAACAGTTCGTGCCACAGTCTTAAACGGTGGCTTTGAAACAGGCAGCTTTAGTGACTGGATAACGACAGGTCAAGCAACCGTTGAAGATTCATCTTTTGGCGTAACTCCCACTGACGGAAATTACCAATCTATTTTAGAAACAGTTAACGGTAGCACAGGTGTTAGCGCTTCTGAGTTAGAAACTTTCTTGGGATTATCACTAGGAAGCTTAAAAGCAGTGGAAGGAACTGCTATCAAGCAGACTATTAATATTAATGATGAGGATATTTTGACCTTTGACTGGAACTTTCTCACTGATCAAGAAGTAGACCCCGATTATAATGATTTTGCTTTTTTTACCCTTAGTAATACTACAAATCAGCTAGCAGATACTAATTCTGTTTTTACTATATTTCCCTCTTTTTCACATTTGAGCAAAGAAACTGGATATCAACCTTATTCTTACAAATTCCAGATAGCAGGAACATACACTTTGGGATTTGGGGTAGTTGATGTCGGCGATGACACAGTTAATTCCGCTTTATTAGTAGATAATATCCAACTGACTAAGACAGTAACTTCAGTTCATGAACCTAGTACTTTTATTGCTACTTTTATTACCTTACTCTTTGGATTCACCCGCAAACTTCAAATCAAAAATTAAAGTAATTCTGTGGCTTTCGCTCCAGTTTTCCTAAACACTTCAAAACTTCCTTGCTGGTGCTTCTAGCTTGCCTCTGTCCCGTAACCTATGAATGCGTAGGCATAGACCGCCGCAGGCATCGCTAATCTGCTGAACCTGCTGACAGTCTTGGGAGCAGGTAGTTAAAGAACTTCAGGTGTTGCAACCCAATGGTGTACTCGCCATGCCACATTTTCACGGTGAAACTGAAATCATTTGCTTGGCTGACTATTCAAAACCTGGATTATATCGCAATGACGCAACTGAATAATCAAATTAATTGCATTTACCAAAAATTCTTTTCAATAGGATCTGAACCAATCAGAAAATCAAAATTACCTTCACCTCTATTTCTCTTCAATGTTTCCATGATTTTTTTCGGGTTATCGTGAGGGCCATTAACATAAAATGGTTTCCCGTCACGACCACATTCAATACGTATTCTTCCATCCCATTCTCCGATGTGCGAACGCGATTTTTCAAACACCCACCTTTTCCTCTGAGTTCTGGGTTGTCAAGAGCAAGAATTTGGCAGACTTCCCCGATTGGGTAGGTGTTTGGTACTACTTTCGTTCTTTCAATTATGCGTTGCACTACGTCTTACTTATAAGGCGCTGAACTTGGACAGATACATTAGGAAAGGCTAAGGGTGAAATAGTACCTGTGGTTAATGTCAGTTCGGTTTTGTATTCCCCATTTTTTAGGTCACGAAATACTTTTAACTGCGGAGTCTTCAGGTTGACAACCCAGTATTCAACAATACCAGCCTCAGCATAAATATCTTTTTTCTCACCTAAATCTTTGCTCAGGGTGGCTTTGGAAAATTCAATAACCCAAAAGATATCTTCTGGGTAAGGATGGTGTTCTAAGTAGACCTCACCTAAAGGTTTGACAATCGCAACGTCGGGAGCAGGTTCTGAATCGTTGGGTAAGGTAATCGGTTTGGCATCGCGGATTTTTACCCGTTCACCAAGCAGTGTGCGAAGATAATCAGCTGCTTCTGTGTTGTAGTAGGCGTGAGGTTCTCGTTCTGGGGGCATAACAATCAAGTCGCCACGCAATAGTTCAATGGACTGGTCATCAAAGATACCTGCCTCTATTGCCTGGTGATAACGTTTAATTGTCCATTTATAAGTAGTTACGGTCATAACCATTATTTAGCTCAAAGCCAAATCTATCATCAATTCCATATTCTTTCTCAATCAAACCTAACACCTTCTCTTCTACCTCCGTCAAATACGGTCGCTTCAACTTCCCCAAGTACTTCAACACAGCACTTGGGGCATTTTCCAAATTTTCGCGGTTTTGCAATCTACTGATGCGTAAGCGTAGCCCAAAGCAGGCATCGCTCTTAGAGAAATGCCAGTTATCTACATCTTCTGAGATTCTATTGAGTTTTGTTCATTTCTAGCCAGTTGTAGAGTGGGAACTGAACTCTGTTGAGTGCTATATAAATCATCTAGAGGGGTTCTACAGCACTCAATTAAACAACTGGCTCCGGCTGGATGTCTTGAAGCGGGAAGTTTTATCTTTTCCCTCGTACAACTTCTTCACTGTCCCGTCGTGTTGCTAACTCCATTGAAACTGCAACCCAAAGCCATTGGATGCCAAATTGCCAAAATTGTTTAGGGTATTCTCCCATACTCCAACTCCAGAAGCTTCAACAGCTTCTCTTCCACAGCAGTAAGATAAGGCCGATTTACCTTCCCCAATAACTGCAACAAACTTTTGACTGTCTCCTCAAGCGAATCGGAATACACCCGTGTAATGTGATCGCTGATTAACTGCATCTGCTCACATTCAGCAGGCAAGTAATCGTAAGACTTCAGATGTTGCAAGCCAACCGTATGTTCGCCATCCCACATTCTCACGCTGCAACTAAAGTCATTCACTGCGCTGACAATTGCCCAACAGCCACCTCTGCCTCTCAGATCGGGATTGTCTTTAACAAGGATTTGGCACACTTCGCCGATTTGGTAGGTATTGAGTACTTTTGTCCTTTCCATGATGCGCTGCACAACATCTTTGACGATTCTACCAGTTGGCACTTTGCCGCCAGCAAGTTCTACTGCTGTTAGCCACACTTCCTGCTGATCCTGGGGTTCAAGCTTTGTCATGGGTCGAACTTGCCCCTCTGCTGTCGGCAAAATGTCCACAATTTGTGGACATTTTTGCAAGTTGTCCACAACAACTGCCGCATCAACTAACTGGTAAGAACGGGAACGATTGTAGCCAAACCTGTCTAAACAGTACTCATCAAAGGTTTTGTGCGTGGAGCGGTACAACCTGCGATCGCCTACGGCGGGGCGAAGCCCATCGCGTAATTCTATTAAAGCTTTGCCTGCTTCAAAAAATGCCCTCTCTACTTTCCTCTCCAAGTGCAGGCGATCGCTTTGCTCCTCCTGGGTCAACTCTGTTACTTCAACAGCAGTAACTGTAATCGTTGCTGAACCTGGATCTAGTTGTTGGGAGACATCCTCGTTTGTTGAATCGGTAGATGCGGGAGGAGCGGCTTTTTTGCGTCTAGAAGGTGGACTATTCATATTTCCACCTCTAGTTCGACAATATTTTTTTGCGGTCAATTGCAACGTATATTTTGGGCGTGGTTGGAAACTCCGGTTCCTTCTCTAATAAAACAGAGGGGAGAGCAAGAAGATTGATGGTCTAAGGGTCAATCATCTTTGCTCTAATCACGGTTGCACCCCAAACTCAATGCCTAAAACCTGCTCAATTCGTCTTAGCGTAGGCAGTGGCAATACTTTTATCCGCTCTTGCTCAATTGCATACCAATTGGCAACAGAAATGTCAGCCTCAGCTGCCAATTGAGTAATAGTACGACCTGACTCATGTCTTGCATCTCGGATGCGTTGCCCCAACTCAGGAACATCTATTTCCCAGCCTACCTTCATTAATAGTTGATTTTGTGACATGTAACGCCTCCTTTATACAACGCATTAGAGCAATATTAATATTGTAACATTACACATATATTGACATTATTATAATAATATTATAGGATTAATATTATAAAGAAAGCGCCCCGACTACCAATCTGAAGCGCTTTCCGTCCCGTTAGGAACTGATTTATTATGACTTACAATATCTACAGCCATCAACAGCTGCAACTGAAATCGATTGCCCGACTCAAGCAAATCTACAGCGAAATCGGCTGCACAGTCGAAGTAAGCGACAAACGCTGTAAAGATTCTTGGATTACTGCGATCGCGGAATATCAAGCCAGCAAGATTCAGAAAATCGCCCCTGCTGCCCCCGACAAGCAAGCCATCGCCCAAGCCGAACTCGACAGCTACATCGCCGACCAAGCTCAAGCCATAGCCCCCGAACCCCTCACAATAGTCGAAATCTCGTTTGATCATCACGAATATTACGCTGATGATAAACTGGTAGCCAGCATCAGCCATGACGGCAACCACTTAACCCAACGCTGGGTAGTCATCGTCAACGATAAAGAAGTATTTCGTGCCAACACTCTAATGCGTTGCGATCGCTTCATCTGCACTCACTACAAAGACGGCTCATTACCTGTGCAAGAAGAAGCAGAGGGGCAGGGTGCAGGGGGCAGGGGGGAAAGATTCTCTCCCACGCTCCCTGCTCCCTGCTCCTTGTCCTCTTCTACCACTGGTAACGAAGTCATGGCGCAGATTTTCAACGAATGCCAGAAATACGGCTTTGAAATCCTGAATGATGGCATTTACCAGAATGACGAGAAATTAGGCGAAGTAGGACAGACTGACACTGGCTGGTGGTTCACACGCGCAGCAGACGAAACCCAGCGCATACTCTGTGATTCTGCAATGTCAGCAGTTCAATCGCTGTCGATGGTGAACGTGTCTACTGATGGTAAATCCATTTTTGATGAATATTTTTTAGAGCAACCCTTAGAACAGCTAACTGGCGATAAATTGCAACAGCTGCTGGAGAGAGCGGAGTTAGTCACAGCGTAATTCAAACAGTTATCAGTTAACAGTTATCAAGATTCGACACTGTTAACGGATAACTGGTAACTGCTCACTGATTATTTCCCTTCATTCACCCACCAATCAATATGCAAGCCACAATATCCATTCCCCAATACTGGGGCTACCCTCGCTTTACTTTGGATCAGCGTACAGAACAAGGCACGATTCTAGGACTTTACTACTATCCCTCTGGTACAGAGTTGGCTGAACAATTTGATGATGGTTGGCGCTATGTGCTGATGCCTAATAAAATTTCTGACGAGATATCTTACTTGCAAGAGAATCAAATTCAACCGCTCTCTCCCCAGGAATTGTTCACGCAAATTACCGCAGAGATTGACTTTTATCAACAACAAATAAGCATTCTCAACCGACAGTTAACCGTATTAACTCAAGGTGCAAAAAATGGCTAATTCTACAAACAGTTTTGACCGTAGAGCTAATCATTTACTGCGTTTACTTCAACTTTGTGGCGGTTGTGTTCCTCTGCACTCTCTCCAATGTCAAGTTTCAAATTCAGTTATTCAAACTCTGCTGGATAAAGAGCTAGTAAAAGTGCAGAACACAGGACGCGGTTTTTTGTTAGAGATTGCCGAAGATTTTTAGGTTATTAATCCCAAAGGACACAATCATGAAACTTTACGCAAAGACCATTCCACAGACTTTACCAGATTGGGCAACCGTCGTTACAAAGAGCGCAGATTTATTTGAGATTGAACTTAACGATGAACACCCGAATTTTCAATCTCTGCTTGAAGAGTTAGAAACCGAAATTGAACCAGGAACATTCGGGGTTAAAGCGGAGGATTTATGTTCATGGCTGGGCATTCAAATATCTAGCCCCAGCCTCAACCAATTAGTTGAACAAGCCCAAACTCTGATATCTGAAATTGCTACGCACTCAGACTACAGACAACTGTTGAACGAGGGATATCAACCTGATTTAAACATTGCTGATGCTAGCACTGCGCTCACTTATTTGGAATGCGAATTAGAACGGAGTCGAGAGACTTCTCTTTAGTAAAGAAGCGATTGCTTGAAGAAAAGCTGATATTCAAGCAATCGTAAAGCACTGAAATTTACGCTACAAACCACTAATTATTGCATAGGTCAACAAAATATGGTTACTGAAATCAAACTAGGTTTATGCAACCCTCCAGAACCCATCTATTTATATGTCAATCAGGGAGAAGTAGATGGCGAATCTTACGTTTGGTACAAGTTCAATATCAGCCAGGATAAGAAAATCTCAGTTCCTCAAAGGGCGTTAACTGGGTACTTGTCAGAACTCCGCCTAACGACTAAAGAATTTAAAGGCAAAGACAATCTAAAGCTGGATATTGTTGTCAGTGCTGATGAACTTTACGTCATAAGAACCGGTGTTGAAACCAATTTCGCCAAAAGTTTCTTTTTAGCTGCCTCATTAGTTCAAGATTTTTCCAAGCCACTGATTATTGTTGCTAATGCTGGCGACGAGAACACAGTTTTCTGTAATCTTTACGATGCTACAAGTAAGACCAAGATTTACAGAGAATGGAGTAGAGATTTAGATTGGGCAACAATCATTCATGACATTCAAATTTTATTAGCTGGGAATTCCTCAACTACTCCATCCACGCCAAAACTTAGTATAGTCCCTCAAGCGGTACATCCTCAAGATTTACGAATCAAAAATATTCGTACTTTGCTTGATTATCCCCTTGATTTAGTCAAAGAGTGGTTGCAATTTCAGGATGTTGACCGCCCAAGTCTACTTCATATTAGCAAGATTAATGAACTGGTAAAAACAATGTGTTTGGCTTGGGCAGCAGACAAGTGCGAGTATCCCAATCATGCTGAATCTTCTTATCAAAATCTTGTTGTTGATGCTGTTGTTAGCGGTGCGGATGAATTAACGGCAATCAACGCATGGATGCAACAGTTGCAAACTGCAAAAGCTGGAGCAGTGTAAATCAGAAGTCAGGATTCAGAATGCAGAATAATTGTGATTTCTGAATCCTCAATTAATCAGATAGGAATTAAACCATGAGAGTCATCGTTACAGTAGTTGAAAAAATCATCAGTGAAGCGCACATCGATATCCCTGATGGGCTGAATCAATCCGCAATCAGGCAGCACATCGTAGACCGCTACAACACTGGGGAAATGTCCACAGATATGAACATCTTTCAAGTGGATTTTGAATCTATCAGCGCTCGAATTGTTCAAAAAAAAATCTTCTCCTAAGTCTGCATAAACATTGGAGGTAATAAATGAATCCCAAATGGACTGACGAAGAACTCGGAATCATTGAAGCTAAGGCTGAACTTTATACCCCTAAGCAAATAGCTTCAATCTTAAAAAGACATGGCTATTTCCGCACGACCATTGCTATCGCTACTAAACTTTGGGCTTTAGGTTATTCTACAAGCCCCTTTCTCGATAACTATAGCAGTGCTGAAATCGCCCGTGTTCTGTGTGTGCATTCCACCACCGTTTCTGGTTGGGTGCGCCGTGGTTGGTTGAAAACTAGCCGCCGTTCTTCTAAGCGTTATCAAGTTCGTCGATGGCATCTCAAAAACTTTTTTGACAATCCTCCACAACATCTAAAAAAGCGTATTGCCTCTATTGAGTGCGAAGCCATTAATTACTTATTGGGGAGAAAAGCATGATTGAACATATTAACGCACTTCAAACAAGCTGGTATCTCTCCCCACCTTGGGGACAAACAATTCCACCTGTTGCAGTTAATTTACTGGAGAGAGTTTTTCTCCGCACAACAAGAACGTTCGGTTATTGCTGTGGAATGCAATGGAAACACGAATGTTGGATTTATTCAATTGATTGCGGAAAAGAAATCCTCCACGCTACACAAAACCAAATCATCGCAACTGGAGAATTAGAAAGCATCACTGTGCAAAAACCTGCTTCCGTTTTGGGCGAAAGAGTAATCCTCTGTTCTCACGACAAGGGAACAAAACAACGGCTGATTTTGGGGATTGCACTGGTGCATAATTCTTGGTTTTACCTTGTTGAATTGATGTCGCCAACATTAATTAAGACACCAACTATATTGAATCGTTTCTCATTAGTTGGTGAGAAAAGTTTGGTGCGGGTAAATGTTTAATTCTTTCTAATTACACAACGAAAAATTATGTCGCAAATTGAAATCAGCCAAATCATCGAACAGATTAAAGAAGAGATTGAAGTTGACGCTAATGGTCAGGCTAAAGCCAGTATTCGAGCAACTGCAAGGCTAGCTGGAGTAGACCACGCTGCAATCATTAATCATCTTCAAAGTGGTGAACTAAAACCGACTAAATTAGCTCAAAGCATTATCATGCAAGGGTTTGAGACTGGTGAACTTCGAGAGTGGAGAACCATCGGTATCCCTGATATGGCGATCGCAATTATCCTAGAGTACTACGCTTACGAGGCTGGGCGATACTGCACTAAACAAGCCAGACTGGTATGCCGTTCATTCAACACTATCGGCATTCGAGCATGGATTCAAGATAAATTGGGCTGGACTAAACCCGCCTCAAATAGCGAAACAGCGATGACTCAAATACAGTTACTCGCCGCTCTAGCTAAACACTTGGCAGAGCAAGAACAGCATTTACTCCAACAGCAGCAGCAACAGACCGAAATTTTGCACCGACTAAAAGCCGTTGAAGTTGAGCAAGACAGAGTAAACACCCCATGCGGTCATAAATATAGTGTTGTTGGATTCGCCAATCTTCAAGGTTTAGAAATATCGGTGAAAGAAGCCGGTACTAAAGGTAGAAAGGTAAGTGCATTGTGTCGTAAGCAGGGCATAGAAATAGAACGTATTCATGATCCACGTTTTGGAAAAGTTGGTTTGTATCCACAAAGTGTATTGATTGAGGTTTTCTCTACTAGTCAAAACTGACAGCAATTATCTTCAGAATACTTTCTTGAATGGGAGAAAAGTACCATGCAACAACTCAATTTGTTTCAGGAATCAACCCCAGTTTTACCCATCGCTTATTACCCCGATTTCTTAACTCTTGAACAAGCAAACGAACTCTACCAACACTGTTTACAACTGGAGTGGCAGCAGAACCAAATCAGAATCGCGGGTAAAACAATTCCTGTTCCCCGTCTGGAGTGCATTTACGGGGACTACGGCTGTGATTACCTATACTCGAACAGCGTATTTTTGAAACCTCTGACTTGGACAGACAATCTGGCTAAGTTACGAGACAGAATCACTGCGCTAACTGGTTATAAGTTCCGCATAGTCATCGGTAATCAATACCGCAGTGGACAGGATTCGATTGGTTGGCATGCTGACAATGAACCATCGATGGGATCTAACCCTGCGATCGCTTCCATAAGCCTGGGGTCATGTCGCAAATTCCAAATCAAACCGAGAAATGGCAAACCTACTGATTTTTGGTTGGAACACGGCAGTTTGCTTGTGATGCACCCAGGTTGCCAGTCTACTCATCTGCATCAGGTTCCTAAAACCAATAAAGTCGTTAGCACGCGAATTAATCTCACATTCCGACCACACACAGGCGGAAGCAGATAATTCTGATTTTTTCAATCTGAGCAGTTGAAGAAGAATTCAGAAGTCAGAATTCAGGAGTCAGAATCAATCAGTCGGGGATTCAGACCGACGCAGGTCTTGTTGACCACCAAATTGTAGATTTGGTGGGGGTTTTAAACCCTATTATTCATCCGCTTTTTCGATCAGAAAACATTGCTGAATTTTGACTCCTGACTCCTGAATTCTGTTGGATAAACAATAGCACTTCAAAAAAGCTGTCAACCCTGATTCTATATCAGATTCACTGGCTGACAGCATCAATTTTTCGTGCAATTGATTTTTTCTAAGTCATCTACAATCACAACTTCTTAGTTTGTTTGTACTATTTCATTCCCTCAAAAAGGAGTCAAATCATGGGAGAAGCAAAACGTCGTCGGTTATTAGATCCTAATTATGGCTTACCTAAAATACCCAATACTTCTGAACCAACCTCAAAACAAGTTTTCAAAAAACAAACTGATTTCAAAACTGTACCTAAAAATCACTTCATCAATTCTCATTATGAATTACCAAAGTATTATCTAAATTTACGTGACTCCTCGAACCAAAATGATGCTGTTCATTTGAGCCACACAATTGATATACATCAGAATCCGAACAGTGAATTAGCTCCCAACCACTGGCATGAATGGGTAGTTAATTCCGCCGTTGACCCCAAACTCACTGCCCTAAATGTCCGCTCTTTAAATGGTTCGGAAGTATACGAATACCTTTTATACGCTCTGCCCCAAACTGCCAGACGCAACGATGGGCGATTGCGTGATGGGTATTTGAAAAGATATGCCCATGTAGAATCGGGCGCATGGTGGGTTAGTGGACTCGACCCCCTCAATAATTGGCTACCGATGGACTGGGGACGCATGAAACCAGATTATCCTCGTTTGGAATGGGATAAAACAACCCTTGAACAAACTCAAAAGCCCGTTAAATACGAGTCACCCCCCAAAACTCCCAATCGTGTCACGTATCTAAGAGTCCCTCTGCACATTTGGCGGTTGATAGCCCTGCGGTATGACGTGCCAATGCCAGAACTAATCACCGTTACCGAAAATGGTGAAGCGTTAGGTTTTTGGGCTTGGGTCATGGCACACCCTGAAATCCCTGTATGCCTTACGGAGGGCGAGAAGAAGGCTGCTTGTCTTCTGACTTTGGGGTATGTAGCGATCGCACTTCCTGGAATCTGGAACGGTCGCGTGGGCAAGGAAGACTTGGAATACCTGCACCCTGATTTAGTCCCAATGGCTCAAAAGGGTCGCAAATTCGTTATCCTCTTCGACTACGAAAGCAAACCCAAAACCAAACAGCAAGTTTTTAGTGCTACTCGCCGTACCTGTCAAGTTATTCTCCAAATTGCGTGCCAATGTGAAGTGGCGCTGCTGCCCGGCCCAGAAAAAGGAATTGACGATTGGGTTGTGGCTCTGGGGAAAAAAGCAGACAAAGCAGTGTCCACCATGATTGCTGATGCCTTGAGAGTCAGCGAGTTAAACCAAAGATTTTTCGTGAATCGTGCCAGGGGGCTTCACAAATTCAAACCTAATATTATCGTTAATACTCGCTATCTCTCCACCGTCATCCGCTCACTGCCTCAATCGGGGTTAGTTGGTTTGGCTTCTGATATGGGTACTGGCAAGACTGAAATCTTGGCAATGATTAGAAGAGATAACCCAGACTTGAGCTTTTTGAATAATGGGCATCGGGTGACTTTACTGAAGAACCTCAGCGATCGCCTGCAAACAGCAATGTACTCAGCTATCTCTTGCGGTGACTGGGCTAAAGTCAAAGCACTGAGTATCACTGTAGACTCATTGTATAAGATGGCGAATGATTTACAGGCTTACGACATTTTATTTATTGATGAAGCCTGCCAGTATCTCGCTCACTTGCTCAAGTCTAAAACCTGCAAGGAACACCGAGGGGCTATCCTGGAAGTGCTGGAGTATCTGGTTTACAATGCCAAGCTGGTAGTGTTGGCAGATGCTCACTTGGATGATTTGACTATCGAGTTTTTCATGCGAATGCGACCGACGGATGAAAAACCCTACATCATCAAAAACGAATATCGTTCAGGTGGTCGTCAAGTTTATTGGTACGAGGGGAAAAACAGTAGCGCTATTGTTGCCGAGTTTCATGCTCAATTGATGCTGGGTAAAAAATTGATGATGGTCAGCGACAGCAAGCGGTTTATCAAAAAACTGGAACGAGCGCTCAATGATGGTTCAGCAATTGATGACGCTGATGATACACCGGAATCAGCCGAAGACCGCAAGTTACGAGTATGGGCTATTCACTCCGAGAATAGTGGCTCTGAGGAGAATGTGATTTTCATTACAGAGATTAACATTGCCATTAAGGATATTGACGCTTTTTTAATTACTCCCAGTCTCAGTTCAGGGGTTGATATTTCCAGCTATCATTTCGATGCTGTGTTTGGTGTATTTCATGCTGTCTCGCAGTCGGCTACAGAATGCGCTCAACAATTATGGCGGTATCGTCCAGATGTCCCCATGTATGTTTGGGTGGCTCCTCGTCCTCCTTTTGGTTACGCCGAAACCAATGCCCGTCGCATCAAGGAAAAGATTCTCCAGAAGAATGAAATGACTGCCTTTCTGATTCGCATTAACCGCGAGACAGGCAGACGTGGTGCAGAGAAGGATTGGGCATTGGATGCCTCTTGCCAAATTGAAGCACAGCGCAATTGGTCGATTAATAATCTTCGGGCTGATCTGCGATCGCTCCTTTTTGAGATGGGGAATACGATTATTCCTTTGGGCAATGGTGGTGATGAAGGAACTTCCCGGTGGATGAAGGCGGCTGGTATTGCCATCGATGAGGAGCATTATCGCAAGGTGGCAAATGCCAAAGATATTGACAGAAGAACTTACAACAGCAGGCAGCATCAGGATTATCTCAAGCCGGAGGAAGTTTTGGAGTGCGAGAAGTTTCGCATACAAGACACTTACGGGATGAGCGTAACCCCGGAACTGGTTGAGAAAGATGATGGGGGGCGGTTAATTAAAAAGATTGTTGCACTTGAAGCGATATTGGCTGATCCTGGGGAAATAGTCACTGATAATCAGGGACGGGAGTTTGTTCCACCGCCCTCTATTGTTGTGGAAAGGGATAAATCGGAACGGGAGCGATTAGCCATTTGCACTGACTGGAGCAATCATTCTACATCTTGGTTAATGCGTCATCGACTGGGACTGAGAGCAGTGTTGATGGATCTGATGGCTGGGGTTGAGATTAAAGGGGACGAGGCGATGATTCAGGCTTTGGCAGAGTTCTCCAAGCGCAATGCATCTCACGTTAAAGGCATTCTTAATCTGACCATCCCGCTATCGGAGTCTGCTTTGTGGATTTTAGGTCAGTATCTTTCACAACTCGGATTGTCTACTGAATCACGAAGACCGCTTGAAGATGGTCAGAGGGTTCGGTATTATCGGCTCAATACTGAGGATGTTGAGTTTGCCCAAAAGGTGCTGGATTATCGGCAGAGGCAGAGAGAGGAGAAGGAAAGAAAGCGGCATCAGGAGCAAGAACGAAACGCGGCTTATGCAGCTAGAATGAAGTCTCAGTATGGGATTAATGCTCCGTCCACACCCCCCATTAATGAAGATGGCAGTAATAATCGGGGGGGTATGGACACAGAGCTAGAACTCAGTGATTCTTGGTGGGAACGGGTCAAATATTATGCTCATTTAGCAATTGAGCGAGTGGAACACGGGATTGATACAGTCAAAGAATTACTCAGTACTCTAACGATTGATGAGCGGTGGGGCGTGATCTTGAAGTTTGAAGATATTGAACCGCAGAAGTTTGGTCAACTGATAGCCAAAGCGCCCGATTGGGTGGAGTGGATGGCTTGAATTATCTGTTGATTGAGGTCAGCCCAGACAGATTTGCTCAACTGGTGACAGATGCTCCACAGTGAACTGAATGGATGGTTTGATTTACACCAAGCTTGGTATTAGACCAATAAACTATTGCTTGCGAAGTGTGTCCGCTACAAACGATATAGCTACACCCTTGTTACAAGCCAAACTTCTCATCACCGCTGACGAGCGTTGAAAAATCCTGTTGCCGTGCGTGAAACAGAGTAAATCAAAACGTGGGATGTTACCAAGCGGAGCAATTGCGCTTCATCGATCAGTTGCCGCAACCACCGAAAAACATTACTCCCGTTTGACCGAGAGCTAATCTGTCTCTCGTCGCTGAAGCTGTAAGCGTCGCTGATGGTGAGCTAATAAAGAACAGATTGGGCACTAGCAAGTTGATCTACTTCTGGTGTATTTCTGGAAAACAGATTGTGCCGTATGTATCTAAGATAAATATCAATTTAGATCCTATGGATCTAATGATTAATCGCTTTGTCAATTTCATTTTTGTTAATTTTTTGTCTCAGTAACTAACTTGATATTTAATGCCTGAATTAGTACTAATACCAAATTATTGTGAAGCTGCATGAAACTAAAGAAAGCTGGAATGATTGCCAAGCATACTTTCTAGCCTTTTCATTCTATGCAACTTCATACAAAATTGGTATAAAGTCTGCAACTATTTATAGGAAGAAGAAATGAATAATTAATTTTCTAAACTTGGAATTAGCAATAGTTCTTTGAAATCACCATCATCTTTGATGGATACACAATAGTATGAGCAGAAAAATGTAATATTATTTAATTATTTTCAAAGATTGAATCTGTCGCTAGATCAAGTAAAATCAACGGGTGATTAAACCTTTGAAAATAACTTTCACTTTTTAAAATTCTATTTATGAAAGTGAATTTAAATCTCCTCAATGAGCAAACATAAGCTCAAATAATATTTTTAGATTAGAATCTAATTCCCGCAAATATTTTAAATACTAGAAATCTCATAATATTTATTAACAACGATTGAATGTTTCCAGGTAAAGTAATGCTCAATATAGATTTAGAACAACTCCTTTACACAGTACAAATAGATTTTCAAACAGAGATTACTAAGATTGCTGGACAAGCTTTTAGCAATACTGAGTTTCAATTATCGGCTCGAAAAATCGGAAAATCTCATGCAGCTTTAGTTGTATCACAGATGTATTTGAAGTCATTACATAAAGACTATCAAAACATTTTTAGCACTAATTTAGCTATTACTTTTAAAAGTAAAAACCGTACTGTCGGAAATTTTCAAGTAAATTATTTACCTAAAATAAATATCTTAACTATATCTGGATACTACAAAGATGGCACCGCTTATCTGTGTTATTCTCCAGCGATGAATCCCGATTGGTACAATGGCAAAGGTTATAAAATAGCTCGCCCTGATTGTATTGGAGAAAAGTTTGAGTTGTTAGCGAACAAGTTTTATCCATTTTTTGAAGAATGTTTTGCACTTTAATTCTAATTAAACGCGTTGTCAGGATGGCTGTAGAGCGACGAATTATTTGACCAAAACAAGACCAAGACAGTACGGACTCAATCGTGTGGCATTGAGCGCAGAACAAGTGATTGCGTTGTTAGGAGTCCGAGCGGTAGTAGCGGCTTAGTTGCTGAAGTGAAAAAGGTGATTGCTCTCCCCAAGAGAAATGCGATCGCCCAGAATATGCAATTACAGATAATCATGACATATAGCACAGCAAGTAACATCATATTTTAGATTCAGGTTTCTATGACTGTTGTGCTATCTCCAGCAGATCTGAACGCACAGGTGTAAGAAATTCCTAGTAGTCTGCCAACCCAAAAGTGCGCTTGTGAGGACAGGGAAAAGGGTAAGGGATTTAAACCCTTTACCCCGCTTTCATCACGAAAGCGAACTACTAGTAGTCTGCCAACCCAAAGATGCTAGGTGAGGGCTGGGGAAAGGGGAAAGGTTAAGGGATTTAAAACCTTTCCCCCTTCCCCCTTACCCTTTACCCCGCCAAGTTCACTTGGCGAACTACTAGTACTGGAAGCCAAAAAGGCGATTGCAGCCATAGAGTTATGCAATCGCCGACAAAATACTACTACACTTAACACAATGATGACACAAAATACAGCAAGTAACATCATAGTTAGAGTTTCATGTTTAGATGACTACCGCCAAAAATTCTCTTACCTCCAACCGACCCCAACGCAGAGGTACTTAAATCAGTGAACAGTTATCAGTTACCAGCGACCAGGTAACACGATTAGTTCCGAACAGGTTTTGTTGCAAAAAGCTACAGAAATTCTTCGCCAACATCGAGTCGAAGGGTTACTTGGCTTCGAGCATGAATGCCAGGAAACTATTGTTGAAAAATATGTAAGTAATCGCACATAATTATTTACACATGAGGATCTAGCGTGGATAGGAGGTTTATGCTTAATTTTGTGTAATTAATTTTGTTTAGCTACTTAGGTCGTGGTCGTGCAACAGATCGTCCTAACCGTAGTAGCAAGAAAATTAGGTATCAAATCAAAAACATTACACGTAACCAAAGTGCTATTACCCAAGCCCAAAAAGCTTTTGGATGGAGAGCTTTTGTTAGCAATGCGCCACTAAGCATCTTATCCATCGAGCAAGCCGTACTGGCGTAATCGAGATGAGTGGATTGCCGAGCGTGGTTTTCATCGTCTCAAGAGTGCATCGCTTTCCATTGCCCGAATGTTTGTTCAACGTGAATACCAGGTTACTGGGCTGATTCATTTACTGAGTTTAGCACTGCGACTGCTGACTTTAATCGAGTTTGTTGTCCGACGACAACTGGAAGCACAGAGCAAAACTTTTACTGGGTCATATCCTGATAACCCCAAAAAACAAACTAATAAACCTACTGCTGAGAGGTTATTACGTGCTTTTTCTAACCTCACTTTGACGATTATTGAAGTCCGAGGTGAACGTTTTGGCTATGTACCACCAATAAATCTTCTACAGCAAGAAATTATTAGCTTACTAGGGCTGTCTCCTGATATTTATAGCGGCTTGGTGGATAATTCCTCTTAGTCAAATCCTATTACGCGAACGATGAGATATGAAGTTTAACTTAGTTAATTCAAACTCTGGGTAAAGAGCGGATGAATCTTGGATGCAATTGTATGAAAAAAGTATTAACCAAGATTCAATTAATAGTGCTTACTTTTTACAGGTCTGTTGCTAGGCTGGCTCTAATTGCGCTTGAATTAACAATATTTATAAAAGATAAAAATAATTTTTAAATAAATCTAAACTTTATATAAATGGTTTATTAATGAAGTTTTCGACTATAAGTAAATACCTTGGAGAAGATGTGCTAAAAAGGTTTTACAGCAACTATGCTGTAGTTAACATCTGGTCTTGTAAGTTTAGATAATTTATTAAATTTAATTATTAGGTCAAGTCATGAACAAAAAATGGGCTGTCAAACGAATCACGCTAAATCTTGCATCAGTTGAAAGCCAAAAGCTTGAACGATATTGTGCAATGGCAGCTAGACCTGCTACTGATGTGATTCGGGAGTTGATTCGCTCTCTCTCCATAACCGATCTGTCAGCGTCTGAACAGACTAAACCATGTAGCTCTGACCCTATTGTACATAGCCATTCTTTACCTACTCCTTCTTAATATGCTAAGAATTCAGCACCCAGGAGTCAGAAGCCAGAATATATAAGGGATTTATTAAAACTAGGATATTTATCAAGTCTTTGTTTCAATACCTCTCGGTTAAGCTTCTCTGCTCAAAAATCTGCTTAGGAAAAAGTGACTGAATGCCTTAAATTTGGTAAGTGCAAATCATGCCGAAATTCTTAACCTAAAAGTATTGGTCTCTGTTTGATTCTTTAACTATCCACAATAGCTGAATTCTTACTCTTGAATTCTTACTAAAATATTTTACTCAAACGGAAAATCAAAATATTCCTCACCATTAATTGAAAGTATGCCCAGTCCAACTACTGACTTAGTTCGCTCCTACCTCAAAGAAATTGCTCGCTATCCTCTGCTGACTCCATCTCAGGAAATCTCGTTAGCACGACTTATACAACTGATGCTTGGGGTTGAACAAGAGCGCGTAAGCCTTGCACAACGATTAAACCGACAACCAACTACAAGAGAATTAGCCGTAACTCTTGGTAAAACTGAAGCCGAAGTCGAGTCAATTCTTCACCAGGGGGAACGAGCAAAGCAAAAAATGGTGACTGCTAACCTACGGCTGGTAGTTTCTGTTGCTAAAAAGTACCAGAATAATAATCTGGAATTTCTTGATCTTATCCAGGAAGGTACGCTCGGTTTATACCGTGGCATTGAAAAATTTAACCCAAATCAAGGTTACAAACTTTCAACTTATGTCTATTGGTGGATAAAACAAGCAATTACCAGAGCAATTGGTGAGAAGTCTCGCACTATTCGCCTTCCGATTCATGTTGTCGAGAAACTAAGCTCTCTTAAAAAAGTACAAAAAGAACTATCACAATTGAATGGACGCCAGCCGACTATGGCAGAAATTGCCGAATCCTTGAAAGTCAAGCCAGAAAAAATCCGAGAGTATCTTCAAGTATCTAAACTCCCTGTATCTTTAGAAATGCGAGTCGGCGATCAGCAGGATACCGAATTAAGTGAGCTTTTGGCTTCGGAAAATGTTTCCCCTTTGGAACAATTAAATTCTTCATTGATGCGCCAGAATATTAAAGACTTGCTAGCATTACTGACCCCAATGCAACGAGAGGTAATAACTCTACGTTTCGGGCTAGAAAATGACCATCAACTGACCTTAACTCAAATTGGAGAACGCCTTAACTTAAGCCGAGAACGAATTCGCCAGCTTGAATATAAAGCACTCTCTATTCTTCGTCGTCAAAAAAGTGATATTTTGGAGTATCTTAATTAATTAGAATAACTTTTGTTGCCGTAAATCATTAAAAAATATATACTGCAATTATCAAGCAATGAATTTACTAGCTCTCAGTTTTAGATCAACTAGGAGCTTTTTTTATTGATTATCCATTATAAATCTTGTATTTGCCAGGGTTTGCAAGGGCTGCGGTGACAATTACCTAATAACGTGATTGAGGATTGAAACCGCTAAAAGGGAACTGAACAGCGTTTCCCCTAGCGTGACAATTACCTAATAAAGTGATAGAGGATTGAAACGGGGCAATTGTATGGTAACAAATCAAATTGCATTGAGACAAATTCCTGTCATCAACCATAATTTTTTTACCGAGAGTGATGAAAGAGCGTTAATTACTTTTGCTTAACTTACGGCATTGCTGTCGGATAACAATTTCTTTGTCGTGTTATCAAATTAATGTCGTTAAAGTTTTAAATTGATAAAATTTGCATCCCAGCTATGTTGTAACACTTTGGATTCTTTAGAACAACGGCAGACAAAAAAAACTTATATGGTATGCGTATAATGGGCTAATCTTTGATACAGCCTAATTTAGCAGCGTGCATTGTAGAGCTACAGTAATGTATTAACGACGACAAATAATTTGTTATTCGACAACATCGATTCACTAATCTCCAAAACTAGGTTTTGTTCTAAGAAAGCCCAGATTTTTGTTGGAGTATATCAAAGAAACTAGGGTTTTGCATCACAACTTTATATCCCTTGACGCACTAAAATTCAATTGCCTTAAACACACTCAGCCTACACTCTCTACCCCCAACAAGATAGCCCAAACTATGTTTCACTTTTACAAGAGTGACATTCATTCTTGTTACTTTTTACCACTTTGAGTTAGGTTAAGCGAATGAGCGCACTGCTTCACTTACTTTCGTGCGCTCACTCATAACCTTGAGACAACAAATCATCCGGCTATGTCTTTACCGCTTTTGTAAGTCATAGCTCTGGGTTTTCTCTTCTTGAGAGGAACTACTGATTTCTTGGGTGCTTGCGGCGGACGGCATTTCTCGCAATATAGAGGTCGAACCCCAAAGGTTTCTCGTTGTGTGGGTTGTTCGCACTGCTTACATACGAAGTTGAAAACGCGGGTGTGAATTTCCCGCTTATGCGCTCTGACGGTGTACTCTCGGACTTCAATAGTTTTGCTGGGCATTGATTAGTTTTTTAAGTTGCTATTTATAAATATAGTTTCTTGTTTTTGACTAATAGTATAGCCAGAGCATCATCTTCATGATTAAAACAAGGATAATTGCCCTAGCGAAATATTACCTTTACGTCCGCGATGATACTAGAGCGGGAAATCAATCTAATTAATTAAGGTACTCCTTAATATCACTTTTTTGACGGCGAAGAATAGAGAGCGCTTTATGCTCAAGCTGACGGATTCGTTCTCGACTCAAGTTTAAGCGATCGCCAACTTGAGTTAAGCTCAG
>NZ_JACJSI010000570.1 GCF_014698065.1 Nostoc flagelliforme FACHB-838
AGTTGGCTGCTAGAACTATGGTACAGCGACGCAAGATTAGTTATGCCACCCAAACAGAACTTGGTACCAAAGCATGGGATATTTTCATGTCCCTGGTTGCCACTACTCGTAAGTTAGGTATTAGCTTTTTTGAGTATATGCATGACCGGATTTTGCAACTCGGTGATATTCCCTGTTTGGGTAACATTATTCGAGAGAAGTCTTCTTCTAACCCATTTGGTTGGTCGTGGCTACCTGAATAAATCTCTACCCCGAAATTTTGAGCCGATACGTTTGATATTTATCAGGAAGTTTACTAATAAACTCATCTGCGCCAGCAATAGAGCAAGCTCTCACAATTTCTTCAAAACTTACTTGGGGATAGCTAAAGCTGAAATTGTCAATAATTGAGCGACTCCAGAAATGGGGTTCTTGGGGGACTAATACCACCTGTTGCCGTAGGTATTCTAATGAAAGGTCTTGCTGGTTATATAACCCATAGCGGATATTACCAGACTGAAGCTTATATAAACCAGCCATCAGTTTGGCTAAGGTACTTTTGCCGCAACCGGATTTACCAATCAAAGCAATGACTTTACCACCTGGGATTATTAAAGAAAAATCAGAGAGCAAGTCTACTCTACCCGCATGGTGAAAGTTGAGGTTAGTGCAGGTGATATCTGCATTACCTGGAATATTTGCGGTCGGTTTTTTAAAGTCATTTTCATCTTCTGGGGTGGCATCGATGACTTCTGTCAAGCGTTGGACAACAATTTGAGCAGTGATAAACTCATCAACTAATCCGATTGCTGAACTTAGGAAGCCAAGAAAGTTGCCACTCATGCCAGTAAACGCGAGCAACTGCCCAATGCTTAAGGTCTGATTAATCACCAAGTTGCTGCCTAACCAGAGTAAGGTAACATTCGTCAGAGTGGAAATAAAACTGGTAATTGTGCTACTATAAAGTCCCAGTTTCATCGTACTCCAGTTCAGGTTGGCGAGGCGACCATAATTCGTCTGATACTCTTGCCAAGCTTGGGGGGTGGCTTGAGTAGTTTTTAGTACTTGAACACCGTGAAAAGTTTCCACAAGAAAGCCTTGGTTTTCTGTGCCTAAGACAATCTGTTTGCGAGTTTTTTGGCGTAAAGCTGGTAGGAAAAGCAGGTTAATTGCTGTGACAATGATAAAAGCGGCAAGGGTAGCCACAGTCAACTCCCAGCTAATGAATAACATAAAGCCCAAGGAAACCAAGGCAATAAAAAATTGGCTAGGTAAACCGAGGACAATTTGGGAAACTAGAGTATTGATAGAATGAACATCAGCAATACGACTGACTACTTCCCCACTGCGACGTCCTTCAAAGTATTCTAAAGGCAAGTGCAAGAGTTTCCGCCCATATTCGAGAATCAATCCTAATTGCAGTCTTTGACCGAAGTGTCCAATTAGGTGAGACTGTACTAACCCGATTACACTTTTAATCAGGTTCATAATGATCACCCCAACTGCCACTGTTGTTAGCAATTGAGTATCTCCCCGCACGAGTACATCGTCAGTAAGCAGTTGCATCATCAAGGGTGAGGCTAAAGAAAGCAGCCCAATCACAAAGTTAATGGCGATCGCCTGGATTATCAAGAAGCGATAAGGCCAAACGCGCACCAGATAACGCCCGATTCCTCCGATTTTATCGGATGTTTGCTCTCGAAAGCGGTTGTCGTCTGGTGTCAGTAGTAACATGACACCATTACCCCAACCTGCGGTTAAGTCCTTAAGAGTGATATAGCGGATGCCAATGGCAGGGTCAGCAATTACGTATTTACTACCTTTTCGCCCATATAAAACTACCCAGTGGTAGCCTTTGCAGTGAATAATCGCTGGTAGAGGGGCTTGATGCAATTGCTCGATAAATTGAGAGCTAGCTTTGGCAAGGCGAGTATTAAATCCTAAAGCTTCTGCTCCTCGACTTAAACCTAATAGGGTGGTTCCCCGCGCTCCCGTTCCAACTGCTTCTCGGACTCGATGCAGAGCAAAGGTGTGTCCGCAGTGTTTGGCAACAGTAGCAAGGCAAGCAGCACCACAGTCTTCTTCACTATGTTGCAGAACAACTTGGTATTTCATAACAGAATTTTGAAGTAAACTGAGGCTAAACTAAGACCGATTGCTTATACTAAAGCGTTTTTATATCAGTTGGCCTCCCTACAGCACCATAAGTCTTTTGCTATTGTCAAAAGACTGTTTACCTTTATGACAGACCAACAAATATCTTATTTTCACAAGCTATATAGGAATCCTACTTGAATATTGCTCAGTATACTGATAAGGAAAGCTTTGTATGTCAAGCTTCTAGGCAGCTTAGTTGTTCAGAAATCAAATAGGAGTCCTATATGAGTATGAAGCTTTTTCAGCAATCATTTAGGATTGCTATGGCTTCTAAAATACGTGCTTTGCTTGAATGCTACTTTTTTTTCTTGGATGCTAGTACAGCTTGGCGGAAATAAACAGACCATTAAATAGCTAAGACTTTACCCTTATATGTCCACTTAAAAGGTTTAGCCATTGTTTTATTAAAGTAGTCAATAAAACTGAGGATTCGATTTTTTAAATCATCCTGACTAGTAAAACTTGCTCTTCTTAGTAACTTACGAACTAAAATACTGAACCAAATTTCAATTTGGTTGAGCCAAGAAGAATGTTTTGGGGTGTAATGGAAAACGATTTTATGTGTTGGGTCTTTCAAAAAAGCAATACGAGATTTCATGGATTTGAGTATGCCACTTTTTCCCTTAATACCCAGGTCAATATTCAAACCTTCTTTTTCTGCAACCAAGCGAACCAGTGACTCAGACTGATGAGTATTAAGACAATCCATGATTAAATGCCATTTTTTGGCATCGAGATCACTTTCAATTATTCGATGAATATTGAGGAGAAAATCAATTTCTGTCCTGGAATCTCCACAAGTCGGCTCGATAATCTTACCAGTGGCAATATCAAAATTAGCGATTAAAGTTTGTGTACCATGACGAATATACTCAAATTCCCGTCTTTCAACCTTACCCGGTCGCATTGGTAAATC
>NZ_JACJSI010000571.1 GCF_014698065.1 Nostoc flagelliforme FACHB-838
ACTGCTTATCAAATCAAGCATAATTTGCTTTCTAATTATTTAATTCAGCAACTAAAACGCCCAAGTATTCCTATGTGCTTGGTTTGATTTAAATTGTCGTGTGGTAGGGCTACGCCCCGCTCGCTATTTGTTCCAGTTGCGTAAGTCCTGACCTAATAATTTGTGTAATTAGTAGTCATTGAAGAAGTGCGATTGCCTAACTGCTGTTCTAATTCAGCAATTCGAGCTTGCAGAGGAGCCATCATCGCTGCTACTTCTGTTTCTGAATAACGGATAGGAATATGCTGAGGACAATTCTCGCTGGTGGCTTCTACGTGGAAGAGGATAGCGCGTTCAATTGCGGCAGGATAATCTGGAACTCGTAGTCGTTCAATTAATGCCAAATCCCCTTCAACAGATTCGGCTCTTCCCCAAATCTTAATGCGTTTGCGATGACGATAATCCATCAAGAACAAAAACGCTTTGTCGTTGCCAGATAAATTGCCCACTGTGATGTACTGCACATTTCCAGAAAAGTCAGCAAAGCCGAGGGTTTTCTCATTGAGAACCTTCAGGAAACCAGACGGTCCGCCCCGAAACTGGATATAGGGATAGCCATTAGAACTGACGGTTCCCAAGTAAAACCCATCAAGTTGCACGATGAATTCCTCAATCTTGGGAGTAATGGAATCATTGTCAGGACCATTGGCAATATAGCGTTCATAGGTCTGCCGTGAACCCCTTTGTTCTTGTGCGGCTTGCACTTGGGGCGTAAAAGCAATTTCTCCAAACTTGCGTGGCATGCTACCCTCCTAAACTGCAACAAGCTCTGCAATGCCAATCATGCCGACAAAACCAGGAAGATGTTTGACGCGCTCGATCCAAGCCACCACATTTGGGTAATTGTTTAGGTAAATTTTACCATCGCCAGCGAGGGCAACGTAAGGAAACACTGCTACATCGGCGCTTGTCGGACGTTCTAACTCCAGCCATTGGCGATCTGCTAAATGATCGTTGAGTTGAGTTAGGATGAACGCTGCTTTCTGATTCGCCTGTTCCACGTTGATGCTGGTCGCTTTAAATAAGTAGTACAGACGTGCTGCTTCTGGGCCTTGTCGAATTTCTCCGGCGGCAATCGAGAGCCATCGAATCACGCGGCTCATCGGTTCTGCCTCCTTCGGCAACCAAGACTCACCGCCATACTGCTTCCCTAGGTAAACCAGAATCGCTTGAGCATCTGCTAAAACCGTGTCTCCATTAACCAATACTGGCACCTGTCCAAAGGGATTTAGAGCTAGAAATTCGGGCTGCTTGTGTGTTCTTGCCAACAAATCGACTTCAACCCACTCGTAGTCTAAGCCTAGTAACGAGAGCATTAATTTTGCTTTGTAGCTATTGCCAGACAGTTCGTGACCATAGAGCTTAATCATGGGTGAGTTCTCCTGCATTAGATTTCTTTTGTACCGTTCGTTCGGTTAAATTAACTGTACCGAATGTTTGGTATGATGTCAACAGAAAACTTAGAACTTGCAATAAATGCCTAAACAAACGTACATTCCCTGTCTGCTAAACCTGTTAAGGCAGTATGGCTACGATGGTGCAACTCTATCTAAAATCTCTCAAGCAACTGGATTAGGCAAAGCCAGCCTTTACCATCATTTCCCTGGCGGCAAGGATGAGATGGTTGAGGCGGTGCTGAATTATCTTGAGTCCTGGTTAGATCAAAATATTTTGCAAACACTCGAAAGTCCAGGTGAACCCTTATCTCGTTTGCGGCAGATGTGCGATCACGTGGATGAAGTCTATGATGGGGGAAAGCAACCTTGCTTATCTGCGATTTTGCTCTTAGGTTCCGCCCGTGATGTGTTTCATGACAAAGTGAAGGCAATTTATCAGGTCTGGATTGATGCGATTGCCAATGTCTTAATTGAGTCTGGCATGAATGAAGGTCTTGCCCTTCGGCGTGCAGAAGATGCAGTGACTGCTATTCAAGGCTCATTGATTGTATCTCAGGGATTGGATGACCCATCTGTGTTTGTACGGTTAATGCAGCACCTACCAGAAAATCTCTGCAAAGGGACGTTACCCTAGCTCGACATTATTTACTCATCTTATTTGACGCGAGTACCAAATCTTTCTGCTGGATATTGTTGGCTAAAATGAAGAGCAAAACGGAAAATTCCTGATGTAGCGATGCCTACGGCGGTAAACGGGAGCAGCACTCAAAAAAGAGTTAAAGACAGAAAAAGGGTTTAGTAGCGAATGGCACGCTTGAAAAGCTCTAAGCTATGCAAATTAATGGTTACAGCTTTTAATACCATTTAGCAGTAACGGTATGAGTCAGGCGATCGCTCCGAAATCAGACACAGCGAAGTAGATGGAAAATAGTGCCGGGATTGTCCAAAAATTTTTTGTAGTTAGGAAAAGCTCGCTTGTTCATTCCATACTTTCTTTGATACGAGCAAGCAAACATCATTTATGTTCTCGTCCTCAGCAGAGACTAGCTTGATTTTATCTGCTTTTTTTGACTTTTTGACCATCATCCCTCATGTTGCTGGTCATAATTGGAGAGCTTTTCACCCAGACATTATGGTTGTGATAAAAATCACCACGCTGTTCTAATGTAAACCCACCCAGCAATAATCCCAGCCATACTTCCACCATCGGCATTTGCAACACACGTTGCAGTTTAACTAAAGAAATCTCATCTTTGACATTTATCAGGTAGTTAGCGATCGCGTTCTGCCATTTTGGGACATCTTCATCTGATGCCAAATTGCGGTATCGGCTCAAAATTTCGGGGTAGAGATTTATTCAGGTAGCCACGACCAACCAAATGGGTTAGAAGAAGACTTCTCTCGAATAATGTTACCCAAACAGGGAATATCACCGAGTTGCAAAATCCGGTCATGCATATACTCAAAAAAGCTAATACCTAATTATCTTTTATCCGACATAATCTACGATAAAGATACACGAACCCCCAGACACAACACTTTCACCAACATGCGATCGCGGAGGGGGCATATTGGCAAGGCAATAGAAACTAT
>NZ_JACJSI010000572.1 GCF_014698065.1 Nostoc flagelliforme FACHB-838
GATTGCTTATCAGGAGAAATCTTACTAGCTAAAACCTTATTATCATCAAGAAATGAAGATTTAGTGGCGTTATTATTAGAAGTAACTAATACTTTGGATGTACCAATTGATGGAGTTGTTAGTGATGGGCAACAATCAATTCGCAAAGCTGTTAGGTTAGCATTACCTAGAATTGCTCACGGTTTATGTCATTACCATTATCTGAAAGAAGCAATTAAACCCATATATGAGGCAGATCGACATGCAAAAAAGGAATTGAAAAAAAAAGTTAGAGGATTACGAGACATTGAACGTAGTATTACCAATGAAACTCAGGAAATGGCAACTATTATTGAAGATTATTGCTCGGCAGTGCGTAGTTCTATAACCAATGATGGTCATCCACCGTTAGAGGCATCAGGATTAAAGTTACAAGAAAATTTGACATTGATAGAGCAAAGCTTAGAACGGATGGAAAAAAAGTGCTTTAACCCCACCCTTAGTCAACCTCAAACACCTGATAGCTAAGGGTTTATCTGCGACTGCATCTTTATTTTCACCCGTGAGGGTTGCATATCAGTGGGTTGATAAAGCTAGTGATATTCTCAATAATAAAATAGGTCTTGATGCTGCTGGAGTTAAACAAAGTTATCAGGAACTTTTAACAGAAATGTCCCAACAAAAGCAGAAAGCTGGTACACTTAGTACCGCAATCGATAACTTTATAAAAACCACTCATAACTACTGGTCTGGACTTTTTCATTGTTATGAAATTGAAGATTTTCCCAGAACTAATAATGACTTAGAACATGCTTTTGGTATGCTACGTCATCATCAACGTCGTTGTACTGATCGTAAAGTTGCCCCCTCATCCCTCGTTATTCGTGGTTCTGTCAAACTTGCCTGTGCAATCGCTACTAAACTTCATTCTTTTACCGCATCTGATTTAGCACAAGTTGATATTCATACTTGGCTCGAATTACGCTCTCAACTGAAAAAACACCATAAAGCCAGAATTGAACAATATCGATTTCGCAGAGATCCCAAGGGTTACTTGGCTAATCTATAGAGTCGTTTTCTCTAGTGAATTTTACCACACTAGTACAACACAGCGGAAATAAACAGACCATATTGATGGGAGAATAAATAATCAGGTTAAAACCCATTTTGGGGCACAGATCAAGGAATCAGGGTGTGGCTAGATTAACTCCTAAAATCTTAAATTTAAGCGATGGCGAGCGAGATCAACTCCAACAGTTGCTCAACAGACACAACACGCCGCAACTCCTAGCGCTACGAGCCAAAATAATTCTCAAGGCATCAGAGGGTCAAAATCATCGTGAAATCGCGCGAAATTTAGACATAAATCGGCAAACGGCGCGTTTATGGCGAAACCGATGGTTGGAAACTGAGGGTCAAGAATTATCAATTAAGCAAAGATTACAAGACTCTGAGCGTATTGGCGCACGCCCGAAGTTTAGTATGGAACAAGTCATTGAGTTATTTGCGTTGGCTTGTTCCCCACCATCCGATTATGGAAGACCAATAAGTCATTGGACTTCTCAAGAACTAGCGGACGAAATCATAAAACTTGGAATTATTGAAAGCATATCTGTTCGCCATGTTGGAAGATTACTTGAAGAAGCAGAACTTAAACCACACGCCTCGCGCTACTGGTTAACCCCCCCCCTGTGGACGAAGAATTTGACGCCAAAGTGGAAGATATTACTGGTTTATACATCAGAACTCTTGCATAAATATTTTGTGGTATAATTAAGAGTTATTTTATTTTAAATTTTGGGACATTGAAATAGTAAGAGGCTATCATTTTCTTCTAGCAAGTATTATCTAGCGATGCCTACGGCGGGCTGCGCCTACGCTAATTAAGAAGGTGACAGCAAGCATCATTTCAGTTATTTATTAATACTGAAGCTATTGGATTAATTCGATTTTTTTATTCGATTTATAGTGCTAATTCGTGATTATAAATTCCCGCAATTAAATTAGACCTTAAGCCAAAATGTCGGTGACGGTTTCGATATCTATTAGACAAAATCTTAAATATCTTTAGACGACGATTTACGTGTTCAACAGTAATTCTTAATCGATTGAGTTCTCGATTATATTTTTTCTGTTCTTTCGTCAACTTCTTCCCTTTTGGTTTTTTAATCGGTATTTCACTGAATTGATGAATTTTATTAATTCCTTGATAGCCCTTATCCGCGATGACCTTGAGTAATTCTCCAAATTTTATCCCGCTATTTTTAAATAGCCTAAAATCATGGATTCTCCCCAAACCATGAGCTAAACAGATAACTTGACTAGTTTTTTGGTGGATAACTACCTGCGTTTTTAAAGTATGTTCTCCTTGCTTACCGCTAAAAAATCTTTTTTGCCCAATATGAGGTTTTTCAATTGGACTCTCCGTAACATCCATTACAACTACATCTTCTTCAGAGGACATTTTCCATAATTGTTTTTTACCTGGCAAACTAAACTTTCTTGACTTAACTAAAATATTTTCAATTTTAAAAACTATTCGACAAACCGCAGATTCCGAAAGCCCAAAGTCTAACCCAATATGATAATAAGTGCGGTATTCCCTCCAATATTGAATAACCATTAAAACTTGGTCTTCAATAATTAGTTTAGGACGGCGACCTGGCTTCCTCTTCTTTTGAGCATCAGCTTTAACTATATCAACCATTAATTCAAAGCTTTTACGGCTCACTCCAGTCATTCGCTTAAATTTTTTTGCCGTAAGCTGTTTGGCTTTCTCTATTTTCACTGCGCCTCGATGTCCTAATCGCAAATTGCCAAACCCTTAATTATACCATAAAACACTTTTGCAAGAGTTCTTGTATCCGTGGTAAGTTGATCGACAGCAACGGGAAAGTGGATTGCTTGAGAGTAAAATTCTCCTAACGCTTGCCAAGTTGCTCCAACCAGTTTCATCTCAGTCAAAAGCAACTCTGTATTGGCAGCAGTGTTGTACTCAAAATCCTCAAAAGCCGTTGAGATCCCCAAGACATTTAAGCCGGACTGAC
>NZ_JACJSI010000573.1 GCF_014698065.1 Nostoc flagelliforme FACHB-838
GATTTTACCTGAAACGACAGAGGCTTTTATTTATATTGCAATGATTCGTTTAATGTTAAAACAGCTTGCGTAGCCAAAATCACCTCCTCAAAACTTTTCAGACATCCTCTTAGGCATAATTGCCTCATGAAGGTTTACCCCACTGAGGTTAGCTCCTCTGAGGTCGGCTCCTCTGAGGTTAGTTCCTCTCAGATTCGCTCCTGCTAAATTTGCGCTTCTGAGGTTAGCCCAACTTAAATCAGCTTGGCTCAAATCAGCTTCACTGAGGTTAGCCCGCAACAGGTAAGCACTAGTGAGGTGAGCCTTGTTCAGATTAGCTTTGTATAAGTCAGTTTTATAAAGATAAGCTCCTAACATTTCCGCCTCGTACAAACTTGCTTCGCTAAGGTCAGCTGCAATCAAGTTAGCCTCAATGAGGTTGGCAAAAGAGAGATTAGTCCGCATCAGTTTTGCTGCACCCAAATCGGCATCTCTCAAGTTGGCGTTTCTTAAGTCAGTGCCAATGAGATTAGCAGATGCGATCGCAGCGCCTCTAAGATCCACCTGACTCAAGTCCGCTCCAATCAGATTGGCATGGCTTAAATCTGCCTGCGTCAGTATAGCACCACTCAAGTTAGCAACACTGAAGTTAGCATCACTCAAGTTAGCTTCATTCAGAAAGGCTTTATAGAGATTGGCACTACTGAGGTCAGCACCACTGAGATTTGCTCGCACGAGTAAAGCATTACCCAAATCTACCCTTCTCAAGTTTACCCCTTGGAGATTTGCGCCTCTGAGGTTATTGCCTTGCAGATTCGCGGCGCTGAGGTCTGGCTCAATTTGGGGGTTTTTCTTTCTCCACTCAATCCATGTAACTGCACCTGCTTTGAGTAAAGTTAGATGCTCTCGATTTGCCATTTTTTCTCCTTTACTCCTGACGCCCACCTAGAGAAACCCGACCAGCGACATTTTCAATGGCCGTTAACGCTCCTGCTGCACCTGCTAGAATATCCTGTTCTTGTCCACCTAAGTAAAGCCGTCCAAAGCTCCCTACAGCTTGAACTTCAAGAATGTTAATCCTCGCGGCTTTCTCCGCTTCATTGGCAGCCAGTGCGGCGTAAGCAGCAGGTTCCACTTCTAGTACATATAGTGTTTGTCCTGCTAGTAGTAGCTGTCCCCGGCGCGTGCGATTAATCAGTTGTGTTTGATAAGCATCAATGTTGCGGATAATCTGACTAGAAATAACACGCGGTTTGAGACATTCTTCTCTTTTGACTCCTAGTGCCGCCAAAATTGCTTGACCAGCAGCTCGCGTTTCACCTTGGGAGCTAGAATGAACTTCCAATAGTCCGTATAGTCGTTCAACTACCTGTACTCCTGGACGGACAGAGGCAGATTTCAGGGCTATATCCGTAATCTTATTAATTTCGATACCAGGAGAGATTTCAATCCACAGTGATGTATCTCCTGGTAATGGTAAGAAGCCTTGGGCTACTGTTCCCATATATGCTGCATGCTGAGGTTGCAGATTGTCGAGAAATACGAAACTGCGTAGTTCTATGCCCAAGATTTTGCTCTCCAGTCGTGAGGTAAAAGTTATCTATTGCAAGATATAAGCGCCTAACTTGACAATATTAGGGTATAAAGGAGCGCAAATTCCGTCTAATGTATCGATGCCTGTGTGTCAAATCGCAATTATAAAAGCCAATACTTATTTAGGGATTTCCAGTTAGAAAACATCCTGTCTTAGGGGCGCAAGGCCTTGCGCCCCTAAAAATATACAAATAATTTTGGATAATTTATATTTTGGAAGTCCCTAAACTATTTTCACAAACCCCTGTAGTTTCCTCTCCCTATCCTCCTAATCAGGCTAGTACCGCAGGGCGGAAGTCAAAAGTAAAAAATCAAAAGTTTTGTATATCAAGGCTTTTGCAAGTTTTAAAATAGTAGCTTGATTTCCGCCGCACTGTACTAGTACCGCAAGGCGAAAGTCAAAAGTCAAATGAATACAGTGTAAGCGTTTTGTTGATTTGGAATGGGTGACTTATTTATGCCGTGTTGTACTAGTAAGTAGATATGAAGCACTTGAAAATTTTACCCTCGGCATAGAAAGGGGTTCGCTTTCTGATGATTTATCGGCGGTCATGATGTTTAAATGTCACTGTGATATCTAAACACAGTCAACATTGACCCAAGGTTGGGCTTTGAATATCAGTTTGGCTATCAAAGAAGCTTTTTTATGTGATTTTGGATTGTCTTAAAAGGCTGAAACCCTGTCGATTGCCAAATTAAATGACCACTTGACAAATTAATGTTTTTTAAAATATTGGCATTAAAACCCTTGCATAAAAAGGATTTTGCCTTTTTAGCCTTAGTCTAGTTTGGCAGAGAATAATTGCCACATTAGCTGTCCGCTGTCAAAAGTATGACAAATTATCTGTCCTCTCTCGAAAATCGCAGTTCTCCAAACCTTTACGAAAATTGACAAAATAATTGTCTTTCACAGAAGTACAATACAACTATGTTTCTATTAAACAGATATGTTTAAATATGGAAAACGATATTCCCGATGGTGACCAAGAGTTAGAAAACTATGAAATTGCCACTGAACTTTCAGAAGATGATAAACATTTACTGGATATGATTCAGCAATTACTAGAACCGTGTGATCGGATTACCTATGGAGAAAGACAAAGGGAAGTAGCAGCCAAATTAGGGAAATCTGTGCGGACGGTACGACGGCTAGTAAAAAAATGGGAACAGGAGGGTTTAGCTGCACTCCAAACCACGAGACGGGCTGATAAAGGTAAACGTCGAATAGATTCTGATTGGCAGCAGTTCATCATTAAGACATATAAAGAAGGCAATGAGAATGGTAAGCGAATTACACCCCAACAAGTTGCTATCCGCGTAGAAGCAAAGGCATCTGAACTGACGGGGTGACAAAGAAGCTACAAAGCAGACTGGATAAGAGACATAGCACGTAGCCCTTGTTGAAAATGGGGGAGTTTGCTGGGCTTTAAGCGCATCAAATCATGAGCTAAA
>NZ_JACJSI010000574.1 GCF_014698065.1 Nostoc flagelliforme FACHB-838
GTTCTCTTCAACAGTATATTCTATTACGCGGATAGGAATTCGCGTTGCACCCTTCTTTTTAGACTTACCATCAGGGGCAATCCACGACAAATAAGAACCATCATCAAAAGTTTCAATACTGCTCGGTTAAGGGAAAATAGATGGTGGAATAAAGAATAATTTGTTCGCGTGTAGTTTACGAGAACAAAAACAGCTAAAAACGCTGCTTGTACCTGAAGGCACTCTCGAAAAATTTAATTGTCAATTGCTGGGAATATTTTTAACCTGTTGAACTATAAATTGAGGATGAACAATTTACTGTATCGCCCAAATAATAGATGTATTCAACTTACTTTCCTAAAAATTTTAAAGGATAATAGTTGTCGAAGAGTGCCATTATTTCTATGACATCGTTTTTTACTCTGAAACTTTGAGCGAGTTTTCTTGACGACTCTGGGATTACTTCTGTGCTGTGGTGGTGGAATTTTTAACTCTACAATTTCGTCAGTTAACCAACTAAAAAATACATTAATATCTGGGAATATTTCTACTGCAATCTGGAACAAAGGGATAGCACGTCTAATCACTCTCAGGCTGCCAGTAAAGCTGAGACGTAATGGTGATAATCCTACTTTTTCAGCACTTTGAAACATTAAACAACGTATACAGTAATGTCCCAGTAACCAGCCATAAATTTCTTGGACTACTTCACGAGGATTTTTCGAGCGGATAAGAGTTTTTCGCCATAAAAGATGAACTTTTAATTCATCCAAAGTATTCTCTGCTTCCCATCGCTGGTGATACTCAGTTGCTAGAAGTAAAGGAGGAAAAGTCTTAATATCCATCAAATCGGTAATCAGACGATAAACTTTTTCTATCCCATTCTCTTCAACAACATATTCAATTACACGGATTGGGATTCGGGTTGCACCTTTCTTTTTAGACTGACCATCCGGTGCAATCCATGACTTATAAGAACCATCATCAAAAGTTTGAACGACCTCGAATTTAACGTGAGCTGGTACACGTCCAAGAATATGGCATTTTTGTTTAATTGCGGCATCAACCATCTTGAATGAATGTAGTCCCCTATCCCACATCAGCAACATCCCATCACTAACACTTCGTAATAATTTTAAAGCTCCTTTTCTTTCACCAATTCGATAAGGACTAATGAATGCATCGGTAATTAAATGAGTACCTGCTTCCACCAAAAAAACTAACCTAGCTTTCGGGAATGCCGGATATGTGCCAGGGCGAGAACCAGGATAACCAAATACTCTGGCGTTTTCTTGAGTATCGGGAATGTCCATTACTGTCCCATCTACAGCCATTATTCTCAATCCTCCCAAAAAAGCACCTGGCGTTAAAACTGCTGCTAATGGCTTTGCAACCATCTCAAATAAACGAGTCATTACAGATGCTCCGGTTCGTTGCCGTGCTTCGGTAATTGATGAAGAAGTTGGTGTTTTAAAACGTATTAATTCCGGTATTCGTAAACTGGCAAAACCATGAATCAGATTTTTGAACACCGATACAACAGAGTCCTACTGTCAATTAAGGCAGGCAAGGTGATGCCTTCAACGCTTCTACGTAAGTTGGGTAGTTATAGTAAGAAAAATCGACTTTATCAAGCTTTTCTTGAGTTGGGCAAGGTAGTACGAACAATGTTTTTGCTCGACTATGTTTCTAATGTGGCTCTTCGCCATGAGATTACAGCAATAACGAATATTGTGGAGATGTACAATGCCTTTCTTGACTGGGTGTTCTTCGGTAAGCTGGGAGCGATTACTGAAAATGATCCTATTGAGCAGGAAAAGCGGCTGAAGTATCTTGATTTGGTAGCAAGCGCAGTTATTTTGCAGAATACGGTTGATATGTCGTTGGCTATCCAAATGTTAATGTCACAGGGAGAATTGATTCCTATGCGACACCTTGCTGCTTTGAGTCCCTATGTAACAAGACATATCAAAAGATACGGTGATTATGTAGTGAATTTACATAATATTCCCCAACCATTGGAAGCTGCGATTAATCTGCCACCAGAAATCTTTGAAACATAGATATATCAACAGTTTCCAGACCATCTTGCAGGTTTTTACACGTATCTCGGCTCAATACCTAGTAGGTACGTTGCTTGGTACATTAGAAAAAAATATCCGGGTGTCTCTAGCCCAAATGAACCCAGCTTCCGAATTTCTCAATTCTCTGGCCGCTAGTGATGACCCTGGTATTCCTTACTCAATTATTGCTGGTAATACCTCTATTATTGCCGCAGCATTAGAGGAACAACCACAGAAAAAGTCCAGTATCTTGAAACGGCTACAACAACGTTTATTTAATAAAGTGGTAGAATTATCGTTCTTCGGTGTGCCAAATGATATAGCTGTGAAGGTGGATAGTATCAAGAGTGTTCCTACCGCGCGATCGCATCCTCCCCATATTCAAGAAATACCTTGCGACCACATGAGTTATTTCCTGAGTGAACCTACTGAAGTTGGGTTACAAGCTTTGATTGCTGCGATTACAAGGCATAAATAAACACCAAAAAGGCAAAAGTAGGCTGTTTCATATCTAGCTTTTGCCTATGATTTTTTAACGCAAAGGTAGGCTAAGGTTGGCGCAGGGTTACGCGGATTTTTTCTGTCTCTAAATTATTTTGCAAGGTGTAAAAGTTAAGCTACTTAGTAATAAGATAAAAAATTAGTGTTTGTTGATTTAATTGATGAAGCTTTTAGGAATTACGCTCAATGGTTCCAGACGCTTGACTCAAGCAGTTACAACGATTGGGTCAATCAATTCAAATCTAAGTTGCACTCCTCACTCAATCAGTGGATCAGGGCAAACGCATCTAAATATAGTACACGTATACTAAGAAGCCAAGAAAGGTAGCGATCGCTTTGCAGGGTTAGCGCGTCTCAAACCCTATTGACAAGCGGACTTACCTGATCAGCAGTCAAGTTAGAAACAAAGTGCCACTATCCAGGCTAGGGTAAGATTTAATCCATCTAGCCCC
>NZ_JACJSI010000575.1 GCF_014698065.1 Nostoc flagelliforme FACHB-838
ATCGGACTGACTGAAGAATCAGCCAAAGATATAGCCCTAGCTTCAAATACTACAACGCCAGTAGATTCTCGCTCCAAAGTCAATGCCAGAGGTGATTACAAATTCATCAAGCAATATTTAGTCCAGTTAGAAAGAGCAGAAGATAGGAAATTCCGCATTGCCTATTACCAAAACCAAAGCGGCGCTCCCAGAAATGCCCAGTGTAATGTCACCCACTTGCTCAAGCTCCTTTACTGCCTCGACAGAAATAAATACAATCCCGACGGTAATAAACGAACCAAGCACCCAGTAGGGATGAGTCTTCCAAGTAACATCACAGACGCAGAAAGGGAAAGATTAACTGCTTTACTGCCTCTGCTCTCTCAAGCTTTGTGGATAGAGCAAAGATTGTACGAAATAATTCAAGAACATATCAGCAGCCCCAGAAGAAAGGGTAGCAACGATTTAGCATCAATAGATATACGTAAAACTACGTTGTTGCCGGACAGCAAGTATTCATTCGGGTTTGGTGCGCCAACTGACCTGGCGCTACCGATAATTGCGTCCTATCGTGTATTTTTGGATAAAGACTATAAATGGATTCTGCCGTTTAACGAATTCGCTGAAAATTTTCTCCAACACTTGTGGAATAACTATTTCCGAAAATATTTGGTGTCGGAGAAAACAGCAGGAAATACAGTCGGCACAAAAATCAGCCGCAATCAAGAAATTTGGGAAAGTTTGTATATCTCTGCACAAAGTTATCTCAATTCATCCTTGGTGAAAATGATTAACTCCAGTAAGTCAGAAGAACCTTATGTGACACAAGGTGCAAACAATCTTGGCAAAGGGAAAAGGGGTGAACTCAACGCAACCACTGGAAATTAACTGTATCTCTGATAACTCCATCTCTGACACAAGTTCCTCAAACTCACTTTTGCTCCGAAAGCTTGACAGGTGGTAAGTGAACACCCAGGTTACGGGCGTAAACTTTGGTGAAGTATTGGACATTCGGCTGTGGACGATCGCTTTTTGCGTGTACTAGGCTGCCGACGCACCAGAAGACATCGCTTGTATGTGAGTCTTGCGTATAAAGTTATGTCAATACTTGCCGGGTTTTGGGGAAAAGGAAAGGGGAAAGAAGAAACCTTTACCCTTTAACCTTTTCCCCAAACTTAATACCGAGTTAAAAATGCAAAACCCGAGCAGTATTGGGATCAACCCAAGGATTTTCGCCCAATTGTAGCTACTGTTGTGTAGTAGTACGCCCATACTGACGGGTCATCTGCCACAGCGATATATCGCTCTATATCGGCTTGCAAGCACACACCAGTTGCAATGTAGCGTTCTGCCAAATGCTGTGCCGACATCTTCATAATTTGGGAGATGCGTGACCCACCATTTGCAAAAGGCACATAGGTTTCAACCATGATTTTCTCAGATCCAAGCTGCTGGAAAATTTGAGGTAAGTGGCTCCCAAAGCAAGGATCAATACCCATTGACTCATACATCGCCAAGATTGCTTTATTAACCCGATTAACTGACTCTTTGTCAGGGTGAGCGACTGCCTTGGATGTCTCGAAATCTGGTTCCTCAATAACTAGCCAACCGCCTGGCTTAAGAGATTGCCAAATGTTTTCAATAGCCTTTTTCCAATCGCGAATGTGCAGTAATACGTAACGAGCATGGCATACGTCGAAGTACGAGGTATCTAGCTTTTTTTCTGCAATGTCTAGACACCGTACTTCAACGTTAGGTAGATTTGTGTTTTCGATAAAACGTGTGTCAATATCTACTGCTACTACTTTTCCTTGAACACTCACCTGATCCGCCATCCAACTCATTATCGATCCCATACCAGCACCAACCTCAAGGGCTGACCATCCCGCAGTAATACCAATTTGAGAAAGCCTGCGACGCGAATCAGGGTCGAACTCATCCTGAATTGCAGATAGCCGGATATGTTCTGTATCATGCTGATTGTCCTGAAAAACATAGTTTTGCGATGACATAACAGTATCTCTTTTAGGTGTGTTTTGTTTTATCCTATACTCCTTTTTAGAACACTGGAGATGATGCTTACTGATGAAAGAATCTACCTTATATAGCCGTCAGTAATATTAGCCGAAAAGCTCACACAGGTGGCAATTCCTTTATCCGTATTGTTACAAGCACTGAATATAGCAAAACACGATAAGGCAGCAGCTTTCCGCTATGCTGACAAATATCTAAACGATATCAAAAAGTCGAAATGGGTTGTTATTAAAACGGCTTGAAATTTTTTGATGAAACGTCCGGTTGGATATTTTTTCCTGATGTAAATTCTCAGTTTTGGTTATTCCAAGGATTGAACTTATATTTAATTGGAGAATTTTGGAGTAATTTTTCAATTCCTTTTCGGATCAGCTCTGGTGGAACTCCGTCTAATTTCAACTCGGTTTGGATAAACTCATCAATTGAATTGGCTTTCGTCTTTTCTAAGAGCGCCAACATCTGTTGCATTTGGGTTGTTGGTGTGCTTGACTCCTTACTTTCAGCTTGAGAGGTTTGCTTATTACTTGGTGCAGAGTCAATAAAGTTTTTGGGATCCCGGTCATAACCAGAAAAATTCTTTAACAGAGGCATTGGTAAGCTGTTCCACATCTAATTTGCATAAAATGTAAATTAAATAAACTCGTGGACTTACTGCTATGCCAGCCAAAGGATACTTAAGTACGGTCGGTTCGCTGATTTAAAAAGCTAGAAGAGGAATTAATGCACTGTAAAGCTTATGGAGCTTAATTAGATAGGATTCTGGTAAGCACTTATCCAGGTACAAGGTAAGGGAAAGTGTAAAGTGACTGCGGTATTCCCATCAGAGTTAAAATTTGTTGTTGAAGTTCACCGAGTTGAGTCATTTCGTAGCTGCCGTCTTGATGAAAATACATTGTTATACCATTGAAAGCATTCAACAACTTTTCTGCTATTGGTTTGGTTGTGTGGCGCTTGGGATTACCATCATACAGACCAGCCAA
>NZ_JACJSI010000576.1 GCF_014698065.1 Nostoc flagelliforme FACHB-838
CTCGTTGGGGATCTGGTGGCTATGCTTTTTTTCTTCTGGTAACTATAAACAAGATTAATTATTCGCTTGTTCGTATTGTTTCCGCGAACTACTTCTTTTTGTCCAAAGTCCAAGGATGAGCAAGTGCAACAGTGGCGATCGCGCCTGCTCACTGCTCTGGGCAGCAACGGGCAAATCATCATTGATGTCATCCCCGAAGTTGAGTTAATCATTGGCAAACAGTCGCCTACACCCGAAGTTGGAGCAACAGAAGCACAGAATCGCTTCAATCTCACGTTTCAAAGATTTGTGCGGGCGTTTTGTGCAAAAGAGCATCCCCTAGTCATTTTCTTAGACGATTTACAGTGGATCGATTCTGCGACCTTGAAGTTAATCGAACTCATCTTACTTGATGAGCAAATCCAGTATCTGTTTTTGATCGGAGCCTACCGAGATAACGAACTGACTCCAACGCATCCGTTGGTCTTAACGCTAGAGAGCCTGCGAAACCAGGGAGCAGCGCTTCAAGAAATCACCCTGACCCCCTTAACGCTGGAACCCTTGACTCAATTGGTGGCTGAGACATTACATCGCAATCCTGATACCGTTCGTTCCTTAACCCAAGTCGTGTTGCGTAAAACCGAGGGCAACCCTTTCTTTGTTGGTGAATTTTTGAAGCTGCTGCATAGCGAAAACCTATTAACCTTTGATGCCCAACAGTTGAGTTGGCAGTGGAACTTAACTGAGATTGAAGCTCAAGATATCACCGATAATGTGGTGGAGTTGCTGCTACGTCAGTTGCAAAAATTACCGTCAGCAACACAGCAAGTTCTCTCCATAGCGGCTTGTGTTGGGTCTGAGTTTGATTTAGAAACGTTGGCGATCGTTTGCGAAAAATCACCGAAAGCAATTTTCCAGGATTTATTAGAAGCAATACAAGCTGGATTAATTCAACCTCTGTCTGAATTAGACAAAGACTTGTTAGTTCAAGAGTATAAGTTCTTGCATGACCGGGTGCAGCAAGCTGCATACGCCTTAATCGATGAGTCGCACAAACAAGTTGTTCATCTCCAAATCGGTCGTAATTTACTAGAAAAGACCTTATCAAAGCGGTTATCAGAGAGGCTGTTTGAGATTGTTGAGCACCTAAATCATGCGATTGAGCTTGTAACCGATCAAGCAGAACGCCATGAAATTGCCAAATTAAATTTAATCGCAGGTCAGAAAGCAAAGGCAGCGATCGCCTATAGTATGACTCAGAACTATTTAGCCGCAGGGAGAGCATGGCTGGTAGTTTCTAGCTGGAAAACAGACTATGACCTGACATTAGATTTATATCTAGAAACAACAGAAGTTGCGTATTTGTGTGGCGATTTTGAGCAGGTAGAATCCTGGGTCGCGATCGTTCTGCAAGAAGCTAAAACGGTTCTCGACATCGTAAACTTTTATGATGTCAAAATTCAAACCGACACAGCGCAGGGTCAGCCATTGAAAGCAATCAATACTGCGTTGCAAGTTTTACAGCAATTGGGGATCAGTTTTCCCGAAAAGCCAAGTCAGTCGGATATTCAGCTTGAACTAGACACAATCACATCCCGATTCAGTGAGAAGCTGATCGAGGACTTTATTCATCTGCCGGAAATGACCGAGCCGGAAAAGTTGGCGGCGATGCGGATTCTATCAAGTATAACGGTTGCTGCCCATATGGCTGCTCCCGATCTGATGCCTCTACTTGCATCTAAACAGGTCAACCTGTCAATCCAGTATGGCAACGCGTTTGTGTCACCCTTTGTGTATGCCACCTTTGGGTTAATTCTTTGTGGAATGGTCGGAAACATAGAGGTTGGCTACCAATTTGGACAGCTTGCTCTCAGGCAGTTGTCACAGCCTCATAACCATTCACTCAGAGCTAGAACATTACTGTTCGTAAATGTCTTCATCATCCACTGGAAAGAACATATTAGAGAATCACTGGAGCCATTACTAGAAGGCTATCAAAGTGGACTAGAAACTGGGGACTTAGAGTTTGCTGCATATTGCGCTCACGGTTACTGCTTCCACTCCTTTGTCGTCGGAAAGGAACTCGTGGAACTTGAACGCGAGATGAGGATATACAGTGAAGCAATCCGTGAAATCAAACAGAAAACAGCACTAACCTTGAATCAACTATTTCACCAGTTTGTCTTAAATTTGATGGGATGCTCGGTCAATCCATGTCGTCTAATTGGCGAATCTTACAATGAGGAGAATAGACCGCCACACTATGAAATAAATGGAAACTTAATCTTTAAAATACATTTCAACAAACTTTTCCTATGCTATCTATTTTCTGAGTACTCTCAGGCAATTGAAAACTCAACCCTAGCGGCAAGTCATTTGAGCGAAGTAATAGCGGCTCCCTCGGAGCATTTGTACTACCTCTATGACTCTCTGGCAAGACTGGCTACATACCCCGGAAGCAGCGCTCAAGCTCAGTCGGAAATCCTCAAAAAAGTTGCTGTTAACCAGGAGAAAATGAAACAATGGGCACATTATGCACCAATGAATTATTTGCATAAATATTATCTGGTGCAAGCCGAGACTGCACGAGTTTTGGGTCAGTTGCTTGAGGCAGAAGAATTCTACGAACAAGCGATTCAAGGAGCTAGAGAAAACGAATACATCCAGGAAGAGGCGTTAGCATACGAATTAGCTGCCAAGCATTATTTAGCGCGAGGTCGGTCAAAGATTGCTCAGATCTACATGAAAGAAGCTCACTACTGCTACGATCGCTGGGGCGCAACCGCTAAAGTTAAAGACTTAGAAACTCGCTATCCACAGTTCTTTCCTCAGTCGTCTAGAGCCGCTTCCACATTAATTCCGATTACTGCTGAAACTATCTCTAATCCCTTCCATACTGCTTTCGATTTAGCAGCAGTGATGAAAGCTTCACAGGCGATTTCTCGTGAAATTGAACTGAAGCAACTGCTGCGATCACTGATGCAAACTTTAATT
>NZ_JACJSI010000577.1 GCF_014698065.1 Nostoc flagelliforme FACHB-838
GAAGCGTGGAGATATATCTGTCCGGTCAGCACTGACCATTCATCGAGGTACAGCTAACCAATCCCAAAAATCGCGCCCAGCCCTAGTGCTTGGTGTGGATGCTCCAGATGCCCGAAATGCAGAGCGGCATGATCTCCAGTTTACTCGGTCTTACTACGAGACTATCCCTGTAGAACACCGAAAGCACTTCGCCTGTCGAATCGTTGAAGAACTAGAACCTATCGTACAAGCGCATACGATCGAAGGACTCGTTATGGGGGAGGTTTAGTACAGGGCGGCCGCATCATGTCAATAAGCATATATTCTCAATAGAGTTAAAATAATGTCATTAACGCTTGCTTATTGCCAAAGTTTTAGGCATCGCTTTGGGACTTAAAAAATAATTAAACGCAAAAGGAAAGATTTTTTCGTTAGTTTTTTAACTCTAGTTATGATTGAGAGTAACTTAAATGCGTTTGTCTTGAGGCTTAATATGATGTGGGTTCAGTTTAAAACACATTGGTTAGCATATAAAAATTACTGCGTTCTTCCTGCCAAAACAATGTTTTAATCAGCTATTTCGCTCTATGAAATTATTCTCTTTCTTTAGTCATCAGAAGCTACCAAAATAGCTGAATAATTGTCCCCAAGCCGAAAAGATTTTTTTGTTTTGAGGGAACATACCCCCTTGGAAGGTTACATTTAATTCTGGTATACCCAAAGTTTTAATGTCAGAAATTATATGCTTCATCTGGGCCCACTTGAGACTAAAGACTGATTTCTAAATTGAGTTCCACCAATAAGATTAGAAAATACCTACATTTTTTGGGGCTAGAAAATAACAGATTTTTCAATTGTTACCATGTCCAATAGTGTTTTACCTCAAGAGTGTTCTCAACAAGAAGTAACATCTCAAACAAAAGTAGTACAAGAGGACTCTGCTGGTGGATTCAAGCCTAGTTATAATAATTGGGCTTTTGATCTGGCTTGGTTTGAGCAAGTTAGAGCAACAGTTTTATTAAGTAGGAGAAGTCCCACTTAGAAATCTGCCAGGGTAAAACATAATTTTCGCCTCAAGAAATAGAAATTTTCCATATAGAATTTTTCAGATGGTTGAAGTCAACTTTAATGTTTGGGGTAACGGTTCTATCAACCGTTCTGGGCGCATTACTTCTGAGGCACCAACCTATGTTGTTATTCATGGCTATCAAAGCACTGGTGGCAATGTAGGCAATAACTACAAAGCCGCTGACTGGATGGAAAATATAGCCCAAACTATTCGGCAACGTGAGTCAAATGCTAATATCATTCTCCTAGATTGGGAACAAGGAGCTAGTTCCTTGTGGTATTCCACTTCCGCCGCCAGAACGCGCGATGTCGCCAGTCAGCTGGCTACCTACTTAGTAAATAATGGTGTAGATCCGACTTACACCAACCTGATCGGACATAGTTTGGGAGCGCACATTGCTGGATTCACTGGCTCAACCTACCGTGAATCTACAGGGCGTTCTCTTACTCAAATAGTAGGTTTAGATCCAGCAGGACCTGAGTTTGAAGGCAAAGCAGCAAGCGAACGCTTAGATCCGATCGACGCCAATCGCGTTGTATCTATTCATACTAGTGAAACTTTAGGCTATGATGCTCGCTTGGCTACCCTGGATGTCTATACCAACTGGAATGATCTATTTCAGCCTGGACAGTGGAATTTTGCTGGCAATCACAGTTATGCTCACACTCTCTATACAGAATTACTCCAAGGCAATAGCTTTACCCAATCCAACGGTGTTCTCCTGAACTTGAATACAGTAGTCAATGCTGAATTCACTGGACAGAACGATGCCAGTACTAAAAATAACAAAGCTATTGTTGCTCTCAATCTTTTGGGTACTGTTAACAACGACACACAAGCGGGTGGTGCAGCCAATGATACCATCCGTGGTAATGCAGGAATTGACTACATTACAGGTGGTGATAGTGGCGATTCTGTTTTCGGCGACAGTGGTAATGACCTTGTTTATGGCGGACGTGGGAATGATTCTGTATTCGGTGGCACTGGAAGCGATCGCCTGTTTGGAGATGAAGGTGGCGACATACTTACAGGAACAGATACAGCAACAAGAGGTATTGCTGAAGTTGACCTTTTGACTGGCGGCGCTGGGAGTGATCAGTTTGTGCTAGGTATTACTGTCGGTGTCTTCTATAGCGATGGTAATACTAGTACTTTGGGCCTGAGCGACTACGCTATAATTACTGATTTCAATGCCACCGAAGATACGCTGCAACTGTCTGGCTCCAACTCAAGCTATAGCTTGGGAGCAGTGCCAACTGGTTTGGCTACAGGTACAGCCTTATTCCTGAATGAAACTAGTCCTGAACTAATTGCGATCATTCAAGGTTTTAGCAACCTCACCCTTAGTGCCAGCTATTTCCTTACTGTCTAAAACATTATCTCAAATACAACTTAAATTTCTTTGTCAAGTTTTAAACTTGCACTACTCAAAGTTTTCTATTTTTTATGATGCCTAGATAAATAATTAAAAGTAGCTAATAAAACCAGTAACTTTAGATTAATAGCCCAAATTGTTAGTTAACTTGGTACTGCTCTTTAAGGGCAACTGGTCATACACTAACATTGACTAAATCAACATCAACAAGCCATATCGTTCTGCTTTGGGTAGACACTTCTTCTAAAGTTGGGGAGCGCCACTCTACCCCATAAAGCCAATTATCTTTGAGACTAAAAATCCCTTGAATAATACGACGTGTTGGCTGTTCACCGAAATCAACCTTAACTATGTCCCCCAGATTAAAAGCTGGAGTGGAAACAGTGGACTTTTTTAGTACATTTGTTGGATGAAATTCTTGCTCAGGTAAGTAGAGAGTTTCACTCTGGCAAACAATTGCATAAATCCATTCTTGTCCTGACCACTCAACACCACGGCAATAACCTGACAAGTCTGAGATTGGCAACAAAACTTTTTCTAACATTTC
>NZ_JACJSI010000578.1 GCF_014698065.1 Nostoc flagelliforme FACHB-838
TTGTTTGAGAGGTGCTGAGTTTGGGACGCTGTTAGCTCACGTAGCCAAATGTGTAGCGGATCGCGATCGTAACGCTCATGCCAAATCTGTAGAAAATTGTAGTTACCAAGTTACTAGCTGTATCGTCACTTCTGCTGCTGACAAACAAGGTTGTACTCTCTCTCAACAGCCGCCAGCAGCTTCGCTTGCAACGAAGATAAATAAGGTTTAGCTTGTTGCCCCAACCCCTGCAACAGCCAATCCACAGAAGAGTCACGGCTAGCCAGTTGATGCAACTGCCGTAACCTCACACATAGCTGCTGCATGAATGCACAAATGTCTGCAAAGGTGCAATCCAAGGTAATAAATCCATCTTGCTAGCTGGCTTTTGGAGATATTTAACCACACCTAAGTCTGACACTCGCCTCTTTCCCCCACCCCAGCTACGATTATCATTATTGTTAAAATACTTTTGAGTATTTTACCCGATTGACAAAACGCACTTTTTTTTATCCTTTTTGTACAGATGCCCTACAGCTTAAGTTCAATATTATAATCCTGATCTTCACTGGAAAAAACCTTTTCTCTCATGAGAGTTTATATATAGTTATTCATTCCCTCACTGCGGAATAGTCAAAACCCTTGATTTTTCATTTTGAAGAAGGGATAGTATAAAATATTACTTTCATTTGAGAGAAAGAATCAATTTTCAGCCTGCTCAGAAATCAAAAGTACACCAGTAAAGCAAACAAAGCTCCGCAGCTTGGTATGAGAATCATTCTTCGTCTAGTGTTTTAACAACTACTTGAAAGAACCACAGGAAGAATGATTTTTTTATGATGAATTCTGGCGACTAACGAGTGTATTGCAGGGGAGATTCCTCATTGATATTCCCGATTAAGGACAGATAATTTTTTGAGAATGATTTTAGCTAAAGACATATTTTAAAGAAATCTCCGATTTATCAAAATTTTTTCTTTACCGAAAGCAAATATTGTGTTAATAGTAATCTAACTGCACTATATCAGCACATTAGTTAAAATCAGTTTTGAACCAAGCATTGTTTATTAAATCTGTTGTTACTTTAACTTCCTGTTTTTTATAAAAATAGATGATGCTCTTATAATTGAGGCTAGCACTGTTAGTTCAATAACTGCTGTTGGGTTGCAACTATAAGTGTTCCAATGCCCGATTAGATATTGGCGGTTCTTTCTTGGGTAGCACGGCGAATAGCTTAAAGTTTGCAGATGGAAAAGAGTTCAATGCAACTGCGTCTCAAACTACTCCTCTTTTAACAGTGAATGTGCCTGTAGGATTGGGGTTAGACAACAATCCTGGTGAGATCCGTGTGCAAGGTTCAGCAAATAATTTAGCTATCCCTTCACTATTTACACCTGTTTCAGGAGCAGGAACTAGCTCCAAAGGTTTGCGGGTTTTGTCAGGGAAAACCTTAGCTTTAATAGGGGGTAATATTGCTTTAGAAGGAGGGAATCTAACGGCACCAGGAGGACGGGTAGAACTGGGTAGTGCCAGTGATGGAACAGTTAGCATCAAACCGACAACTTCTGGCTGGATATTCGGATATCAAGATTTACAAAACTTTAAAAATATCTTTATGTCTAAACAAGCACTAGTAGATACTAGCGGCTTTGGAGATAGTGCTATTCAACTAGTAGGAAAACAAATTTCTTTTACTGAAGGATCAGTTGCGTTGATTCAAAATCAAGGCGCTCAAGCTGGAAGCGGCATTAATATACAGGCTTCAAATTTACTTCAATTAAGTGGAACCTCCCCAGATGGAACAATCCCTAGTGGAATTGAAATAGAAACTTTAGGAGGAAGCGCAGGTGATGTTGTGGTTTCAACTAAATATTTAAGCTTTGAAGATGGAGGAGCCATAAATAGCAAGACTTTTACAGAAGCAAATGCTAGCAATATACTTTTGAATGCTTCTGAATCTATAGAAGTCAAAGGTTTTTCCTTTATTAAACCTACTGCTAGCATTGCTAGCGGAGTTGGTTCGTATACTTTTAGCACTGGCACAAGTGGCAAGATCGTAATTAATACAAGTCAATTCACTGCTTTAGATGGAGGAACTATAACATCTGGAACTTTTAGCACTGGCACGGGGGGGGATTTAATCATCAGCGCCGATCGCAGTGTTGAATTGAGTGGGTTTAATCCCATTTTTTCTTCACCAACCCAAGCATCTGTAGTGGCTTATGGATCTGGAAATTCCGGTGATTTGAAAATTACCTCGCCTCAAGTCAGGTTATACAACACAGGCATTATTGCTTCTTACACTTTTTCCAGCGGTAATTCTGGCAAGGTTACAATTGAAGCCTCTAATTTTGTAGATGTGACAACACCTACAAATATAGAAGCTTTATCTTATAATTCTATGTCTGGAATAGGATCTTATGCGGTATCACCTCCCCCATCAATACAACAAGTATTAGGGCTATCTTCAGAGGTCAGTGGAGCGGCAGGGAGTATAAAAATAAAAACCGGGCAATTCTCTTTATCTAACGGTTCAGTTACTGTAAGTAATTTAGGCACTGGTTCGGCAGGCAATATAGATATTGATGCAAATATAGTTTCTCTGAAAAATAATTCTTCCATTAGTGCTGCAACCGCATTAGCAGATGGAGGAAACATTTTCATACGTGCAAACTATGTGCAATTGCTTGATAGCATTATCAGTGCTAGTGCCAATAATTGGCAGGCGGCTTATCATCTTTTAGGTATTGAATTTCCTTACAGCCTTGCCCCAACTGGTACTGGCAACGGTGGCAATGTCAACATCAATACAACGCTCCTAACTGGCTCAGGAAATAGCAGTATAAAAGGGGAGCATCCACTTTTGGCAGAAAGACTCAAATAGCTAATAAACCATTGAGATAAGCACAACGAATAGAGAGGATGTGATTAACACTATCAACATTCCACTGTGCGCCAG
>NZ_JACJSI010000579.1 GCF_014698065.1 Nostoc flagelliforme FACHB-838
ACTAGGGCTAAGTTTCCGTCCAAGAAGCCAGTACATAAGGGGGCAGGAGTTAAATTGGAAACACTTACTTTTTCTGTAATCAATACTGCTTAGAGCTTAACCGAACCGTATTGTTTGTGCATCGATGTATTGAACACTCATGATATTAAATTAGCAAGGAGGCTGTATGGTTTTCTCAAACCCAATGATGTGCTTTTAGGGGATAGAGCTTTTTGCGCTTATGCCGATATGGTTACGATTACCAAACTCGATTGCGATGCTATATTTCGGAAGCATCAATCTCGCACAACAACCATGCGAAAAGGCAAAATTGTTGGAGATTGCGACAAATTAGTTACTTAGTATAAGCCTAAAAGTTGTCCAAAAGGATTGAATAAAGATGAATTTGATGCTCTACCTTCTTCCATCACTGTGCGAGAGATTTACTATCATATTGTTATTCCTGGTTTTCGGACTCAACAAGTTAGCTTAATTACTACTCTTTTAGATAAATCTTCTTATTCTACTCTGGAAATTGTTGGGCTTTACGGTAAACGCTGGGATGTTGAATTGGATTTGAGACATATAAAAACTACCTTGGGTATGGATATTTTACGATGTAAAACTCCTTCAATGGTACGCAAAGAAATTCATGTTTACTTACTTGCTTACAATTTACTTCGGAGCTTGATGTGGCAGGCTGGGACTACTTACAATACCCCTCCAAATCGTTTATCGCTACAAGGTACTCGCCATCATTTAATTAATTTTATTCCCAAATTCGAGGTTGCTGACTCTAAAAAACGGCTTAGACTTTATCGCACTTTACTAAAAATTATCGTTCACAAAGAAGTTCCTGACCGTCCCGCACGCACTGAACCACGAGTTACCAAACGCCGCCCCAAAGCATACCCCAGATTGACCAAACCCCGGCAAGAATTACGTAAACAATTGCAAACTGCTTAATCGATAAGCCTTTCCGCTTTTCTTAGTGCCATTCCAGCATAAAGCTTGTGTTACTTGACGTATTGCCAGAAACCTAGCTGCAAAGGATTTCAGAATAAGCTTTTGTAGTGACTTAGCTTTGCGCTTGTCTCCAACAAGAACAGCTTTAAACACTCTTCTTTGTAGGCGGAAAAGGTTCGCCCGAAATTTCTTCCAGGGTAATGATTTCCAAGATTCACTAGTTTTTACACTGTGTCTAACCATACGCTACTCCGTTTTGCGTTTTTCTGAATACCTTGCAGCAGTTACGCCGCATCCTACCCGATGTAGAGGGATTCCGTAACTCGTCTTACCTACTGGGGTTTTCGACCTTTCCCCAGACCCTTACACCGTTTTTACTCGTTCCGTTCTTTCGATTGATTGATGGGTTAGGACAGTCCAATTTGCCTATTCTCATCTCGGAGATTGCAACTATTGATTTCGAGATGTTGCGAGATTAGAGAATGAAAATCTACATTTTGTTCAGGTTGTAGTTTTGCCAGTTAGACACTTTTCTAGGACTTATTTATCCTTACCATCTCCCCATTAGCGCCAGTGTGATAATATCCTGATTACCTCTGATTGCGCCCTGTTACCAGCTTCACTCTACAGGATTCCGAGCCTGTTCGGTGTGGTCAGATAGGGATTCACTTATCTCCTCAAGGGTAGGACTTACCTTTCTAGGGTACTTGGTTCACCTACATCAAAGGAACAGTTATTATATTCTGAAAGTGAGTTTCAGAATAAACTCTGGGCATACCCCTCTAGTTTCTAGAGGCTCCTACCAGAAACGAGCCGCACCAAATCTCTAGCCACAATCTCCATCGCGGCGATACCACCGCCCTCAATGGATTCCACAAAATCCTCGCGGGAGGTGAACGGGAAATCCCCAGTCTGCCAAAGCCCCAGACGATTGGCATAAGACAAGTTAGAAACCTTCGTCGCTCCAGTAGCAAAGACATAGACAACCCGTGCTGAGGGCAGTGCGTTTTGCAACCGCAGCCCAACAATGCCTTGCTGGGATGCTGCAACCATACCGAGTTTACCCTCTTGAGCCATTGCATTGCCCATACTGTGGCACTCGTCATAAGCGATCGCTCCCTCAAAGTCTGCTCCTGCCCATTCAACAATTTGCTTGAGCCGACTTTTGCCATTCTTTCGAGAACGTAGAGTTGAGTAGGTGCAGAACAGAATACCTTGGGTGAAAGGGATGGGGTCGCCAAGTTTGATATTTGAGAGGTCGATAATGTCTTTTTCACTACCTCCGAGCGCACACCAGTCTCTACGAGCATCCTCAATTAGGGCAGAACTCTTTGATACCCAGATTGCTTTTCTTCGTTTCTGACACCAGTTATCGAGGATGATTCCTGCACATTGTCTACCCTTACCGGCACCCGTCCCATCGCCAAGAAACCAGCCACGCCGAAATTTTACGGCATTTTTTTCACTATTTGCCGCTACAGTCACATTATCCCATGAATTATCGACAATATAAGACCCAGACAGAAATTCTGAGTGCGTTTGACCTGCGTAAATCACACTTTCAAGTTGTGCCTCTGACAACAAGCCTTGTGTAATAATGTTGCTAGGAAGATGCGGTTTGTAAGTTGGTGCTGGTGGCGAGACAAGTGCTAGGGCTGCACTTTCGCACAGTAGGGACGGATGAGGTAAAGCATCTTTAATTCTGATTCGTTGTGGGCGATAGGTTTCATATAAAGTATCTTTGAGTCCTTCTGTAGCAGACCATTCGACGACTTCGTATTCCAGAATAACCACATCTGGAATTGAAGAAAGTGTTTCTGCTTGAGCTACCACAGAGCGTTTTGGCAATTGAACGACTTTTGCCTTCGCCGCAGTAGCTTTGACTTTTTCTGAGCGTTCCCACGGAGATCGCTGTGGCAACTGCTCAATCAACGCCAGCAGTTCGGGCAAGTCCAAAGTTTCGGAAATACA
>NZ_JACJSI010000058.1 GCF_014698065.1 Nostoc flagelliforme FACHB-838
TAATGCTTGATAATCTCCAGTGCTGGCTTTTCGTTGCAGCCATAGGTTGATTGTGTTTCGACTGATTTGAAAAACTTGCGCTGCTTCCGTTTTGTTCATCCCGTCTAACTCTATTGCCTGAATTACCTTCTGGCGTAAGTCGTAACTGTAAGGTTTTGGCATGAGCTTTCCTTGAGCTGAACGCTTCATCTGTATCTAGTTTTACTTTACTCACTAATTATACTGTTTGTCCTAACCGCCTTGGCGCTTGCTATAACTGAAAGTCCCTAATTCCTAAGCAGAAGTCATAGTAACAATTGCCACTATGATTTCTGCTGAGTTTGATTTATGTGCTTGCGGTTGAGTATTTCTGAGTCTTGATTTAAATTCCCAACTAAACCTTTGCTTCCAAAGATTTGAGTAACTCGGTATTCACCCCCGACTCACGAGTTAGGGATACTTTGCCAGTGCGGGCGATTTCTTTCAAACCAAATTTTTGCAACACCTGGACGATCGCTACCATTTTACCTGGATCTCCCACAACTTCTAAGGTGAGAGAATCTTCCGCCACGTCCACGACTCGCGCCCGGAAAATTTGAGATAGTTCGATCACTTCTGAGCGATTGCTAGTACTAGCATTCACCTTCAAAAGCATCAATTCCCTCTCTACGCAAGGAGTTTCGGTAATGTCTTGTACTTTAAGTACATTGACTAACTTATACAGTTGCTTGGTAAGTTGCTCGATGACGCGATCGTCACCAGGGACAACCATCGTAATTCGAGAGACTCCTCCTTGTTCAGCAGGGCCAACAGCAAGGCTTTCGATATTAAAGCCACGACGCGCAAATAAACCAGAAATGCGGGAAAGAACACCCGCCTCATCTTCTACAAGAACTGAAAGGGTATGTTTCATCTTCGCCAACAGAGGCTAGAGCAGGAATTGAGTAACGCAGACACTAGCTAAGGGCTACGCTAAATGTACTACCGCACTAAAAAAGTCAGTGCGACCTTTTATTGTAAACTTAAGAGCTGCACTCTTTGTATTATTTAAAAAGAATTTGGGCAAAAATCATACTGCAAGCAGGAATTTCATTGATTTCATTGAATGGATATCTTTTTGTTGGCAGATGCGGCATTTTTGTAAAGCTTTTATACTCAAATTTAATAAGCCTCTAATAGGAGAAAAAGTTATATGGGTTGGTTAAAAAGACTATTTGGAATGGAAAAACCTGAAAATGCAGAAGTAAATCCGACTGCACAGGCTGTACAACAAGCTCCTAGTGCTAATGTCGCTACTGCTACGCAATCAATACCCCCAGAACGTCTGGGATTAAGCGGAGAATACGACCAAAGTGGTTTAGCCAAGCGGGTAGCGTTGGCATTTGATCAAGATCCCCAACTTGATGATGTTAATACCCTTTGGGTGGCTCAAACAGGTAGCACTGTGGTATTGAAAGGTAAAGTTCCCAGTCAAGAAATTCTCAATAAGATGATTTCTGTGGCGCGTTCAGTGAATGGTACTACAGATGTTGACACTAACCAAGCGACGATTGGCTAAGTGCTGCTGGCGTGATCGCTCCTATTGCATAATATTTAGGGAACAACCAATGCTTGGCGATGCCTGCGGCGGGCTTAACCTACGCCAAGGCATCTCTCAATCCAATCTAAAATCGCTTGGTTGACTTGTTCTGGACATTCATCATGGGGACAATGCCCTACATCCTCCAGATTCAGTACTTCTAATTTCTGATTGTACTGGGCAAATTGACTAGCCAGAGCTGGCGGAACAAATCGGTCTTTTTGTCCCCAAATTAAAAGCATGGGAATTGTTAAGGTTGGTAATACTGTCTTGACACTGGGACTAAAATTAATTCCGATCGCAGCTTTGAACAAAGCACTAAACGCCCTCGCCGAACCCCGGTCTTGGGGAGGCCCTGCTAAAATTTCGATGAGTTCATCGGTAATCGCCTCTGGGTTAGCGTAGGCGAGACTAGCCCAGCGACGCAGCACCCCAGGACGGCGCACGAAGTTAAACACAGGTTTAAGTATCAACGGCGAAGCAACAACATTTTTAATTGCTGTGACCATTGGTCGTAGCACAGCAGGAATTGCTTCTTGTTCTAATGACGGGTCGGGTAAACTCATCATCACCATACCCCGCACCATATCGGGGTGGGTAGCAGCGGCGGCCATAGAAATTAGTGAACCGTTGGAATTGCCTATTAATATTGCTGGTTGACGGATAAATGTTTTCCAGAAATCGTAAACCTGCTCAACCCAGAGTTCAATGCTGTAATTAGCTGCGGCTTTTTCAGAAGCGCCAAAACCCAGCATATCTATGGCGTAAACTGTGTGATGCTCACCCAACACCTCTAAATTGTGTCGCCAATGACCAATGGAAGCGCCAAAGCCATGTAACAGAATTAGGGGTGTTGTCTTGTGGTCATTTTGGCTAGGGCGAATGTAAGTGTAACGGGTTTGCCAGCCGCGCCAAATCCAATCCCTTTGATTACCAACCCGTTCCTGCCAGTGTACCGTAGTGGCCACACTTACCTCCGATTCATCAGTGTTGAAATCCTATTATAAGAATTGGGGATTGGGTATTCCCAGTCCCCAGTCCTTATGTCTTATTTACCTAACAAATTGAGGCATAATTTCGGCGGCGGTGAATATTCCATAGATGCCGCGTTGGTGCAGTTGTCTACCAGCTTTGAGATAACCAAAGGCAGGCCCGCAGACATTGGCTGCCATGCTGGTTTCATCTCCCAGGGTAAAGGTATGGGTAGAAATCTTGCCTTCAAAGGTACGTCCTGTTACCTTAACATTGGTGCTAAGAGGCTTTTTGGGATTGCGGGTATCGACTACACCACCAACTGTAACGCGATCGCGCCCCACTATCCCTGCTACTTCTAACATCACATCATCTGCGTGTTCCATATTTTTTAAGGTAAGCACGCCATTAGTTTTATCTAGCAGTGCTTCTACTTCCGCGTCAGTCATCGCCCTAGCAGTTTCCACTGTGTAACCAGGCATGTGGCCGATGTCTTCCCGAACGGTGGCGCGGTAAGCTTCCCAGTTAGCAATTCCTACCCCAAAGGTAATTTCAACTTGATGAATTTCGGCGTAGCTTTGGGCGGCCAAAGCTGCGGCGGCTGTTAACAGTCCAGGCGTAGCACCACATCCTGTCATGTAGGTAATCCCGGCTGCTTGCAGTTCCTCTTTCATTGCCAGGAGTTGTTCTACAGCAGTAGTGCGTTTAATCGCATCTACTAATACCCCACGCCAACCAGATTTGATAAACTGCTTGGCAACAGTGGGAATAAAGTCATTTGGTAAGTTAGGTAAAGCTAAAAAATATCCATCTACAGGTTGAGCTATTTCGATTAAATCCTGAATACTTTGATTTGTTAATGTCCCAACTGGCTCTAAATAACCCACCGAACCTTGAGACTGATATGTTGCAATGGATGCTTGAGTATTTAAGCCGTCAGCAGCATAAGCGTAGCCTTTTTGATCTGCGGCTGCGACCAAAATCATTTCTTGTTTGCCAGCAACTACCTTAGCGGCTGCTTGTCCGAGTCCGCCAAAACCCAGTACTCCCACGCGTATAGCTGGCGAAATATTTAGAGAATTTTTGATTTGTTCAGAATTCATAGTCAATTCGTTAATTTGAATCAAAAGCCTTGAGTATTCCGCATCTCAGCTTCCAGCTTGTAACTGGTGGCTGATGGCTGATAGCTCAAAGCTATAGAGATTAATTATGATTCATTATCCTCGATTCTTTGGCTTGATATTGCAGATATTTATCTCTATGAACTGGCAACCCAGAAGATGGCTTAAGCATACTGGCTAAACTTGATGCTCTGACAGAATAGAGTTTGTAGCGCGATGATGCAAGCACTCACCAGAAGCGATCGCTTAAAGTAGTGCAGAAGTTGTTGGTATTCTGAGCATTATGAAGCGCATTCGCACTATGGTTAATATTATTACAATCACTTCATTATCTGCTTTTGTCTTTGCAAGCACCACTAGTTTATTGCTAGTGCAGACAGTCACAGCTAAACCAGTACAGACAAAAAAGCAAGTCAATCAACCAATACCATTTAACTCAAGATTACGAACATACCCTGCAAATAATAGCCTACCAGCAAGCCGCTTGATTACGATTGAACGTGTTATCAAAAAGTCTAGTAAGATGCGAATAACAGAAGCAAAGCTGACAACATACGAGGAATTTGCCGCCAAAACAGGAGAGTACAAATCATCGATTTCTAACAATCGAATGGTGTGGATAGTGACTGGTTTTGTCCAAGGTGAGTTGAGAATGGCTAAAGGTAGAAGTGTCTGTACTGATAACGCTAAACTTGTGGAATTAACGGATGCTGAAACTGGCGATTCTTTTGGTAGAAGTATTTACTGTCCTCCAAATAACCAAATAAATTTTATGCAGTAAAGTTGACTTAGAATCAAAATAACTTGTCTTCAGGAGATTGACTTTCATGACATATATCTCCCCAAAAGCTCTCACATTTGAAGATTTTCTCTCCCAATATCAAGACAATCCCCGCTATGAACTGGCAGACGGAGAACTTCTTGACATGGAACCTACTGGCCCTCACGAAACGGTGAGTGGCAAACTTGCAACCCAGATTGGCATCTACCTTGTTGCAGAACAACTCCCCTGGTTTATTCCTCGCACTTGTTTAATTTATCCCTTTGCAGATACAGCTACAACTCGTCGCCCTGATGTTATAGTTCTCGATGAAACCGTTCTCGATCGTGAACCCCTTTGGGAGCGAGAACCCGTAATTACTCTTGGACGCTCAATTAAATTGGTGGTGGAAGTCGTTAGTACCAATTGGGAAACCGACTATGCAAGGAAAGTTGAGGAATATGCGCTTTTAGGCATCCCTGAATATTGGATTGTAGATTATCGGGGATTGGGCGGTGTAGCATTTATTGGTAAACCTAAACAACCTACATTAACTATTTGTCAATTAGTTGAAGACATTTATATTCAACAACAATACCGACTAAATCAAGCAATTAATTCGCCGCTTTTACCTGGGTTACAACTTCGCTTAGATGATATTCTCCCTCGTTAAATGTAGGTGCAGAAGAAAAGCCTTATTGAACAGCCCATCGTAGCGATCGCCTGCTTTAAACCTATCACCAGAAATATGTAGATGGTTTTTCGCCTTGTTGCTCCCCATCGCCTACTTTACAACAGCAGTTTTCATGTAATTCACTAGGCAATTTCCGCGACACTCGGTCGCGCAGCGTGCTGTAGGCAAGACTCGCTAACGCTACGCTATCGGCACAATGTTTTTATATTAATAGTCTGTCCCATTAATTTTGAGGGATAAGAGAACGAACCGCAAAGGGCGCAAAGGACGCAAAGTATAAGAAGGAAAGAAGAGAAGTTGAAATTTGATTCACCTATCAGAACTAATGGGACAGACCACTAGGAGCAGCTACTATATATTTTGCAAATCGGACATGATACTTAACATACAATATATAGTGCTATGTCTTTTTAGTTCAAAATTTTAATAAACTACGAAGACTTAAAAAATCACAAAGCCGATTGCAACACAACCGTATTTGATGGCTAAATCAATTGTTTCAACAAAACGGCTCGGCGGCCAGTTAATCAACTGGTTGCTTGAAGAAGACCCACGAGAGAAAGAAGGGCCTTACCGCAAGGAAGAACCACATCGCCAACATTCTTGGTGGCAGGTGATGTGCTTGACTGGTGTAGATTATTTCTCCACCCTTGGCTATCAACCTGGGATTGCAGCACTGGCTGCGGGCGCTCTTTCTCCGATAGCTACCCTGATTCTGGTTTTGCTGACGCTCTTTGGAGCATTGCCAATCTATCGGCGCATTGCTGCCGAAAGCCCTCATGGTGAAGGGTCGATCGCAATGTTAGAGCGCTTGCTCCCTTGGTGGCAAGGCAAATTACTTGTGCTGTGCTTACTCGGCTTTGTGGCAACTGACTTTATTATTACTATTACCTTGTCGGCTGCTGATGCCACAGCCCATATCATTGAGAATCCGCTAACACCAATTTGGCTGCACAATCAAACGATCGCAATCACCCTAATATTAGTTGCATTACTTGGCGGAGTTTTCTTGAGAGGTTTCCGAGAAGCAATTGGTATTGCAGTAGTTTTGGTGGGAGCTTATTTACTGTTAAACTTTATTGTCGTTGGCGTTGGTGCGTATCACATTTTAACTCACCCACAAGCGATCGCTAACTGGCAGACTGCACTTTTTGCCCGCAATTCTAATCCTTTAATCCTCATCGGCATATCTCTTTTCATATTCCCCAAGCTAGCGCTGGGATTGTCTGGTTTTGAGACTGGTGTTACCGTTATGCCTCTAGTGAAAGGTAGCGATAACAACACTTCCCATTATCCCAAGGGACGGATTCGGAATACACGCAAGCTGCTGACCACTGCTGCTCTGATTATGAGCCTCTTTTTGCTTACCACCAGCTTTATAACCACTCTACTGATTCCAACCGCAGAATTTGCATCTGGGGGCAAAGCTAACGGACGGGCCCTTGCTTACCTGGCACATCTGCATTTGGGTGATGGCTTTGGCACAATTTACGATTTAAGTACTATTTCTATTTTGTGGTTTGCAGGCGCATCGGCAATGGCAGGGTTGCTTAATATTGTACCTCGCTACCTACCACGCTATGGCATGGCACCCAATTGGGCACGAGCAACACGTCCTTTAGTGTTGGTCTACACAGCGATCGCTTTTGTTGTGACAATTATTTTTAGAGCAAATGTGGAAGCCCAAGGTGGGGCTTACGCAACTGGTGTGCTGGTGTTAATCACCTCAGCCGCCATTGCTGTAACCTTATCAGCTCACCGTCACAGACAAAAGCGGGCAAAACTCGTCTTTGCCATCATCACACTGTTATTTTTATACACCACCATCGTCAATATCATCGAAAGACCAGAAGGGATTAGAATCGCTGGGTTCTTTATCGGCACGATCATTTTTACCTCGCTGATTTCTCGTGTTTGGCGTTCAACAGAACTACGAGCAGAGCGGATTGAAGTTGACGAACTTGCTGGTCAATTCCTTGCCGAAGAGAGCCAAGGAGTAATACGACTGATTGCAAATCGGTTGAATACGGGCGATATTTTAGAGTATTTTTTAAAAGAGAAAGAGGTACGCGAGGATAACCATATTCCCCCCAACGATCCTATTTTGTTTCTAGAAATTATGGTATCAGATGCTTCGGAATTTGCTGATATCATCAAAGTAAGAGGGGTGCAAGTTGGTGATTATCGCATCCTCCGGGCTGAGAGTGCCGCAGTACCCAATGCGATCGCAGCTTTACTACTCTATATTCGTGATCAAACAGGTAAGATTCCTCATGCTTACTTCGGTTGGGCTGAGGGAAACCCCATACAATACTTACTGCGTTTTATCTTGTTTGGTGAAGGTGACATTGCTGTAGTTACCCGTGAAGTACTCCGTAGGGCTGAAAAGAATCCGCATAAGCGTCCTGGGATTCATGTTGGAGGTTGAGATAGAGGCAACGGGGGCAGGGGAGGCAGAAGGAGAATGACAAATGACTAATGAAACGATTGATTTAACAAACTGCGATCGCGAACTGATCCACATTCCCAGTCTGATCCAACCTCACGGGATTTTACTAGTTTTGCAAGATCCCACTCTGGAAATCCTTCAGGTGAGCAGCAATACCCAGGAACTTATTGGTCGTCAACCGGAAGAATTACTGGGCAAGCCGCTATCAGATTTACTGGATGCGAAGCAGATTAAGCTGATTCAACAATGTATAGCAGAGGATTTTGAGAGCGTCAATCCTCTCAACCTGTCTATCAAACATCAAAATAAATCAATTTATTTCGATGGTATTGTCCATCGTTTAGATAATATCATTATTCTGGAATTGGAGCCGAAAAAAGCGAAGGATAAAACAGGCTTTTTTGACTTTTATAAACAAGTAAAAGGAACCATTACCCGCATTCAGAAAGCACCAACGCTGGTGGAGATGTGCCAGATTGTGGTTACAGAAATCCGGCGAATCACTGGCTTTGATCGCGTCATGGTCTATCGATTTGATCCCGAAGGAGCAGGGAGTGTCATCGCTGAAGACACCAATCAGGAAACGCCCTTTTTGGGCTTACGCTACCCAGCTTCGGATATTCCTAAGCAGGCCCGACAGCTATATACCCTCAACTGGCTGCGGCTGATTCCAGATGCCAGCTACCAGCCTGTCGCTTTAATTCCAGCGAACAATCCCTTAACAAATCAACCGCTCGATCTCAGTCTATCGGTGTTGCGGAGTGTTTCTCAAATTCATCTAGAATACTTGCAAAATATGGGCGTGACAGCCTCTATGTCTATTTCCCTGATGCACGATCAAAAGTTTTGGGGATTAATTGCCTGTCACCATTCTTCGCCTAAATATGTTCTTTACAATACCCGCACTATGTGCGAGTTCATTGGCCAAGTGATGTCTGTGGAACTGGCAAATAAAGAAGCTAGTGAAGACATTGATTATAAAAGGCAACTGAAGTCATTACAAACTGTATTTGTTGAAAGCTTGTCTCAAGCTGAGTATTTCCTGGATGGCATGGTGCAACTGAAATCTCAATTACTCAATCTGGTCAGCGCCACAGGAGTAGTAATATGCAGTGGCGATCAGTGTATTCAAGTGGGTAAAACGCCTTCGGAAGCAGAGGTTCACGCCTTACTCAATTGGATTAAACCTCACCTGCATCATAACTTGTTTGAGACGCGATCGCTCACCAAAAACTACCCTGCCGCCGAGTCATTTAAAGCGATCGCGAGTGGCCTGTTAGCCCTAGAAATTTCCAAAGTTCATCACAATTACCTTCTCTGGTTTCGTCCAGAGGTAATACAAACGGTGAATTGGGGCGGCAACCCCAATAAACCTGTAGAAGTTTTGTCAGATGGCAGTTTACGAATGTCTCCTCGCAAATCCTTCGACTTATGGCAAGAAACTGTGCAAGGGTCTGCTTTACCTTGGAAACCTTGCGAAGTTGAAGCGGTTATTGAACTGCGAAGCCTAGTTGTGGGTGTTGTGTTGCGGCAGGCAGACAAACTGGCATCGATGAATTTTGAATTACAACGGAGTAACGCAGAACTTGATTCTTTTGCTTACGTTGCCTCCCATGATCTAAAAGAACCGTTGCGGGGCATTCACAACTATGCAAACTTCTTAATGGAAGACTATGCAGATATACTAGATGACGATGGAATTGCGAAACTGCAAACCCTGGTGCGGCTGACACAGCGAATGGAAGACCTGATCAACTCACTTCTCCATTTCTCTCGGTTGGGACGCGCCGAACTGATCCGGCAACCAGTGAATCTAAATGAGTTAGTGCCGCAGGTAATCGCCACCTTGAACATTGCTAGGCCACAGAGTGAAGTTGAGTTCCGCATTCCTCAACCCCTGAAGATTGTTCAAGGCGATCGCGCTCAGATTAATGAACTCTTCAGCAACCTGATCAGCAATGCCATTAAGTACAATGATAAACCGGAAAAATGGGTAGAAATTGGTTGCATTGAATCAGGGTCTAGGAATTGGGAAGTCAACCAAATGCCAAAAGAATTTCTTCCTCAATCCTCAGTACCCAGTACCCAGTCCTTCTATGTTCGTGATAACGGCATTGGCATCCCCCAAGAACATCTTGACAAAATCTTTCAAATATTCCGCCGCTTACATGGACGAGACGACTTTGGCGGTGGAACTGGGGTAGGGTTAACCATTGCCCGTAAAATTGTCGAACGTCACGGTGGTAGAATTTGGGTGGAATCTACTCCAACTCAAGGCAGTACCTTTTATTTCACCCTGTCGGCGGAGGCAAACAGATGACTCTAACTTCAGCCTTCCCCATGCAGCAAACGCCACTGCTTTTAGTTGTCGAGGATAGTAATGAAGACTTTGAGGCATTACAAAGATTTCTAGGGCGCTCTGCCATTGCGATCGCTATTCATCGGTGTGTGAATGGCGAACAAGCGTTAGCGTTTCTTTATCGCACTGACAGCTATGTGAAGCGCGAAAGTTTGCCCCGTCCCGGTTTGATTGTGCTTGACTTGAACCTACCAGGAACCGATGGACGAGAAGTGTTACGCCGGATTAAACAAGACGACAAGTTAAAGATGATTCCGGTGGTAGTGTTTACTACCTCTAATAATCCCAAAGATATTGAAGTCTGCTATCGATACGGTGTCAACAGCTACATTGTTAAGCCAATCAATTTTGCTCAATTGAAACGAAATATTCAGATGCTGGTGGAATATTGGTTTGAAGTGACGAGACTGCCTGATTGCCCAGAGGATTAGACTTCTTGTAGAAGTCGGGTAAAGGGGAAGGGGGAACTAAAGGTACAAACCTCACCTGCAAGTGGCGTGAAAGCTCCCTTGCTCCTTTTCCCCGTTGGTTGAAACCTCACCCACAAGTGGCGTGATTTGTCCCTTCTGCTCCCTGCTCCCTGCTCCCTGCTCTCTGCCCTGTGGTAAAATCCTGACGTAGAAAATGATTCTAGGACTGTTTATAAAATAGATTTATGTGTGATAACCTGCCAAATGTGGGGTTTAACTCTATCCCCTCCATTAATTCACGATGTCTCAGCAACAGCGCACCCTTTTAATTGTCGATGATTCCCCAGAAGATCGAGAACTCTATCGGCGGTATTTGCTGCGCGATCGCGAATATTCTTATACTTTCTTGGAAGCAACTCTAGGACGGCAAGGACTAGAACTTTGGCAGCAACATCAGCCTGATGTTATCTTACTTGATTATCGACTCCCCGATCTAGACGGGCTGGAATTTCTCGCACAATTGCAACCCCTAAGCCAACGGATATCTCTACCTGTAATTGTTGTAACGGGGCAAGGCAATGAGGCGATCGCAGTTCAGGCAATGAAAGCGGGCGCACAAGATTATCTTGTCAAAGAGCAAATTAGCCCAGAAGGGCTGCAAATAGCAGTCAATGGGGCAATTGAAACAGTACGGCTACGTACCCAACTACAACAGCGTATTGAAAGAGATTCTGTAATCTCATATATTACTCAGCAAATTCATAAATCGCTGAATTTGGATGAAATTCTCCAGACAACCGTAGCTGAAGTACGGCGGTTTCTCCACACCGATCGCGTCTTGGTTTTTCAGTTAAATCTTGACGGGGATGGCACAGTAGTAGCAGAATCGGTTGGGGCAGAATGGCGATCGCTTCTTCCCTCCACTATCCACGATCCCTGCCAAGCTGGAAACTCCATCGCCTCAAATCTACCGCAACTTGTCAGAAACGATCCCACTTTTATCAAGAATTATATCGAACGCTATTATCAGGGGCAAGTAGTGGCAGTAGCAGATATTCATGACAGCAGTCTTGACCCATGCCACGGTGAATTATTGGCATTTCAAGTCAAAGCTCATCTGGTTGTACCAATTCTGCAAGATAACCAGTTTTGGGGATTGCTAATTGCTCATAATTGCACCTCTCCTCGATTTTGGCAGCCCTTAGAAATTGACTTGCTCAAAGAGTTAGCAACTCAGATGAGTATCGCCTTGCGACAGGCACAACTGTATCAACAGGCACAGCGTGAACTAAAGGAACGTCAACAGGTAGAAGCAGAACTACGCCAGAGCGAAGAACAACTGCGATTGGCACTGTTAGCCTCTCGGATGGCAACGTGGAACTGGAACATCCAGACAGGAAAAATTACCTGGTCAAATAACCTAGAAGCCTTATTTGGGCTGCAAGCAGGAGAGTTTGACGGCTCATTCGAGATGTTTGCCGCTCGATTGCACCTTGACGATCGCGATCGCGTGCTGGCAGCTGTAGATCGCGCTGTCGCCACTGGAGAAGACTATAACATTGAATTTCGGGTGGCATATCCCAACGGCACAATTAGGTGGGCACACAGCCAAGGCAAGGTGTTCTATGACCACCAGGGGCAACCGATGCAGATGGCTGGTAATGATATAGATATCACCGAACGCAAAAGGTCAGCCGAAGCTTTGCGCGAGAGTGAAGAGCGTTTCCGGCAGATCGCAGAAAATATTGATGCAGTATTCTGGATCAGAGAGGTGCGAGAAAATCGAGTCAGCTATGTCAGTCCTGCATACAAACACTTGTGGGGATTCAACCCAGAGGAATTGTATCAAGGAGAACAATCATGGATTGATCGTATTCACCCAGAAGATCGAGAATTGACCCAGAAAGCGTTTCATGAAAAAGCTGTCGGCGGTGAATTTGATCAAGAATATCGAATTATTTTAGCCGATGGTAGTATTCGCTGGGTTCACGATCGCTGTTTTCCGCTTCGAGATGAAACAGGAGAGATTTATCGGTTTGCTGGGATTGCCGAAGACATTAGCGAGCGCAAACGCTATCTTGCAGCCTTGGAAAAAAGCGAAGAACGCTTCCGCACTTCGGTTGAAAATATGCTGGACTGCTTTGGCATCTACCAGGCTGTGCGGAATGAGCAGGGACAGATTGTCGATTTTCGGACTGAATATGTAAATGATGCTGCCTGCCTCAATAATCAAGTGACTCGTGGGCAGCAGATAGGGCGCGGGTTATGTGAATTACTACCGGTACATCGTGACAGTGGTTTGTTTGATGAGTACTGTCAAGTAGTAGAAACAGGTCAGGCGCTGATTAAAGATAGTCTAGTTTATGAAGATGAATACGGACAACAACGCTTAGTTAGAGCGTTTGATATCCGCGTAGCTAAATTTGGAGATGGATTTGTTGCTACCTGGCGAGATATTACCGCTCGCCAACAAACAGAAGTCGCCCTGCGCCAGAGTGAAGAATTTAAAAATCGCATTTTAGATAGCAGTTCTGACTGCATCCAAGTATTAAACCTTGATGGGCGGCTCCTGTATATGAATACAGGTGGAATGTGTTTGATGGAAATTGACGACTTGGATTCCTATCTCAATACTGAATGGCTCTGTTTTTGGGAAAGCAACTATCGGCAACAGGCAGAGCAAGCACTCGCTGCCGCTAAAATAGGCGAAATCAGCATTTTTCGCGGATACTGCCCAACCGTAAAAGGTACTCCCAAATGGTGGGAAGTGGTCGTTAGCCCGATTTTGGATGCTTCCGGGGAGATGGAACGAATCTTGTTGATTTCACGAGACATCACCGATCGCAAACAGGTAGAGGAGGCATTACGCCAAAGCGAGGAACGCTATCGCTGCTTGGCAGAATTAATCCCCCAATTAGTCTGGACAGTTAACCCAGAAGGAGCGTTACTTGATGCCAATCAACGTTGGTTGGAATACACCGGGTTAACGCCAGAACAAGCTCAGACAATGGGTTGGAAAGAGGTTGTCCATCCAGAAGACATACTGATTATGGCTCAACAGTGGAGCGAGGCAGTACAACACAGTACTTCTTATCAAGCCGAAGGTCGGATACGGCGGGCAGATGGTGTATATCGCTGGCATCTACACCAAGCAATTCCCCAAAAGGATGAGCAAGGTGAAATTGTCAAATGGTTTGGCAGTGCAACTGATATCGAAGCGCAAAAACAACTGGAGGCTGAACGCGATCGCCTATTTCAGTTAGAGCAAGCCGCGCGGACTGAAGCAGAACGCGCCAATCGCATCAAAGATGAGTTTCTTGCCATTCTCTCTCACGAATTGCGATCGCCTCTCAACCCGATTCTCGGCTGGACAAAACTGCTGCAAACCCGCAAATTTAATGAAACCAAAACAGCCGAAGCCTTAGCCATCATCGAACGCAACGCTAAACTGCAAACTCAACTGATTGATGACTTGCTCGATGTCGCCAAGATTCTGCGGGGTAAACTCAGCATCAATGCCGCTCCTGTGAATCTGGCATTTGTGATTGAATCTGCAATTGACACAGTAAGTACAACAGCTGTTGCTAAATCAATTCTGTTGCATCCGGTACTGCCAAATATTGGGCAAGTCTCTGGAGATTCTAACCGCCTGCAACAGATCGTTTGGAATTTACTTTCTAATGCTATCAAGTTTACTCCTAAAGGCGGACGGGTAGAAATTCGATTAGAACGAGTTGGGGATCAGGCACAAATTATCGTCAGTGACACTGGCAAAGGTATTAACCCTGACTTTCTCCCCTATATTTTTGAATCATTTCGTCAGGAAGATGTTTCAGTTACTCGCAAGTTTGGCGGATTAGGATTAGGGTTGGCGATCGTCCGCCAGCTGGTTGAGGCTCACGGGGGCGCTATCACAGCTGATAGTCCTGGCGAAGGGTTGGGAGCCACTTTTACAGTCCAGTTGCCACTGCTGAATGTTCAACCGGAAATTAAGGAGACAAATGAGTTGTCAGAACAAGCACTCGAACTCACGGGGATTCGAGTACTCACAGTCGATGATGACCCTGATGCCCGTGAGCTATTAACAGTATTACTTACTGAATACGGAGCGCAAGTTTTGACTGTTACTTCTGCGGCAGAAGTGTTGGCAAACCTAGAGTCCTTCCAACCCGATGTGTTAGTCAGTGATATTGGGATGCCCGAAGTTGATGGTTATTCCTTGATCCAACAAATCCGCACTTTAACCCCCGAAAAAGGCGGACACATTCCTGCGATCGCTTTGACTGCTTATGCCAGAGTTGATGATTACGAGCGAGCCATAAGCAGTGGCTATCAACTGCGCGTTACCAAGCCCCTTGAGCCAGAAGAGTTAGTTCAAGCTGTGGTGGCACTGGCACACAATAAACTAAATGATACCATTCCTCAAAATGATTCGGTTTAACCCTTTTTAACGCGTCTTGCCTTAGCCAAACAGTATTACCACCTCTCTACATTGTTTTTCGATGTTAAGTCTCTGTAGACATCGCTCAAATTTAAACATTAGTTGTCAAAATTTGAGCGTTTGTAGCTAATGTTCTTCCATGTATAAGAAACGCTTAAGCATTTGTTGCAAAGGTATAATTAGTTGCTGCAAATGCTTAATACTTTGCAACAAATGCTCTTCCATGTATAAGAAACGCTTAAGCATTTGTTGCAAAGGTATAATTAGTTGCTGCAAATGCTTAATGCTTTGCAGCTAATGCTCTTCCATGTATAAGAAACGTTTAAGCATTTGCAACAATCATTGTAATGAACTTATAAATCTATTTATCGCCTCTTTGCGATTAGCGGCGCGTCATCAAAAAACCTTATCCGAACCGTATTGAGTAGGGGCGCAAGACCTTGCGCCCCTATAGCAGTCCTAAATCAGTCGTGAACAATAAGATCCCCGACTTCTTAAAGAAGTCGGGGATCTGAATCTCTCTTCACTAAACCAAACTACATTATGTTTTCTTTAGATAAGTGCAAAAAGGACATAAACTTTTTGATGTAAAACGAAGCATTAAAAAGTGGTTATGGCTAAATTTCTTTTTGTAACCGACCTAGATGACACCCTCGTACATCGCACCGTGGGCGATGACAGCGCTTTGCCAGAACTCAATCAACTGCTGAGTCAACATCGCCAAAAATTCGGTACGAAAATCGTTTATTCTACCGGGCGATCGCCTGTACTTTATAAAGAACTCCAAACTCAAAAAAATCTTTTGCAACCAGATGCCGTCGTCTTGTCTGTGGGTACAGAAATTTACCTTGATGATACCGATACTGCTGACTCAGGTTGGTCAGAAATCCTCTCTCCGGGATGGGATCGGGAAGCTGTATTATCTATTACTAAAAAATACCGTGGGTTAGTTCGACAACCAGATTCAGAACAGCGTCCCTTCAAAGTGAGTTTTTTCTTAGAACAAGAAGCCTCTGTAAACCTTCTCTCACAACTTGAAGCAGAGTTGCAGAAATATAAATTAAATGTAAAGTTAATCTACAGTAGCGGGATTGACCTTGACATTGTACCCCATAGCAGCGATAAAGGTCAGGCAATGCAGTTTTTACGCCAGAAGTGGAAATTTGCAGCAGAACAAACAGTTGTCTGTGGTGATTCAGGTAATGATATTGCTTTATTTGCTGTAGGCAACGAACGGGGAATCATTGTGGGAAATGCCCGAAAAGAGTTACTCCAATGGCACAATGAGCATCCCGCCGAACACCGCTACCTGGCAAAAGGTTTTTGTGCAGGTGGAATTATCGAAGGCTTAAATTATTTTGGTCTCTTGTAATGATTAGTTATTTAAAAGGTATAGTCGCTGGTATCCAAACAATTGGCGCTAATCGCGTGATTCTGACTCTGGAAGTGAATGGCTTGGGGTATGATTTGCAAGTTCCCCAACGCCTAGCAAACCAGTTACCAGAGTCGGGAGGAGTAACGCAAATTTTTACCCATCTCCAAATTCGTGAAGAAGTACCCTTTCTTTATGGCTTTGCTTCACCAGCCGAACGCGATTTATTTCGCCACTTGCTGACTGTCACAGGTATTGGTGCAGCCTTAGCGATCGCACTCCTAGACACTCTGGAACTACCAGAGTTAGTCCAAGCAATTATCGCTGGCAACACACAAATATTAATTCAGGCTCCCGGTGTCGGTAAAAAAATCGCTGAACGCATCTGTTTGGAACTGAAAAGCAAATTGGTCGAGTGGCGCAAATCAGCCGGGTTCTTTGTCGCCACAGGCGGCCCAGCACCAGGAATTCTCGAAGAAGTGCAAATGACCCTCTTCGCCTTGGGATACACTGCCCATGAGGTCAGTCACGCCCTACATGTGGTCAGCGAAGACATCGGACTACCCAAAGATGCTTATGTGGAAGATTGGATTAAACAAGCGATCGCTCATCTCAGTAGCGAACAAGTTTAATTGTCATTAGTCATTAGTCATTGGTCATTTGTTATTGGTCATTTGTCATTAGTTATTTCTTATTTTCCCCCTGCCCCCTGCCTCCCCATGCCCACAGACCCTTATGCCTGGCTAGAACATTCCTTAGCAACAATTCATCGGGCAGACTGGTATCGTTCGGTACAACCTATCAATGGTCGTCCGGGTGCAACAGTGGTTTTAGCTGGGCAAGAGGTAATTAATTTTGCCAGCAATGACTATTTAGGACTTGCGGGAGATCAGCGATTAATTGCGGCGGCGATCACTGCGATCGCTGAATTTGGCACTGGTAGCACTGGTTCTAGATTACTCAGTGGGCATCGAAGATTACACAGGGAATTAGAGGAGGCGATCGCATCTACCAAACAAACAGAAGATGCCTTGATATTTAGTTCTGGGTATCTAGCCAATTTAGGGGCAATTACCGCTCTTGTTGGTAAGCGTGATTTAATTTTGTCTGACCAATACAATCATTCCAGCCTAAAAAATGGGGCAATTCTTAGCGGTGCAGCATTTGTAGAATACCCGCACTGCGATATTGCAGTCTTAAAAACTCAGTTGAGTCAACAGCGGCAAAACTACCGACGCTGTTTGATTCTTACTGATACTGTCTTCAGCATGGATGGCGATTTATGTCCGTTGCCAACGCTGTTGGATCTCGCTGATGAATTTAACTGTATGCTGCTAGTCGATGAAGCTCATGCCACTGGGGTATTAGGAAAAACTGGCGCTGGATGTGTTGAACATTTTGGATGTACAGGAAAGCAATTAATCCAAGTTGGCACCTTGAGTAAAGCTTTGGGTAGTTTAGGTGGGTATGTGGCAGCAAGTAGCGTTCTAATTGACTTCTTGCGGAACCGCGCACCCACTTGGATTTACACCACTGGGCTTTCACCAGCGGACACAGCAGCAGCCTTAGCAGCAATCAAAATAGTGCAACAAGAACCACAACGCCGTGCTAGTTTGTGGCAAAATGTACGTTACTTGAAAAATTTGCTCCAACAACAGTTACCTAATTTAAAATTACTGCCTTCGGAATCACCTATATTATGTTTTCAATTGCCAAGTGCTACAGATGCCCTGAAAGCTGGAAAACAGCTAAGAAATGCTGGCATTTTTGCCCCAGCAATTCGTCCTCCCACAGTACCTACAAGTCGGATTAGAATATCTTTAATGGCAACTCATGAAGCAGTGCAGATTGAGAAATTGGTAGCAGTGCTAAAGGATATCTGTTAACTCGTGAAACAATTTTAGTTAGATTCACTCCAGCGTTAAAAGTCTGTCCTCTGAGGATGGAAAAGCTGAAGATGGCGGGGATATTGAGTGAAAATCTAGGCTTTCAGTATTTGCAAGAATGTTAACGTCTCGACCAATATTTCTTTCCCGTTGGTGAATTTAATGAATTCTTGCCCATTGTTGTAAATGACATCAGCAACTAGCCGATTACGCACATCATACCCCCACTTGGAGGCTGTGCCATTCCACTACCTTTGCCCCAGTGATTATAATATGGGTAGTTCCATAGATTAGAGTTTATTATTTATTAATAGTAGTGTACAAACTATTGCACCAAGCATATAAACCATAGACGTGCTGGCATCTTTTAAAAATAGAATATAAAACATCGACAACACTACAAAAATAAACACCGTTATTTTCAACATAAAACCTAACAATTTCAACCATAACTTACGAAAAAATACATCAAAAAGCTATCTCACGTTTTTTGAAATTGTTGCTTGCAGAAAAATATTTCAATTTCTAATAGCATTTAATACTTGAGCATGGCGAAATTATTAAGTCACTATTTCTAATATATTTCTCAAGTGATTGTTTGTTTGATTGTAATTATGACAGTTTTTTTTGTGGTAGTAACTAACCTAGACAAAAGTACCTATACCAAGTATTTTTGGAAAAAAAACTGTTTCACAAATATGAGCCAATTTTATTGACTTTGCTAAAAAGCTATGGTTTTTGCTCTATAAGGAGATTGAACCTCACACGACTCAAAGTCGCGTGATTCCTGCTTCAACGAGCTCTGCCTGAATTGCTCCAGGTCTTACAAGTTCTCCACAGGCGTTTAGAGCCTCCGGGACACCCACGGCGGCTGTTAAAATTTTCAACCCCTCACTCAAAATATTTAGACTCGCGTTTACGTCTCTCAAGTTGTAGTTATCACAACTAGGGCAAGACCATTCACGCAACTTTAAATCCTTGACTAGTGGATTAATAAAACCACAATGATTACAAGTCTGAGATGAGGGATAAAACGTACCAACTTTCTGCACAATTCTGTCATGCCACAAAGCTTTATATTCCAACATAGCGACAAATTTTGACCAACTAGCATCTGTTATACTCGACGCTAGCTTGTGGTTCTTCACCATATTGGCAACTTGCAAATTTTCGATACAGATAATACTGTTTTCTTTGATTAAGCGAGTTGACAGTTTATGCAGAAAGTCATCTCTGAGATTGGTGATGCGTTGGTAAGTACGAGCTAGCTTGATTTTCGCTTTAGCTCTATTGTTACTACCTTTGACACTACGAGATAGTTTTTTATGGTATGAGCGTAACTTCCTTTTTTGAATTCGATAATATTTGGGATTATCTACAACTTCACCATCAATTGTAACGAGATAAGATTTTATGCCTAAGTCTATCCCAATATTTTGACTAACTTGAGGGTGTTTCTCTATCTCTGTTTCACACAAAATACTAGCAATATATTTGCCTGATAAAGTGCGAGTTACGGTAACGTTTACAATCGTTCCAATAACATCTTGAGATTTATGAAATCTTACCCATCCACACTTTGGAAGCTTTAAACGATTTTTTATTACCTGAATGTTGCCGTTAGTCAGATTAGTTTTGTAAGACTGCTTACACCCATGTTTCTTTTTGAATTTAGGAAAACCTACACCCTTTTTACCTTTAGCTTTTTTTAAATCAGCAAAAAAGTTTTTATACGCTGTCTCTAAATTCCTGAGTGAGTTTTGCAAAGTAAACTTATCTACCTCTTGCAGCCATTCGATTTCTTTCTTGAGTAAAGTTAGTCGCTGACTACAGGCGTTATAGGTTAACGTTTTTTTCTCAGTCTGGTATAGCTCTTGCTTTAATGCTAGAAAGTGGTTATATACAAACTTTGCACAACCAATACTCTTATTAATCAAGATTTCTTGTTTGTGGTTAGGAATGAGTGTAACTTTAAACGCTTTCTGCATTTTGGTTTTCTATGTACTTTTTTACTTGCGCTTCTGTGTTTTCACTAACTGTTGAAACAAAATAATTAGGGTTCCAAAAATGACCTTCCCATAGCTTTTTCTTGAGTTGGGGAAACTTTAAAAATAGTTTCCTAGCCGATATTCCTTTTAGCATTTTGACTATGTTTGGGATGGTGTGCTGAGGTGTTGCAGACACTAAAACATGAACATGGTCTTCTACTACCTCAAGGCTCTCGATTTTAAATTTGTAGAGAATCGCCGTCTCAGTTAGAACCTCTTTCAGGAACTCGGCTATTTCATCTTTTAACACTTTATGTCTATACTTAACACACCATACGATACGATATTCAATTGCATAAACGTACCCTGTGCCGTGTTTTACTTCCATACCTCATCTTACCATGTGCATGACCATAGTAAGAAAAAACATGGAAATATGGAGCGTCTAACTCATGACTTCTAGTCATGAGTGTGCGGCTTGAAGAAATCAAATTCTTAATTTTGAATAAAGTCGAGTTAAGGGTCTGGCAGAAAAGGTTTATCTTCTTCTCTAAGTACACCCGTAGGGGCACAGCATGTTCCCTACACCTTGCGATATAATTTTGTACCGCATCTGAATGGGAACCGCTATATTCGAGCAAGCAATTGTGTCACTTGCTCATAAATATGCCGTCTTTAGCATTATTTCTTGATGAATGGCGAGTTATATCATGTTCGGCAAATCACTTATAATATGTCATTGCGAATGCAACGAAGTGGAATGAAGCAATCGCAAAGGTTTGGGATTGCCGCGCTACGCTCGCAATGACATAAGTATTAAGTCGAACATGATATTACACGCATATTTTTGCACCTGACAAGAGTTCTAAATAGTGCCGAAAGTAACATCCTGTTTTTGAGCCGTCACTAGTATCCTACGGTTATCCCTGTAACCGTTTCCATAAAAAATCCCCACTTCTGGCATAACGTGATTCTGTATTTAATTCCGCACTGCTTTTTCAATCCTTGCAAGATTTGTGAGCTTTTCTTTTGACGATTAGAGAGTATCTTTAATATTTTCTATACAATCAACAATAATTTTTTTTGACCATACTATATTGTCGAGTAATTCGCTTCTAGCAATAGAGGTTTTTAGAACTGAATAAAAATCTATCCGTGGATAAGTTACCAAAATTTACAAACTAGCTTAGGGTATGTAGAGCCTCTGCAATAAGTATTGCTTATTCCAAAACATTTTCATGCCCCATACTCTTTATTCCCAATTAGCGCGTTACAGCATTGTTGTATTAATTGTCGCCCTTGCGTTAGTGCTAATGCTGATGCTAGACCCTTGGTTAAGGATGGGTGGAACTCCTTTCCTGCTATTTTTTAGCGCTGTAATGGTGAGTGGTTGGTATGGTGGCTTGAAGTCAGGGCTGTTAGCAACTTCGTTGTCTGCATTACTGAGCAATTACTTCTTTCTCCCTCCAGCTTATGAGCTAAGTTTTGATCTATCAAATTCTGCGCGAATTGGGTTATTTGCATTACAGGGATTGCTCTTCAGTATCTTATGTGAGGCATTAAAGACTGCTAAAAAGCGGGCTGATGAAAATCTACAGAAGCTAAGAGTTGGTGAGGAGCGATTTCGATTAGCGTTAAGTAGTTCAGATATCGTGATTTTTCAGCAGGATCGCGATTTGCGATATCAGTGGATTCATAATCTTCAAGGTCTAAATATTGCTGAGGAATTGTTAGGTAAGTCCGATTATGAATTCTTTCCAGCCTTAGTAGCAGAGCAATTGAGCGCAATTAAGCTAAAGGTAATAGAGACTGGTATTGCAACCCGTGAAGAGGTTTATCTAACAATTTGTGGAGAAGACCGTTACTATGATTTGCTAGTTGAACCACTAAGGGATGTAAATAATAGGATTCATGGTATCACCTGTGTAGGTGTAAATATTACACAGCGCAAGCAAGCTGAAGAAAGATTCCGTTATATTGCTCAAGTTAGTAGTTTACTCTCTACTTCCCTAGATTATGAACAAACCTTAGAACAGATCGCCAAAATCTCAGTTCCCCAGTTGGCTGATTGGTGTTGCGTTGATATTTTAAATGAAGATGGTTCCATTCGTCGCTTACCTATTGCCCATGCAGACCCATCAAAAGCGGAGTTGGCGCGTAAACTTCAGCACTATGGAACAGATTGCAAGGGTGCAAATGCAATTAATAAAGTATTGCAAACGGGGCAAAGCGAATTAATCTCAGAGGTATCTGACTCGCTATTAGTAACAAGTACTCAAAATCAGGAACACTTAGAGCTTTTTCGGCAATTGGGGATGAAGTCTTTGATGATTGTGCCCCTAATCGCCCAAGGACAAGTTCTCGGCTGCATTAGCTTTGTTACCGCCGAATCAGACCGTCGCTACGATCGCTCTGACTTAACTTTAGCAACAGATATTACCCATCGTGCTGCCTTAGCAGTGGAAAATGCCCGACTGTATCGAGATATCCAACAAGCTTTAATCCATTATGCCGAATCTCTATCTCTTCTAGATTCCCTGCTTGAAGCTGCTCCTGTTGCCGTGTGCTTTTTAGATGGGGAACTGCGATATATCCGAATTAATCAAGTTTTCGCTGATATTAACGGTTTGACCATCGAAGAACATCTAGGACGCAAATTTAGCGAAGTTTTGCCAGCGATGGCGGCTGAGTTTGAGATACAGTTACAGCGCGTGTTAGATACTGGAGAACCCCAGCTAAATGTAGAAATTAGCGGTGAGACAAGAGGACAAATCAAAAGTTACGGTTACTGGCTGGGCAACTATTACCCAGTCAAAAACGCAATGGGTGAAACGGTAGGAATTGGGATTATTTTGGCAGATGTGACCGCAGCCAAGCAAACAGAAGTAGCCTTGCGGGAAAGTGAAGAAAGGTTCCGAGCAATGTTCAATCAGGCAGCTGTGGGCATTGCTTTAGTAGCCTTGGATGGACAATTTCTGCAAATTAATCCGGCTCTATGCGAAATTACTGGCTATAGCCATGAAGAGTTAATTCAAATGAACTTCCCGGAAATTACCCACCGTGACGACTTAGAAGTTGATTGGGAAAATACTCGGCGAGTTTTGGCGCGAGAAATTAGTGGTTATTCCCTAGAAAAACGCTACATCCGCAAAGATGGTTCTATAGTTTGGGTAAACTTAACTTCATCACCAGTTTGGGATGTTAACGGACAACCAAAGTACGCATTGGGCATTATTGAGGATATTAGCGATCGCAAACGAGTTGAAGCGACCCAAAACTTTTTAGTCGAAGCCAGCACCTTACTAGCTGCGTCCTTAGATTATGAAATTGCCTTAGAAAATGTGGCAAATTTGGCAGTTCCTACCTTAGCTGACTGGTGTATTGTAGATGTTTTCCAGCAAGATTGGTCAAGTAAACAAATTGCGATCGCAATTGCCGACCCCACAAAACTAATTATATTAGACGAAATTCGACTGTGTTATCGACCTAATACCAGAGCCAAAAAGCTTGTGCAACAGCTACAGCTAGGAATATCTATCTTTTATCCCGAATTATTTGACTTTCATCTTGCACAGATGGCTGAAGACGACGAACATCTGCAATTGCTGCAAAGTCTGGGTATTCGTTCTCTAATGGTGATTCCAGTTCGTTCTCGTGGGCAATTATTTGGAGCAATCTCCTTTTTTACAGCCGAGTCGGGACGGTATTACCAACAAACAGATTTGGCTTTAGCAGAAGATATTGCTCGTCGGGCGGCGATAGCCATCGACAACGCTAGACTGTATCAAGAAACTCAACAGGCAAAACAGGCAGCAGAAAGGTCTATCAATCGCATCATCCTTTTACAAAAAATAACTGCTGCTCTCTCGGAAGCGCTAACTCCCCAACAAGTGGCTGATGTGGTTGTAAATCAAGGGATTTCCGCCTTGGGAGCTACTGGTGGTTCCGTTGTCTTAATTGACCAACTCGGTATTGACCTAAAAATTGTGCAAGCAGTTGGCTATCCCCAATCGCTCATAGATACCTGGACAAATTTTCCCATCACAGCACCTAACCAAATAGCGGAAACAGTCAGAACTAGGCAGCCGATTTATATAGAAAATTTAGCAGCCATGATTGCCAGATATCCGAACTTAGCAGATGTTGTGACTATTACAGGCAATAATGCCTGGGCTTCCATTCCCTTAATCGCAGAAAGCAAAGTAATTGGGGCATTGGGATTAAGTTTTACCACTGCCCAAATATTTGATGAAGAAGATCAGGGATTTATGTTGACATTGGGACAACAGTGTGGTCAAGCGATCGCTCGCGCTCAACTTTACGAAGCTGAAAAAACTGCCAGGGCACAAGCCGAGACAGCCAACCGAATTAAGGATGAATTTCTCGCTGTACTTTCCCATGAACTCAGAACACCTTTGAATCCGATTTTAGGGTGGGCAAAGTTACTCAGAACCCGCAAGTTCGACGAAGCCACTAAAATCCGGGCATTGGAAACAATCGAGCGTAATGCCAAGTTACAAACCCAATTGATTGGAGATTTACTTGATGTTTCGCGGATTTTACAAGCAAAGGTCAGGTTAAATCTCTATGCAGTGGATTTGAAAGTAGCGATCGCCGCTGCATTAGAAACGGTGCGTTTAGCAGCAGAAGCTAAATCAATTCAAATTCAAACAGTGTTAAGTAATGATATCGGCAAAGTTCTCGGCGATAGCGATCGCTTGCAACAAGTGATGTGGAATCTCCTTTCCAATGCCGTTAAATTCACACCCACAGATGGACAAGTAGAAGTACGTCTAGAGCAAGTTGGCTTAAATGCCCAAATTCAGGTGATTGATACAGGTAAAGGAATCAACCCGGAATTTTTGCCTTACGTCTTTGATTACTTCCGGCAAGCAGATGCTAAGACAACCAGAGTATTTGGCGGACTGGGATTAGGACTGGCAATTGTCCGCCATCTAGTAGAACTTCATGGTGGTACAGTTCAGGCAGATAGTCCAGGAGAAGGACAAGGGGCTACCTTTACAGTCAGCATACCTTTGCTGAAAAATTCTGAACGAATAAGTAGTGGTGAAGCTTCTCAACCAGAAATCAGTACTGACAACACATTACTTGCAGGAGTGCAAATACTGCTTGTAGACGATCAAGCTGATGTGCGAGAGTTTTTTAGCTTTGCGCTAGAACAATATGGCGCAACTGTGACAGCAGTTGAATCAGCAAATGAAGCGCTGAAAACATTAGTGCAATTAAAGCCAGATATTCTCTTAAGCGATATTGGAATGCCAATCATGGATGGCTATATGTTGCTGCGCGAGATCAGAAAATTACCGCCAGAGAAAGGCGGGCAAATTCCGGCAATCGCTTTGACAGCTTATGCCGGAGAAATTAATTATAACCAAGCAATGGCAGCCGGATTTCAAAAACACCTACCCAAACCCGTCGATCCGGTAGATTTAGCTACAGCGATCGTTAATCTCATTGGTAACGTTAACTCAGGAACTATGTAAATTAGAGGAGTTATAATTTTTTTGCTCTATTGCCATGAGCCAAGAATCTAAATATTCTCCTTCATGGAGTTCATGTGCAGGCAATAGCTTTACCTTAACAAAACCGCATTTCTCATAGCAACGGATAGCGCGAGGATTGCCAACGTGCGGATCTATGACAATTTTATGAGCTTGTCGCTGTTCAAATAGATAATTGATAACTGCTGAAAGAATTTTTGTACCAATTCCCTTGTTCCAATAGTCGGTTTCGCCAATGAACAAGTCAATGCCATAGACACGATCGGTTTGGTCAAGATGATACAATTGTCTATCAGTTTCCGATAAGTCATTGAGCTTACAATACTGCAAATAACCAATGGGAATATTTTCATAGGAGAACAAACACGCAACAACAGGCTCATCTCCCTTGATCATAGGTTTGTAGGTTTCTATGATTCTTTCTAAAGGGAAAGGATTATCTCTTCCTTCATAAAATTCTAAAACTTGGGCATCAGTTAACCATTTTGCCATCAACTCATAATCATAGTTATCATCTTGCATTAGACGAATAGATATTTCGCCTTTTTGAATATGCATAACAAGTTGTTAAAAATGTTTATTCTCTGGCATGAGTTGTGAAAAAAGAAGGGAAATTCCATCTCTGCGTCATGAGAATGAAATTCCCCTTAAACCTTTATAATACCCCTAACATCAGATAGTTATCCACAGATGAAATTTACTTAATTTCCACCAGATACAACAGATTTATTATGTATAGCAGTGTCTTCAGGCTTTCTCTGCCATTTGCCATCACTGCCTGGTTCGTATTCATTTTTTACACTATTCCAAGCTATTTCACGCGCACCTTCTTCACTCAAAGCATCCTTTTGAGCAGCATTGAATGCTGCAAGGAAAATCTGTTGTGCATGTTCAGGCAGTTGTTGTTTGATATCTTCAGATAATTCTTCTATTGTGTTATCAGGCATAAACTTTACTCCGATTATCTCAACTTAAGCTTATGCTAAAAAACTGCCAATCTAATTTCCTCTTTCTCTAAGTAGAGAAATAAATAATCATACTTTTGGCTGAGTCAAGCAATTTTTAGATTAGTGATGCAATAATATTAATACTCATAGCTAAAATTGTGGTATCGAAAAAGAAACATAATATGCTATGTAACAGAGTCAAGCGCCTCATCTCCCGCAATCCCGTCTCTACATCTGAAACTTGGCTAGTCATGCCAATGACAAAAGAATAATATAAGAATTCCCTGTAGTCTGGATAGTCATTATTAGGAAAATCTAAACCTCCGCTGATTTTTTCACCGTGATTACGACTAATATATTTGTAATAGCTGTGTGCATATTGCACTGCAAACAATAATTTATTGTGTAGTCTAGTTATTAGTCTACACACGATTAGGAGAACGGGAGTATGGCAATCTTAGAAGTTGTGGATAAAGAGTTTTCACAAGTTCCCGTCATTGATATTAGTACATTGGTTTCTCAAACTAGCAATTATTCTGATGTAGTTGCAGACCAAATCAGACAAGCGTGCCAAGATTACGGTTTCTTTTATATCGTCGGACATGGAGTTGATGAACAACTACAAGAGCAACTAGAATGTCTCAGTCAACAATTCTTCGCGCAGGATGTAGAAACCAAACTGAAGATTCGTATGGCTCTTGGCGGTAAAGCATGGCGAGGATATTTCCCCGTGGGTAAGGAGTTGACATCAGGTAGACCTGATTTAAAAGAAGGTATTTACTTGGGTGCAGAACTAGAAGAAAACCACCCACTTGTGAAAGCTGGTGTACCAATGCACGGTCAAAATCTTTTTCCATCTAATATTCCCCAATTTAGGGAAACAGTACTGGATTATATAGACTCAATGACCAAACTTGGACACACCCTAATGGCTGGTATTGCTCTAAGTTTAGGGTTAGAAAAGTCCTATTTTGCAGACCGTTATACAAAAGACCCATTAATATTATTTCGGATTTTCAATTACCCTCCCAACCCATCATTATCTAAATCTGAATGGGGGGTAGGTGAACATACAGATTATGGAGTATTAACTATTCTCAAACAAGATAATGTTGGTGGGTTACAAGTCAAATCAAAGTCTGGTTGGATAGATGCACCTCCTATTCCTGGTTCATTTGTATGTAACATTGGGGATATGCTCGATCGCCTGACAGGAGGACTGTATCGCTCAACGCCCCACCGCGTTCAGAACCTATCAACAAATAATCGCCTGTCATTTCCTTTCTTCTTTGATCCCAACTTCAGCGTTGAAGTCAAACCCATTGAACTGAACGACATAGTAGTAAATGATGATAAAAGTGATCGCTGGGATAAAGCCAGTGTCCACCAATTTCGCGGGACTTATGGCGATTATCTTTTGAATAAAGTCTCTAAAGTATTTCCAGAACTACGACAAACAGTGTTTTAGAGTGCTGAGTAAAAGTTACTAACCTCGTGTCTTCTGCCTTCAATAAACAGATGTCAACAATTTATCTATCGCTGCTCGAAACGCCGTTGCTGCACCAGCACTCATATCATCAGTGGCTCTACCATAAAAGTAAGTGGTAGAACCAGAATCTTTACTTACTAACTCAATTACAAATTACAAATTACTTTAATTTGGTTCTAATCGTCTCTATTCGTTGACGATTAACACCTAAATCACTCTGACCTAAGCGTGAAGCTGAACGCACTTGAATTACATTAGCATTCCGGTCTAGATAGAATTCTACATCATCTACAAATCCCATTAAAGCACTTTTAAATTCTGCATATAAATAATCTTGGCTTTCAGTAATGATTTTGGTTCTTGGTAATGACTGAATGATATTTTTAAGATTAGCGATCGCTACTTCAGGAGAAGACGTAAAAGTTAGTGGTGCAATTTTGTGGGTTGCATCTGTACTCTGACTAGAAACGCAGTTAGGGGAATTAGGGCAGGGTGCTAATTTACCGTTGCTAATACCTAAATTATTCGGTCGTTTGCCAGCAAAAACCATAATTATGTCTCCCGGTAAGTCAATAAGTATACTCTCACACATTTGTCTTAATCACAGTAATACTTTGCAGCAATCCCATCTTCTGGCAAATGAGAGATTCGTTAAAACATCGGTGATGCGATCGCTCTATGATTCGGTAAGTACCGTCTAGGCGAAAATAAACTATGACGCAAACAATTTCAATCAACGACTCTGGGCGCTTGCAACTCACACCGCTAGAAATCCCATCTCGTCTGCTGTTGGGGCCAGGGCCATCCAACGCCCATCCTACAGTTCTCCAGGCGATAAATACCTCACCCGTTGGGCATCTTGACCCAGCTTTTCTCGCACTCATGGATGAAATTCAGTCGTTGTTACGCTACGTATGGCAAACAGAAAACTCACTCACGATTGCAGTCAGTGGTACAGGAACAGCCGCAATGGAAGCAACCATCGCCAATGCTGTTGAACCCGGTGATGTGGTTTTGATTGGTGTAGCGGGTTACTTTGGTAATCGTCTTGTGGATATGGCTGGACGTTATGGCGCTGATGTGCGAACTATCACCAAACCTTGGGGACAAGTCTTTAACCTCGATGAACTCCAAACTGCTTTAAAAACTTATCGTCCAGCTATTTTAGCTCTAGTTCATGCTGAAACCTCCACTGGCGCACGTCAGCCATTGGAAGGAGTCACTGATTTGTGTCGTGAATTTGGTACTTTGCTGCTAGTGGATACAGTGACAAGTTTGGGTGGTGTCCCCTTGTTTTTGGATGCTTGGGGAGTTGACTTAGCTTATAGTTGTAGCCAAAAAGGGTTGGGTTGCCCACCTGGTGCTTCTCCTTTTACCATGAGTGCGCGTGCAGTTGAGAAATTGCAACAGCGGCAAACAAAGGTTGCAAACTGGTATTTAGATATGTTGTTACTGGGCAAGTATTGGGGCGCTGAACGCACCTATCACCACACAGCACCTATCAATTTATACTATGCATTGCGGGAAGCACTACGTTTGCTTGCAGAAGAGGGGTTAGCAAATTCCTGGCAGCGGCATCAAAAAAACGTAGAATATCTCTGGGAAGGGTTGGAAAATTTAGGATTGAGTATGCACGTTGAGCAAGAGTATAGATTGCCAACCCTTACCACTGTCTGCATTCCAGCAGGGGTAGATGGGAAAGCGATCGCCCGGCAGTTACTCAATGAATATAATATTGAAATTGGCGGTGGACTTGGCGAACTTGCTGGTAAAGTCTGGCGCGTTGGATTGATGGGCTTTAATAGTCGTAAAGATAGTGTTGACCAACTTTTAGCAGCACTGCGGCAGGTTTTACCGAAGTAACTTTTGCGTAGTTAGGTGCGTTAACAGTCGCGCGATACACCGGAAAAAATTAAATATCTGGTGGAAAAGAATGTAGAGACGCAAAATTTCGCGTCTCTACAAAGATTTTAGTTATTGTCAGTCGATGCAATAGCATGGCCAGGCGATGCAATGGCATTACCAGGCGATGCATTAATAATTCAGGAACTTGGGTTAAGGTGGCACAACAATACAAAGTGCGGCTCGTTTGCATCTTGTGAAAAACGTCAGGAGAATATATTTGTTGAGTATTCCCTCCTGGTTTCACTGCGATAAAAAACCAACAAACAGCAGAGGCAAGAGTATTAGGAGAGACACAATCAAAACGAGGGTTGCCGGCTCGATTTTAATGTGGTTTTTTTGTGGATCGCGCATTTAACACTCTCTTCAACAATAAGTATATTAACTCAGCCTAAAGGATGTTTATTCCTTTTTCCAAGCCCAATTAGGTTGAAAAATGTAAATTTTTAGCAAGTTTATCGCTCTATCAGCTTATTTCTTCCAAGGTAATTTAGTCCCCATTTCAGTCAATGCAGAAAAAATGAGATAAAGGACGAGTAACCCAGCACCCACAAAAAAAGTCAGTAAATCGTTATCCATAAATCCTATTTTCTAAAACTTTGCCAATCATAACGGAATCACCTAATCTTTAGCGTTTTTCTCAGCAATTCTCATTAATACAGAAAAGAGAAAAACATACTTAACCCAAGCGTATTGCTTATTAATACGTTGTTTGCAAATTTATAGTATTTAGATCAATATCAGTTAGATAAGGAATAAGCGCGTAGCCAATGCACTCTGCTAAACGCGGCGGCACAGCATTTCCAATTTGCCACATAGCTTTTTTCATAGAACCTTCAAAAATAAATGAATCTGGAAACGTCTGTAATCTTGCCATCTCACGCGCGGAAATAACACGGTTGAGATACGGATGAATATGAGTACCACCGTGATTTTCTTTAACGGTCATACTTGGTTTGCCTGGATATTGCCGTTTGAAAGCATCAACGTATTTTGTGTATAAAGAACCACCCGGAGGAACTTTAGCAATTCGCTCTATATACTCAGGTGAATGCTTAGTCCATTGATGGTTTATCTCTGGTATTGGGGTATATGCTGGTAAATCGGAAATAGCCGATTCAATAGATTTATACTCTTCAGGTAACAACTTAGCTTTGGGATAGGGATTTGGCATTCTAAATCTGTTAGCTATAAAGATAGCTCTTGGTCGGATTTGTGGCACTCCATAGGCAGCAGATTCAAGGATTGCAACAGATATATTAGGATAACCAATAGATTGAAACGCTTCAATAATTGCTTTTTTTACATCTCCGTTTTGTATAGTCAGAATGCCTGGAACATTTTCCATAACAACGTACCAAGGACGTATTTCTGAGACAACACGCACAAATTCATAAAATAAACGATTACGGGGATCTTTATGGTCGCGTTTTCCTGCTACCGAGAAACCCTGACATGGTGGGCCACCTATAATAAGATTTACTTCAGGTAAACCGATTTCTTGTAGCCAATTACGGGAATTAAATTGTTCGATATCTCCACAAAAGTGATGACATTGTGGAAAGTTATTTTTATGGGTAGCAGAAGCAATTGGGTTGATTTCAACGCTAGCTAAGGGTTTAAATCCAGCTTGAACTAGTCCTTGTGTTATTCCCCCTGCTCCACAAAAGAGATCAATGAAGGTGTAATTAGATGGTGGATTTTGTACAGAATCAACATCAATAAATATTTTGTGTGGATCGGAGTCAATTTGATCTAATTCTCGTTTGAGACGTTCATAACGTCCTAATTTTGGTTTTTTTTGCTTTATAGTAAAGTGATTTTCCTCGTTAGAAAAAAAAGAAAGTTGGGTTTCTTGCATTTTTTGTTTGATATTGATGTCTGCTTCAGTGTCAATACGGTTCAGTTAAGGCTAAAACTCTTTCTTTGTCAAAGTCAACTTTTTCTAACGTAGACGCTTCTCTACGAGACGCTACGCGAACGGCTTGCCGCAGGCTACCGCAGAGGCACAGAGAAAACAGAGAGAAGAGAAAAAATGCTTAACTGAACCGTATTGGCTTCAGTGTGACATATTGCCTATAATGTATCAAACATGGCATACTGTTTTAGAAACCCACAAAAGCCTAACCTAAAACAGATTTTAAGATTTAGGTTGTATACTTCACGAAGTTGAAATTTGTTATATTGCCGCGAGACTTTTCTTAAATTGTGACTAATGGTTTTTCAACAGGGTTAGGCGTGGTTAACGGATCAAATCCTAACTGCTCAGTAATGCGCTCTCTGGCTAAAAGGCGGTATTCCCAAAAATGCTCACCAGCAGCACATAAACCCAAATACATATTCACAAATTGCGGCTTGGTGCGGAGAATAGCCCAAAGTTGTTGCCAAAATTGACCGCGAATTTCCTGCCGTTGCCAACCTTGACGCCAGAGCAAGTGTGCAAGTAATCGCAGTCCTTTGCCAGGAGGAAAATACATTGTCTGCTGTAGTTGGGGATTAGGTGTAATCTTCAGGCATTGTTCAAAACAACGTCGGAGATAATTTTTGGGTTCGTATATTCTCCAAATTGCCTCTAAATATTCTTTAGCAACTTCAGCCATCGGACGGGTAGGAACAAAATTCATTAAGGAATTCTGATCTCCGACTTCTAAACCTCCAAATCCTTCTAATAATCGCTCTTCTTTTTTTAATCTTTGCCAGAGAGCAGTATTGGGAAGGGCTTGCAATATACCTAGCATCGGTTGGGGAATGCCAGTTTCTTCAACAAAAGCTTGAATTCGCTCCCCAGCGCCAGTTTTTTCTCCATCAAAACCGATGATGAACCCTGCATAGATGAGTAATCCAGCTTCATTGATGGTACGACAGGCTTCTAATAGGGGATTGCGAGTATTTTGAAACTTGCGAGTGACTTGCAGGCTGTCTTGATCTGGTGTTTCAATACCCAAAAAGACTGCGTAAAAACCAGCTTTAACCATTAATTCTAATAGCTCAGTGTCTTCTGCTAGGTTGACAGAAGCTTCGGTTAGGAAGGTGAAGGGATAATTGCGTTCCTGCATCCACGGAATTAATTCTTGTAAAAAACGTTTCACATTGCGTTTATTACCAATGAAATTATCATCCACTACGAATAGAGAGCCGCGCCAGCCTAAATCATAGAGGGTTTGGAGTTCTGCTAAAGTTTGGCTAGGTTCTTTAGTACGTGGTTTGCGACCATATAGATTGATGATGTCACAGAATTCGCATTCAAAAGGACAACCGCGAGAAAACTGGATTGCCATCATTAAGTAATCATCTCGCTTGAGTAAATCAAAGCGAGGTATGGGGCTTTGGGTGACATCTGGTTTTTCTAAGGCGCGAAAAGTTCCTTGTTCTTCACCTTTAGCGATCGCATCTAAAAATTGTGGGACTGTTATCTCCCCTTCATCTAAAATCAAATAGTTAGCTCCTGCTTTCAAGGCAGGTTCTGGCACTGAGGTTGGATAAGGGCCACCCACAGCTACTTTTTTCCCCAGTTGCGCTGCTTTGTGAATTTGGGCGAGAAAGTCTTCTTTCTGTGCAAGCATGGCAGAAAGAATTACGATGTCGCACCATTGCCAATCAGCATCCGTTTCTTGGTTAACATTGCGGTCATAAAACCGAACTTCCCACTCTGTTGGTAGCATAGCAGCAACAGTTAAAATCCCTAGCGGTGGAATAAATGCCTTAAGTCCCGCTATTTTCATGAATTCGTCGTAAGACCAAAAGGTTTTGGGAAAATGAGGGTAAAGTAAGAGTGCTTTCATTGCTGTAGTCCTCTAACTAAAGTTGGATATTTTTTACTTCTGAAAAATCTTTTTTTGAATGGCGATCGCAGATATGATGCTAAGATTGCACCACGTTTATTATTTATTTACCTGTCTGAAGATAGACAGTGGAAAATCTGCAAATCTGGTTTTTGATTTGTCACTGCAATAAAAACCAATGACGGATTTAAGAGACGAAAAACTGTTATATCAAACGTCTTCTGTGAAGACTAGAAAAAATTAGGAATTATAAACTAGTAGTCTGTCCCATTAATTTTGCGGGGCTGCTAGATCCCCGACTTCTTCAAGAAGTCGGGGATCTGAACACCACTAACCTGTCAAAACTTTTGGGACAGACTATTAGTAGTCTGTCAAGTTCAAATTGATGGTTAAGCAAGTTCGTAGTAAGCACTAAAGTTCTTACTACAAACTCTCAAAACTAACTCAGACATATAATAGAGTAGTAAAGCTTTCATCAGCAAACTCCCCTCAGTGGAAAATTTAACTCGTAATTTTTATAGCTTACTGCGATTTTCTCTGACAAAAATTTAATTTTTGTCTATTTATGTAAATTAAAAGCCACAAATATTGATAGCGATCGCGCCGCACTCATTTCCTCATGATCAAATCTACAATCTGGGATTGACCAACACTGAATAGGGAAAGCTTGTTTTTCCAGGTAGATACTGGATGCTTAACCTTCAGTTAATTGAATTCGACAATATCAGTATTTATACTAATTTAGAATATATCAACTTTTTGAAGTTTTATGAGCAAAGTTTATTTGATAACCGGAACGTCAACCGGATTCGGTCGCTCGCTAGCGTCAGCAGTTTTAGAGCGCGGTGACAAAGTTGTGCTGACAGCGCGGAAACCTGAACAAGTAGCAGAATTGGTACAAGCAAATCAAGAAAACGCAATTGCCATTCGGCTGGACGTAACAAATGCCGAAGAGCGGCGTGCTGCTGTCAAAGCTGCTGTCGAACGCTTCGGGCGTATTGATGTTCTCGTTAACAATGCAGGAATTGGTTCTCTTGGTGCCTTAGAAGGATTTTCATCTGAGCAAATAAGAAAACAGTTTGAAGTCAACTGCTTTGGCGTAATAGAAATGACGCGCGAAGTGTTGCCCGTGATGCGTGAACATAAATCGGGACACATTTTGAATATTACCTCAATTGGTGGTTTGGTTTCAATTGGCGGATTCGCACTTTACTGCGCGACGAAATTTGCGGTCGAAGGTTTTGCTGAAGGCTTGCGCGATGAAGTAAAACCTCTGGGCATTAATGTAACGATTGTCGAGCCGGGCGCGTTTCGCACGAACTTCGCAGGAGATGCCAATATGCAACCCGAAACGGAAATTGATGATTACAAAGGGGTGATTGAGCCATTGAGAGAATATCTTTACGGCGGCAACGGCAAACAGCCAGGCGACCCAAACAAGGCTGCACTTGCAATGATTCAAGCTGTCGAATCGGAGAATCCACCACTACGGTTGATGCTTGGCTTGGATGCTTACAGTGTATGGGAGCAAAAACGGACGGTTGAACGCGAAGAATTTCAGCATTGGCGAGAAATCGGAATTAATACTGCCTTTGAAGGTGCAGAGGTTACACCAATCGGCGGCTAAAATCCGAATTCGTTTGTCTCTTAACAAGAGCGTGTCCAGATTGAACATCAAACCAGTGAATATCCTCAGGGGGCAATGCTAATGTAATATCCTCGCCACTCCAATTTTGGTCTGTTGGCAACAAAGCACGTACCGTAATCGCTCCGGTTTGTGAACCCTCAACCCTGACACTGACTAAATAGTGCATACCCAAGTTTTCCACTAAAAACACTCGCCCTTGGATAGTTTGGGTATCACCTGGTTGAGCAATGCGGACATTTTCTGGGCGGATTCCCAGAACAATCTCCGGTGGTACTGTTGGTATATCGGGGAGAAGCACTTGGAAGTTACCTGCGATCGCATATTGTCCCTTACAAGGTAAAGTTAGCAAATTCATTTGCGGACTACCAACAAATCCAGCCACAAATAGATTAGCTGGATGATTATAGATGCGGTCAGGTGGATCAAGTTGCTGGACATAGCCATCGTTGAGCAATGCAACTTTTGTAGAGAGCGTCATCGCTTCGGTTTGGTCGTGGGTGACGTAGACAACTGGCACTTTTTGGGCTGCAAAAATTTGCTTGATATCGGCTCGGACTCGTTCGCGCAATAGTGCATCCAGGTTACTTAAAGGTTCATCTAGCAGGTACACATCAGCATTACGCACCAAAGCACGACCAACAGCAACCCGTTGCCGTTGACCTCCAGACATTTGTCCAGGCTTGCGGTTCATTAACTCTGCTAATCCTAAAACTTCTGCCACTTCTGCCACTCGCTGTTTAATTTCTGTAGGTGGTACTTTTTTCAGCTTGAGTCCAGAAGCGAGGTTTTCGTACACCGTCATGTGAGGATAGAGTGCATAGCTTTGAAATACCATTGCAATGTTGCGATCGGCTGCTCGTTTATAGGTGACATCCACCTCTCCAATCTTAATTTGACCACGAGTAGGTTCTTCTAAACCCGCAATCATGCGTAGGACGGTGGATTTGCCACAGCCAGAAGGGCCAAGTAAAGTGAGAAACTCATGGTTATCTACAGTTAGACTAACGTCCTTGACAGGGACGACTTTAGGATTATAGGTTTTGTTTAAGTTTGTGAGTTCGAGTTTAGCCATTTTGATTTTTATCCTTTGACAGCACCAGCGGTAAGACCTTGGACAATCCGGCGCTGGAAAAACAAAACTAGTAAAATTAGGGGTAATGTGCCCACAACAGTTGCAGCAGCGATCGGGCCGTAGGGAATTTCATATATTGTTGCACCACCCAACTGAGCAGCAGCAACGGGAATTGTCTTCAACTCTTCACGGGTCATAAACGTGAGAGCGAAAATAAACTCGTTCCAAGCAAAAATAAATGTGAGGATTCCAGTAGTCACTAAGGCGGGAAGGGTCATCGGCAACACGATTTGCCATAGTAGTTGAAAAGTGTTGTAGCCATCGACCCTAGCGGAATCTTCCAAATCTTTTGGCAATTGTTGGAAAAAGCTTCTCAGTACTAAAATTGTTAGCGGCAAATTGATGGCAGTGTAGGGTATAATCAGCGCCAGATAATTGTTGCCGAGTTTAAGCGCTTGGATAATTTCTAACAGTCCTAAGAACAAGAGAATTCCGGGAAATAAGGTAACAATTAGAACGCTAGCGAGGATAGCTCGTTCACCCCAAGGGCGTAACCGTGCGAGGGCATAAGCCGCAGGTGCGCCGATCGCTAAAGCTATAGCTGTAGAAGTAATCGATACAAAGGCACTATTGAAGATGTAACGCCAAAATGGGCGACGGGTGAATAACTCAATGTAGTGATTGAAAGTGAATCGTGTGGGAAAATAGACAGTAGGAACGGCGGCAATATCCTCATTCACTTTAAACGAGGTTAGTAATTGCCATAGAGCTGGCGCTAGACTAAATAGCACTATTAATACAACTATGATGGGCAGCAAGATTTTTTTTAGAGAAAACTTGGTTTCCCCTTTTGGTTTTGGAGTCGTTGGAACTGCTTGTGGAGTTACACTCATGAGTTAAATGGCTCCTGATGTTTTAGCACGGTATTTGTTAAGCAAGAAACTAGCGATCGCTACCGCAGCAATCAATATTAAAAATGTCACTACTACCAGGGCTGCTCCATAACCAAAATCTAAGTAGCGCATCACCGTAGAATAAATATACAATGACACCACTTCCGTAGCGCCACCAGGGCCACCCCCAGTCATCACAGCAATCAAGTCGAAAATCCCAAAAGCTTGAGCAAACCGAAATAGCACTGCAATTAAGATTTGCGGCAGCAACAGCGGTAGGGTAATATTGCGGAAGCTTTGCCAAGCAGTTGCCCCATCGACCGAGTAAGCTTCATAGAGGTCTTGTGATATCGACTGCAAACCAGCTAGCAACAAGATGCTGATAAACGGCGTAGTTTTCCAAACATCAGCAAAAACCACTGCTATCATCGCCAGCGTTGGATCTCCTAACCAGTTAATTCCAGTCTCAATCAGCCCCAACCGCCGCAGAATATCGTTCACAACCCCAAACTGGTCGTTAAAAATCCAAGCCCACGCTAGACCAATCAGAGAAGTAGGCAAAGCCCAAGGTATAATCGCGCTTGTACGGACTATGCCCCGCCCAAAAAACGCCTGGTTGAGAACTAGGGCAACCCCCAGTCCTAGCAGTAGTTCTGAGATTACTGATGCTGTTGTGAACACGGTTGTCGCCCACAAACTCTGCCAAAAACGACCATCTCCCGCCATCCGCACATAATTGTCCAAACCAGAGAATACGGGTTGTAGCTCTGTTCCCAGATTTCTAGTAAATACGCTTAACCAAAATGCTCGTAAAATTGGGTAGGCAAATACGAACAACAGTAGCAATAATGCGGGTGTTAATAATATCCAGGCTGTCTGTTGTTCTCGATTTCTAAGTGAATGTAAATTTGTCATTGGTCATTTGTCATTGGTCATTTGTCATTGGTCATTTGTCATTGGTCATAAAGCATTGAGAATTGGGCATTGGGGATTTTGAACTCCATTAATGAGTCTTTGAGGTGGATGAATGAGCCTTTGAACTCCATTAATGAGTCTTTGAGGTGGATGAATGAGCCTTTGAACTCCGTTAATGAGTCTTTGAGGTGGATGAATGAGTCTTTGAACTCCGTTAATGAGTCTTTGAGGTGGATGAATGAGTCTTTGAACTCCGTTAATGAGTCTTTGAGGTGGATGAATGAGTCTTTGAACTCCGTTAATAAGTCTTTGAGGTGGATGAACAAGTCTTTAAGCTAATGCTTTAACTTCTAACTCCCCCTGCCCCCAGCAGTCGCCGCGTTTCAGCAGCAGCAGCTTGCATTGCTCGTTCAGGATTCATCCTACCCGATAGCGCTGCGCTGAGATAACGCTGCAAAATATCTGATGTCTGAGCATATTGGGCGATCGGCGGACGTAAAACTGCATTGTTCACGACCTCCAATAATTGCGGATAGTGGGGGTATTTAGCAACAATCTCTGGATCTGTAAATAAATCCCGGCGACTTGGCACATAGCCTGCTATCAAAATGAATCGGCGCTGTGCTTCTCGACTGGTAAAATATTGAATTGCTTTCCAAGCTTCTTTGGGATGTTGAGAAGATTTAGCAATCCCTAAACCCCAGCCCCCTAAACAAGCCGCTCCCGTCTGCCCAGGAGCGTGAACCATAGGTTTAATCGCTATTTTGCCCCGGATTGGCGAATTTTCTGCCTGGGCTAAAGGCCACGCATAAGGCCAACTGCGTAAAAACGCGACTTGACCACTTTGAAACAAGCGCCGGGTATCTTCTTCTTGGTAAGTTGTGACTCCAGGAGGAGAAACGCCTTCCCTAACCGTACTACGCAGAAACTCAATGGCTCGTAATGTTTCTGGTCGATCTAGTCCAACTTCAAGGGTGTCGGGATTAACCCAGAAGCCACCAAAGCCATCGAGAACTTCTGCAAACATCGCCACAAGTCCTTCATATTGGCGACCTTGCCAAACATAGCCCCAATTCACCTGCTTTTTCTTTTGCAAGACTTGGGAAATTCGGATTAAATCATCAAAGGTTTCTGGCGGTTTCAATCCTGCTTGTTTGATTAAATCTTCCCGGTAGTAGAGCATTCCCACATCGGAACGCACTGGAATGCGGTACAGTTTGTCTTGGTAACGTCCCCCTTCTATATCCTGGGATGAAAATGCTGCCAACTCCTCTTTAGAAATGCGATCGCCTAAAGGTAGCAACCATCCAGCAGCAGCAAACTTGGATGTCCAGATCACATCCATATTAATCAAGTCATAAGGGGATTCACCCAAGATAAAAGATGAGGTGTAGAGGTCTTCGAGCAAATTTGTGGCATTCGGCCCTTCAACTAGGTTAATGCGAATACCTGGGTTCTCAGCCTCGAAGTCTCTAATTAAACCCTGCCTCCAAGGTTCGGCATCAGGGGCAGTCATCAACAGATTTAGGGTAACTGGTTGCTGCGAGAGTGCTACCCAACTGAAAAATATGATGCTCAACAGATTTACCAGAAAAACCCCTATATGTAAATAACTCTGTTTTTGGATGAATTTTTGCAACTTGTTTATTGGCTTTCGGTACAACATTATAAATGTAGCGATCGCTAGTGGTAATTATTAGGAAATAAAAACATTATTTTGTATCAGAATGCTTGAATAATGAACCAAAAAGTCAAGAAACTTAAAATCAAGCTAACTTAAAAATAAACAATGTAATTGTAAATCAACGTAACATTTTGCTGACTAAACCCTGAATATACAGTAGCCCATTTCAGGAAAAAACTGTTTAATTAGACAGTTAATAGACTACCGCTATAGACGTAAACTAATTTCTTTTTAATCGATTAAGCAACTATCTAAAGGTAGAGTTCTTTTACGCTGAACACTATTTCAGTAAAATAGATAATTTGATACTAATTATCTAGTATAAATACATAAATATAGCAAAAAGTCCAAAAATTAATGTAGAGACGTAGCATTGCTACGTCTCTACAAGGGTTATGGATAATGTATATTTAATTTCTGGAGATGTCTAATTAGGCAAATACGCTTGCAAAAATATTATATGACGATATGCTATTTGGTAACTCTAAAAATGCCATAGGTTTGAACCTATGGCAGGCTGACTTATAGCTTATGGCATAGGATGGAAGAGAAGGTCTGGGATAAAGTAATTAAAAACCGCCCAGGTAGAAAAGGCAATTGATACTGAAAGAACAGCAAGAACGGGTGCTAGGGAAAGATACTTAAGAAAATTTTCTTTTTGGTTGTTTGATTTTTGCATACAATACTCCTGAAACATTTTAATACTGCAACTTTTTGTTGTTGCATTTTCCGAGACATTGAAGATTTTGTGATATGTTAACACCTATCACTTTGCAGGGAATGACAATGCCATCATAAGCAGCGAAGAGACATTCTTATCTGAAGTATCGCTTTTCATCCCTTTTTCAAGTATTGGCAAGATACTTAAACAATAACTCCAATATCTCTAATCTACTTGCTTTTAATTTTAATAAAGCTCTCAAAAAAATATTTTCAAGAGCTTTGAAAGTTTAAGCATGAGATAGTGCCTAATTAAAATTTAACTTTGCTAATTAGTTTTATCCTCTATCTAAAGAAATAACAGGATATTAAGCTAATTTGTTATTTAAAATACGTAAATTGTGTGTGAAAAACATGAATTGGCTGCAAATTGCAAATTGTGGCGATCGCATTAAAATATATGCTCAAATAAGTTTGCCATTATCATGGTCTTTGATCTATGTATAACGATTAAATTGGTAATGTTCAACTATTAATATCGACGCAAAAAAAATATCTTTATTTACCGAGAACATAGGGGAGAAAAGCCCGTCTTACTTCGGATGCACCTTGTAGGCTTGGCTCAATTGTCGCTGTGAACCATGAAGGATCACCCTTTAGGAAATGGGCATGGAGATCAACTAATTGCCCATAGCGATTAGCGATTTGTTGAATTTCAGTGTTCATACGCTGGAGGTTCTTGCGAGCGATCGCTGGCTCAACCCCTACGAAGTTGCGCCTGTCATCTCCGAAGGTAGGATCGTACACATTACCTAGCACAACTGGGCGAATTGGCAACTGCTGCACAAATGTGTCAAGAGCATTGGCAAAGATTGTAATCCCTGCACCAGTATCTTTAATTAATCCCCGCAGTAGATCGTTACCACCAATAGTGATTAGTGCCGCCGCAGGCATCGTCCTTCCCTCCACTCGCAATTGGTGAGCTTGAGAAGGTAAGTTATCAACCGTTGCACCATCACGGGCACGATGTTCTAGTTGAGCAGGTCCACGCGAAATAAGATCCTGACCTTGAAATTCAGGAAACAGCCGATCGTCATTCTGGACGAGGAGTTGCCCTGGATGAACGCCAAACTCGTTATATCGTCCGCAATTTAAAATTGAGTCGCCAAAGGTATATAGCCTCACCATTGCTTGTTCCCGTCGATTGCAACCAAAGAGAGTCAGGACACTTGCCCCCCCGAATCCTTGAATAAAGTGTCGTCGCGTAGCTTGAAACGCAGCCATCGCACTCTCCTGTTTGTTCGACACTAGCATGAGGAGATGGGAGACGATATGAATCAGAAGATGGATTTGCCGTTACAAAAGCAACAAGCAGTGGGTGTAACTTGCAATTGACGCATACACCCGTGAGATTGTAGAAATTTATATCGGCGATCGCAGTGCAGCATCAACACAAGCACCAGCTTTTAAGAACGAATTAACATCGGGTCATAAATTTGGCACTCTTGAACACCATACTTACCCAGAATCAAGCTAACCGGCTCAAGATCATTGTCTGTACCACTAACGATAAGTATGTAATTGCCTTGCTCAATTTGCTCGTTATAAAAGCGTACCCACTCATCTGCTATTCCTAGCCTCATAGCGTCAAAGCGGTCACTTAAAACAACATCTGTTGAGCCAACCAGTTGAGGAAAGCTTTTACTAATTAAGGAAATCTGGCTTACTGGAAAACCTGCGGCACGCATATCGTTAATTGCCGCTTCAGCATTATCTATGTGATTAAAATAATTAATAGCATACTTGGTCATCATCCCGCTTTTATTAGGAATGGTAGTAGTAGCAGAAGTCGTCGTGGTCAAATAATTTGTAGTTTCATGTTCACTGCTGAAATGTTCGTAAATACCAAACTCTTCAATACCCCAACGCTGTAGAATTGCTTCTACTTTATCAATTTCTAGAGATGTACAATCCACGATTATTAAATAGTGTCCACTCTCTACTCGCTCGTTATATGTTCTAGCTTGGTCTGATGACATTCCCCAACCAACTAATGCACCAGCAAAAGTCCCAGTAGCAGCACCAATACTTGCTCCGACAAGGGTTGTAACCAAAGCAGTTGCCGCTGCCCCAGCCAGCATTATTGGCCCAACTCCAGGGATTGCTAAAGTTCCAAGACCTACCAATAAACCAGTCAAACCGCCAACAGCACCTCCTGAAAGTCCTCCTACTGTTGCACCTTCGTCAGCTTTATCATCAGTACGCTCTTTAACTTCATTATCAGCAATCTCATGATTGCGGTCTACATTGTGTACAACTACAGATACTTTCTCCATCGCCAAACCAGAATCTCTCAATTCATGTAGTGCCTGTTCTGCATCTCGACGATGAGTAAATACGCCTACAGCGCGTTGACGTTGACTTTGACTTAAAACCATGATTACTCCTTGGTAGCAGAAAAAATAATCACCGACAAATTTAGTATTTAAGCAGTGTAATCTTAAATACAAGTTTGTTTAACTGAAAATATCTTAAGTAATAAAATACATTTACAAACGCTGTAATCGCTACCTCCTTAAGGCTCAACCGCTCCCCATCCACAGATGCGATCGCCACAAAAGCAATGATTCGCTAGGTTATATCATGTTCGGCAAATCACTTATAATATGTCATTGCGAATGCAACGAAGTAGAATGAAGCAATCGCAAAGGTTTGGGATTGCCGCGCTACGCTCGCAATGACATAAGTATTAAGTTGAACATGATATTATGCGGTGGCTGTTGCATCACCTACTCCGATTTTGGCTCTCTCCAAGAGTTCTTCACAAAATCCGGGCGATCGCTAGCCTTGAAATGTCGTAGCGATCGCGCCAGAGCTACAAGTATTCTTTTTCTGCTCAAAATTATTATTTATAACAGAATTTTTAGAAACCATTTATAAAGAAAATCTTTAGGCAGCAAGACGACGTAACATAATACGTGTCATCACAGCATAGATGGCAGCTTCGCTCATCTCAGGAAGCCGTTCATAGTCTTTGC
>NZ_JACJSI010000580.1 GCF_014698065.1 Nostoc flagelliforme FACHB-838
TGGCTTTGAGATTTTGCAGCAATTTTGTTGATAATCACCCCTGCTAAAGTTGATTTGCCAGATTGTGTCCCACCAGAAAGGTAAAAATGGTGATTACTGCGAAGAGTCATATTTTGATTAGATGCAGCATCACACAGTTCATCAATCCAAGCACCATCAATTCTGATGTAACCAGGATAATTTGCTGCTAGGGCTTGCAGAACTTTCATCGCACCCGGATTAGTCACGGACTGCACAAATTCTTCATCAATATCAGCAATATCGGGATTGGGAATACCAGTTGGTGAAGGTGATTGTTGTGCTGGTGGTTCTGGGAGTGTAACCAACCCTTGCAACTGATATTCAGCTATCCACCGGGGGCGCTCTTGCATTGGTAGCCGATTCACATAATCGGCAACTCGGCGTTTGGCTGCGATCGCAGTAGTGACATAATCATAAACAGCTTCACCTTGTAAATGCTGTTTGAGTGATTTCAGGTCAGCTTCTAGCAAAGACTGGTAAACTTTTTCCTTACTTTCGCTGATTTGAGCGGATACCCCAAACAACCCAGCACTGATCGTCCCAGCGCCGAGTAAGATTCCGGTTGTTATTCGGTCAGTATTTAAGAAAAAAGGAGCAGACAGACACATAACTGCACTCGCTCCTAAAGAACATAAAATAGTCCGTTCTGCATGAATAGCACTACTAACAGTTAGTCGTTCTAGTTCAAATGTCATTGCTATCGCACCCCCAAGGCAACACCAGCTGCAACTAATGTCAAGAAGACAAACAGGAATATCACCCCAGGCATTAACCCAATGGTGAAAGTCTTGCGGTTGAAACCGAATCCTTTAACGACTAAGCCAGCAAAGTTAAAGAAACCAACTGCCAAACCGCAAATGCAAATCATGCCAATGATCCACACCAAGAATTGACTGACTGGGCTAGCAACTGAGAGAAATCCCATTAACATTGACAGCCCGACTCCAGAGACAGCATATCCAACGAAGGAAAGTTTAATTTGCATAACCTAAAATCTGAATGAGTCACCCACTTCATCAAATGCTTTCTCATATCCCCCCAACTGGCGTTGTTGTTCCTGGGAACCAAAGGCATGACGGATCACCGCCTCTCCATGTAATCCCCTAGTTCGCTGTAAATCTTCCTCAACCTTCATGGCTTCTTGAGAATATGCCAATTGGTTCTTATATATCTCTGCCAAAGATTGCAACTGTTTGAGCTTGTGGCGGGAGAACTTTGTATGTAACCACTTCTGCGCTTTCAAATTGCCAGCCACTTCTGCCTCATCCAGAACCTGCTGTGCTGTAGTGTAAGCTGGCAATGTGTAGCGTGAGCGGATTGATGAAGGTAAATTACCCTCAATTTGGGTAGCATCCCCAACTCTTCAATCCGTTGATACTACTCCATCACCTTTACCGCCAAACAAACCAGGAAGCCATTTCCCTAACATTCCTTTCTCCCACTTACTACTTAAACTTGGTATAAGTCTGCTGAACTTGTTGAACTTGTGAGCCGATATATCGGGTTATGCCATATATGCCCATGAACGAAAACATCAATACTGTTATTGCAGCGATCGCAGTTTGAGCCATCATTCCCCGTTGCATTAACTCCTCAATCTGTCTATTGGAATGGGATCGCGCAATTGATTCATCAATAAGTTGCTGGACTATTAGGAATTCTTCTGAAGATAGGTTTTCTAGTGTCAGCCCTGACAGATTCAACTCCCCGTCCTTCTTCAGGTGAATATTTAATGCTTTGCGATGGGTTTGGTCTTGTTGCTCCATATATTGCCATGCCCAAAACGAGGGTTAATAGCAGCAGATTCAGTACTGCTGCTAATCCAATCAATTTATTCGGCTGCATTTGTTGGGCTAATACCGAAAATACCCGCAACGAGTTTGTTACCGATTGCACGAAAGGATTCCACGTCAGCTTCCTCCTCCATCGCCTTAGAGACAAACTTACTCACCACGTCCTTGGGGGCATTGCGAATCGTCGATAACAACTGGTCGGCTTTGTCGGTTGTGTAAGCATCAATCCCGACGTTGAGAACATCCTCCAAGGATTGAATTTCTTGATTAGAAACCTGGGATGCATGAGCGATCGCTCCTTGCAATGGAGAAACAGATTTACGGCGGGGTGAGTTTTTACCTAATTTGCCATTGCCATTTTTGGGCTTGCCATTGGTAGCTAGTTTCCCGGACGCGAGCCTAAGCTCAAGAATCTGAGTAGCGATCACTTGGGCTTGTTGATCGGTCAATTGGTCGATGTCAGCGTCAACTTGGGCGCAGAGGTTGGCGACTTCTGACTGAGTGACTTCTATATTGTAGGGTTGAAGGAGTTGTTGGATTTTGTCCATAATATGCTTCCATTTGTACAAGTAATGGTGTCATTTTAGCATCCATCTATTGAAATAGGCATTAAAATTAGGAAATAGGACGCTAAAAAGTATAATCATGGAATCTAATTGGCATCATAAATATGGCAGATAAACGCGACCGAAGATTTTCCGTTAACCTTCCCTTAGTTAAGGAGATACGCCTGATTCTATGGGGACACACCAGAGGAGTAAGCAAAACTCGTATGGCAGAAGCAATTTTGATTGATCGGGTTTCCAGCGATGGGAATTGGCGAGAAGTTTGTCAGGACTTAAAACAAGAAGCAGCTATCAATCACTCTACGGTTAGTGAATTAGTTGCAGACATACTCAAAAACAACGGCTTGAAAGACGTGTTCGATATCGAAACGGTGGATTGGGAAACATTTTTAGTAGACGAATCAGTAATACCTACGGAGGAATAAACTAAACCCGGATTTCTCACAAGTGCGAAAAAATCATTGAGATGAGTAAAATTTAGGAAAGGATATTTTATACATCAGTGGATTAAATTCAGGAACCGAAGACAATCAC
>NZ_JACJSI010000581.1 GCF_014698065.1 Nostoc flagelliforme FACHB-838
ACGATCGCCTGCATATCGACACTACGTTTTCGACCACCGCTTTTTGACTTAGGAATTAGTCCTGATAGTATTTCCCACTGTTCTAAAGTCAGATTACTTGGGTACGATGGATTCATAGCTCTCATAACGCTGTCATACTTAAGTATTTTTTCTAATGACAGGATACCGTTATGTGGGCTTTCTTACTTCTCAGACATCCTCTTAGTGAGGGTGAGGATTGAAACGACATTGACTCAGATGAGCCACTTTTACCTGATTGTTACAACACCCTCTTAGTGAGGGTGAGGATTGAAACCAAATTAGTTTGGCAAGAGTTGATTCATTTGCGAGTTACAACACCCTCCTAGTGAGGGTGAGGATTGAAACCTTTGTTATTTCTTGCGCTTGCAATAGATTTAGCTCACTAATTATTTATTTTCCACCTAATCCCGGAAAAAACTTATTCCAAACACTTTGTCCTTTAGGAGTTGAATCCCCTTGCATAGCACCAAATAATCCTTGCTGTTGGGCTTGAATTTCCTGCATATTGAGAGAATGGATCGTCTGGGCTAACTCTGGATTGTCTTCTAACAATTCAGCCTCAAAACTTAACTCCTGCTGTAACAATTGAGCATTTCGGCGCAAGGAAATCTGCTGATTGTGTCGCCGTCTGATAAGGGATTCAGTCAGATGTAATTGCTCTTCAAAACTTAAATCATCGTATTCACTGTTATACATAAGAATTCTTCTCCGATTAGCTTAAAACTTAATTTTTAGGAAAATTAACGACACTGTTCAATTCATTAAAAATGTTTGATTCCTCCATAAAGTAGCTGATATCCCAGCCTCAATCTCGTAATAAAATCGTCAGTATTGCGATTACCCCAAACAGGATTACTAGGGTTCTTAATCCAGTTAATTGGACTATGACAAATCTCATGATGACAACGGTAGCACGTAGAAAATGTTGATACCCCAATAACGTCATTCCCATAATAGGCATGGTGAATTTCTTCACTTTTTTTCGTCAGACAAACGACACAATAATTGTGAGTTTTTCGGTGAGCGTAGGCGCAGCCCGCCGTAGGCATCGCTACTTGTTTTCTATACTCTTTAGGATTACCATATCGAGCATTCCAGTTTAATCGTCTGTGTAGCCGAGATTTTCTAATAGTAATGTCACCCCCAAATCGTTTAACTCTTGCCCCGTTAATTCATGCCACTTTTGTTTAATTTCCTGAAAATGCGGTCTTCTTCCTAATTCTGTTGCCCATTTTCTAATTTCTTGATACCAGTCAATCTGCTGCTGCGAGGATTGCTGATTATTTTTAGAACTATTAACAGTGTCACTATTCGGTTTGGAATCTTGTTTTTGTTCCAGACCCTTGATATCAAATTCCGGGATTAGAGCAACAAAGGGATTAGACCGAGTGGGAATCACTAGAGCATATCGAACTCCAGCTTTATCTAACAGTTCGCAAGCCTGTCGCAAGATTTCAAGAATTTCTTTTTTGACATTCAGAAAATCTTGGGGATGGTCAAGGATATAACTCGATGTCTGCCCCACAGCAATAAAGCAAACATTTTTCAAGGACGGGCGGCTAAATCCAGTTTCTCCAGAGAGTGGGGACTGGCCCATGAATAAACCATGACCTTTTAACCCAGCAGTGAATTTGATGATATAGTTCCAAAAACCTTGCAAATCTTTGGCGGTATCAGCATCAACCATTCCCGGAAGTCCTTTACCACCACCATAAACACTATCAACTTCATCCTGGGCAAATAATAATTCTGGGACACCCTGACATTCACCACCAACTTTTGCAACTCTGGCTTTTTGTTGATCAATCATGCCAGTTGCAAAGGTAATCCAATTTTTTAGTTCTTTCATGCCGTCAAACTTACGGCTGAACTTGCACAACCATCTGGTGACATCATCCTTTGGATCGCTGCCGATGACAATTGCTGGTGTTTGAGATTTTGCAGCAATTTTGTTGATAATCACTCCTGCTAAAGTTGATTTGCCAGATTGTGTACCACCAGAAATGTAGAAATGGTGATTACTGCGAAGAGTCATATCTTGATTAGATGCAGCATTACACAGTTCATCAATCCAAGCACCATCAATTCTGATGTAACCAGGATAATTTGCTGCTAGGGCTTGGAGAATTTTCATTGCACCCGGATTAGTCACGGACTGCACAAATTCTTCATCAATATCAGCAATATCGGGGTTGGGAATACCAGTCGGTGAGGGTGATTGTTGTGCTGGTGGTTCTCTTAGAGTTACCAAACCTTGCAATTGATATTCAGCAATCCACCGGGGGCGCTCTTGCATTGGTAGCCGATTCACATAGTCAGCAACTCGGCGTTTGGCAGCGATCGCAGTGGTAACATAATCATAAACAGCCTCACCTTGTAAATTAGCTTTAAGTGATTTCAAGTTAGCTTTTTGTAAAGAGCGGTATACTTTCTGTTTGCCTTCGCTGATTTGGGCAGATACTCCAAATAAGCCAGCGCTCACCGTTCCAGCACCAAGCAGCATCCCGGTTGTGATTCGGTCAGTGTTTAAGAAAAAAGGAGCAGACAGGCATAATACTGCACTCGCTCCTAAAGAACATAAAATAGTTCGCTCTGCATGAATCACCCCACTGGCAGTTAGACGTTGTAATTCAAATGGCATAAACTTACCTCACCCCCAAAGCCACACCAGCTGCAACTAAAGTCAAGAAGACAAACAGAAATATTACTCCAGGCATTAAGCCAATGGTGAAAGTCTTGCGGTTGAAGCCGAATCCTTTAATGACTAAACCGCCAAAGTTGAATAACCCCAGAACTATGCAGCAGATGGAGATTATGCCAATAAACCAAAGAATGTATCGACTAACGGGGCTGGCAACGGATAAATAACCCATAAA
>NZ_JACJSI010000582.1 GCF_014698065.1 Nostoc flagelliforme FACHB-838
ATAAATCTGCACTATGTGTGACGACAGTTGCCCAATCAGGTAAAGTCTGTGCAATGCTCTTTGCGTAAAGTTTCATAATTTTATCCTCTGGAATTAATAACCTAAAAATCCTCAGCAATCTCCAACAAAAAACCGCGTCCAGTGTTCTGTACTTGCACCAGTTCTCTATCCAGCAGTGTTTGAATTACTGAATCGGAGAATTGGAATTGCAAACGGTGCAATGGAACACAACCGCCACAAAGCTGAATCAAACGCAGCAAATGATTAGCTCTACGGTCAAAGCTGTTGTCAACTGTCTTAGGCATTTGTGAAACCTCCAGTTACTACGGCTAACTGTTGTTGCAGGATGGATATTTGACGTTGATAGAATTCAATTTCTGCGGTAATTTGCGTGAAGAATTCCTGTGGAGATAGCGGCTGAATTTGATTCTCTTGCAAGTACGCTATCTCATCAGAATTCTTGTTAGGCATCAATACATAACGCCATCCTTCATCAAATTGTTCAGCCAACTCTGTACCAGAGGGATAGTAATGAAGTTCTAAGATGATGCCTTGTTCTGTACGCTGTTCCAAGGCAAAGCGAGGGTAGCCCCAGTGTCGGGGGATTGATATTGTTGCTTGCATTGATTTAATTGGGGATTGGTGAATAAGGGAGTAGTTGATGAGCGATCGCTCTCGTCTGTGCGAGAATTACGCCGTTACTAACTCCCGACTTTCTGCAACTGGCGCATACTCCCGTAACAGTTCCCAATCAAGGGTTGTCAGCATCTCAAATGGTCGGTCTAGCAATTCTTCGCAGTCAGCCGCTTCTGCATGGGGTACTGTATCCAGCATTGACAATGAGCACACAGCATCAAACACGGAGTTAGAATACTGCTGCTGACCTGAATAACCCTGAATCACCCACCAGTTACCGTCAGTGCATCCGACTTGCCCCAGTTTCACGCCGTTGTTGTTGTAAATCCCATCATCAAGAATTTCAAACCCATAATTCTGGCACTCGTTGAAGATATGCGCCATGATTTGGTTTTCGGTCGTGGGGGGTGTTGCTTCTTTCTCCTGCACAGGTAATGTGCCATCTAGTGAGTGCAGATGAAGCGATCGCAACGCATTAGAGTGTTGGCACGAAATACTTCTTTCTCGTTTACCATGACTACCCAGCGTTGCGTTAAGTGGTCGTCGTCATGGCTGATGCTGGCTATCAGTTGATTACCAGCGTAATATTCGTAATCAGAAAACGAGATTTCGACTATTGTGAGGGGTTCGGGAGCTATAGCTTTGGCTTGGTCAGCGATGTAGCTGTCGAGTTCGGCTTGGGCGAGGGCTTGGTTGTCAACTTTCTGAAGCTTGGTGGATTGGTGGGTGATGATTGCGTTTACCCAGGTTTGGGCCGCTCTTTTGTCAAGAGTGGGTGTTACGCCTAATTCAGTGGCAATCCTTTTGAGGCGGGGGAGAGTGTAGCGCGAGAGGGCTTGCTGTGTGTATTGCAGATGTGTCATCATTTAAATCTCCATAATTAAGTAGAACAAAAGGCGATCGTGCAAGTTTCTCAGGCTGTGAACGGTCGTGTTTTGTTTTGTTTTCATGTACTACTTATAGTAGCGCTCCTGTGAGTAGTTAACAATACTCTAAAACAGACTTTTGTATTACGATTAGTAATGCTACTCTTGGTAGTTAATTTATATTACTTATAGATATACACGCCAAAAATAACCAACTAAAAGTAGTGCTACTTTAAGGAGTAAGAATTAGGAAATGCCTGTGCTTGTAAAATTAAAAAAGACGAGAGAAGCTAAAGGCTTGTCTCAAAATGAACTAGCTAGGAAAACTGGTTATAGCTTGCAAAATATTCAAAAAATTGAGCAAGGTAGAGCTGCCTCAATTACATTTGATGCCTTGGGGAGATTTTGCGAGGTACTTGAATGCCAGCCCGGAGATATTTTGGAATGGCGTCCAGATAATATTGATGACAAAACTCGTAGCTCATCAAATGATCAGGTGTTAAAAACTGCTTCAGAGGAAGTAGAGAGAAAAAGTGAGTCGTCAAAATCAACAAAACGTCAAACGCGCATGATTATTATTGGCGGCAATAGGGGTGCAGCATGAAACAGATTGTACTAGCCAACGCCAGGATGTAGTAACAAACGCAAAGCACAATAATTTTGCCTTTGTAGCAAATATTTCCTCCCTTGCTGGTATGGATTGAGGATCAATAACAAGCTGCTTAGATATCAGTTTGGAAGTGGACACATGAACAAATCATCTCCTAAGCGCAAAAAAGCCACCTCTACCGCATCCAGTAATTCAGAAGCACCCCCGAACCCTGTAAGTGAAGATATCTCTCTTCAAGAAAACCCAGCATCAGTAACCATTGAAGTAACTGCTGTTGAAATTCCAGAACTGACCGAGCAGGAAATTAGCGATCGCCTTTACCTAGAGCGGCGTGTGGAAAGGGCGTTTTTTGAAGCGGGGAAGGCTTGGAACTCCGCGATCGCAGATTATATCGTTCCACGCACAAAACCTTTGAGGAGTATTGCCGTTCACGGTTTGGTTATACACGAATGGCAGCAACCTATAAAATTGCTGCGGCGACAGTTATGGAGAATTTGTCAACCATTGGGAAATAACCACAGATGGTTTACAGTCTCCAAAAATGTCAACCATTGGTTTACAAAATGTCGGAATGTCCACAATTGGTTTACAAATATAGCAAGCGCCAAGGCGGTTAGGACAAGCAGTATAATTAGTGAGTAAAGTAAAACTAGATACAGATGAAGCGTTCAGCTCAAGGAAAGCTCATGCCAAAACCTTACAGTTACGACTTATGCCAGAAGGTAATTCAGGCAATAGAGTAGAGTTAGACGGGATGAACAAAACGGAAGCAGCGCAAGTTT
>NZ_JACJSI010000583.1 GCF_014698065.1 Nostoc flagelliforme FACHB-838
ATCACTGCTGCTAAATCGAAAGCAGTATGGAAGGGATGAGTGATAGTTTCAGCAGTAATCGGAATTGATGTGGAAGCGGCTCTAGACGACTGAGAAAAGAACTGTGGATAGCGAGTTTCTAAGTCTTTAACTTTAGCGGTTGCGCCCCAGCGATCGTAGCAATAGTGCGCCTCTTTCATGTAGGTTTGAGCAATTTTTGACCGACCTCGCGCCAGATAATGTTTTGCCGCTAATTCATAAGCGAGTGCTTCTTCCTGGATATACTCATTTTCAGCAGCACCTGCGATCGCTTGTTCATAAAACTCTTCAGCCTCAAGAAACTGCCCTAAAACTCGCGCTTTCTCTGCTTCGACTAGATGAAATTTATGTAGATAATTCATTGGAGCGTAATCTGCCCATTTTTGCACCTTTTCTTGGTTGGTGCTAACACAACTTAGCCAAGCTTCTTCTTCAGAGCTTGAAGCCTCAACCAATAGGCTCAAAAGCACCAGAGAATCGTAGAAATGGAATATAGGTTCTGTTACTTCTTCTAAAGGCTGCCTTGCTAACACAGCAGTTTGTGCAGCTTGATGATATTCCCCAAATAGATAACACAGTATAATTTTGTTTAAATAGAGGTAGGGAATTTCAGTTCCGTCTTTAACTGCAATAGCGCGCGATAGCGCTTGCTCTTCATCATATACACTACCAATCAAACGGGTGGGATTCTCAGATCTACCTAACAGATTAAGGATTGTCTGCCACAACACTGCAATCCAATTAGAGGGGTTTTCCCGTCTGATTTGTCTGATTGCTTTGCTGTAGGTTGCCGTTTTTTGTTCCAGTTCCGTGAGTTCCTCACCGGCAAGAAACGAGTAACAACATACATTAGATGCAGCATAGCCAGCGAATTCAAAGTCTCCGGTTTCCACTCCGTTTTGATAAACATCAACCTGAATTGGTATTATTTTCCTAAAATGTACCTTCCGATGCATGATGTTGGCACTAAATATCGCTAATGCTTTAGCATTCCTTTTTTTGCTATTCAATCGTTCTGTCAAGCTGAGAGCCAACTGACCAAATTTATAACCGAGTTCAATGTCTTGAACAACGTCACCTAGAACAACTCCGTAGGCAGCATAACTCAGTGGTGACCAGGTAGCATTGCCGTAGTTGATTGATAAATTTACCATTTTGCACACAATCAGTATCATCAGTGCTGGTGACACCATATTTGCAGCAACCACGATATTCACCAGGATATACATTGCTGCCAGCGGTTCTGGTGCGGTCATCTTTGCTAGATTAATTAAGTCTTCGATGTCTCGTCCAGCTAATAGTGCAGCCGTTGACTCCAATTCTCTTTGAACATCTAACTGACTTGGATTTTCTATTAAATCTATTCCCAAGACCTTTAACGCTTCCAATCCAGTTTTTAGTACTTCTTTCAGGTTGCCCTGTGACAAATATCCTTGAATTCTGCTATCGTAAGCCTGTACTTTGTCAACCACTGTTTTGGCACGAGCGAGTACCACTTCTACCAACTGTTCCATCTCATCAAAGCAACCCTGGAGATACGCCGCTTCTGCTGCTTCTGAGTACAGCGCTAAGGTGAGATCATACTCAGTGAGCCAACTCTCTGGATTGAGGAGTTGAATCCCTGTAGTGAAATACTTAAAAGCTGCTTCATAAGCCGTTGCTGCCTTCGCTTTCTGACCTACCACTAAATTCAATCTGGAAATTTCAGCTCGTTCTGATCGAGCAGTGACTAGCTCAAGTCCTTGATTGAGATGATCGATGATTTCAAACAACCGCTCGGATCGTTGCTCTGGTGAAGTTTTTTCGAGCAAATTGCCACCGATTTGGAGATGAACAACCTGTTTCTGCGATTCGTCAATCAGAGCATAAGCCGCTTGCTGAACGCGATCGTGTAGAAACTTATACTCTTGAACCAACAAGTCTTCGTCCAATTCAGACAGAGGTTGAATTAATCCCGCTTGTATTGCTGCTAGTAGATCCTGGAAAATTGCTTTCGGTGATTTTTCGCAAATGATGGCCAATGTTTCTAAATCAAACTCAGAGCCAACACAAGCAGCGATGGAAAGTACTTGCTGTGTTGCTGACGGTAATTTCTGCAACTGACGCAGCAGTAACTCCACCACATTATCGGTGATATCTTGAGCTTCAATCTCAGTTAAGTTCCACTGCCAACTCAACTGTTGGGCATCAAAGGTTAACAGGTTTTCGCTATGCAGCAGCTTCAAAAATTCACCAACAAAGAAAGGGTTGCCCTCAGTTTTACGCAACACGACTTGGGCTAAGGAACGAACGGTATCAGGATTGCGATGTAATGTCTCAGCCACCAGTTGAGTCAACGGCAAGAGCGTTAAGGGAGCCAGGATGATTTCCTGAAGTACTGCTCCCTGGTTTCGCATGCTCTCTAGTGTTAAGACCAACGGATGCGTTGGAGTCAGTTCGTTATCTCGGTAGGCTCCGATCAAAAACAGATACTGGATTTGCTCATCAAGTAAGATGAGTTCGATTAACTTCAACGTCGCAGAATCGATCCACTGTAGATCGTCTAAGAAAATGACTAGGGGATGCTCTTTTGCACAAAACGCCTGCACAAATCTTTGAAACGTCAGGTTGAAGCGATTCTGTGCCTCAGTTGCTCCGACTTCGGGTATAGGCGACTGCTTGCCAATGATTAACTCAACCTCGGGGATGACATCAATGATGATTTGTCCGTTGCTTCCTAAAGCTGAGAGCAGACGCGATCGCCACTGTTGCACTTGCTCATCCGGTTCCCCCAGAAGTTGCTGCACCAACTTTTGCAGGGCATCCACAATGGCGCTGTAGGGAATATTGCGCCGGAATTGGTCAAATTTACCCGATATGAAATAGCCGTG
>NZ_JACJSI010000584.1 GCF_014698065.1 Nostoc flagelliforme FACHB-838
TTTTTGAGAATAATTCATTTATTTTATTTATCATTTAATCAATTTTTACAATTATCTATGTCATTTTGAAATCTCTCTTAGTTTTGATTAGTAAATAAGATGCGTTTTCCCTACACATTCTCACTTACCAGCAACTCAAGTTCCTACGGGAGCAAACACAGCATCATTCTCAGCTTGAACATTTAATCAGCCAAGGCGTGATTAAGTTGACTGGTTAATAGTCGCCAGCACAAAAATCCTAACTCGCTACATCTAATTCCACTGTTGCTGGCTGTTGTTGCTCTTTGACAGCACCCAGTGACTCAATAAAAGCGTCGATTGCCTTGGCTGCTGACTGCTTACCTGTTTTCAATTGGGAAAGGATATTCTCGCGTATTGCTGAATAATCTGGTATGACTTGCTGCTCAACAGAAATAGCCTCTTGTGTAGATAAGGCAACTCCACCATTACGCTCATCTATTAAACTCTTAATCTGAGCGATCGCATCTGCTATCTCTTGCTTAATCACCTGTTTTATCTCTTCCCCATCAGGTGTTGACGCAGCTAAAGCATTTACTTCCTGCTTAACTATTTCCTTAATCTCATCACCATTAGATAACGCCAGTCCAGCTAATGATAGACCCAGGATTCCCTGAAGCAATCTTGTCGCTGTGTGATTTAATGACTCATTCTCGAAAATCTGCATTGCCGATAAAGCTTTGACTTCTGCATCAGTTAACCCAATAGAAATTGTCACCTTAGCCATACTTTTGATACCTGTAAATATTAATCTCGTGCATTACTAGTTCTGGGTTATACCGTTTGCATACAGTACTTTGATTGCTGATTATAAATGCTGTATAAACAACTTATCAACGACCCAATTATTAAACTTTGCCCTGTGAGCAATTTTTACCCTTGATTCTTTAATCTAGCTTCAAATCAATCAAGTTGCCATTACTTCAATTCTAACCCACGTTTCACCTGCTTTTATATGAACAGCAGAGCTACAACTGGCAAACTCCGACATTTAAGAAGCTGTATGAAGTTATACGCTAAAAAGCTTATAATAGCTATATTACGAAACTTCTGGATTAGCACAGTAGAATATGACATTGAAAAATACTTTTGGTGAATATAGTTTCGTCACTAAACTAGACGTTACTAATCTTGAAGCTAGTGCCGAGTGGTACAAGTCCAAGCTTGGGTTAGTTCCTCAAGAAAAATATGACACACCTAGCTGGAGACAGTTTAGTTTTCCTGATATTCCACGCTTTGCAATCGGATTGAACTTGAGTAACTCAGTTGAACCAGGTAATACCGTTAATACCTTTGTTGTCAATGATATAGCTACTGCTCGTCAAAGCTTGACTGAAAAAGGAGTCTCAGTTGGGCCAATTACAGATGTCGGTCATGGAGTGCAATTATCCACCTTCAAGGATATTGACGGAAATTTGTTAGGGCTTCGGCAAAATCCGCAGTCTTAACCTGGATTTGCAGCTAAATCGGGGAATTAGCAGCGATAGGATTGCTATATCACTGATGTAACTGTTGTTAAAGCTTGTTTTTATACAGTTTCCATAAATAAGGTTTTTCCAAATTGTTTACATATTTTTCTCCGAGTTTTTTGAAAATATTTTGATTTTATGGAGATTTTTGAGTATCTCTAACTAATTGATTTAGCTCTTCTTGCATTTGGTTATAAACTAATTCATAACAATCATTCACATAATTACGATCCTTAGCTGCATCTTGACCATATCTTTCAAAAGTAATTGGACGACATACACGAGTATGAATCTGCACAGGTAGAGGAATATTAGGTAGAGGCCCAATAGACAAGCCCCAAGGTAAACCTAAATAAATTGGGAAAATTCCTGGGTCTATTTGATAAAGCCACGGCAATCCCAACTGATGTAGTTGTTTGACTAAATCATAGCAATCACATAAAACAATTAACGTACCATGAGCGCCTACAGAAATCACTGGAATAATTGGAACTTCTTCTTTTAAAGCCAGCTTGACAAAGCCCTTATTCTCAGCAAAATTAATTTTATAGCGTTGGCTGTGAGGACGAAACATATCATATTGTCCTCCCGGATATACCAGAACGCTAGCCCAATACGGTTCGGATAAGCAGGGGAAGCAGGGGAGGCAAGAGGGTATATGTTCAGCCATTCTTTTCTCCCCCTGCTTCTCTTCTCCCCCTGCTCCCTCTGCCTGCCTCAACCAAGAAATTCCTTAACCGAACGGTATTGAACGCTAGCCCCCATCTCAAAAGCTGCACTGGCCATCTTTGGATGTGCAACAATCGCTCCAACTTTCTGAGCTAATTGGGCTATCTCTGGACTCACTTTCCAAATAGAAGGGTGCATTAGATCATACACCAAACGCTCTGTTCCAAATCTAGAAAACCAATCATACATCATCATTACTAAATCTGGAGAAGCCATTCCGCCATTATGGGAACCAACCAGTAACACTTTTCCTTCTGTTGGTATGTGATGCCATCCATCAGTTTTCACTTGAAAATAGTAACGGTAAAACCATGACCATACAGGCATCAGTAATTCAATCAAATTAACATCTCGCTGTGTTAAAGACCATTGAATTTTCTTCGATAATTCTGCTCTTAAGGAGTTGTCAGTCCTAATATAATTTTTCTCTACCTGTTTTTGTAACTCCATAAATTTCGCTTCCCTGAATGTCTGACGATTGCTGTAACTGTTTATCAATATTTTTTAGTGATGCAGAGGTACAGTTCTACATACTCGCTCTACCTACCAGCCAAAACTCTGTTTGCCTGTTGTTAGCCACCATCCCTTGATAAATTTAGCTCGCCATAAACGTTGATACTAAATGTAAATTCGATATCAATGTAGTTTTTGGTATATCC
>NZ_JACJSI010000585.1 GCF_014698065.1 Nostoc flagelliforme FACHB-838
GAGCGCATCCAAGAAATATTCGACCAACTTACTTTTGAGCAGGTAATTTCTGTCTCTTCTTACAACTTTATTCTAGAAGCTTTATTCTATGCAGCTTCATATTAAATTGGTATAAGTAATACACTTTTGGAGTAAAGGTAATCACAGCCTTCATCGCCATAAATGCACTCTAAGCGCGGAACAGGCATCGTTTTACCCAGCATCCTGATTTGATTTTGTTTCCATTGCAGTTCTTGGCAATGTTGATAGAGTTCGTCGGCTTCTTCCTTGTTCAAAAATTCTGGATAATAGTTGACTGGTAAAGTAGGAACAGATTCGGGAAATAAAGTTAGTTGTTGCATAATTCTCCTTTGGCAATCGCCCGAACAATTTTTTCTACCCGTTCCTGTGAAATAGCCTGCTCAGGGTTCTTGTAAAACCCAGCAATCGCCGACTTGGGACGAATAATAATTTGCTGCCCTGTTGCGCGTTTGTCCCACAAAAAGCACGAGATGGTAACGTTATCGGTAGCCCAACGAGTACCCCTCTTATCCTTGCGAAAACAGAAGCGGGGCAAAATCAGTACAAGTGACGGCGGGTATTGTTGTAAGAAATCCGCACGGTCATCACAAGGTTCGAGAAAACTGGTCAGGAGGAACGCGGCAACACCCACACGCGCTTTGTGGTACGCATTCTTGATAATTGGTGCAGCAAACTCCGAGTATGGTGGGTTAGTGCAAATCCAATCGCAATCGGGAAACTTAACCCATGACTCGGATAGTGTTGCGTCCATTTGGTAATCAGCCGCTTTATGTGGATCAATATCGTTCGTCCACATTTGCTTGGTGTAGGGGCACACTCTGAGTAAAGAAGCGATCGCCCCATGCCCTACACAAGGCTCACCAATCACGCCAGATAACGGAACATGGCGTAGTAATTCCGTAGTAAACCATGAGGGCGACTCGTAAAAGTTCAGAGGATGTCTGCCAACAATTTCTCCTGTAGATTTAGGAGAGTACGGTTGTGGTGCCAGCAGTTGTGCAACAGTCATAAGCTCTCTCCCGCTTGTTTGACAACAAGAGCGCTGATTGATTCAAAATCCACTTGAAAAATGTTCATATCAGTCAGCATCTCGCCACTGTTATAGCGGTCTACAATATGCTGCCTAATGCATGATTCGGAAAGCCCATCGGGAATATTGATATGAGCTTCACTAATAATTTTTTCGGTGACTCTGACAATGACTTTCATGTTGGTTATGCCGAATATGAAGGAGTGTTTAACGTGGCGATTGCTACTTGTTTAATAGCGATCGCTTTTATCTCCAAGGTGTAGAATTATTCCACTGAAACCAGCTTGAGCCAGCTTCCGAATAACTAGCGGTACGGTGGATTGCTTCTGGATTACCCCAACAACAGCAAGCGTTGATAGCGAACGTGGGCTTATCTTGAAACGTTCCATCTGGTAAAAGAATCTGGTAAACCTCATCCTCAGCCCACAGTTCTAACCATTCCCGTTGTAAGTACTCTTGGTAAAACTGACTCCACTGAGATGAAAGCCAGCGCTCGTCAGTTTCACGGTCATAACGCCACAGCTTGAAGGCGAGGTTCCAATGTGCAAAGAAGTCGAGGGCCATTGGCTTGGACTGCATCAATATTTCCTTATCACCAGGAACGAGCATCAACTCCTCACACAGCCGGGGAAGCTCCACAGTCACGCCGCCGTACTCAACGGTGTACCACTCGATTCCGCTAATGCCTTGGCTTATTTGTTGTGCCCAAATTGCTTGTCGTTTATCGGCTGTATCTTGCGCTCTTTTTCGGAACATATCGCAACGCAATACTGTTTCTACTGGGGATAATTCCCCCTTTGCTATATGCTGTTGTAGTGCCACGTCACAGGCTCCTTCCCAACCGATTGCATTAACTTGGTCGATCTGTTGGGCTAGTGCTACTGCTCTTGGATCATGAAATCTCGCCATTAACCTGTCCATTGAGATGAATTATTGTTTGTGTCGTTAGCGAATGTTACAATTCTTAATACGTTTATGTTCTTTGGTCGGTATCAGCTTAATAGCTAATAGCGCTCAAAATTCGGGCGACTGAATAATTGAAGACTAATGGCTACTAAACTGATACTTTTTCCTTCTTGCTAGCGAAAGCCCCCGCCTGCCTTAGCGCTGCACCAGGACTGGGATGAGCAAAGAACTCTTCTATAGCTTTGGTCAGTCCGGCGGCCACAACCGGATCGTGACAAGCGTAGACATAGATGGGCTGTTGGACACCATTGACTAATCGTGCTTCTTGGCGATCGTCCAGATGTGGGTAGAATGTCTTAAGGGGGGACAAAAAGGGCTAAGATGCAGATAAAATAAGCCTCATAGCTCTCTCCCCTTGTTGATAATACTTCCGCTTATTAGGAGCTAGTGTCATTAACTCAGCCACCAATTCATAAGAATTTTCCATAAAATCAACCCAGTTAGACCCATATAATCCAATATAAAAACTGCTATGACGCCGAACTGTCCGCCCCAATTCTTTAATTCGACCGACATATTTTTGAACACCCATGCGTTTAAATTTTTGACCAGATATAGTTGCAGCCGTATAAGCAAGTGATATTAATAATATTAGGGAAATTAGCCGTTGACCTGATACATTAGTATCTTCTAAGTTGTAACCACCACTCTTAAAATCTCTAAACATCTCTTCAATATCAAACCGTTTTTTATAAGCTTTAATACTCGACTCTAAAGTATCCAAATTAGGTATCCGCTCGGTAAATCGGGGTAGAAAGAAAAAATCAGAATGTAGATTGGTAGACACGGCGTTATAAAATATGATATATGACGCAAAAATCATCTGCTGGGAACTTAGTATC
>NZ_JACJSI010000586.1 GCF_014698065.1 Nostoc flagelliforme FACHB-838
GGCAGTGCGATCGCACCAGAAATTGCACATCTCAACTTCTCTAGTCTTCATTTTAGCTATGTCGGTGGCGAACATGAAGCTTGGGAACGGCTGATGATCAGCGACAAACTCTCACGTACAAATACAGGTAGCCTCTCTACTAGGCTTTTAGAACTCTATTCCCACTTAGATGCAGGTGGCTGGTGGTGTAATTCAGGAGTAGATCCGCGCACATTTGCTAATCTTACCCCTGGTGAGCAACCTCAAATTAAAGAATGGGGATGCTATAAGCCAAACCGCCCCAGACCCAAAACCGTGAAAAAAGATGGGTTCACTGTTGCGGTTGAAGGCAAGTTCATCAAATATGAGCATCCACCATCAGTTGATTTGAGCATTTTCTTGCTAGATGTCCCAGGCGTGATTGCCCAAAATATTTACTCAAAAGCTGGAGTAAACCCCACCGACAGCGATCGCTTGAGTGGTTTTTGGTATTGTGTGTGCAAACACAATATCCCACTTGTCATTACAGAGGGCGCGAAGAAGGCGGCTAGTCTGTTAAGCCAAGGTCACGCAGCCATCGGACTACCGGGAATTTCCTCCGGCTATCGCTCACCTAAAAACGAGTGGGGCAAGAAAATTGGTGATTCTTATCTGGCTGATGAGTTAGCTGTTTTCGCTACTCCTAATAGAGTTTTCAAAATCTGCTTTGATTATGAAACTAAGCCTGAAACTAAGCTCAATATCCAAAGAGATATTTGTCAAACAGGAAGCTTATTACAAGAATTTGGTGCTGTCGTGAAAGTACTAACGCTGCCAGGGCCGGATAAGGGTGTAGATGATTTTATAGTCGCACAGGGAGGAGAAAGTTTTGAAAAGCTATCTGCCGGGGCTATAGCTCTAGAGTCATGGCATCAAAATCAACTTGATAAAAAACGTTTTACTATCAAGCTCAAAGATGGCACAGTCAAGACAATTGAAGAGGAGGCAAGAGCCAGGAGGCAGGATAGCGCAGCGTTAGCGAGTCCGCAAGCGTCGGCAGAAAGCAGTTTTCCTTCTCCCAAGGGGAGACGCGAAGCGCGATCTGCCGACGCGCTCTTGCCTCCTGCCTCCCTTGTTGATCAACAAAAAGGAGATTCTATCGTGACAGATGCTCCCGAACTGGAACCAAACATGAATGTATTTCACAAGAATCGTCGTAAACCATTTATTGACCCTGGTTCACAGATTATAGATATAAAAGTGATTGATTCAGACATTATTCATTTAGATGTTGTCCCTGAGCCAGCCCAGCCAACTGAAACTGCTGTAACTAGTTCTTCTTGGGCTAAAAAAGAAAATGTTACACTTTATGAGCCTAATTTTTTTAGAAAGCGCCTAGAAGCTAGTGAGAATAAACAAATAGCTTTCGCTGCTTATACTTTGTTAAAAAAATATGGTGTTGAGGCTAAAGATGAACAACAGCAGACCAGTGGCAAAATCTACCATGCTGATGCTTTTGTAATCAAGAATCATGGTGCTGATAAATACAGTATCTATCGTCGTCATGATGATGTAGAGTTAATGACTTTTCAAGCTGATAAATGGGGGCACGTAGGCAATATTAAACTTTCTTACACAGAAATAGAGTCTGAACAAAAAATTTGGATAGAAAAACAAATTAACATTCTGCCTATTGAAAGGCAAGAGTTTTTGTTAGTGGCTGACTACCTCAAAGCTGGTAAAGAATTGCCCTCTGTTGATGAAGACCCTCGCAAAATAGCTTCTGTCGTTGGTTCAGTTTCTCCTAAAGGCACACACAATATTTTAGAAAGTTTCAAAGAAAACGAGGTATTAAAAATTCTCACACAAAGTATTAATAGGTTCGAGAAAGACGATTTAAGCTTGGGCAATTACCGGATTCTTTTTCGGCAAACCACTGACCATACATCTACTCTGCAATTACTCAAAACTGAACACAATGGTACAAATCGGGAAGCTGTTCGCTTTCAGTTTGAGAAAACTGACACTGGTATGACTCATCAAGTCCAAGCGATGGCTATCACTGAAGCTGATTTAGAGAAGTTAAAACTGTTGGCTCAAAAACTGCATATTAATTACAAAGATTTGTTTGGCAACCCGACAGACACCCGTGACATCGACCTGCCCGTTCATCCCGAAATTACCCGTAATTTAGACGAGGAGCAGTCACACCAATCTACTCAACCTACACCCAACGTACCAGATTGCAAGACACAATCACACCCACAAGAAACAAGCTTTAATTCTCCAAAACAACAGAACGCTGTATCATACTCAACTACATCCACACCTAACAGCACAACACCATCACAACCAAATTTTTCTTCTAATTTAGATAAAGTTTTGCTACCACTACATCCAGTTTTGAAACAATATTGGGAGCAGTTAGAAAAAGATGCTTGTCATGAGACTGTAGCGCAAGGACATTTAGAATTTCAATCTAAAATTCAGCAAACTGGGAAGTTAACTGTTGGTGAACAGCGTGAACTTTACCAGCAGATTCAAAATCAAGCTTTGAGTGAAATCAATCACAATGGACGTACTGATATTGTGCTTCCACCATTAGCCCACATTGTTAATGATTTGCGATCGCAGGTTCAAAAAGAAGCACAACCACAGTTTTCTTCTGAAGAGAATCGTGATACACCCGTGCCTCTTCACCCTGAGATTGCCTCTCATTGGCAAAGTTTAGAAGCTAATAAAACTTGGTCTAGTGTTGCCAATCAGTACAACAATCCTTTGCGGGAAAAACTTGTCTTAACTGGCAAGCTGACTATTGGGGAGCAACGTGAACTTTACCAAAAAATTCTCCTTCAAAGTCAATTCGAGCAGCAGAACATTGGGCAAAC
>NZ_JACJSI010000587.1 GCF_014698065.1 Nostoc flagelliforme FACHB-838
TTTTTTTCAATTGGTTAATTGTAGAAATCCTAGATACGTTGTTACCCGAACGCGTTCACCGTACTAATCCCAGGGTTGTAAAAAGACCTGTATCAAAGTTTCGTTCTAAAAAAACAAAACACAGAGGTACTGGACAACGAGTCGAAGCTCCGAAATTTAACGTCACTCATAAGCTTTTGAGCCTTAACTGAACCGTATTGTCTAATAATCAGCCGTGGTCTAACGTTACCCTTGGGTGTATAAATGTCTGTGGTCAATAGGGTACAGCATTCACGGATACGGCAAGCACTAAACAGACAGACACCGAACAAAGCGCGATCGCGGTCATTGTCTAAGCCATCGCTGAAAATTAACTGTATCTCTGACTGCGTTAGAACTTTGGCGCGTCCGTGCCGATTGATTTTCATCGCTAGACTATAGAACCTGTGATCCACAGCCTACAACGAATTGGTTCCTAATTGAGTTTTATCGGGTTCCGACAGATTACATAGTAGGTAACTAAAAGCAGTGAGTTCAGAAAATACTAAGTTATTTATTAAACTTCAACTCAAATGTAGTGCCTTTAAGTAAAGAATTTGGATGTGCTTTAACATAAGCTTGGGCAACCTCTTGGAATGCTTCTGCATAACTAAAAGCGGCTGCTAACTGCTCCCAACCTGGAGTACGAGAGAATTTAATTCCTTGCTCTTTAGCTGCTTTTCGACAAACATTATAAGAACCATACTGTTCGATAAGATAAGATTTATCAATTTTATTTAGGACAAAAGGCAATGCTGGAATAGCAGTTAGTTCATTTAGTTCTTGCTTTTTTAGCTCATTAACAGCAACTTGAGCAACTGTGTATATAGCAGCAGCATTCTGTAATTCAAGTGCCTGGTTTTCTTTTAGTTGCTCTAGCAATTGAGTGATTTGTTTCTTGCCCATATTAATTACTTATTCTCTCTCTGCCCTCTGTTGTGAAGCAATATCTGTATTCATTTGTGGTTTATTATCTTGTGTGTCATCAACTGTCCCATAAAGATGCAGTTGAGAAAAGTCTTTATTTAAGATTTTTGGCTCCTCATATTTTTCCTCTCGCCACCACAGCACAATTATTTTTATTGCTTTGACTAGATTGAAAAAACGATCAGGAAAAGACAGATAACCCCATTGAGCTTGAGATGCATTTCCGATATCTGAGACAGAATCAAACGCAGATGAGAGTTTATCTAAATGTCCTGACATTGTTTCAATTTGAAGCTCTAAAGCTGTAATAACCTTTTGATTACCCTCTGCAAGAGATTCTTTATCCTTTTTTAGTTGGCTAATCATCCCTTGTAGATGGTCAAAATCTGTTTTCACCTTAAGAATAGTTTGTTTATGTTCTTCATTCCTTCTGATTAGCTGTGAACGGCTGCGATTGCTAAAAATTAAACAGTCTCGCATCTCTTCATAGAATTTATTTGCTTCAGAAGGATCAAAACTTTCAATTGTTTTAGGAAAGTCTGTAGCTGAACGGAGACGCGCATTTGATTTATCAGAGGTAGCCATAAGCCACTTTAAAACTTTAGCTTAATGAGATTAAAGACATTGTATAAAATTACTCTTCATTCCTCTTAGGGTAAATATACTGATAAAAATATACATAACATCTCCGTACCCTGCATCCATGTATCCCCAGCACTTGATAGTAATTGCGACTAAATAGGTAATATATGTACAGTTGACAGGTGTAACCCTTGGGGTTACGATTTAAAAAAGTGATTAAAACGTTTAAGCATAAAGGACTGAGGAGACTTTTTGAGTTTGATGATAGAAGTGGTATTCAGGCTAAACACGCAGAAAAACTACTAGATATTCTTGATAGACTTGATGCGTCTTCTCAAGTCGAAGATATGAGATACCCAGGTTCTAACCTTCATCAGTTAAAAGGTGATAGAAAAGGTGAATGGTCAGTAACAGTATCCGGAAATTGGCGTGTAACCTTTGAATTTGAAAATGGTGATGCTTACGTTGTTAATTACGAGGATTATCATTAGGGAAAGATAAAATGATAACTAAAAGAAGACCGAGACACCCCGGAGCGTTGATTAAACGTCAATATTTAGAACCTTTAGGGATGACTATTACTGAGCTTGGTAATGTTTTAGGTGTCTCACGTAAAACTGTTTCTGAACTTGTTAATGAGCAAGCTGGAGTTTCTCCACTTATGGCTATTCGTCTAGCAAAAGCTTTTCAAACAAGTCCAGAACTTTGGTTAAATCTTCAGCAAAAGTACGACCTTTGGAACGCTGTACAAGAATCGGAAAATTTAAACGATATATCTCCTGTTAATTTACAAACTTGTTAGCCATCGCTAACCCATTAAAACCCATTACACTCTAAAAGCCGTGTTATTTAGCCCTTAGAAGCGATTTAGCAGGGCTTTAAGTATTTTATATAACCATAAGGGTACTGTAGGGGATTGTGGCGGCGGTAGCGGTACGATCAGCTTTGCTATACCATTAGCACCATTTACAGAAAGCTTGAGAATGGATTTTCTCTATACCCATTGCCCTGAACTATAACCCCATACTTGCTGGATATCCACCCACAGTTGTATAACCCGTTCTAAATCTTTCCATACAATCTGAAAGGTTAAAGAATGTTAAGCATTCGTGACTCCATACCTACATCACCGTTACACCCGGTTGTAGGTTTTTTTTTAATCTCCCACACCCAATACGGTTCGGTTAAGCCCAAAATCAGGTAAGGTGAGGGTTATTCCCTGAATGCACTGATGTTGAATGCAACTCAAAGAATTCTCACTGATCTCACCTGTAGTCGAATCAG
>NZ_JACJSI010000588.1 GCF_014698065.1 Nostoc flagelliforme FACHB-838
CAAATGTAGAGTGAAAGAATTTCAGCCATATTCACACTGGTGAAGCATTAAAAAATCAACTATCCCAATTACAACAAGAATTGAGAGATAGTTCAGACACACAAGTGTAAGCTGCACTCACGCTAAAATATAATGCCTGCATTTTGAAATAGCGGCAATTGAATTACTTGGGTTTATTTGGCGTTATCCAAATTGGATAAGGAAATGCCCAGCAACCTAATATTGCGGTTTTCCAAATCAATCGACTCAAACAGTGTTTTGGCTATCTCAAAAATCGTATCCAATTCACTGATAGGAGCAAGGATTGTCTTACTGCGGGTTAGTTGCTGATAGTCAGAAAACTTGACTTTCAGAGTTAATGTGCGACCCCGCGTTTCGTGCTGCTCTAACCGTTGCTCGACAATTTGGGCAATCTGTTCGAGTTCTTGCAACATCTGACCGACATCGCTTAAATCACTTGCAAACGAAGTTTCTGCACCGATGGACTTACGAACCCGATTCGCCTCTACTGGTCGATCATCTTCTGCCCTGGCAATCTTGTAGTAATAATGACCAGCTTTACCAAAGTGGTGTGTTAGGTCAGTCAGCGATGCCTGCGGCAACGTCAGAGACGAACGCTCCTTCAAATCTGCGCCAGTATGAATGCCGAGCGAGTGCATTTTCGCTGCTGTAACTTCTCCAATGCCGTGGAACTTCTCAATTGGTAGCTTCTCTACAAAGGCGATCGCATCCTCCGGTAAAATAACCGTCAGTCCGTTGGGCTTGTTCTGCCCTGATGCCATTTTTGCAAGAAACTTGTTAATTGACACACCTGCGGTTGCTGTCAACTGAGTTTCCTGGAAAATCGCAGTTTTGATATGTCTTGCGATCGTAGAAGCGTAGGTGATGTTTTGCTTATTCTCAGTAACGTCCAAATATGCTTCATCTAGTGCAACTCCTTCCACCAAGTTAGTATAGCGTTTGAATATGGCGTGGATTGAAGTGGAAATTTCTCGGTAAACGTCAAATCTTGGTCTGACAAAGATAAGCCCAGGACATTTGGCAATTGCTGTTACTGATGGCATCGCGGAGTGAATCCCAAACTTACGAGCTTCATAACTGGCGGCGGCAACCACGCCTCGCTGATTCGGGCTGCCACCGACGACTAACGGTTTTCCTCGGTAGCTAGGGTTGTCCCTCTGTTCTACCGATGCATAGAAGGCATCCATGTCTACGTGAATTATCTTTCTCACTTGAAAGCAGAGTGAAGCATTAGAAATTTAGGCTAACTGGCGCTTAATAAAATACTATATTACTAGCTATATAGTACATTAGTACTGCTTGGTTCAAATACCATTGTTCCGTACCTCTGAGTTTTGCGACTCAATTATTCATGTCAGTTAAAAGGAGCGAGCGTATGACTAATCTTGTCCAAAGCTTAGAACAGTGCTGGTACATCTCCCCACCTTGGGGTCAACGAATCCCGCCGTTGCTAGTAAGTTTTCTTGAACGGGTGTACTACGTGAAGTCTGTCAAAGCATTTGGTTACTGCTGTGGTGTCGAATGGTCGCCGCAAGGCTGGAAATACGAAATCAATACTTGCAATGACAATATTACTGTTTGGGGTAGTGAACTTATTGGTACAGGTAATTTGCGTTCGCCCTTGGCGTTGGCGCAGCCATCGCTGCCCCAAGAAAAACCCGTTTTTCGCCTGGGTGAGTTGGTCGAGTTTCGATTTCACGGTGATGGGCCACCGATCCGCATAGTCCAAGGTATTCAACTGATTAACGATTGCTGGTTCTACAGCATCGAATGGATCTCCCCTACTATATCGGAAAAGGGTGACGAGGTTTTTACCTCTAGAGATTCCATCACGCGGGTGAGTGACTATGACTTGGAGCGGGTACGATTATGACAGTGTACACCTCATTCTATCCTGGCTCTCATCCGAGGCGAAAGCATCTCAATCTCCCTGTATCCTCCCCAAAATTGGAAGGGTAAGCACCTACCTCTGTTTGCTCTCACTCCTGAACTTTTAAAGTGGTGGAAAGCATCAGATCAGGATACCGAAGCTGAAAAAAGAGTACGAGCGTTGGTTTCTGCTGGTTCTTCAGGAGCGGCAGCAGATGATTAAGCTTTGGATACGGAAGCAGCAGCTTTTCTTGTGCAGATATTACCTTGTTGTGTTCTTTTGAAGATCGGGGATTTCTGTCACAGGCATATCGTCGGGCAGAAGGCGATCAGGCGATGGCTACCAGAATTGTGGGGTGGGGAAGTTCCAACAGCTAATCAAATGTCCACAATTGGATCACAAAATGATTCTAGACTTACACAATTAAATAATGGTATCGGTCTAACCGATACCTTAACTATTACTGATATACTCTTTAAAAATTTTACACTCATAATGCTACTGAGTCAACCACGTCACAATTCAACCAACAGTGATAAAGGTGCAGTTGCCCAAACCATGCTCTTTACAACGGAATAATCTACAGTTGAATCTTTGGGTACTCACAAGAATGGCACGCTTGAAAAGCGTAAATCCCTGGTATTACCGGATGAAAGGGTGTGGGGTTGCAGATTTGGGTGTAGGGAACTAAGAAGATGTTGAACTTTTTGACGCATTCGCATTTAATTGTCTGGAACACTACCCCCAATACCCTGCCAGCAAGGACGTTTCACATGAATCTTCGTGCCATTCGGTACTCAATACGGTTCGGATAAGCTCTTGAGGCAGGGGAGGAAAGAGAGTTATTAAGTAATTTCTCTCCCCCTGCTTCTCTTCTCCCCCTGCTCCCCCTGCTTGCCTCAACAGATAAC
>NZ_JACJSI010000589.1 GCF_014698065.1 Nostoc flagelliforme FACHB-838
TGTCCTGGCTTCATAATTAAACTCCTGATTGTTTAGAAAGATAGACAATTTCTCCAGCCGAAGGATTGACTAGTAATTTAAAGAAATTGCCAAGACTATTCTTTATGAAACTTGTGATTTGCGGCTGTTTACTCCCGCTATGGTTCTATTTTGCTTCTACCTCCGTCCGGAAACTGAGTACGGAAAACTGGTATTGGCTAATACAACGCTCATTAACAATAGCTCCACAAAAACTGACTTTTTAGAAAAGAAATTGTTGAAGGTTCTGGAGTCAGAAATTAGAGATTAACCCTGTTTTGTCATTCTGGGAGAACCTAATCGCTGAAAGCCTTTGAGAGCTTTAATCTTCAGGTTTTGGCTACAAACTTTAGTTACTGTTAGAAAATAAAGGCTCAAAGCTTGATTAAATCAAAGTTTCAAAATCTTGCTTCGATTCTTGTTTTCCGAGAGTGACTAAACAGGGTTAATGCAACAAAGAAGCAATGCCACAATGCTGTAAGTGATTCTACAAAATAAAACTTTGACTAAAAAGCTTTGTTCAGCAACGAGAAATAAAGCATTAGTGAGACTCGAATGCAGGTTTTTACAAATATCCTGTCTCAATGCCTTTTACAGCTTTTTAAAGTACCTTGCAATTGGTAACAGCCCGAAACCCAGCTTTTCATAGGTACAACGTGCTGGTGCATGGCCAGGATCGCCTCCAGTCTCGACCATAGCAACGGACATACCAGCAGCTTTCATCCAATTAAGAGCAAACTCGACCAAAGGGGCTCCAATGCCAAGACGTTGATAATCTGGATCAACGGCAATCATGTAGATTTCTCCCATACTACTCTCTGAGTGGAGTTTCACGGCTACAAAGCCCACGGTTGAATCAGAGTCGATGGCAACCCACACCTTCATGTCTGTTGTAGTACAGACTGACTCAACAGCATTAAGCTGACTTACACGCCAACCATCAGGGTAGAATGAATGGTACACCTCAATATCCATCGCTTTTTGAATCGAATCAAAGACCGGACTCCATGCGCGGAGTGAAAGACTTTTGATGGTATCAAGTTGGCTATCTTCGTATGGTTCAATTCGCATAAAGGTATTATGTGGTTTTAGTATGTTACATAAATACTACCAGCTAATCTTTTGTTTTTCTGGTATAGGCAGTACACCGTTAGAATTGACCACTTGAAGCCACTGAATTACCTGGAGCCGGAATGTCAGCAGATGCAAGTAATTTGCGATCGCATCAGTAGGTTACAGGAAAACGAGAACTTGGAAGATGCTGCCTGTGCTCTGCTGAAGCACTTGGGGGAACTGAAGCGACGGTATTTGACTGCTATGGAGGAGAAGCTGTTGGGTTTGATTGAGCAGGAATATGGGGTTAATGAAGGAAATGAGCCGATTGCAAATTCGTGAAGATGACCTGACAGGTAAAAATATTGCTGACCTTTTGAGGGAACATCTCAAAAACATGCATGAGATTACCCCACCCGAAAGCGTTCATGCTCTTGATATAGAGGCATTGCGTTCGCCTAATATTACTTTTTGGACAGCTTGGGATGACGAAGAACTGGTTGGATGCGGGGCATTGAAAGAATTAGATTCAAGAAGTGGTGAAATTAAATCAATGCGTACCGTCAAGGCTCACCGACGTAGGGGTGTCGCCTCAAGGATTCTGGAACATATCATCAAGGAAGCCCACCGACGTGGTTATAATTGCCTGTATTTGGAAACAGAGGCTTTTGGAGAGTTTACCCCAGCGCGAGCCTTGTACATACGTTACGGATTCGAGTACCGAGGCCCTTTTGGGGATTATACCCAAGACGCGAACAGTGTATTTATGATGAAAAGTCTCGCTTAATTTCCTGAAAAACTAGCATATTGCTCGAAGAATCTGCAAAATTGTCCAAATTTTCAGGATAAATTTTTTTGGAAAATCTATGAACTCTGTTGTTTCCATTTGTTCCATAACGGATGTATATCATCTGGTTGCCCTTCGTAGTTGAGCATTTCCTCGGAAATTGTTAGCCAAGGCTGTGCGCTGCGTGTCCAAAGGTTGCCAACTGGAAGTAAATTGCTTGTATCGTCTAATGTTCCAGCTTTGACGTTAATCGTACCGGGGCTGTAAGTACGCTCATGAAATAACCGCGTTCCCCACTCACCGCAGAATACATTTTTTACTTCACGTTTGCTGTCAGCTTTGCGAATCCAAGCTTTTGGCTGTCCTCGGGTCACAACTAAAGCATCTCGTGGTACAGTAAGTGACATTCCAAAGGCACTGGATGATTGTTTTTGACATTCTTTGCAATGGCACAAGTAAAGAGTTAAAGGTTGGGAGCGGATTTCATAACGGATATTTCCGCATTGACAACCTCCAGTATAGGACTAGTATTTGATTTCTGAAAAAGCTCCGTACATTTGAAGAGTGGCAAAATCACTCGTTTGTGTGCTGGATAAACCACTCAAACATCCATTTCAGATGAGAGAACGAAGGAATCAAAGCACAAAAACGCCGTACCCATGTTTTAGCTTGTAACCAGATATCCTCAATAGGATTTTGTGATGGGCAATTGGGAGCAAAGCGGACACAGTGAATTTGCCATTGTTCTTCTGGTAAACCAAGGTTCACCTTAGCTAAAAAATCTTGGACTTGATGGGAACGATGGTAAGAAGCACCATCCCAAAAAAGAAGTAATCGTTGGTTGGGAGACTGGTCTAATAAATAACGTAAATAATCAATTGTATTGTCTGAATTACCAGCGTTGTAAGCTTTAAGAAGTAATTTGCCAGTGAGATAGTCAACC
>NZ_JACJSI010000059.1 GCF_014698065.1 Nostoc flagelliforme FACHB-838
TGAGGAGTCCAATTAAAATGGGCAGCTATTTTTTCCACGTACCAGCCATGTGCATTTAGCCTAACCACCTCTGCTCGGTCTTTAACTTTCTGTGGTACATCCACAGTTCTTAGGTTTAACAGGGTTTTGTGATCTTCACGAGTTAAGAATACCCTTATACGAGCACCCATATCTTGCTTACCTCAGTAGATACATTCTCTGTATTTATTTATCTTTACATAGTTTGGTTTTTCCACGCCGTTCTACTTACATGACGTAAAGTCATAGTCAAACTAAATAATCTTAATCGTCAAAAATTTTGTTTTTTCACTCCAATACTTTACAAAAATCTCGCGTTAAAGGTATCCCCAATCTGACCATTCCCCTTGAGTGGGAATTTTTTTGTCACGAACTTATGCAAAGCTGTAAAAGAAAAATGCTTTGTTAAACATTATCTATGAATATCCATAAAGTCTCTACGACTCCCTTAAGCGACCAAAAGCCTGGTACTTCTGGGCTACGGAAAGCAGTTAGAGTTTTTCAGCAGCCCCACTACCTGGAAAATTTTATTCAATCCATCTTCGATTCTGTGGGGGACTTGCGGGGACAAACCTTAGTTTTGGGTGGTGATGGCCGTTATTACAATCGCCAAGCTATTCAAATCATTTTGAAAATGGCTTCGGCTAATGGTATTGGGCGGATTAAAGTTGGTCAACAGGGGATTTTGTCTACTCCTGCGACTTCTGCGATTATTCGCAAGTATCAGGCTATTGGTGGCATCATCTTGTCTGCTAGTCACAATCCGGGCGGGCCAAATGGTGACTTTGGTGTGAAATATAACATTAGCAATGGTGGTCCAGCGCCGGAAAAGGTGACAGAGGCTATTTACGATCGCACTAAAGTGATTGATAACTACCAAATTCTGGAAGCACCAGATGTAGATTTAGAAACTTTAGGTGAGTCACATTTGGGAAAGACGGTAGTTGAGGTGATTGACTCCGTACAGGATTATGAAGAGTTAATGAAGTCCCTATTTGATTTTGAACGGATTCAGCAACTGTTAGCAAAAGGAAATTTTCGGTTCAGCATTGATGCCTTACACGCAGTGGCTGGGCCTTATGCTCATACCATTTTTGAGCAACGTTTGGGCGCACCAGTGGGAACTGTGCAAAATGGTACACCCCTAGAAGACTTTGGGGGCGGACACCCTGACCCAAATCTGGTTTATGCCCATGAGTTGGTGGATATTTTGTACGGAGACAATGCACCAGATTTTGGGGCAGCTTTTGATGGAGATGGCGATCGCAATATGATCTTAGGGCATAAGTTCTTTGTCACCCCTAGCGATAGCCTTGCAGTGTTAGCCGCAAATGCCAAGCTAGTTCCTGGTTACAGTGAGGGTTTAGCCGGGGTAGCGCGATCAATGCCTACTAGCCAAGCAGTAGATCGAGTTGCTGCTCAGATTGGGATTGAATCTTATGAAACACCGACTGGCTGGAAGTTTTTCGGCAATCTCTTGGACGCGGGTAAAGCTACTCTTTGCGGTGAAGAAAGTTTTGGTACCGGCTCTAACCATATCCGCGAAAAAGATGGGCTATGGGCTGTTCTGTTCTGGCTGAATATCATAGCAGTCCGGCAACAATCTGTTGAGCAGATTGTACGTGAACACTGGCAAACCTATGGGCGCAATTATTACTCCCGCCATGACTATGAAGAGATAGAAACAGGGCCAGCCAATACTCTAATAGAAAGACTGCGTTCCTTATTGCCAACCCTTAAAGGTAAGCAATTCGGTAACTATGAAGTTGAATACAGCGATGACTTTAGTTATACCGACCCTGTTGATGGCAGCATTAGCGAGAAACAGGGTGTTCGCATTGGCTTTACCGATGGCTCCCGCATTGTGGTGAGACTTTCTGGTACGGGTACTCAAGGTGCGACTCTGAGAGTTTATCTAGAAAGCTACGAGCAAGATCCCGCCAAACATGACCTTGAGCCACAGCAAGCACTTGCCTCTTTAATCACTATTGCCCAGGAGATAGCCCAAATCCGGGAACTGACGGGACGGGAACAGCCAACTGTGATTACCTAATACTTTTCTCACGCTAGCTTTGAGGTTTGTAGTAAGCATTTTAGTGATTAGAAAATAACAACGCTTTGTGCTTACTACGAACTTGCTTACCATTCCCATTAGTTGGTGAAGCCTAGATATTAGATAAAAATGAACCTACGTAGATTAAGGCATATTGACCCTGGCGTTCGTTCTAGTGCGCTGGAAGTTACTGCCATCGGACAGATATTTCGTGATGCTCTCAAAGTAGCACAGTGATCGCTATGCTACTTTGATTTATTTCCTTTTCGCTGGCAAAGAAATCTAGAAGCAGGCATTCGATGCTTTACGAGCCTCAATTTCGGGCAAGAGCGGGATGCGGAAGAAGACTTGCTACGGGACTTCAACAAAGTTATTAACTCAAATACAGATAAAAAATTTGTTATAACAGTTTTTTTGATCAGGATTAACAGCTAATACAGCACGCTGGAAATAAGCAGACTGATTAAATTAGTCAAAACCTGCGTCGACGATTCAATACAGAAAAACCAATCACTCCCAAAGAAAGGAGTCCTGTTATCTGATTTGCCTCTGGAACTGTTTGAAATGTTTGAACTGAACCTGAAATTAAAGGCAAACCTGTTACAGGAGCAGTTATGTCTGGGTTGTCGAGTGTAAGATTTTCCAAAAGCCGGAGCGTTCCAGTCGCACCGCTAAATCTGCCAGTGCCATCAGTAATAGATATAGTATTATTCACACTTCCTACAGAATTTGGGAAATCAAGTACAGCGCTACCACTAACAGTTCCAAAGAGTCTATCTTCTCCTTCACCAGAAATTGCAAAATTGCCAGATGGTAAGTTCTCTAAACCAAACTCTGTGGGGTCTGAGTCAATGACAATCACACCTGTATTCGAGTTAAATTCCCCATAGCCTATATTTGTATGGTAATAAAATTGCACATTAACTTGAATACTAAAATTAATAATATCAGGTTCGGTTAAACACTTATAATATCTGTCGGTTGCGGTTGAGGAACGAAACCCAACATTTTATTTTTATAGTCTTTGTTTTGAGATAAGCTCAATGTAGCGTTCAGACATGATGGGGTTATGAAGAATCAAACCTGTTTTGGATGCTCAGGTATCGGAGCCTATATGCCAAAGTTCTTGGTATTTAGCGCTTACATTGTGATTACTGTTGCGGCTTTTTCGCTGTCTGGCTGTGTGCGCGAGAAAACGAAAAAAATTGTCGGATTTTCGCAGACGGAGAACATCGGCCCGTGGCGCATTGCCGAAACAAACAGCATTAAGGAGGAGGCCGCCAAGCGTAAAAAAACTTATGATTTTCTGATGACAGATGCCCAGGGGCAAACATCAAAGCAATTTGCCGACATTGAGGATCTAATCGCACGACAAGTTGATGTCATATTTCTTGCACCACGGGAGTATGAAGGTCTTACACCCGCCCTCGAAGCAGCGAGAGCGGCAAAAATACCGGTTTTTCTCATCGACCGTGAAGCGGCGGGAAGACCAGGCCAACATTTCGTCAGCTTTCTGGGGTCGGATTTTATCGCCCAAGGCCGCCGCGTTGGCGAATGGCTAGCCCAGGCAAGCGACGGCAAAGCATCCATCGTGGAACTCACTGGAACAGCGGGTTCATCGGTGGCAATTGATCGGGCTAAGGGGTTTCGTGATGCGATCGCCAGGTATCCTAACATGAAGATCGTCGCCACACAGACGGCGGATTTTTCACGAGCGGCGGCCCAGCGGGTAATGGAAAACATCATCCAGGCTAAGGGTTCCGACATCACCGCAGTGTATGCTCACAACGACGAAATGGCATTAGGTGCTATCCAGGCTCTCAAATCCGCAGGCATGAAGCCAGGCAAGGATGTAATAGTCGGTTCAATTGATGGTCAGAAAGCCGCACTTGAGGCGATTATCCGTGGTGAGCTTGGCGTCAGTGTCGAGTCAAACCCGCGTTTCGGCAAACTTGTTTTTGCCACGATGGAAGAGTATTTTGCTGGCAAGAAAATTCCGACTAGGATTATTCTCAAAGATAGACTCTTCGACGTGACCAACGCTAAGGATTTTGTAGATGAAGCATACTAATACCAATTCGTAATTCGTAATTCGTAATTCGTAATTCATAATTCGTAATTAAGCAAGTCATATATTGTTTGGGTTTCGGGGTTTGAGTGTGTTGCCGGATTTTAAAGAATTGGTATAAGTAGTTCTCACTCTAAAATGGAAAAAAGATAACCTGGAATTTTCCTGAGCCTCCACGATAGATAAAAAAGATTACTTACTATTGTCTATTGTGCAAAGTGAAGGATCTCCACTATCGGCAATGAAGACAAAAACTAGGTAAAGCCGATGAATCAGGCTACTCAAACTGTCCTGTGCATGACGGGGATAAAAAAAAGTTTTTCCGGTGTGCCAGCGCTCTGGGGGGTGGATTTTGAACTGAGCCCAGGCGAGATTCATGCACTGGTCGGAGAAAATGGTGCTGGCAAATCGACGCTCATCAAGATTATGACGGGGGCTTATCGACGGGATTCGGGTGTTATGGAGTACGACCAGAACAGCGTTGCATTTCCGAACCCGACCGAAGCGCAGGCGGCAGGCATCGTAGCCGTCTACCAAGAGATCCAGCTTGTGGATTTCCGAACTGTTGCCGAGAATATTTTTCTTGGCAGGGAGCCGCATCGCTTCGGCATCATTGATAGACGGGTCATGAATACTAGGGCGGCGGATATCCTGGAGCGCCTGGGGTTGCAGATCGATCCGCGCTCAGTGGTTGGTTCGCTCAATATTGCCCATCGCCAGATGGTGGCGATCGCCCGTGCCATATCCTTTGGGGCGCGGGTGCTTATCCTTGATGAACCCACTAGTTCGCTTACGGAAACTGAAGTATCTGTTCTTTTTAACGTCATGCGGCGGCTAAAGTCGGAAGGGACATCCATCGTCTACGTCAGCCACCGTTTTGAAGAACTTTATGCCGTGTGCGATCGCGTGACGGTACTGCGTGATGGGCGTAACATCGTGACGCGATCGCTGTCCACGCTCAATCGTCTAGAACTCGTTTGCTATATGCTAGGTCGTCAGCCTGAAGAGGTAAGCAAAGGAGTCACGGCGTTTACAGGACAGTCGCAAAACACCCTAGATCGACCAGTACTGCTTCAGGCGGAAGCTCTCAAATATAAAAAACGACTCAATGGTGTCTCCATTGAAATGCGGCATGGCGAAATCGTTGGGCTTGCGGGTTTGCTCGGCTCTGGTAGAAGTGAAACGGTACGTGCCCTGTTCGGCGCTGAACCCCTTGAGGGTGGAACCGTAAAACTCGAAGGTAGTCTTTTATCCCTGCGCGATCCCCATGATGCGATCGACGCTGGGATAGCTTTCCTTTCAGAGGATCGCAAGGCGGATGGCATCATCCCTGAGCTTTCGGTGCGCGAAAACCTCACGCTTGCTGCACTACCGAACCTTACGCAATGGGGCATTGTTTCCAGGAAACAACAGAACGAGCTTGTAGAGCGTTTCATGCGGCGTCTTGGCATTAAGGCAGCCAGCGCCGAGCAGAAGATCCACGAACTATCAGGCGGCAATCAGCAAAAGGTACTTCTGGCGCGATGGCTGTGCAAGAATACAAAACTTCTTCTCCTGGATGAGCCGACTCGCGGTATTGATGTTGGTGCAAAGCGCGAGATCCAGCAGCTGATCGCCGAACTAGCAGAGCAAGGGTTAGGGGTTGTGATGATTTCATCGGAAGTGGAAGAGCTAGTTGAAGGTTCGCAACGTGTTATCGTCCTGCGTGACGGGCAATCAATCGCGGAACTCAGTGGCGAACAGAAGAACATAAAGACAATTTTGCACGCAATGGCGGAAGGTGCAAATCATCAAGAAGCCGCCGATAAATAGTTGGAAACAGAGCAGGACACAATACTTGTCGGGTTTTGGGGGAAAGGGAAAGGGTTAAAGGGTAAAAACCTTATATATCGAGCCTTCCACTCCTTTTCCCCTTACCCTTTTCCCTTTAACCGAGCAGTATTGGAGCAGGACAAACAATGAAGAGTAAGAAGCCTGATCTGGGTTGGGGAACCCTGTGGAACCCAAACTTCGGTGCATTTGCGGCACTGCTAATTCTGTATGTTGCAAACGCCGTCTTCACTCCGCGTTTCGCTACAGTTAGCAACACCTTAAATATGTTGCTCCAAGTATCCACGACAATGTTGGTTGCTATTGGGATGACCTTTGTCATTGCCTCCCGTGGCATCGACCTCACGGTTGGCTCTACTATGGCATTGGTTTCAGTCATTGTGGCATTGCTAATTAAGTATGGAATGACTGTTGCCATCTTGTTCGCCTTGAGCGGTGCTTTGCTGGTTGGTCTGCTCAATGGCTTTCTGATCTCACGTCTGAAACTTGATGCCTTGATTACCACCTTGGCGGCTCTCATCTTATGGCGTGGGATTGCTCAGGTTGTCGGGGATGGTAAACTAGTTCCCTTTGCTCATCCCACATTTGAAGCGCTGGGAAAGGGCTATCTCGGTTCTATCCCAATTCAGGTTGTGATTGCCGGAGTCGTCATTGTAGCAGCTTTCTTTTGTATCCGCTCTACGCTTTTTGGGCGTCATATCGTTGCAGTTGGCGGCAACGAGGAGGCCGCACGACTTGCAGGTATCCGTGCGGAGCGGGTGAAATATATAGTTTATATAATTAGCGCCCTGCTTGCCGGGTTTGCCGGACTCGTCGAGACAGCAAGGCTTGGCATGGGCGATCCGAGCAAGGTTGGTGTCAACGCAGAATTTGATGCGATCGCGGCTGTTGTTGTTGGCGGCACACCTTTCTCTGGTGGCCGTGCAAATATACTTGGCACTGTTGTCGGAGCCTTACTCATGCAAGTAATCTCTACAAGTTTCAATATGCTCCTGATTCCGTTTACCTGGTCATTAGTTTTCAAATCCGTAATCATTCTTTTCGCCATCTTTTTGCAGCGTCCTAAGGAGATTTAACGCGTCATGGCTGCTACAAAGTCTCTTGCCAAGTTTCTCACCTCGCAGGGTCTGCTGCTCATACTCTTTAGTTTGGCTGTTTTCGCATCGTTTCGTTATGAAACCTTCCTGACACCCCTTAATCTGATGAACATCATGCGACAGAACAGTATGCTCGCGATCGTGGCGTTGGGCATGACTGTGGTGATTCTGAGTGGAGGAATCGATCTGTCTGTGGGTGCGCTCGTTGCTCTTGGGGGTGTTGTCGCAGCAATGCTTGCTGGACAAGGAAGCTTCGTGGCAATTGTCGGTGGCATTGCCAGCACCACGTTGCTCGGTGTAGTTAATGGTCTTCTGGTGTCTCGTGCGCGGCTCCAACCGTTCGTTGTTACCTTATTCACTGCCAGTGCTGCACGCGGGCTGGCGTTGAGCATCACCGAGGAGAGGTCAATTGCCGTACCATCGGCAGCATCGGGACTTGTTTGGCTGGGCAGGGGGTTCATTGGTTTCATCCCTGTCCCCGTGCTTATAGTTGCCCTCTTATATTTTGCAACTTGGTTTATGCTGCACAGAAGCCGATTAGGTTTGCATACGTTCGCTATCGGTAATAACGAGGAGGCCTCCCGACTCATGGGCGTGAACCCAAACCGAGTAAAACTCTTAGTCTACACATTCAGCGGTCTGCTTTCAGGGCTTGCTGGTGTCGTTCTTGCAGGCCGTTTAGGGGCGGGTCAGCCTGTGGCGGCCTTTGGTTGGGAAACGGATGCGATCGCCGCGACCGTCATGGGAGGAACGTTTCTCGCAGGGGGTCAGGGAAGCGTGTTTCCGACGCTGGCCGGTGTAATTTTGCTAGGAATGATGTACAACCTCTTAAATCTTGAGGGAACCATTACACCTTGGTGGCAACTTGTACTCCGTGGTGGTTTCTTACTTTTGGTTGTGCTTTTCCAGCAGCGTATCGTCCAAAGGAACTGATGTCAGTAGACTGAAAACTTTTAAAGTTGAGGAGAGCGTTCACTGCGATCGCTCCACCCAATTGAAGAAGAGGCAAGGGAGCAAGGGGATTCGACACAACTCTTGGAGAGGCTACGCAGCTCGACTGCGCTCACCGTAAACTTAGTGACTACCCCACCTGTTGCGTTTACCGATTAGTTATTAATGATTCTTCACGAATAGTTGATAACATCAGTGGTGGGCGCAGGCAAAGATAAGCAAGAGAACCGAGCAAAGGAACAAGCACCACCGCTAAAAATACCTGGGCATTAGGGAAACGACGACGAGCCATATCATCACCAAGAACAGTAGGAAATAAAAGATAAAACAGGCAAAATGCCAAACTCATGCCATTGATAAAGCGATCGCTCTGGAACTGCTGCACATAATCTCCCCAATCACCGAAGGCAAAACCATAGACAAGCAAAACAACTGTGCTAAAAGTTAAGATGATACCGTAAAGGCGAGAATCCAGTAGGCTCAAAAAAGCATCTTTTTGTCCCGAAAATTGTTGATTTGGTTCACGCAAAGCTAAATATGGCAAAAGCCCAATTACACCCGAACCCACTGATGCTATAGCAAAAGGCCAAAAAGAAATCCGTTGCATCCTACCATCAATAAACAATAAACCACTATAAATTAATAGCCAAATACCCACTAGAGAAAATAAAGATAGGATAATTGGATTAATAGCAGCCCACTGAAGAGTAAATATATTTTTCAACAGCGTTAGCGTTTCATCTAAGTGCAAGGGCGGTGACAATAATAAAATATAAGCGATAAATCCAGCCCATATTAGCCACAATGCAAGTTTAAAATTCATAATCTTCATTTTGTTACATAAAATTATTTCAAAGACGCAATTAATTGAGTCTTATAGTGTCTGTCAGCTGATGCTAAAAGTTTGATGAGGCAGCCAGGATATAACTAATTAATAGTTATATCCTGGCTGCATTGTAAATTATGAATTCTCTGCTCGTTGTCACTCAATGGGTAGAGCTTCTAAATTTGTAAAAGGTAATATAGTTGCTCAAGTCCAAGCGTCTAATCTAGCGCAATACTGATAAAGCACCCCAGACAGAGGAGGAGTGGCCAGAGTTAATGGTAGTGTGGGGAGATCGCCTACTGTGGCAAGCTACGCGCATAAGTGGACAGGTATGCAAGCGATCGCTGATTTGCTATATATTTTCTAGTAAATTACTAGCCAGTTGTAGAGAAGCGATGACCAAGCGCTTTTCGTTGCTTGAAGAGTTATTCTAAAGCGTTGGGTCAACAACTGGCGATTTGTGGTTGTTCTGTTCTGTTGATATCTTATTTAAACGGCAATTCAGAGAGTTGTGATGCCAAATTGCCAAAACCTTTAAACATGGTACTGTCACTTCAACTTTTTCTTAAAGGACGAGTGGAAAGCGATCGCACTATAGACTACGGTCAATTGCTCCCACATTGGGCATTTCAAGGAACCGTGGGTTTAGGAATCTGGATTGATGCACTTGAGATCCTCACAGCCAAAAGATTGAGTCATCATTGCAGATAGCTGTTGAGAAACTTGTCCATCAAAGTTGAGTTTGAGCATAATTTGGTCATAGGTTTGTCCCTGCGTTATCTGCTTTGCTATTTGCTCAAACTCTACCCAAGTTAAATCACTCTCAACAAATGCTTTAGCAAGAGTAATTACCAGCTCCTCATAATCATTGTCTTCCAGTTTTGTCATCATTCGGTGTTCAATGTGAAGCGAATCATCGAAACAGTAATACCAGGATTTCGGTTGCTCTTTAACTACCTTTCGGAAAAAATCTTGTTGTTTGGAAAGGTTAACAGCGCGATCTGCTTCACTACATACCATTAAAATAGGAGCGGAAACACAGCCTTGAGCCTTTTCTGAAACTTCCCCTGCCAACTGAAGAAATATCCGTAATGCCTTGAGACAAAAACCTTTATAACCAAAATTGCCAGATGCATCTTTGTTGAACCATTCAAAGTAAATTGGTAGGATTTTGATAAGTTGATCTAATAGTGAGTAACGGCTAGCTAAATAAGGCGTGAACAATAAAGCGCGGTCAATCTCCTGGGGATGCTCTAAAGCTAACCAAGCAGCTAGAGTTCCACCTGTTGACAATCCACCAATTACAACTTGTTGACCTAGTGTTTTTGCAATCTGTAACCATTTGAGCAAAAATTGTTGATATATCTGAATATCTGTTGGGAGTGGTGGAGGATTTTGACGACTCCAGTTCCCTGAGCGTCCATGACCGGGCTGTAAAGGAATCAGAACGTTATAGCCCTTGTTAAAGAAGGCTTGACCGATCGGCTCAAACTGGTAAGGGCCTGCTGTAAAACCATGCAAAAACAAAAAAACTTTTGACGTGAAGTAAGGATGAATTAAAAATTTGGAGCGACAGGCTTCATTTTTCAGACCTAATGTGGACTCTACTTGGTGAACTTGCTCCAGGATTTCTGCTGTATTTTGAATGCCAACTTTCATTTATTACTTATTGTGTTCACATCATAATATAGTTTACTTTATTGATTAGGTAGTTACTTCAAATCTAGCAAAGGATATATTCTTGAGTTAGTCTGTCGGAAGTGAAAAATATTTTTTATTATTGATGAGTATTCACTCCAAACTAATTTTCCATAACCCTTCTAGTGGATTTGACTGTCGCAATTGACCATCACTACTGCCGAGCCAATTATTGTCAGACACCAAGCCAATACTGAACGTGCTATTTATAGGATATTGCCCTAGTTTTCCAAAACCTTCAATATTGTTTGAGTCAGTAATTACCTGCTGGTTCAACTGTATAGTTGTTTGGTTGCCGTCGTCAAAGTAAATCGTGGCCCGCTTGTTGTGAAAGCTTACCTGAACTTTGTAGACACCACCAGTTGCATAATAGTAAGCTTTGGCAGGCAACTTTTGACCATCAATATTTTGCCCTTTGAACTCAACTGCCATTGCAGGCGTGCCTAGCAGCAACAGCACTGGCAGGACTAACCTTAAAACTTTCATTGGTACTAACAATCACTTTCAATCAAACTATTTTCTACTTTAAAACATAAAACTAATTTGTGGATTAACTAGCGATCGCTTGGTTTGAATTGGGAATCCTAAGTAAAGTTAAGAGTGATTTTTATTACAAATGGTTTTTAAACTTCGCTTGATTAGCGTTGGCGCTTTGATTTTAGGCACTTACCAGTAATAAAATGTCCTATCGTCGCTTTCGCCCCAAAGGGCGAAAGTGCAAAATCTTAGCCCAGTCTTTTGTGCTGGTGACTGGTGGAACTAACCCTCAATATTTAACAGCAATGCCTACGGGGGGCTACATCTACGTACTAACCAAAAAACAGCGATCGCCTATAAACAATAAGGATGTTACGATATCTTTCACCAGCTGAATCTGATTTATGAAATTAGTTTGCTCCCAAAGCGATCTCAGTACAAATCTCTCACTCGTTAGTCGTGCAGTACCTTCACGACCAACTCATCCAGTACTTGCCAATGTGCTGCTCCAAGCGGATGCTGAAACTAACCAAGTAAGCTTAACAGCCTTTGATCTCAGCTTAGGAATCCGCACCAGCTTTAACGCAGAGGTATGGCAAGGAGGTGCGATCGCACTTCCTGCTAAGTTACTTGTAGATATTACCTCTCGTCTTCCTGAAGGCGAAATCACTCTAGACGATGAATCAGCGCTCACAGGTGCAACACCCGGTGGAGAAGGTTTAATTGTCACACTCACACCCAAGAGTGGACATTACCAAGTAAGAGCAATGGGGCCGGAAGAATTTCCCGAACTACCAGTAATTGAAAATACAGAAGTAATCCATCTCACTACTGCTGCATTAATTGAGGGATTACGCGGTTCATTGTTTGCTACAAGTGGTGATGAAACCAAACAAGTACTCACGGGAGTGCATTTAACAGTTAAACAAGATACCTTAGAATTTGCAGCTACCGACGGACATCGCCTAGCAGTGGTAGAAACTAGCAATGAACGTCCTCTAGGCGGAACTAGTCAAGTAGAAGTGACAGTACCAGCTAGAGCATTACGCGAACTACAACGAATGCTAGCTCATAGCGCTTCATCAGATGAACCTGTAGCTTTATATTTCGATCAAGGTCAAGTTGTATTTGCATGGCAAAATCAACGCTTGACTAGTCGCACATTAGAAGGGCAATATCCTGCTTATCGACAATTAATTCCGCGTCAATTTGAGCGACAAGTGACAATTGAACGGCGACAATTCGTCAGTACTTTGGAGCGGATTGCTGTGCTAGCAGATCAGAAAAATAATATTGTCAAGGTGAGTATTGACAGCGATGCCCAAGAAATTACCTTATCTTGTGAAGCTCAAGATGTGGGCAGTGGTAGAGAGTCAATGCCGGCACAAATTTCTGGAGAGAATATAGAAATTGCTTTTAACATTAAATATTTGATGGAAGGCTTGAAAGAGTTACCATCTACGGAAATCCAAATGCATTTGAATCAAAGCCTAACTCCAGTGATTTTTACACCATTGGGTGGTTTGAAAATGACCTATTTAGCTATGCCGGTGCAACTTAGAAGTTAAAAAGAATTGTAAGGTAGCACATCTTAGTTAAGAAGCATAAAGGGTAAGGGGAAAAGGGAAAAATCTTTATCCTTTAACCTTTTCCCCTTACCCATACAAAACTTTATATAGTTCGGTTTAATTGTGCTGACTTACTTAATCTACACTATGCAAGTTGATTTTTTGTTTCTATGATTAGTTGATTTGTCTAATGGGAATTTCAATCCAAAATTCTGTACCTAACCCAGGTTGAGAATCACATTTCAATACACCACCATGTTTATCTACGACAATCTGGTAACTAATTGACAACCCCAAGCCAGTGCCTTTTCCCACTGGCTTAGTTGTAAAAAACGGATCGCAAATTCTAGCCTTCAAGGATTCAGATATTCCTGGCCCATTGTCTGTAATGCGAATTACTATGCTTTTGACATTACCTTCGAGTTCTCCGAGAGCAGTACGAATGGTAATTTGACTGTTATGAGTTTTTGATTGAGATTCTCTGTAATCTTCTAAAGCATCGATCGCATTGCTTAAAACATTCATAAATACCTGATTTAGTGGCCCAGCATAGCACTCTACTAAGGGAAGGTTACTATATTCTTTGACTAATTTAATTGCCGGACTTTCTGGTTTTGCTTTCAAGCGATGCTGCAAAATTAGCAAGGTGCTATCAATGCCCTCATGAATATCAACCGGCTTCATTTCTGCGTGGTCAAGGCGGGAGAAATTCCGTAAACCCAAGACAATTTGTCGGATGCGATCAATTCCAACTTTCATGGAAGATAGGGTTTTGGGCAAATCTTCCATGATAAATTCTAAGTCTATTTCTTCAGAGCGATCGCGAATCTCAGGACTGGGATTAGGGGTATTCTGCAAATAGAGGTCTAGTATACTGAGCAAATCTCCGGCGTAATCATTGACATGATTGATATTGCCATAGATGAAGTTTACCGGGTTATTAATTTCGTGAGCAACACCAGCTACCAGTTGGCCGAGTGAGGACATTTTCTCAGTTTGGATCAATTGGGTTTGAGTTTGCTTTAAATCATTTAAAGTTTGAGCTAGTTTTTCTGTCTGCTCTTTGGTTTGATTATGCAATTGGGCTTGTTGGAGTGCAACCCCAAGTTGATTGGCAATTTGAGTGATGAACTTAATTTCCGAGGCTTCCCAATGGCGGGGTGCAGAATTCTGATAAGCTGCTAGCAAGCCCCATAGCTGTTGCCCAATAAATATAGGTGCGATCGCATACGCCCTTACTTGTAATTGCTCCAAAGCCGTAATGTGACACTCAGAATGACCTGACTGATAGATATCATTAACTATATGGCTTTCATTGTTGCGATATCGTCCACCTTGGGTTTCCTTTAAATAGCTATCTTCCCAAACTGTCTTGAGATCAGAACCTACAAGTTTTACCCAACCATCACCCACAAACTCGGCGATATATTCACCACTCCAATCTGCATGAAAGCGATAGACAGCCACACGATCTGCTTGCAGTGATTTGCAGATTTCCTGAGTAGTAGTCTGAAAAATTAGATTTAAGTCAAGAGATTCTCGGATTTTGGCAACAACTTCAAACAATACCCGTTGTTGTTCTGCCGCTTGTCGCAAATCAACAGCCTGATGCTTAGTTTGTTCAAGTAAATCAGTTTGTTCCAGTGCTACAGAAAGCTGTGCAGCGACTTGGGTAACAAACTGGATTTCTGAAGATTGCCATTCACGCGGTTGGTTGCACTGGTGAATGCACAATAAACCCCAGAGTTGATTACTTTTAGCTAGTGGCAAAACTAAATTGGCTTTAACTTGGAGTTGATCCAGCATTTGGACATAACAAACATTCAGTCCAGAGTTGTGGATATCAGCGATCGCGTGGATACGTCCCTGACGATAGAGGGTATCATACTTCTTCTTAAAGCAGTTGTCTTGAATTTTTAATGTTAAAGCAGAAGTAAACTCTGGCAGAAGATCCTCTGAAACAATTTCACCTTCATCAAGTTCAGAATTCGGGTCAAAGCGGTATACTACAACTCTGTCAGCATTCACAGAGCGACGGACTTCACGCACAGTTGCGGCAAAAACTGTATTTAAATCAAGTGATTCCCGAATTTTGGCAACAACTTCAAACAATACCTGTTGTTGTTCTGCTGCTTGTCGCAAACTTAATGTCTGCTGTTTTGTTTGCGTGAGTAATTCTGCTTGCTGAAGTGCTACTCCCATTTGACCTGCAATCTGACTGAGAAAGTTAACTTCGTATTTTTTCCATTGGCGGGGCCCAGCGTGTTGATAAGTTGCCAGCAAACCCCAAAGTTGTTGCCCAACAAAAATCGGAGCAAGCACAAAAGCGTGAATTTGAAACTGCTCTAGATTGTCAATATGACATTGAGTAAACCCCATCTTATAGATGTCATCTACAGCAAATGTTTCGTTATAACGGTAGCGCCCTCCTTGTGTGTCTTGTAAGTAGGTGTCATTCCAAATGGTATTAATACCTAGTTCCGATTGATTCAACCAATATGGACTAGCAGCCTCAAAATCGCCGACAAATTTCCCACCCCAATTAGAATCAAAACGATAAACAGAAACACGATCGGCTTTAATTAATTGACAAACTTCTTTAGTAGTTGTTTGAAAAATAGTATCGGTGTCAAGAGACTCACGAATTTCGGCAATAACTTTAAACACAGCCTGTTGTTGTTCAGCTGTCCGTTGCAGTTCAAGTGTACGCTTTTTGACTTGTTTTTCTAAATTTTCATTGAAGGTTTGAACTTGTTGGTAAAGTTCATACTGCTGAATTGCTGAAGCAAAATGTTTACCAATCTCTCTAGCCAGTTCAATTTCTTCCACCGTCCATTTTTGAGCTTGTGCTTTTTTAGATTCGCGCCAAACCTCAAACGATTGTCGGGGGTACAGTTGCCTTTGATCGCTGTCATACTGCCCCGCCCATAGAGTTTCTGTATCTATTTCGTCGCGGAAAATACTTAAGTAGCCCAGCAATTGCTGACGATACTGGAGTGGGATCATCAACATACTGCGAATTTTAGTTGGTTGAAAAGCGGGTTGCAAACTTCGCAAGCTAGGAGTTTGATATATATCTAAAATCGCCCAAACATCATATTCACAGGACTTGTAGTGTTCCTGCCAGACGCTATACTGCTCTATCAATGGATATATGGTTTGTTCTGGCATCACAGGTTGCTGTCCACAAATATAAAGCTTGGCGCAAGTGTTTCCTGGTATTAAGCATTCTGTTAGGCTGGTCGCGTTACTATTATGGAAATCAAAAGCTGCATTTCTAATGCAAAGCCTGCCACCAACACCATTAAAGGCAGCAACAGCCGCTTCTAGGGCTGGTTGTAATATAATCGTCGGTAGTGAATGTAGTAGGGTTGCAATGCGGTTAATAATAGCTTCCCGTTCGGCTGTTTTGCGGACTTGTGTCAGAAGGGTACTTTGAGCGATCGCTACTGACAACTGCTCGACCACCATCTGTATTGCTTCTAGTTCATATTCTGAAATCAAACGTGCTTCAGAATTATGAGACACCAATAGCCCCCAAAGTTGCTCTTGGTAAATAATGGGTGCTACTACAGAAGATTTGACTCCCATTGCCGTCAAATATTCAATATGACAGGGATCTACAGGGCGGTAATGGATCTCCTCTGATATAGTTTCTCCATTTTCTAAGTCACGCAGGTGACTTTGACCAATCTCTTGAGTATCAAGATTAACAACAGAACGCACTCGTGATTTAATAAAGAGTTCACGGGCGGTAAGGGGAATATCATCAGCAGGAAAATTCAGCCCCAATAGTGATGGCAACCGATTTTCGTAAATTGACTCAGCAATCACTTGACCGCTACCATCAGTATGAAATTTGTAAATCATCACTCGGTCAGTTTTGAGTAGCGATCGCACCTCTGCCGTTGTCACTGTGATAATTTCTTCCAACTCTAAGCTGCGTCGAATACGGTTTGTAATGCGGCGCAGTAAACTTTCTTCATGACGGTATAAGGGTAAATTTTGTTCAGGATTGGAGGTCATTGCTTATAGAAAAATAAATTAATAATTTGGAAATTGACATAATTAAATCTAAAGACATTTTCAGTTTTATTTCATCAATTTGTCTTCAGTAAAACTACGGTCAAATCATTAACAGAAATATTTATTTACCTTTTATAAGAATTAACCAAAAAATCATAAAAAAAGACGCAAATTTAATAGCGTCTTTGTCATTAGCAAAAAAAGAATCTTGCTTTTCAGTTTTAACTTTTTGTTGATAGAAAAATATCCAACAAAATTAAACTTTTGTGATGTCAGCAAAGCGGATTTTCAGATAGTCGTCTTCCATCTTTGCCCCTGATGGCTGTAGTGCTGCTAAGGCTTGTGGCAAAACTAAGTTACGACGATGGTTGCCAATAGTAATGTTTAATTCGTCTCCAGTTTTACTGAGTTGAACTTGGTCTTTAGGAATACCAGGTAAATAAAGTTCTAAGCTGTATTGGTTTTCCTCTTGTACAACTCTTAGAGTTGTTTCTTTGTAATAAACCTGAGTTGGATCTTCATCTTTATAAAGAGTTTCTTTCAGGCGTTCTAATGAAGCTAATCCACACATTTCTTCAGAAAACAGGGGAACTTCTTTCACCGGCAGAGGGTGAAAATCATCATGAATTTCCCGGCGATATTGCTCCTGACTTTCCTTCCAACGTTGGAAAAATGGGTCTTGAACTTCACTCGGTATAATCCGATTAGCCACTACTAAGTCTGTGGCAACGTTATATAAACTCAGATAAGCATGGGCACGGAGTGATTCTTTAATCACCATCTTTTCGGGATTGGTGACAAGACGCACTGAGGTTTGAGTATTGTCTGTTAATACTTTTTCCAGAGCTTCAATTTGTTCATAAAACTCATAAGGTGCGTCCATTACCTCTTTATTAGGTAAGGAAAAACCAGCAATTGGTCTAAAAAAAGGTTCAACCAGAGGTCTAAGTGCCACCGAGATGTTTTGAAATGGTTTGTAAAAACGGCGCATATACCAGCCACCGACTTCAGGTAAACTCAACAAGCGCAGTGCTGTACCGGTGGGGGCTGAGTCGATAATTAAAACATCAAACTCACCTTCATCGTAATGGCGTTTCATTCTTACCAAGCCAAAAATCTCATCCATGCCTGGTAAAATTGCCAATTCTTCCGCCTGTACGCCGTCTAAACCCCTTGCTTGTAAAACTTGGGTAATGTAACGTTTCACAGCACCCCAGTTTCCCTCCAGTTCTTGCAGCGCATCGAGTTCAGCACCCCATAGATTTGGGCGAATTTTTTGGGGCGCATGTCCCAGTTCCATGTCGAAACTGTCTGCGAGGGAGTGAGCGGGATCTGTACTTAAAACCAATGTCTGATAGCCTAGTTCCGCACAACGGAGTCCAGTTGCAGCAGCGACGGAAGTTTTGCCCACGCCGCCTTTACCGGTCATCAAAATTACACGCATAAATGCTTCTATCCTGACTGAGAATTTTTTACATTTATTTACATTATCGACTGTTTAAGGAAAATAAATATTGTTTCAACCTGTCTAGGCATTATTATGAGTATTTACCCTAACTCATCCGTTGGGTTTTGCTGCAATAACTGATCGAGCTTAGTTTCCAGTGCTGAGAGTTTTTTGAGAATTGTGGGGCGATCGCCATCAAGAGAAATTAGTAAATTGGTTATTCTCTCTTGTATGTTCATTAATTGTGACACTGCATTCTGAATTTGGAGCATTCCTTCTCGGAGTTCTTGACGTTCCTGCCGTGTTTCCGCCATTTCATCTAACATAGCTTGGACTGTTTTAGCATTAGTCTCAATTAGATGTTTGAGTTCTTTATCAGTCATTGCGATCGCACATTGGAGGTGAGTGTATTATTCACTCTAAAGTATTGAGGGATTTTGTTTCAATCCCCCGTAGGGCAGCACAGTTGTGCTACCATGCACGATAATGGCTGTTTACTGGCTCAACATTGCAAAAGCTTGCTCAACCAGGATCTTAGCCTTGTGAAAGTTCAACAGTTTCTTCTGTTCAAGAGAAGAAATGCTGCTTCACCACATCTAGGTGTGAACAGTTCCAATAATCGATATGGGAGACAATCAAACCATCAGAGTTAAGACCTAATTCACTCCAACCAGGGATAGAGATCCGTGGCTTCCAGGGCAGAGGAGTATTCCAGCTAAGTGTCCACTCGGTTTTTATTGTATTTTCTAAACGTTGAATATTATATAAGTCCATCTTGGGATTTAAAAACCAAGTTTGGATAAAATTAATCATTTCTTTGTAACGTTTAACGCCACGAAATTTATTCAGAGGATCTTTAAAATAAACCTCTGGGGCATAAATGCTATAAGTTTGATTTACTGGGAATCTTTGATAGTCTTCTTTGAGGATTTCAATGATATCCATGATAAATAAATATATCTGTAAATTGGTTTAATCTGAAAACTGAAAAATTGAAATTATATCATATCCACTTAATTAGTTATTATTCCGGGCATCTATGCAAAAATCTTAAAACTCTCTTTCCCCTTGCCCCCTGCGGTCTTAATGATAAGTCTTTTACCGGAAATGATATTAGCCCTCATTCCATAGACGTTCTAACTGACGCCGCCAAGCAGTTAGGACTTCTTCTCGCGCCTGTGGAGTTTGATTTATTTCGCCCATCATTCCTTCTGCGTAAAAGCGTTCTAAGCTTTGCATCGTAGCTTGCAGAGATTGTCCTTGCTGTTTTGCTGCCTGAATAATTTGCCGGATGCGGCTTTCAATTAGCCGATTAAAGACATTATCTAATCCAGCCTGATGGAGAGATACAAGTCGGTTGATTGCATTAGACAAATCTGCACTCACTAAAGTGCCACTGTTATGTTGAAATACTCCCCAAATTACCCCTTCATACAAAGCGTAACGTACTTCTTGAGTGTCATCGAAGTTGGCTTCTAGAAACTGTTCTAAAAATGGTTGGGCTTCTTGGATGGGTAGAATAGGCAGTAAAACTCGCAGCCAAGTATTATCTTCGGAAAGCAGCACCAATAGCCTAAAAGTAGAAGAGTCTACTTGCCACTCGCCAGGAGCAATAGCACCAACAGCCGATGTGCCAAATAATTCTGTTAACGTACCCGCAATTTCTTCAGGTGTCATAACCCTTTATCTATATATATAGCCTCTAGATTAGCGCAGAGAGACATCAACTTGTTCACTAGAAAGCTTGCTTTTGTCCCGTCTGAACAAGTAATGGGGGCGCACAGCTAGTTGTACGCCCCCACAAATGAATGTATTCCACTGTATTGAAATGTGTGATTTAAATGATCGAATTGCTTAAAAAGACGATACCGATCGCACATAAAGCAAAACCAGCAAGGCTAATTTTCCAAGGTAAAATTCGGTTTATTTCTCCCATCCCCATTGCAATACCAATTTCTTTAGCACTCATGGCAACCACAAACAGAGTTAAGGTAATGCCTAGTATATAGGCAACTACTGGCATCATTCCTGCCCCAATAATAGATTCAGCATTAGCGTAACCCTGAAATAAACCAGCACTGATGCCCACCAGAGCAAGTACTATAAAGTTTGGTTGATTTGGCATCATCAGCAGAGTACCAAAAGCAATGGTAGAAATGGCTATTGCTATTTCTGGGCCTGGTAAATTTAGCTGGTATAGATGAATTACAATGCCCAAAACTGTTGCTAAGACAAAACATCCAGCGATCGCAGCGCCACGAACAAAGACAGATGAGAGTAAGCCAATAGCAATAATACCAACTAAACAATCCAAACTAATTACTGGATCTGCTAATCCCCAGAGAAAGCCTTCCCAGGCGTTAGAGATAGTATGGTCAATTGGTGTTCCACTCAATGAACTCAGTAAGCTAATTAAAATTAAAGCTGCGATCGCCCCAATATGGCGATTCATTAACTTTGAGGTATAAAATACTCCCCAAGTACGGGATTCTGATAAATTAGTCTTGAACATTACCACACACCAAATTAGTTTTTTCGGTAATTTATACTACCCAAGCGCCCGAACAAACTAACGTGGTAATAACGTCAGATTACGCTAGTACTCGATAACCCAAAAATTATGGGTGAAGGGAAGCAGGGGAAGTAGGGGAGGCAGGGGAAGCAGGGGAAGCACGGGAGGCAGGGGGAGAAAAGAATTTGATTTCAATTACCATAAACTGGGAATAAAAAGGTCTATTACAAGGCGGCGCAAGTTCCGAGATATTTACAGCAACACACAAAATATTGACTCTCTGTACAAGATAATCACTACAATAAAATAGTCACGCACCCGATCTCTGGAGTTCTAGCAGTGGGATTATTTGATGATTTGAGTCGGTTTCTAGAAAACCGTTTAGAAGAATTCTTGCGTAACAATCCACATTTGGAGTTAGAGGCGCTGCTAGAACAGCTGCGTGAGCAAGAGGAAGATACATTAAAACTGATCGCAGATTTAAAATTACAAGAGAAGCGATCGCAAGAAGAAATTCTGTCCACCGCGCAAGAAATTCAGCGTTGGCATATCCGTATTCAAAAAGCCAAAAACGCCAATAGAGAAGATTTGGCGAGTGCGGCGGGTGAGCGAGAAGCAGCCTTGTTGCGCGAAGGAAATCAGCGTTGGGGACACATGCAAGGGCTGAAAGAACGCATTAACCAATCTCAAGAACTACTGCAAAAAATTCAGCAGCGCCGACAGGAAGTACAAGCTAAAGCAGCCGAAGCACAGACAGCCCGTGCTAAAGTGCAAACGCAGCAGCGCTCAGAAAGCATTGGCTGGTCGAATAAAACTAGCAATTATTCTGTTGGGTTTGATGACTTAGAAGAGAAGTTTCGTAGCTGGGAAACTCAGGATGAGTTAGAACAAATGAAGCGAAATATGCAGAAGTAGCGCGTATTGGCTAAAATACGCCAAAATAACAAATGCGAAAGCCAGAAATAGCTTACTCACTTGGTTTTTCGCGTCAGTTTTGCCCCACCCTAACCCTCCCCTTGGGGGGGCTACGGTGTACACACAAGTCTTTTAAAGTTGCTGCGGAAGCTAGGGTGGGTTAATTTTTGTAGGTCGATGCAACAAAGGTGCGAGTCGATGCAACAAAGGTGCGAGTCGATGCAACAAAGGTGCGAGTCGATGCAACAAAGGTGCGAGTCGATGCAACAAAGGTGCGAGTCGATGCATCAAAGGTGCGAGTCGATGCAACAAAGGTGCGAGTCGATGCAACAAGGGTGCAGAGCGATGCAACAAGGGTGCAGATTAAGAGACTTGTGTGTACACCGTAGGCTTGGAAAGGAGAGGGAACAAGATTTCTTATTTCCCCCTTTATAAGGGGGGTAATATCATGTTCGGCAAATCACTTATAATATGTCATTGCGAATGCAACGAAGTGGAATGAAGCAATCGCAAAGGTTTGGGATTGCCGCGCTACGCTCGCAATGACATCAGTATTAAGTCGAACATGATATAATTGGGTTTGGGGCGATCATACTGGGTTGATGCAAAACTTCTACGTTCAGCAAGAACACCGTAATAACTAATGTCAGCGATTGATTTGAGTGGGCGCGACGGCAGAGGATCTTGCTGGCGATGTCGGGTGGGATCGTTTATACGCCAGGTGGGGAGGCTGTTGAGTTGCTCTCGATGATGCGGCGGTTTGGGATGCAAGGCTGACACCACAAGTTTCTGATAATCGCCCTAATCCAGAATTCAAGTGTAAAATTAGCTTTCATGAAATCTGCCAACGGCAACTGATGACCATAATTTTTATCCAAAAACAAGCATGACTCTATTTTCAAATTCAGCTATTAGGTTAGGCTGAATCGTCATACACTGAATTGGAGACTAATGAAAACTGTTGCCTTAGGAACAATGAGTGAAAGTAAGATACCGCAGATCCTAGAAACCTTTGAGGCTGATCTGCTGTCGGAGTGGACTCAGGAATTAGCCACTGTCAATATTCGCAGAGGCTTGATGAAAGAAGCCGAGCTAAAAGAGGAGTGCCGGGAATTCCTAAGCTTGTTTCGTGTCGCCGTTGCTCAGGGAAAGTTGAGCAATATTCAAGCAGGGGACTGGCAAGAGATGCGCTCGATGCTAAAGGGCGTTTCTCGATCGCGATCGCAACAAGGTTTCACACCGTCGGAAACAGCTACATTCGTCTTTTCGTTCAAGCAACCCCTGTTTAACCGAATGCGTCAGCAATTAAAAGACGCCATTGAGTTAGGTGAAGAGATATGGCTAGCCACAAACTTACTGGATCAGCTGGGATTGCTGACAATTGAAGTGTATCAAAAAGCGCGCGAAGAAGTAATTTTGCGGCAGCAGCAAGAGTTGATGGAGCTATCTACCCCAGTAATTAAACTCTGGGAGGGAATTTTGGCATTACCCATTGTTGGTACCCTGGATAGTACGCGTACTCAAATTATGATGGAGTTGTTATTGCAGAAGATTCTTGAAACGGGGTCAGAAGTTGCCATTATTGACATTACCGGGGTTGCAACCGTAGATACCCTCACCGCTCAACATCTACTTAAGACAGTTACAGCTGCCCGTCTCATGGGAGCCGATTGTATGATCAGTGGCATTCGTCCTCAAATTGCCCAAACGATCATTTATCTTGGCATTGATTTGACTGATGTTACAACGAAGGCAACGTTAGCCGATGCCTTTCTCACTGCACTAAAACGTTTGGGAGCTAGTATTACCCGCTCTCAACCCGAATAGGTAGGTGGGAGGAAGTAATGGAACGCATTCCCATACTCAAAATGGGCAATTTCCTGATTGTGACGATCCAAGTGGATATGCACGATCAGCTTGCTATGACACTACAGGATGACTTGACCAACCGCATTTCTGAAACTAATGTTCACGGTGTCTTGATCGATATCTCTGCATTAGAGATTGTTGATTCCTTCGTTGCGAGGATTTTAGGAAACACTGCCAGAATGTCACGGGTGCTGGATGCCCAAACAGTTGTCGTTGGGATGCAGCCTGCTGTGGCAATTACCCTGGTAGAATTGGGGCTGTCGCTGACAGACATTCGGACTGCCCTAAACGTAGAGAAGGGTATGGCACTGTTGCGCTCTTCACTTAATAAAACTAAAAATCAGGTCGCTGCCACTAAATAGCGTGCAGATGACGATGCAGCAGACTGAAATGCTCGATATTCAAACTTCTACAGATATAGTATTGGTTCGCCAAGCTGTGCGCCAGATGGCCGTGGAGATTGGCTTAAGTTTAGTAGACCAAACTAAAATTGTGACCGCTGCTAGTGAGTTAGCCCGCAATACCCTAGACTACGGGGGAGGTGGCACAGTCAAGCTAGAAATGCTTCAAGAAGGGAGAAAACGAGGACTTCGGTTGACTTTTGAAGATCGGGGGCCGGGAATTCCCAATATTGAGATGGCGCTGAAGGATGGGTTCACCACTGGGAGCGGGTTGGGGATGGGACTGGGCGGTGCCAAACGACTTGCCAACGAGTTTGAAATTCAGTCTGCGGTGGGAGAAGGGACACGGATAGTAATTGTACGATGGAAATAATACAGCAGTTTTCTTTTGCATGAAGTACAAAGTCAGTAGTTTTGAGGCAGGAGGCAGGAGGCAGAAGGAAGAAGAATAATTTGATTTGTGTGTGAATCCTTGGTTCTCTACCTCATTTAGTTGCAAAGTGCTGTATGAGAGAATCTGTCGCCATTACAATTACTGAATCTAGCCAGACTGGGGAAGCGCGACGGGTAGCGATCGCTTTAGCAACTCGGCTCGGTTTTCAGGAAACGCAACGGGGCAAGGTTGGTATTGTGGTGACAGAGGTTGCGAACAATCTGATCCAGCACGGTCAGGGTGGGGTGTTATTGCTAAGATTGCTCGAACACGATTCAGCCATCGGTATTGAAGTCTTATCGCTAGATAAAGGACAGGGAATGGTTGATGTGGATGAGTGTTTGCAAGATGGCTTTTCCACAGCCGGAACCTTAGGCAATGGACTGGGTGCAATTTCTCGCCTCTCTGGTTTATTTGAAATTTACTCCATTCGCAACCAAGGGACGGCGCTCCTCGCTCACCTTTGGTCAGACTCCGCACTTCATCCGCCCCAAGAAACTTTAGAAATTGGGGCGATCTGTTTGCCCAAACGAGGGGAGGACGTTTCGGGAGATGCCTGGGCATATCAAATCGATCGTTGCCGCAGCCTGTTGCTAGTAGCCGATGGCTTAGGGCATGGGCCTGCTGCTGCCACTGCTGCTTCACAAGCCGTAAGAATCTTTCAAGAACATCATCGCTCTCCTGGTGCGATCGTCGAAGCTGCCCACGCCGCCTTGCGAAGTACACGCGGAGCAGCACTCGCCATTGCCGAAATCGACTTTGAACAACAGTCTGTCCGCTTTGCCGGAATAGGTAATATCGCTGCCAGCATTTTCTCGTTTACTGAACGCCACCACCATCTAATATCTAACAACGGCACGGTGGGACATGAAGTCCGCAAAATTCAAGAGTTTAGCTATCCCTGGTATGCCAACGGACTTTTAATTATGCATTCTGACGGATTAGACACTAAGTGGCAGCTTGATCGCTATCCAGGCTTAAGTCAAAAACATCCCAGCCTGATTGCAGGTGTGTTATACCGGGACTTTAACCGAGAGCGAGACGATGTGACGGTGTTAGTGGCTAAAGGAATGGGGAGTTAGGTAGGAGGCTAATGAGTAATGAGTAATGAGTAATGAGTAATGAGTAATGAGTAAATACCTCATTACTCATTAAGTAAAATTGAATTATCACATTCTTTTTTACTCATAATTAATTATAACGCAAATATCAGTATTCAAGAAAGAACAGAAGATTTTGCAATAAGAGTTATCAAAGCTTATTCTGAGCTAAATAAAAGACCTTTTGACGACGCTGGCAAAATCTTGTCTAAACAATTTTTAAGAAGCGGGACATCAATAGGTGCAAACTGTTCAGAAGCTAAATATGCACAATCAAATAAAGACTTTATCAATAAGTATTCTATAGCCTTAAAGGAAGCCAATGAAACCCTTTATTGGATAAAAATAATGATAAAATCGGAGTTAGTGTCAAAATCAAAATTTCAAAATCTGATAGAAGAGAATGAAAGAATTATTAAGATATTAACAACTTCAATCAACAAATTGAAAGAAAAATAAAAAATAATCCACTCATTACTCATTACTCATTACTCATTACTCATTACTCATTACTCATTACTCATTTAATTTGGTTCTAATTATAAATGATTAACCGGACTTGATATGACAATCGTTTTCACCCTCGAAATCCAGTACGAACAGGATGTTGTGCAGGCTCGGCAGCGAACTCGTGAGATTGCAGAGCAATTGGGCTTTGCTGCCCAAGATCAGGCACGATTGGCAACGGCAGTTTCAGAAATTGCCCGTAACGCCTTTCAGTATGCCAGAGGTGGAACCGTTGAATTTTCTGTGGCAGGAGAACCGCAAGCGTTTGTGATTCGGATTCAGGATCGGGGTAAGGGAATTCCTGATCTGGCAGACGTTCTGGCAGGACGCTACACCTCTAGTACAGGAATGGGGCTAGGCATCATGGGTAGCCGCAAGCTGATGGATTTCTTTGAAATGGAATCGCTGCCAGGACAGGGAACAACGGTGGTGATGAGCAAAAAATTCTCGAAGCGCAGACCGACTTTTACTGATTCGCAATTGCAGCAGATTCGAGAAACTGTGATGGAGCGATCGCCCCAGAATCCATATCAAGAGATCCAGCGACAAAACCAGGAATTACTGCGGGCAATGGCAGAGTTACGCAAGCGCGAGGAAGAATTGACCCAGCTCAACCGGGAACTGGAAGATACCAATCGTGGTGTGGTTGCTCTCTACGCAGAACTGGACGAAAAGGCAAGTTCCTTGCAAAAGGTAAATGACCTAAAAACCCGCTTTCTCTCGAACATGAGCCATGAGTTTCGTACACCCCTCAACTCGATTCTGTCGCTTTCTCGGATGCTGTTAGCACGGATGGATGGCGATTTGACCGTCGAGCAAGAAAAGCAGGTGACATTCATCCAAAAGGCGGCGAGCGGATTATCAGAAATGGTCAATGACTTGTTGGATTTGGCAAAGGTGGAAGCTGGAAAAATTGAAGTGCGTCCCAGTTCCTTTGAAGTTAGTGACTTGTTTGCTACTCTGCGGGGAATGCTGCGCCCATTATTGGTTCAAGACTGCTCTGTTGCGCTGATTGTGGAGGAACCTGAAGGCATAGCTCCACTTTATACTGATGAGGGCAAAGTCGCGCAAATACTGAGAAACTTTATCTCGAATGCGCTCAAATTTACGGAGCAGGGAGAAGTGCGTGTAACGGCTGTGCAAAGGGGTCATACCGTGACATTCTCCGTGTCTGATACGGGGATCGGCATTGCGATCGCCGATCAAGACCGCATTTTTGAGGATTTTATTCAAATTGAGTCTTCTCTGCAAAAGCAGGTGAAGGGAACCGGGTTAGGATTGCCGTTATCACACAAGCTAGCGGAGCTACTCGGCGGTAGTATTTCGGTTAGAAGTAAGCCAGGTCAAGGCTCTACTTTTACAGTATCGATTCCGCTCATCTACCCATACACAACTGAATTTTCCACCGTAGTACAGCCGCTTATATCACTTGAGACAACTAGGCTGCCCATTCTGGCGGTTGAAGATCATCCAGAAACACTATTTATTTACGAAAACCACCTTCAGCAGTCAACCTATCAATTAATTGCCACCCGCACCTTAGCTGAAGCAAGGCAAGTATTACAACAAGTCCGACCAGCAGCGATTATGCTAGATATTATGCTAGAAGGGCAAAACGGCTGGACGTTCTTGCGAGAACTCAAAGCAGATGAAATGACTTGCACCATCCCTATAGTCGTTATTACTATCATTGATAACGAGAAGCAAGCACTGGCACTAGGAGCTAACGGTTTTCTGATTAAGCCCGTAGACAGATTACAGCTATTAATCAAACTCAATACGCTAATTAATCAGAACAAGCCTCAAAAAATCTTGTTAATTGACGATGACCCCGCCTATCGGTATCTGATGAAACAGTTGTTAGTAAATACACCTTTGAGTATTTTAGAAGCCGCGAACGGACAGGAAGGGTTAGCGTTGGCACAATCTGAGCAACCGACTGCGATCGTGCTGGACTTGGAGATGCCAGAGATAAGCGGGTTCGATGTACTCAAACAGCTGAGGCATAATTCAGTCACTTCGTCAATTCCTGTAATTATCCACTCATCTGCCCAACTGGATGCAGAAGCGGACAGATGGTTAGCAAAACAAAGCATCGCTATTCTTCCTAAAGAAACAGGCTCTCAAGCAACGGCGAATGCCCAACTTCAAGATGCACTCGTCAAAGCCGGGCTTGTTCTAGAGGTTTCAGGGGGAATTCATGTCTGAGCCACAAGTTACAATTCTCCATGTGGATGATAACGAAGCCAATCGTTACGTTGTGATCCGGATTTTGCAAGATGCAGGCTTTAGGGTTGTGGAAGCAGCAACCGGAGCAGAAGGATTAAAGGCAGTTGTTGAGCATCTCCCTGCTCTGGTGATTTTGGATGTCAAATTACCCGATATTACAGGCTTTGAAGTTTGTCGCCAAATTAAGGCAAATCCCGAAACTGCTTTTATTCCTGTGCTACACCTTTCGGCAAGTTTTGTTCAAAGTCAAGATAAAGCAGAAGGCTTAGACAGTGGTGCTGATGCTTATCTTATACAACCTGTTGAACCTATTGAACTGGTGGCTACAGTGCGATCGCTGCTGCGAATTCGACGGGCAGAGGAAGCAGCTTTATCTTCAGCACGAGAGTGGCAAACGACTTTTGACTCCATCAATGACGGTGTATGTCTAGTAGACAAAGAAGGCAGAGTGTTGCGCTGTAATCGAGCGATGATGCAACTCGTTTACAAGCCTTATAGCGAAATTTTAGGTCGCACCTACTATGAGTTGATTAACGTAAAATGGGGAATTGGGGACGGTATTTGCTTTCACCGTGCTACAGAAACTCACCAACGGCAGGTTTTAGAAGTTCAGTCTCAAGACAGATGGTTTAGTAAAACTATCGACCCAGTACTTGATGAGCATGGGACTCTCACAGGTGCTGTTTTTATCCTATCCGATATTACCGAACGTAAGCGTGCAGAAGCTTTAATGCAAGAGCAGAACGATCGCCTTAATCGGCTGATGGTCTCTTTGCAGGAACAGACTGAACAAGCGCAGCAAGCAAACCGCATCAAAGATGAATTTTTAGCAGTGCTGTCTCATGAATTGCGATCGCCCTTAAATCCGATTCTGGGATGGACAAAAATCTTACAAACCAGCCAGCAAAACGCAGCTAAAACTCAGTATGCACTGGAAACGATCGAGCGCAATGCCAAGCTGCAAGCACAACTGATCGAAGATTTGCTTGATGTGTCGCGCATTCTCCAAGGCAAATTGAGCTTGAAAACAGTTCCAGTTAGTCTAACTTTTACAATCAAAGCTGCGCTGGAAACGGTGCGGCTTGCTGCTGAAGCTAAATCTATTCAGATTAAGACAATATTTGAACCAAACGTTGAGCAAGTGTTAGGTGATTCTGGTCGCCTGCAACAGGTTGTTTGGAATCTGCTTACCAACGCTATTAAATTTACCTCACAGGGTGGTCAAGTCGAGGTGCAGTTAGAGACAGTAAAAGAATTAGATACTCATCCTGATGAATACGCTCAAATCACTGTCAGCGATACTGGTAGGGGGATCTCTGGTGACTTTCTGCCTTATGTCTTTGACTACTTCCGCCAAGCCGATGGTACAACAACCCGACAATTTGGGGGGTTAGGCTTAGGGTTAGCGATCGTGCGTTATTTGGTTGAATTGCATGGGGGAACTGTTCAGGCAGCAAGTCCCGGAGAAGGGCAAGGAGCAACGTTTACAGTTAAGCTGCCACTCATCCCTACGGCAAAATTGAATCACAATGATATTGTGCCTGATAATTTCTCAGACTTTAATTTTCATGGATTGCAAGCACTGCTAGTAGACGATGACACAGATTCACGAGAGGTGATTGCCTTCTTGTTAGAAGAGCATGGCTTTCAAGTGACTCAAGCTCAATCAGCATACGATGCTCTGAGCATTTTGGAGCAAGCAAAATTTGATTTGCTAATCAGTGATATTGGTATGCCCGATATGGATGGCTACACACTAATTCGTCAAATTAGAAAGCTCTCACCTTCCAGAGGCGAAGAAATTCCAGCGATCGCCCTCACAGCTTATGCTGGAGAGATTAATCAACAACTTGCAATAGCGGCTGGATTTCAACAGCATATTTCTAAACCAATCGACCCAGAGATACTAATGCGGCTTATTTTAGATACATTAGGGGTACGGCAATAATTGAGAAAAATTTTGCCATAGCTATATCTGCCCCAATCTCACACTTGCGATCGCAAGGTACGTTTGTATTCTTTGAATTGTCGTTGCGAGAGACAATAACTCTAAGCTAATCGTTATTTAAATTGCACCATTTTTATGGTGATAAAAGCTGCAAACCCTCTCCCCTGCTCCCTGCTCCCTGCCCCCCTGCGATCTCAATGTGCAAATTAAATGCTTAACAGCTTACTACAGTAGCCCTAGTTTTTCATGCTCTTATTTTGGCGAAGGTATTGCTATTAGCGATCGCGATCGCACCCTTTTCATTCAATAAATAATCTTCATTGAACGCGAATAAAACCTGATTACGTTTTCATGTATTTGAACCACACCTATTGTAGGGGCGCAAGTCCTTGCGTCCCTAGCGCGCGATCTATTTACCTACTCTGTCGATCGAGCAAACCATTCATATCATGTTCGACTTAATACTTATGTTATTGCGAGCGTAGCGCGGCAATCCCAAACCTTTGCGATTGCTTCATTCCACTTCGTTGCATTCGCAATGACATATTATAAGTGATTTGCCGAACATGATATCACATCCAGTTAAAAATCGAACGTTGTCCGAAGCACACCTACATATTGCGTATCATTTCTGGTGTCGTTTTCCGGGTTGAGAATTACCCAAAAACCAGGAGTAACTGAGATGTTGTGGTTTAGGCGGTAACGATAGAATGCTTCGATATGAAAAGCGTTATCTCGTTCTTGACGAACATCACTGTTAGAGACACGCGGCGGTATCCCAAAGAGAATTCCCGGCAAGTTACCCTCACCTCCCACATCAGGAAACGACACACCAATCGCGCCAAACCAGACATTGGCATTGTCACCACTGTTGACAAATAGAGAGTCCGTTCCACCCCTGCCATTGGAAATATCACTAAAACCAGAGTTCTTGGCATTTGCCCAAATATATCCACCCCAACCGTGGATTTGGAAATTCGGGGAGAAGCGATAGAATCCCTGTGCGCCGACGATATCGTTGGAAGTAGCAATGTTGTTGCCAAAGGGAGCGTTTGACAGGGCGCTACCCGTCCCAGCTGTGACATCGACTAGTCCAGCAGGGGCTATGATATCAACTTAAAATAATCCTCTACTTGCGATCGCAGCCTGGTTATGCCGATGTCTGCAAAATAGCATCAGGTATCCCAAATAAATGCAAAGCTTGGTCTATCATGTGCTTTAAATGTTCCAACTACTACACAAAATTAATTTTGATAAGTTCGTAGTAAGGACTTTCGTTTTTGGCTTTAGCGCTCACTACGAACCCAATCAAGTTGTCTTGGCAGAGTAGTAAATGGATGCCAATTACATATCTTCTAACTCAATTCCTTTGGTTTCTTTAACAAAGAAGAGAATGAAAAATAACGACGTAGCTGCTGCAATTGTATAGAGTCCATAGGCAGAACCTAGACCGAAATATTGCAGTATGGGAGGAAATGTCGTGGAAATTAGGAAATTTGCAACCCATTGCATGGCAGCAGCAATTGAAAGTGCAGCAGCTCGAATTTTGTTATTAAACATTTCTCCCAACAGCACCCAAACCACTGGCCCCCAGGAGAAACCAAAGCAAAATACATAGAGGTTGGCTGCGATGAGAGCCACAGTACCTACGCTTCCGGTAAGATTTGGATTTCCAGCAGCATCGAGGGGAGCATTGCCAAAAAGATAAGCCATCGTCCCCAAAGTAAAGGTCATGCCGATTGACCCTAGTATCAGTAAGGGCTTGCGACCAAATTTATCTACAAAGGCGATCGCAATCAGTGTTGTAATAATATTGACGGCTCCAGTAATCACCGTAATTGTTAGGGAATCTTTTTCTGAGAACCCGACGGCACGCCACAAAACGCTGCTGTAGTAGAAGATGACATTAATACCAACAAATTGCTGTAATACAGATAAGCCTATTCCTATCCAAACAATCCGAAGGAGTCCACCATTTCTGCTTAAGAGGTCAGAAAATCTGGGTTCGCGTTCTCGAAGCACTGTCTGCCGAATTTCATCGATTTTTGCCAGCACATCACCGCCCAAAATCTTAGCCAGAACGTTAGCAGCTTCTGGTTCCCGCCCTTGAGCAACCAAGTACCGGGGAGATTCGGGAATCATTAAAGCTGACATTCCATAAAGTATGGCTGGAGGAATTTCTGTCCAAAACATCCAGCGCCAAGCGGCTATACCAAACAAAAACGGCGACTCGGCTGAACCTGCTGATACAGCAATAAAGTAGTCGCATATAAGTGCAATAAAAATTCCAATTACGATCGCTAATTGTTGCAGAGATCCTAATCTTCCCCGCAAATGGCTAGGAGAACACTCGGCGATATAAGCTGGGGCGATGACGCTAGCAGTACCAACTGCAATACCACCCAACAGCCGCCAAAAGATAAAATCCCAAATTCCAAAGGCAATCCCGGAGCCAATGGCACTGATGGTAAATAACACCGAAGCTGCTACCATTGCCTTGACTCGACCATAACGGTCGGCAATTTTCCCTGCATAGAAGGCTCCTATCGCAGACCCTAACAATGCTAGGGACACGGCAAGACCCGTTAACACACTGTTGGCGTTAAAGGCTTTGGCAAGAGCGCCAACCGCGCCGTTGATGACTGCGGTATCAAAACCGAACAGAAAACCGCCGAGGGCAGCAGCACCAGCAATCAAAACGACATAAAATGTGCTGGATTTACGACGAGTAGTAGTGGAGGTCATAATTTATATATTTATTATTGGGGATTGGGCATTGGGGGCAATACGGTTCGGATAAGCATTTCCTTGTGGTCTGGGGAAAGGGGAAAGGGGAAGGGGTAAAGGGTAAAGGATGTATTCAAAACCTTTCCCCTTTAACCGAATCGTGAGAAAGTGGGGAACAGGGAGCTGGAGAGTAGAGAGCAAAGGCTCATTAATGGAGTTCAAAGGCTCATTAACGGAGTTCAAAGGCTCATTAACGGAGTTCAAAGACTCATTAATGGAGTTCAAAGGCTCATTAACGGAGTTCAAAGACTCATTAATGGAGTTCAAAGGCTCATTAATGGAGTTTAAAGGCTCATTAACGGAGTTCAAAGACTCATCCCCTATTCATTCTCAATGCCCAAATACATTGATTCTTCAACGTCTGGAACGTCTGCGGAGTCTATCAATGGTTACTGCCAAAATAATTACTAGTCCTTTGACGACTAATTGCCAGAAATAAGATAGGTTCAACAAGGTTAAACCGTTGTTGAGAATAGCAATAATTAATGCACCGAGAAGTGTGCCGCCAATAGTACCAATACCGCCTGTAAAGCTGGTTCCACCAAGAATAACAGCTGCGATCGCATCTAATTCGTAACCTTGACCTATTACGCCACTAGCACTATAAAGACGGCTAGCACTCATGATTCCTGCTAAACCTGCCAGTAATCCGCTAATACCATAGACGAATAGCAACACCCGATTAACTTTAATCCCTGTTAATCTGGCTGCCCGCTCGTTACCACCAACGGCATATATCTGCACTCCTAAAACAGTTTGCCGCAACACAAACCAGCTAACGATTACAGTCAGTAGCGCAATTATCACTAGCCACGGCAGGGGGCCGACATAATCATTACCCACCCAAGCAAAATTGATGTCTCGGTTAATCACGGTTGTACCTTTGGCAACCAAGAAGGCTACACCCCGCAAGGCAGTCAGTGAACCCAAGGTGACAATAAAAGGTGGCACATCTAAAAAGGTGATGAGAGCGCCGTTGACTAAGCCTAAAAGCAATCCTGCTAGCAATGCAGCAGGCACAGCTGCCCAACTTAAAGCCGGCAGTAGTGATACCAACAAGGCAACTACGGCAGAAACAGCTAAGATTGACCCAACAGAAAGGTCAATACCTCCGGTGAGAATCACAAAGGTCATTCCTGTCGCCAGCACAATATTGATTGATGACTGACGCAAGATATTAACGATGTTACCGCCTGTGAGGAAGTTGGGCGAAAGGAGTGCAAATAAGATGCAGATAATTATCAGGATTGGCAGAATACCCGCAACTTCCAACAGGGTACTAATTGATTTCCGGTTGCGGGATGCGGGATTGCTGCCTATTTTATTGGCAGGTGGTCTGACTGTCTGACTCATGATGCTAATACCTCCGATGCTCCAGTTGCATAGTGCATAATCTTTTCTTGGGTGATTTCTTGGCCAAGACTGCCATCCAGTTCGCCTACCAGTTGTCCTTCTCGCATCACCAAGACGCGATCGCTCATGCCGACAATCTCCGCTAGTTCACTGGAAACCATTAAAATAGCTACACCTTGCGCTGCCAATTCGCTCATAATTCGGTAAATTTCACTTTTGGCACCGATATCTACGCCCCGTGTTGGCTCATCTAACATTAATACTCTCGGTTTAATGGCTAACCAACGCGCTAGCAGTAGCTTCTGCTGATTACCACCAGAAAGATCCACTGCTCTAATTTCCAAATTGGCCAGGCGGATATTAAAGTTTTCCACCGCCTCTGTTGACAGCCGATTCACTGAACTCCAGTTAACAATTCCAGCTTTGGCATCTTGTTTGAGTGTGTTGATGGCAATATTCTTACGGGCGCTCATCTCCAGAAATAAACCTTGGTCTTTGCGGTCTTCTGGGACGTAGCCAATTCCCGCTGCAATGGCATCACTGGGCGTATTAATTTCCAGTTTTTTGCCATTCAAGAATACTTCACCACTGGCCTTGCGGTCTGCACCAAAAATCAGCCGGGATAGTTCTGTGCGTCCTGCACCAACCAACCCCGCTAAACCGACTATTTCTCCAGCATGAACTTTCAAACTAGCCGGCTCAATTTTCTTACGGGCATCGCTCATATTTCTGACTTCCAGCACGACTGGGCCAGGATTCGTTTGCCGTTGATGTTCATAAAAGTCTTGCATGGAGCGACCAACCATCATCTGCACTAATCGCTGGGGAGAAATTTCACTGCGTGTCAGGCTGCCAATATATTGACCATCACGCAGCACACTAATTCGGTCAGCTAAGGCATAGATTTCTTCCATCCGATGGCTGATGTAAATAATGGCAATGCCATCACGCCGCAGTTTGCGAATTACCTCAAACAAATGCTCACTCTCGCGGTCAGATAGGGCTGCTGTTGGCTCATCCATCACCAAAACGCGGCTTTTGTCCTTCAGCGCCCTGGCAATTTCTACTTGCTGTTGTTCTGCGATCGATAATGTCCCAACTATAGTCTGGGCGGTAAAATTGGCTCCAAGGCTTTCTAGCACTTGCTCTGCTTCCAATTGCATCCCTTTGCGGTCTAAAAACTGACCTCGCCGCAACTCAGTACCCATAAACATATTTTCGGCAACAGTTAAATTCGGTGCAACATTCAGTTCTTGATAAATGAGATTAATACCCGCCTTGCGTGCTGTCGCCGGATCAGTAATTTTCAAGGGTTGACCATTGATGCGAATTTCTCCTTCATCGGCAATGTAAGCCCCAGCCAGGATTTTCATCAATGTGCTTTTGCCTGCTCCGTTTTCACCCATGAGGGCGTGAACTTCTCCCGGATAAATCGTCAAATTAACATTTTGAAGCGCAGGTACACCATGAAATCGTTTTGTAATCCCTTGCATTTCTAACACCGGGGTGCTGGTTGGTGCATCAGGAAATGAAGTTTCAATATTTGTTGTCATGAGCAGAACCTGTAAAAAAAATTTAAAAATTGGGTAGGCGCAGCCCACCGTAGGCATCGTGAGTTAGGAATTAATTAACTTAGGTATTTCCAAGAAATAAATTATTCAAGAAAATGAACCAATAGAAAGATGATTGTTGTCCGAGAATGATATTTTTGGATGTTTTTTAATCTGGTAATCCCTTATATCTCATGTGAAATTAAATTTATCGCAAAACCATTTTTTAAAAATCCACCACTAGCTTAAAAATAGGGAGCAGGAAAAAGATATTTTCATTTTCATACTTCGTTTTTAACGTTAGTTAATTGCTATTCTTCGGTGATTTCTGAGTACTAAAAATTGACGATCAAATTGGTCGCTAATGTACATAACTAGCGATTTTCTCGTTCCTATGCAAAGCATCAAAATGCATTCATTTTGGCTGCTGACTCAATATCTTACTGGAGGTAGCAAACCATAATTAACCATTCCTATACTCTATATGGGAACGAGATATCTCTTTTGATAAATTCTGATATTCAGAACTTTTCAGAAATGTGCATATATACATCATCGGTATCTGTAAAAACTCTGTCAATGCATCAAAAGACTTAATTTAGATTAGACATAATTTTCAATGACAAATTCACAATTTTTATTATTTACCAGCCTTTTTCTGTGCTGACATTATCTTTTGTGATCAGCTTGACTGGAATCAAAATGGTAGGTGACTTAGGTTGTTTCCCATTTAAGATGTCGTTGCCAACCTGAACTGCTTTTTGGGCCATTCCTCGTGGATTTTGAGTAGCAGTCGCGGCATATAAACCATCTTTAGCTGCGATCGCAGTGATTGCTTCTGGCGCACCATCAACGCCTACAATAAAGAAATCTTTACGTTTTGCTTGGTTAGCTGCTAGTTCTGCGCCTACTCCACTCGGATCATTGATGGCAAAAACAGCATCAATTTTCGGAAAGGTTGTAAGTAAATCAGTCATAACTCTGAGTCCTCCATCCCGGCTACCATCTGCATTCTGGTTTTTAGAGAGTATTTTGATATCGGGATATTTAGACAATACATTCTCGCAGCCATTAACTCGCTGAATTACCGAGTCCACTGGCGGGCCGTTAACTATTACTACATTACCTTTACCTTTAAGACGGTCAGCAATATATTTGCAACTAACTTCTCCAGCTTGGATATTATTAGTCGTAATTGTGGCATCTACACCTCCTTCTGCACCTGTATCTACCGCAATGACAATACTTCCTGCTTTTTTTGCTCTTTCAACTATTGGTCTAATTCCACTTTTATCAGCAGCATTCAAAACAATAATGTCAGTTTTGGCAGCAGTGAAATTTTCAATTTGATTGGCTTGTTGGTTGAGGTCATAGGCACTGGAAGCTACAATAACATTGACATCTTCTCCGCCAATTCTTTTAGCTTCTGCCTCAACTGCTTGTCCCATGAGAACGAAGAAGGGATTACTTAAATCACCAACGGTAAAGGCAACTGATCGTAATTTGGAATCCTCTGTGGCAGTCTTACTCTCTGCACTAGTGTTAATAGCAGTGTTGCTATTCGGAGAACCATTTGTACAGCCAACAAGACTGCCACCGATGATACTTAGTATGCTAGCTGCGATTACGCGTAACATAACAGCAGAGGTAAACGCTATCTTTTTCACATTCATATATCTCCTAAAAGCCATTTTTACATACACCAGATTTGGAACCTATATATTTTGTAAACCTCACGTATCAAACTTTTTATGTGTGTTTGAATGACAAACTACCAGCCTTGTTAACTGTTGAGGTTCTCTCTAGTAAACAAGCTGGCTGGAATCACAATGTCGGGTAAATCAGGTTTTTTGCCTTGGATGATATAGCGGTTCTCGTTTACGTGAGGTACACCCGTAGGGGCACGGCACTGCCGTGCCCCTACACCTTGCAATATAATCTTGTACCGCATCTGAATGGGAACCGCTATATCGTTGCCAATCTGAACCGCTTTTTGAGCAGCAGTTGCAGCAAATTCAAAAATAACATGACTTTTTGCTGAAATTACTTCTGTAGGGTTAGACTGAAAACAGCTTTTAACTTAAACTTCCAAAAATTAGTTTTATTAACCTTAAAAATCTTCATTTTCCTTGACTTTTTTCATCTTATCTCGCTGAAACGCCAAAACTAATTTTATTTATCGAACTTTACAAAAATAGAAGCTTTTCAATCTCCTTAATATAAGCAAAAGTCTTCATTTCAAAGCATTTGCATAAATCAGCATATTCAATATTCATGGCTATGTGAAAAAAATTAATATTTCTCAATCGATTTATTCAGCAAATAGACTATTACTAAAGAAGTATTCGGTTTTAAGTAATTGTTATTTTTTGGCAAATGTCAACACCTTTTAGTTAGATGTTTAAAGTTAAAATCATACCTTTATGGATAGAAGATCCGCAATTTTAACTCCTATCTCATATACTTTTATGTAGTTTAAAAATTTAATGTTACAGCTAAATATTTATGGGTTGAGGAACGAAGCCCAATATTTTTGGGTATTTGTTGGGTTTCACTTCCCTACGGGACGCTGTTCGCGTTCGTTCAACCCAACTATTATCCTTAAACCCAAGCGTATTTGTGTATGATTTACTCAATCAAGTGTTTTGTCTGATCTACTTGGTTCCAAAGTGATTAATTTGAATCTTAACCTTTGTTACTAATTAGCTAAATTTCCAAAACTGTTCTAATGTTTTGGACAATTATCTGGGGTGGCTGTGCAACATCTATAGATATGGTATCTAATGGTTCTTCAAGAGTATAAAACTGGCTGCTGAGAAGTTCTTCACCCATGTAATGATTGCTGCGCTCTTGCAACCGCTTTTGAATCAACTCATAAGACCCTTTGAGGTAAACTAGCTTGATGCGTTCGCTATCCAATACCAAAAATTGCCGATAGCTATTCTTTAAAGCCGAACATGCCAGCACTACATTTTTACTTTCTTGCAACCAATGCTTTATGGCTGTTTGCAAATCTTGCAACCAAGGTATCCTATCAGCTTCACTCAGAGGGATACCGCGCCGCATTTTGTCAATATTTTCTGGGGAGTGAAAAGTATCAGCGTCGCTAAACTCCCACGATAACGAGTCTGCTAGCAGTTTTCCTATGGTGGTTTTACCAGAACCCGACACACCCATTACGATAATAATCATTGACTGCTGAATCATATTTTTATTAAGAAAAGTTAAAATAATTCCTAATTTGTTAGGAATTACGCAAAATATCTTTCAAACTCTGATTTCTCCGTGTACTCTGTGCCTCTGCGGTTCGTTATTCCGTAACTCGTGCGTAAGTCCTATTTGTAATTATGGACGGTGATATAAATCATCGGCAGCGATCGCAATTGCAAGTTAAGATTTTACACTTCGCGCTATTCTTGATAAAACATCAGCGAATCAGTTTATTGCGGCGAACACAAAAAAGCATGGGTGGCAAATTAATCGTATTTGAAGGGGTGGAAGGCTGTGGCAAAACCAGCCAAATGCAGCTTTGTTCTAAGTGGTTGGAAAATCTAGGGGTTTCTGTAGTGGTAACTCGTGAACCAGGAGGAACAGAGTTAGGTTCACATCTTCGTCGCTTGCTACTAGAAAAGGCAGAGGATAAACCAGTTGCTGAAGTCACAGAACTTTTGTTGTATGCTGCTGACCGATCGCAACACGTTGAACAAGAACTTAAACCAAATCTTGCCGCCGGAAAATATATTTTATGCGATCGCTACACTGACTCTACCATTGCTTACCAAGGATATGGTCGAGGTCTTAACATGAGTTTAATCAATCAGCTTAACTATATTGCGACTGGTGGTTTAGAGAGCGATTTAACTATTTGGCTAGATGTTGATGTTGAAGTAGGACTGTCCCGCAAACTCTTAGATAAAGTAGGACTAGACCGCATTGAACAGGAGACAATCGCTTTTCATCGGCGTGTTCAACAAGGATACGCACATTTAGCAGCATCTCATCCCTCACGAATTGTCCGGGTAGATGGCAGCTTGAGTCAAGAAGCTATACAACAGGTAATTCAAGAAATTTTGCGCGTACACCTAAAGGAGTTGCCATAGGCATCGCCTCAAATCATACTTAGAATTATTTTGACCAACCCTTGTACAGACGCGATTCCTCGCGTCTCTCCTAACTCTTATACAGATATCATTCATCGCGTCTCTACGACTAACCCCTAACTCCTAACTTTCTTTGTATGCCAGAACAACAGCAGTGGATTATAACAGCAACCGAACAACCGCCAGAGTGGTTTATCCAAGCAGTGAAACAGCATACACCCGCATCAAGTGGACTGTATGCAGCACAATTGTTGTGGCAACGGGGAATTAAAGATCATCAACAATTAACAGCTTTTATCAACTATAAAGGTTATCAACCGAAGAGTCCCTTTGAGTTTGGGCAAGAAATGCATCTAGCGATCGCCCGGTTGCAACAAGCATATAATGCTAGAGAAAAAATTGCCATTTGGGGAGACTTCGATGCCGATGGCATTACCGCTACATCTGTACTTTGGGATGGATTGGGACAGTTTTTTGCTCAAAATACCCAGTTAATTTACTATATTCCCAATCGCTTAAAAGAATCCCACGGACTTAATCAGCAAGGGATTGATAATTTAGCAAAACAAGGTTGCAAATTAATAGTTACTTGCGACACAGGTAGCACAAATGTTGAAGAAATTATCTATGCAAAACAGCTAGGCATAGATACAATCATTACAGACCATCACACATTACCCAGCGAACGCCCACCCGTCGCCGCGATTATCAATCCCCGCTATTTGCCAAGAGAACATCAGTTATTTAATCTTTCTGGGGTGGCGGTAGCTTATAAGTTGGTGGAAGCGTTATATCAAACCCTGCCTAATATTGCCAAACATCCATTAGAGGATTTATTAGATTTAGTTGCAGTTGGATTAATTGCCGACTTAGTGCAGTTGAGTGGAGATTGCCGTTACTTAGCACAGATGGGAATTCAACGACTACAAGAAGATTTTAAACAGCCACCAGCAGGACGGCGACGGCCAGGGGTAGGGCGATTATTAGAATTGTGCCAGAAAAGTGGCGATCGCCCCACAGATATTTCCTTTGGTTTGGGCCCAAGAATTAACGCCGTCAGCCGCATCCAAGGTGATGCCAGTTTCTGCGTAGAATTATTAACTAGTCGTGATGTTAAACGTTGTAACGAACTAGCCGAAGTTACAGAACTCGCCAACGCCCGCCGGAAATCTTTACAAAAAGATGTGCAAGCGCAAGTAGCCCAAAAACTGACTCAGTTAGACTTATCAACTACCAGCGTCATAGTCTTAGAAGATGCCCAATGGCCTGCGGGTGTTTTGGGCTTAGTCGCCGGACAAGTAGCACAAGAAACAGGCCGCCCGACTATCTTGTTAAGCACAGAGGGATTGGCTACTGGGGAAGACTCTTCCCAATCTCTTGCCCGTGGTTCTGCCCGTTCGGTGAATTCTGTAGATTTATACCAATTGGTGAAAGACCAAGCACATTTGTTGCATCGCTTTGGGGGACATCCCTTTGCAGCAGGTTTGAGTTTGTTAGTGGAGAACATTCCTTTATTTGCAGCGGCGATTAATCAGCAACTACGGCTATCTTTGGGTAGTACAACCCTAACGCCAACCGTGCAAGCAGACTTGACGGTGATAGTGGCAGACTTAGGGAAAGAGTTATTTTTGGAATTGAAACTGCTAGAACCTTGTGGAATGGGTAATCCTGTTCCGAAATTGCTAATTCAAAACTGCTGGTTTGAAAATGCTTGGCATCGCAATCAGCAGGATTGGCAAGGGAAAAAGGTACAGTATATTAAAACTGAGTTTGACATTCGGGATGATTCCACTAAAAGCGCTTTTCCTGGCTTATGGTGGGGACACTATAAAGATGAATTGCCCATAGGAAGGTGTGATTGCATCGCCGAACTAGACTACAACAGCTTCAAAAAACGTTATGAAATCAGATTAATTGCTGTGCGTCCGAGTATTAACTCAGCACTCAGTACTCAGTATTCACCGCTCATTTTAGACTGGCGTAAATTTCCGACTCCCCATTCTCTCCCGACTCCCCCAGTTTTGCTTGAAGATTGTCCCACGAATTGGGATGATTTACGCGCTCTTTTGCGGCGATGTCTAAACACAAATCGCTCTGCATCTGGGCTTGACAATCAGCAACAATTAGCGATCGCTTGGTCTAAACCCAACTACCAACCACCCAAACAAATTTGGCTGACTCTTGTCGGAATTGCCAAATATCTCAGTCGCACAAATCAACTAGTTACCCGTGTACAACTTTTAGAGAAAATCGGCATCAGCGACCAAACTTTACTTGTAGGAATCAAAGCTTTAAAATATTTAGGTTTTACGGTTAAACGACAAGACCGTTATTTGCAAATCACCTGGAATCCAAGCGATAGTGCAGAAAACGTTGCCGAGGCAGCAGTTGCCCCATTTTTAGCTGCTGTCCGAGAAGAACAATTTCAGCAACAATACTTTGCAGAAGTGCCATTATCTACTATTGTTGCGATCGCAGTTTTGCCTGTTTAAATTCGCCAAAAAAACTGAAATATGGTTTAGCGCATCTTCATAGAGAATTGGTATAAGGGGCACAGCACAATAACTTCTATTACAGGAAATACTAATGAACAGCTCAAAAATAATTGCTATTGTTACAGGTGCGATTTCTATCATTTTAGCGATCGCCTATCTAATTTTAGTCCAATTGCTCGACTACCGGGACATGAAACCCGCCCCCATCAGCCAATTTGACCAAGCACCCGCGATTATTTCTGTTTTTTCGCAGATTGACAAAATTACCGAAGCGTGAATCACATTTAGTTTGATTGTCGAGACGCAAGCTCTTTGCGTCTTTTGTCATTTACGTCAATAAGTAAAAACTCATGATGAATATTGATTAAGCCAACAGTTATTCATAGAGAAAAAACAATGGCTATTATTGATTACTCAAATAGTCTATTCTATAAGATTTATTTAGAGTAGTTATTTCAAACTTATTTAGATAACTTAATTCCATTTTGACAAAGATAACGGTAAGCTATTTTTAAGAAAGTTAAATAAAGATAAAATTGTCGATCAGCGTAGGCGTAGCCCATCGTACACATCGCTGGGTTAACGGGGATCAACGCGAGTTGACTCAAAACCCAAAATTTTTAATAAGAATATAGAGGTAAGTTAATGGCTCAGTTTCTACTTGAGACTGTTTG
>NZ_JACJSI010000590.1 GCF_014698065.1 Nostoc flagelliforme FACHB-838
AAGCAGGCTTTGATCCGTTCTTGTTTCTCTTGGTTCATTGTCAGCGATCGCACAGGGTTATCTTCCTTTACATTTTCCCATAAATGGTAAATCTTCCAAAACTGGATGCTCCCATGTCTATTGGCTGCGCCTACGCTTGGGGTTTCCTCTAAGAATTGGGGGAGCGATGCCTACATCTGGCTGTGCCTACGCTCCTTTGTTTTTCTCGCGGTGGAGAGCGATCGCACTAATCATTGAGCATCTATCGCCTGCTTATGAAGTAGTGCATGAGGCGGAAATCCTTCTCGTTTAAGTTGGTGTTCATTCATATAGTCGTTATCTAGGATTCCATAGCATTTAGTTTTTTGGGCTATTTCTCTTACAAAATCATCGGTAAAGACTACTCCAAAATAAGCACTACCTTTAAACCGCTCACCTATCCAAGTTGGATCAATTAATTCTCCATCATTATTTACTAGCCAAGCATGGGATACAGCTATATCAATATCCTCACTAATAGCAAATCCTTCACAGTAGTTTAGGTTTGGATACCTCAACAATCCTTTTAAGCAGTTTTCAAAGCAAGCTTTACGTTTACCTTTAAATGGTGATTTAACCTGAGTTAAAAAAGGTTTACCATAATCCAAAACTAGCCTTTGTGTACTTTTGTATTGAAAGTTAGAACGTGTGTTTAGTTGATCAATCAAGTCTGCTTGTTCTTTTAATATCGTCAAAAGACGGTCTAGATTAGTCATTATTAATTTTTTTATTTAAGATTCATTTAATTAAAGTTAACTAAATATTAAACCACCAATACTTATGAACTCCTGTCAGTTGTGACCCAGCTACTGCGTGTTCATCAGCCCATGTTAGTGTACTACCATCCCCACACTCGTAACCATCGCCACCAAATTTACTTACCCCCTCTTCTACTACTTGGATCATCACTTTAATAATCATTTTTTCAGTTACAGAAATATTATAATGTTCTAATAGTAGAGCTTTGATATCTTTAGTACAAACATGGTCAAAAAATCTAGGCTTTTCTTGAATAATACTAATAATTAATTTTTTAACTCTTTTGCTTTCACTGTCTTAAAATCCCTGTTGTTCTAAATTTTTTAGTTTTTCTAACTTCCGATTTAAGAGTGAAGCATCACTTTCTAGTTCACCATTGTCATTTGCTGTGCGTTCCTCCTCCAGCCATTCCAACAGTTCGGTTTTTGGACGAAATGACATTATAGGGCGCTTCTGGTTGTAATTTTCTTGAGCTTGGTAAAGTACATCACGATTGGCTTCATTCCAAAGCTGTTGAGAAGATTTTTCTTTTCCATTATCAGTAACTTCTGGCATTACCTCAATTTTTAGATAGCCTCCTTTACTCTTAAACTGCCAATTATTGTTGTAATAATCGAAGTGTTTTTTAGCTCCTTTTTCTGTTTTCCATCGTTTGCATAAATGGAAACTTTTATTGATAAAAGCATATTCAAGATTAGAATCAAATGTGTATAGCCAACCCAAAGGCTTATCTTCTTTGGTATAGCAACGATATCCGTAGTACATCAGCCAAACTTTTTAGTATTATTCAATGGTAAACAGTTCTTTGTCATTTTCATGCCAGAGTATTTGTTATTACGAAGTATTACTTTTATGTGAGATTCACTGTATGCAAAACATTTTTTACTTTTATCTAACAGTTGTTCTAAATCATTGTCTTCTAAGACTTTTAAAGTTCTGACGAATTCAGAACGAGTTTTGAAAGTAGTCGTTGGAACTTTTAGCATCCATAGATTACTCCGAGCTTTCCTAGAATAATCGGAGTAAATCAGAACATACCCCCATTTTTTAGCCAATTCTAGAATCTGATTTTTAAGCATGAGTAGTTATTCATGTCTGTTTGATATATTTTTTAATAAAAGTTAAAATCTTAGCACAACATATTTTAGCCATATTTAACTCAAGTACGGCTTAAATTTTTGATGTAAATCCTCATCAGATACACTAGTCCACTCCTTTACCTTTTTCCAAGCTTCAGTAAAAACTTCTTGGCATTGCTCACCATTAGTTTGTTTCCAAAAAATACATATATTTTTATTACCAACTCTTTTGAAAGCTGTACTGGAAGGCATGGTTTGAGGTAAAGCGTAAGCTGAGATAGTTACTTTATCGCTAGATAATTTTTGTTTCTGGTCAATCGACCACTCAGGTTCTTCGCCTTTTTTCCATTGAGTTTCGCGTGGAAAGATACGCCAGTCCGTTACCTCAACGAAAACGCGATATTGTTTACCGTGAAATGTATGTTTAAAGGTATGAGCCATAGTAATTTAATCAATAGGTTCGTGTTCGCTGACATATTTTTTGATAATTTGCTCAATTTCTGACTCCATCACATCCATGTGACCATCGACATCAGCATACCAGCCGTATTGATTAAGTGCAGCGATCGCAGCTTTGACAGTATCATTTACTGCTTGTTTTCTCCTACCTTCTGGTGATGCTAAGTAAGCCAGTCGTTCAGCTTCTCTTTGTTTCTTTTGTGGTTCAGCTTTTTGCATAATCTCCTGCACTCTTTCTACTGAACACAAATGAGTTGCAGATAATGTATCAACGTAATCGTTCATGGGGGTAATTTATTGCTGAAATCGAGCAAAATATAATGATTGAAGAAGCTACAGCGACTAAACACACAAGCTCATCGATGAAAATTAAGACTAAATCATCTCGGAAGACACATAATGTATAGGAAGCATTTATTACTTAATCAGTAGTAGGAACTTTGGGGAGTAAGGATGGAGTTGGTTGACTAGAGCG
>NZ_JACJSI010000591.1 GCF_014698065.1 Nostoc flagelliforme FACHB-838
TGGACCGCTTCTCTGTCCTTTTGAAACTCCCTACTGTGCCCGGTTCTAGGCAACAATGGTTTATGCACTGTGTTGACCAAGGATAAAGCAAGCGTGAATTTTCAATCGGTAATTAGTTTTGGGTGAGTGTGGTTGTTTTATTGCCCAGCCTTATGACATTGAGAAGAACGCTGTTACTAGGGTGTTGGCTCTAAACCGTCTATATATTGATGTATTTATGCAAAAAATAATATATCGCGTATTGTTTATGGCATATCTTGTGGTACAAAGTAAATTTTTAGACCACAAGACGACGCAGCATGATACGAGTCATAACAGCATAGATGGCAGTTTCACTTATTTCCGGGAGACGCTCATAGTCCTTACTGAGACGACGGTACTGGTTAAACCAGCCAAACATTCTTTCGACTACCCAACGTTTTGGTAAAACCTGAAATTCTTGGTCATTACGGCGTATGACCTCAACATGAGCTTGAATCATCAGCCAAACACAGAGCGCAAATTTATCACCATCACCGTCATAGCCAGAATCAACCCACATTACCTCCACTTTCTCGAGTAGTTCTGGACGCTCTTCTAGCAGTTCCATTAAAGCGTAGGCGGCAAGTAGTCTTTCTGGAGCATTTGCAACGCTTACCAACCACTTTTAATAAAATTCCCAGACTATCAACCAACGTCTGTCACTTTCTTCGTTTTACTTTTTTACCGCCATCAAACCCATACACATTACCCTTTTTTCTGTCGTTTTTACCGACTGGCTATCTGCGGCGATGGCGGTTGGTTGTGTTAATTTACCTAATTTCGAGCGCACTTGACCACGTAGTGTATGGTTTAATTTTTCCCAAACTCCCTTACGCTGCCATTTTCTGTAGTAGCTGTAACTGTTGAAATTGGAGGAAAGTCAGGTGGAAGCATATTCCATTGGCATCCCGTTTTCAAGTGACAGTAGATTGCATTGCATACTGCTCGCATATCAGTTGTGCGCGGATGTCCTCCTTGTTTAGGTTGTGGAATTAAGGGAGCTAGGATTTCCCACTCCATATCATTTAAGTCTGTGGGGTAAGACTTTCCTGTCATGAGCAACTATTGTTTGTTACATACTTATAAATTTTCTCTACGACTTACTTACTTTATAAATAGCCTCTCAATTAAGATTGGTTATCATCAAAAAATGCACCATAGTAGATCCCCTGCAGACAAACGGTTTTATAGTCTCGCCAGTGACAGCCTGCTTTCGGTTTACCCCGGACTTTTCCTCCATCTACGCTGACGGATGTAACTGATTGTTTAGCAAGTGGTATTTGAAAATCTTGTGACAGCACTAGTTGTTCTTGGGTTGAATGACCAACTTTTACTCCTGTCAATGTCTCAATCTCAATTTCTGCTTTTTGATATGATTCGTTAGCTGATAACTTCAAATAGCACTTTTAAAGTAATGGACAAAACCTGCCTCCTTGCCTTCAAACCCAGTCTTTGTGTCTGTTTAGCTTTTAATTTCAGTTGCCCAACTAAGATGAGTGATTTTCCTGGTTTTACCGATTTTTGTTTTTGTTGTTTGTTCGATAAAAAAAGGGCTATTTTTGGGTCGACATATTCCAATATTTGGCTACGAACTGTTTTTTCTATACCTTCTGAGGTCTATTAACTGACTCTTATCAGCTTCCGAGTAGAGTAATGTTGCTACTTCTTGTAAGCAGGCTTTGATCCGTTCTTGTTTCTCTTAGCTCATAGTCAGCGATCGCACAGGGTTATTTCCTTCTACATTTTCTCAAAAATGGTAAATCTTCCCAAACTGGACGCTCCCGTAGTAAACTCAGCTTTTTATTTTCTGGCTTAATTACTGAATTTACCTAAAAATGTTGCTTAATTTTTGCCAAGTTGTTCTGTCGTTACAATAGTTTTTCATTGCACATCTTAGCTGTCAAAAACTTATTTGATAATAATAATCAAATAGAGAGGGAAGGAGGCGAGCGACACTCGCCTCCTTCTCTCTCCCTCCTAAGCACGATTATCAATTTTATTTAAGTGTTTTTAAGTATTTGGGCAGATTGACAAAATGCACTTTATCTTAAACTTTCACGGATAGTCTGTGCCTATATTACTTTTATAATAATGAGGTCAAAAACGATCGCTTGTCCAGTCTAGAAAACTAAAAAAGCGATCGCTATCTTCAATATTGAAGAGTATTGAGTCCAAGCATGGGAGGTAACTCCTATACTCCTATGCTTATGTTAAAGGTTTATCGCCTTCTCTCTGTCATCCCCTGCCCCATCACCTTGGGATGCAGACATTATTTGCTTTTGCTGGTCTTGTAGCCAGGTTTCAAAGAGTTCATTCAGCAGGCGCACTTTCATAAATTCATCCAGTTGTGCTGGAATAAATTTTTCCAGCCGCAAAATCACAAACCATTCAGCGATGCGGGTAGGGGGCAATATCTGACCTGGTTGACTGCTAGAGAGCATTTGCACCATTACTGGATGTAGTGCATTCAGTTCAATAGGGCCTACCAAGCCACCAGTTTGAGCTTCTGGCCCAAGTGAGTATTCCCGCGCCAAGTCAGCAAAAGAGTTTTCTTTTGCCTGAATTCGGAAGTAAAGTTCTTGGGCAATTCCCACATCCTGGGTTCGCAATAGGGAATAAATTACTTTGTCTAGTTTTGTCTTAGAGGATGTTTGAAAAGTCGGAAAAGGTGTAAAAAAGCTCTCTCAGTATAAGCTGTGAATAGATAATAAACAGTACCGAGAGAGTGACATGAGTAAAGCATATCCCAGCAACC
>NZ_JACJSI010000592.1 GCF_014698065.1 Nostoc flagelliforme FACHB-838
TTTGTTGCTATAAGCATTGACTGACAAGCCTTTTCGCTGCTTTCTTTCCCACTATCTACTTCTCTCTGGGCTGATTTTTCTCTTGTTCCTCGATTACTGAATCGGTGTTCTAGGCGAGAAGCCTGACGGCATGGCTTTGCTTACCGCAGATTAAATGAGCGTGCAATGTCGATAGGCTATGCTCTAAGTCTTGGATAAGGCATTATCCGTATATGCTGTTTATGCCACAGAAATTAATTGTCCCGAAGGTGAAACACCTGTAGAATGGATGTTGCTCACCACAGAAGTTGTTGCAGATATCCAGACAGCTTCTCTGATTTTACACTGGTATACGTATCGTTGGCTTTAGTTTTCCTGATATTCCTTCCACGCTTTGCAATCGGATTGAACTTAAGTGACTCAGTTGAACCAGGTAATACTGTTAGTACCTTTGTTGTCAATGATATAGTTACTGCTCGTCAAAGCCTGACTGAAAAAGGAGTCTCATATCATGTTCGGCAAATCACTTATAATATGTCATTGCGAATGCAACGAAGTGGAATGAAGCAATCGCAAAGGTTTGGGATTGCCGCGCTACCCTCGCAATGACATAAGTATTAAGTCGAACATGATATCACTTGGGCCAATTACAGATGTCGGTCATGGAGTGCAATTATCCACTTCCAAGGATATTGACGGAAATTTGTTAGGGTTTAGGCAAAATCCGCAGGAATAACCTGGATTTACACCTAAATCGGGGAATTAGGCAGGGATATGATTTCATTTGCAATTTAACCTAACTGCCTTAGTGGTGGATCAGCCTAGATAACTTGTAAAACGAATCTTGACCCAAGATTTCCCACTTACACCCCACTCATCACTCCAATAGCCCACATCAGCAGGGCTTTCGGCAATATTCGTGAGAATCGATTAGGGAGGTGATGGAAGCCAGGAATTTATTTCCATTTATCACCCAAAATGGAATAATTTTTCATAAGACTGTGTATATTTGCTTTTTTCGAGTAAATATACGTGTAAAGTTTTTATAGTAATTAGATCATGGATGTTATTAAGGAAAATTATTTATGGAAAGCATTGAAGTAAACCTCAAAGTAGATCAACGAGATAATTAGTTTTTAAATCTTAATAATTCCCTATAGTTCTAAATTGTAATAACTTTAATAAGAGAGGTATTAAGTATGGCTAAAAAAGAGCTAGTCAACGAAAAGCTTTACGATCTGGCAAGAGCTGATGAATTTGTTGGGCAACGAGCAAAATTGCTTGGAATTTCCCGCCGCCGTCTAGTGCAATTATTAGCGGCTGGCGCTAGTGCAGCGACTGTCGGGCTTTTACCTTCACTTGACAAGGCCAACAGAGCTCAGGCACAGACAGCTAAACCCTCACCTATTATCAAGCCAACCCCACCAGAGTTTTTCGTTTAGAATGGCACTAATTTGGAAATGCGCTGGGAAGCTTTATACGGACGAGGATATCTCATCCCAACTGCCATGTTTTTTGTCCGCAATAACAATCCCACCCCTAATATCGATCTAGCAACCTGGCAGTTAAGGATTGAAGGCTCCGGCGTTAAACGTCCGCGTACATTTACTTACGATGAAATTCTCTCTATGCCTTCAGTTTCGGTGATCCGTGCCATTGAATGTGCTGGTAATGGCAGAAACTTCTTTCAAAAGTCTCACAGTGAAAAGATAGAAGGCACTCCTTGGAATCTAGGAGGTATAGGGGTGGCTGAGTGGACCGGCGTTTTGTTGGGCGATGTGTTGAAACGAGCAGGACTCAAGCCCACAGCCCGTGATGTTATGCCTATTAGCTTAGATGAAAAGAAAATCCAACGTCCTTTCTCCATTGAAAAGGCACTAGAAGAAGACACCCTTTTAGTCTATGCAATGAACGGAGATATTCTTCCCATCGATCACGGATTTCCAATTCGGGTCTTAGTTCCGGGCTGGGTGGGGATTGCTCACACCAAATGAGTTGGTAGCATTCGCGTTTCAGAGACGCCCCTATTTTCTGAATATAACACAAAGAAGTATGTCTTAATTGGGCAAGACTACCCTGTTTCAGAGGACTTAAAAGCCAAAGGAGTCATGGGACAAGTCTTGAGGGAGCAGAAAGTTAAAAGTGCCTTTGAATTACCTTGGGATGGTGAAATAGTAACTGGAAAACGTCTTGTTCGCGGACGTTCCTGGTCAGGTGAAGGGAAAATTACTTTTGTTGAAGTCAGTTTAGACGATGGTAAAACCTGGAGCAAAGTCAGTCTACGAGAACCCAATATTACCAAAGCATGGGTGCGATGGGATTTAGAATGGGATGCACGTCCAGGTCGCTATGGTTTACGTGCTCGCGCCACCGACGACCAAGGCAATACTCAACCTGACAAGATTCCTTTTAACAAAGAAGGTTATAGCCATTGGGCTGTCGTGACCCATCCAATCAAAGTTGTCTAAAAGGCAATGCGACCTTTTCTTTCTTTATTCATCACTTGGAAACAATTACGGTTATTCAGCAAGGCTGCGAGGAACTCAACGCTGGTAGTGAAGTTTAAAATTTAAAGCGTTCACTGACAGTGGGCACTTACACCATCGCACAATAATTGCATCTGCTCACATTGCGAATCAATAGAGCTTTTTCGTCATAAATACGCTGTTCGGATCTTCAATATATAGCGGTTCTCGCTTGAGTGAAATACAAAATGTGGGAGGATGAACAAAGTCAACAGCAAAGTGCATCTGGTATGAAAGCATACTCCATTGACCTCCGCCAAAAAGTAATTG
>NZ_JACJSI010000593.1 GCF_014698065.1 Nostoc flagelliforme FACHB-838
ATACTTTCCTTCAAGCTGATAACTATCACAATATTTCAATAAAACTTGATGAATTCTCACAACACTTTCACAAATTCTACTGTTTTTGCTGGTTCTCATGCTTTATCTAACCCCCTATTAATTCAATTAATAGAATTGCTACACTTTCAAAGGATACGTTATCTATTTGGAAGCTCCAAAACAATTAATAAAACTTTTACATCATTTGTGTTTAATTAAACATTTGATTTTTCACAGGATGTGGAAAAGGTTATTTTTAGGGCTTATTAAGCTCGGGACTAGCTCTAATACTATCATTTACTAGTTAACGACTACAACCTATCATGGTTAAGGTTTGTCTCCAACTTCATTAATACTTTAAATAGGAGAAAAATATGCAAAAAACAGCTATTTCTACCGCAAATAAAACTAATAAAAATGTTATTAAGCGGATCTTAGTTTGTGATGATGTAGCTGATAACTCTTTCTTGATAAAAACCATTTTAGAAGCAGAGAACTGTTTGGTTGAAAGTGTTGATTCGGGTGCAGCAGTGCTAACCTTTCTTGAAACCGACCCTAACCCACCTGACTTACTAATATTAGATATTCAAATGCCTGTAATGGATGGATTTGAAGTTGTTCAACGCTTGAGAGAATTAACTAAATTCCAATTTCTACCAATTCTTTTGGTCACAAGTTTTGATTATGATCTTAATAAGATGAATGGTATAAAATGTGATGGATTTATCCAGAAGCCCATTGACATTGATACAGTCACCTCTAAAGTGCGAGAGATTTTAGACCGAAATTCTTAAAGATTCCCTCGTAAATGCTAGCTACTTCATTGATACATTAGGGTTATGAATGATGCGATTGCTGTAAGGTTGGAACATATCTTATTAATGCATTTCAATAGTAAGGCATGGGAAGAGTTTCAACCGTTTTTGTGAACCCCCAATTTTGTAAAGGTTTTCTATTAAGTGAAACAAATCTCGTATTTCTCGACGTTTTACATCAGGGGCTAGTAGTCTGCCAACCCAAAATTGCGCTTGTGGAGGCCGGTAGGGGGCAGGGGGACAGGGGAGCAGGGGAGCAGAGGAGAGATTTGTACAAGTTCTTTTCTTTCACCCCTGCCCCTCCGCACCTCTGCCCAAGAGCTTGCCACCACGCAAAGTTTGTGTGGCGAAGCACTAGTTGGTCAATGATAAGCTAATGAGCATTTAAGTTGCATAAACCCAGGGCTGAAGCCCTTACCACGAGCGAGTCAGTCTGGAAAAATGAATGACGATTAGCTTATTTCAAATACCATCATGTCCATCGCCCATACAGAACAAAGGCATCTAAAGGATAAGAATCCTTTAATACTTGGTTTGGGCGTTTTTAAATCAGCAGTCTGATGTGAGAATGAGGGCAGTTATCCGAAAGCCAGTTGAGCCGGAGGAGGCGAGCGCTTACATTAGGCGCACTTTCACAGAAATACTCTACCGAGTTATTCACATCGATAGAGTATATAAAATTACTATAATCATCTTTTACCAGTATTCAGCTTATATTTTAGTAACTATTTATACCTATATACAAATACTGCAAATCTTGCCGAAAGCGATCGCATAAAGCACTGTATGAGGGCAATCACTCCAAAACCTACTCTCATCACTGCGGCTATCTCCTGATATCCTTTGACAGCATAGGTTATAGCTGGGGCAATTTCATTAAATGATGATTCAGTTGATGCAATGAATGAACAAAAAACTTTTGCAAGAGGTCTTGCGAAGAAGGCGATCAGCGTTCGCTGTCTTCGTCTCCTTTGGCACAGCCTCCCGCTCTTAAGGAGAAGGGTTAAGCGGGAGCTTATCGCCTACGACGCAATACGGTTCGGTTAAAGGTTTTGAATACATCCTTTACCCAATACCTGTAAACCCATTCCCCAAACTACAAGGAAAGTGAAAAATGTTTATCCGAACCGTATTGCAACTAGAAGCACTGACAAATGTTTGAGTAACTACTAGGAAGATATCAAGCTCAAAAAAATAGTTACCACTGAGTATTGGTGGCAATTAATGCTGTCGCCGCTAAACTATCCAATGGTTCAGAGAAAAAATATCCTTGGGCAGATTCACATTTCAACTTTCTCAAAAGCGCTAGTTGCTGTCGTGTCTCCACACCTTCAATACTGGGCGAAACACCAAGTTTGTTTGCCAAGGTAATGATGATTTCACAAACTTCTAAATTTCTGCTGCTTGCGTTCATCGAGGTGATAAAAGAGCGGTCAATTTTCAATATATCAATCGGAAAGTGAGAAAGACGACTTAATGAAGAGTAGCCACTCCCAAAATCATCAATTGATAATGCAATGCCCATCTGCTTGAGTTTTAACAGGTTAGCACTGGTTTGATCATCGTTTTCCATAATTACGTTTTCAATGATTTCTAGCACAAGACATTTGGGAGCAAGACCAGTAGAGTGCAAAATTTTTTCAATTTGCTCAATCAAATCTGGCTGAGAAAATTGCTTAAGGGAGAGATTGACATAAATTTTTTCGGGCAAGTTGGTACCCTGGCTTACCCGCCAAGCTTGCATCTGGCGACAGGACTCATGCAACGCCCAGTTGCCAATAGAGACAATTAGTCCAGTTTCTTCTGCTAGGGGAATAAAACTTGCTGGAGGCAGTAAACCACGTTCTGGATGCTGCCAACGCAATAGTGCTTCAAAACCTAAAATAAAGCCAGTAGTAAGCGAAACAATCGGTTGGTAAAAAACGCGAAATTCTTCGCGTTCAACTGC
>NZ_JACJSI010000594.1 GCF_014698065.1 Nostoc flagelliforme FACHB-838
TTGGACTGGGTGAATTAGTCGAGTTCCGATTTCATGGCGACGGGCCACCAGCAAGGATTGTCCAAGGCATCCAACTGATTTGCGATTCCTGGTTCTACTGCATCGAATGGATGCCAAAACAATTCGCTTTTTCCCATTCGCAATCGGCTACGCCCCGCTGCGCTAACGCAATTAAAATTACTGATAACTGAAGCTTATCATTTAATCAAAGATTAGTATGTTAGCTTTGCACCCCAACGGCTTAATTTCTAATTTCCTCTGCAATTGCGAATTGCGAGTTGCTAATTGCGAATTGGTTTGATGAACTTTTTACTTTCGGAGATGCGATCGCCCTTGGCGAGGCTTCGCCCATCGCACGAGTGACTGACTATAATTTAGAGAGGGTGCGATTATGACAATCTACACCTCCGTGGCGAAGTCCGAGGCGAGGGCATCTCCATCTCTTTGTACTCTGCCATAAACTGGAAAGGCAAACACCTTCCGCTGTTGGCTCCTACCTTCGAACTTTTGAAATGGCGGAAGTCCTCAGCCCAAGATACTGAACGAAGAGACCAGAAATTTTGGACGATTCTCCATAGGAAGGGATGCCAGAAATCTCTCTATTCCTAGAGTCAAGATTGGTTCAGTAGCAAGTCCAGTATCTGTGATAAGTGCAGTGTCTATACCAGCTCGATTCCCACCACAAATATCTGTCTCACAATTGTCCCCAATAATCATGGCATCTTTCCATGCTTCCAACCCTAGATGTTTAACTGCCCACTTCTGAATGTATTCAAAGATCAAAGGATAAGGTTTCCCAAAATAACAAACCTTTCCCCCAGCTTCTTGATAAAGAGCACCAATAGACCCTTGTCTGACTACAGGTCGAGATGGACGACCCTCCAAAGCGGTTTTATCGGGATTAGCTATAAGCATAACCAGACCAGTTTTGACCAATGCTTCAATCTCTTCCTGGAAGGGATCTACAGACTCCTGATCACAACCATTTTTGTGGGGAATGCCACAATATATGAAATCAGCATCTTCTATCGAAGAAGTGACAGAAAACAAATTGTTCTCAAATAACTCTTGCGACGGCGACCCATGTTGAGGATGACAATCACCATACAGCCAATACTTATATCTTGGCGTTGAAAAAGGTAGACGACATGAAACAATCGCATCTCGTGTGATCTGTCCGGAAGAAACAAATAGGTCGTAATGCTCCCCTAAATGAAGACCTGCTTTAGAATATTTTGATACTTCACGATCAGCCAAACGTGTTGAATTAGACACAATTATGATAGTTGTGTTCTGCTCCTTTATTTTTTGGAAAGTTGCAAGGGCACCTGGTAACAAGCCAACGGCCTCTCCTCCCCAGAATACACCAAAGGCATCTACCAATATCAATGGTCTGTTCGAGACGACAGACTCTAGAGATAAAAATTCAACCATTTCTGTAGAAGGCATCCATATCTACGTGAATAATTTTTCTCACTTGGAAGCAGAGTAAAGCATTAGAAAGTTAGGTAACTGGTGCTTAGTAAAATACTATATTACCAGCCTTATAGTACACTGGCACTACTTTTTCTTGAATATCATATCTGCATTACTTACCACCTGGCTATGTGACCAGTCCTTGCGGCATACCATTATCACCCCGAATAACTTCACACAGGGATGATCGCACATGATTGTCCTTCATTGCGATTGCTATTCATCCAGCGATCACTGTTCGCTGTCTTCGTATCCTTTGGAGAAGGCTTAAGCGAGAGCTTATCGCCTGCTCCAGAATCGGGTTGTTTAGCGTCAGTTCAACTAAGGCAGCAGCATACATCTAGCCTGAAATAGTACAAATACACTAATAATCAGCGAAAATTATCCTAAAATGGTGGTTAGAGCCAGTGCAATGCTATGAACCACCGTATTTGTGACTTAGACGCGACAAAAGAATGGTTACGTCTCGACTCAATCGACTATATTGTTGAGTGCCTGGAGGCGTGTGAGAATTTTGAGATGCTGGTGGATTTGCGAGAGATATTTCCCAGGCAAACGTTAAAGGTTGCTATTACTAAGGTTGGTGCTAGCCAGAGGGAGAGAATTATCACGAAGTTGCAGCAATTCAACCAGTTGAAAGCTGCCTAACATAGTCAACAGCAGCTAGATTTTGGGAACAAATTGGACACATTCGCCCTTCAGCATGAATGCACCATCGCCTCAAGCTGGCAATCGTAGGCTGTGGAGGCGCGATTGTTAATCGGGCAGGGATGAGGCGGGGGCGGCGATAGGGGAAGCTTGAGTCAAAGGCGATCGCAGATATAATTGTCACTTTAGACAAGTTTACAATCTCATCTCCCGGCAATGGTAATCAGCAATCGCACGAGTGTTTAAAGAATCAAATAAGTCAGAGTGGGAAAAGTGGAATCGGCTATGTACGCAAACGGACAGATGAACAGCGTCAAATGTGCGATCATAGAAAACTGCATCAAGCCTAAACGTATCATTAATGTACGCTTTGATGCTGCCGTTGTCAGTTATAAAGTTTACAACTTCTGAATAAAAACCACCTTTTGACATATTGGGACTAGTTGCTGGCTGCTTTCAAGCTGCCAAAGCATTGCTTTAAGAAGCACAATTGAACTTATAGGTTCTCCATGTCACTATCTAAGCAACTTCATCTACCAATAAAAAATCAAATACTTGCTGCCATGACTAGGGCACAGTACCAACGCCTAGCTCCTAACCTAGAGCAAGTCGAACTTGAAGTTAAGCAA
>NZ_JACJSI010000595.1 GCF_014698065.1 Nostoc flagelliforme FACHB-838
AAGCAGGCTTTGATCCGTTCTTGTTTCTCTTGGTTCATTGTCAGCGATCGCACAGGGTTATCTTCCTTTACATTTTCCCATAAATGGTAAATCTTCCAAAACTGGATGCTCCCAGATTAACCAACGATAGATTCCTAAAAGAGTACCTCGTCCAAATCTATCTAAACCAAAGCGATATTTAGCAGTTTTGAACCAACCTTGAATTTTCCAACGACGTTTACCCCATCAGGAAATAGTACTAGCTTGGTTGTGGTTGTGCAGAGATAACATATCTTTTAGCAAACTTACCATTATCGCGTTTAAAGTAATACCAAGAAAGAGTGGCAGGAAAATCTAATCCAACAAGTCTAACCTGTTGCCCTCGATGATGTAGAAGTTTAACTGGATAACCATTAACCAACTTGCGATTACAACCAATACCAATAACAGCATGATATTTCAGCTTCCAAATAGTATTGATAAAATCCTTAGTACCAAAAGCAGTATCAGCGAGAATTTTCACCTGAAATCGTTTGGTTAAATCTTTGGGTAAATGGCGTACCATTCGCAATGCTATTTGAGATGAACTAGTTGTTTCTTTACCTCTCCAGACACGGAAATTCCAAGGAATACGCCATTGTCTAACTACCAAATATAAGACTACTATATGCAAACCTCGTTTGCCGTTGTAAACGTTTATTAGATTTTTAAATGCTTTAAACTGACCACATTTCTCTAAAGTTGTCAGGTCAACTATTACTTGTAGAAACGCTTTTCTTCCCAATGGACAATGACTGAAAACTAGGCTCAATTACTTGTTGGCGAACATGACGAATTAGCTTACGAGTAGGCCATTTATAGGTATTTAAAAATCTACTTAAAGCGCTAACAGAAAAGGATTTGCTGTAGTGTGGTAAAGGTTTCCATCTGCTGTCAGAAATAGCCCTAGCATTGCTTCCAAGTTATCTCGTTGATAACGACGCTAGCTTCAATGCCAGAATCGTATACATTAGGGTATGGGCGTGGGCAAGAATGGTTTCCATATTTCTTGCTGTGATTCATGTTTTCTACGCCCTTTTTTCTCATTTTTCACGAACATATAAAAATATCTTTATGCAGATGACATTATTCCAATCTTTATATATGTCATTTATATATATCCTGAGAGCGAATATAGTCCATTATACTAGCGCATGAAGTAGAAGCTCCACTTTTAGATGTTACTTTTATTTTCTTCTTCTTGGTTAATACTGATTGTTTTTATCAGGTACAAGATATGAGTAGGGAGTATTATTTATGGCTATAAACTATCAGTAACTATTTCCAAGCCTTATGATTACGTTTTCACGAAGATATCAAAGCTTGCTCTCAAAGCTTTTGACAGTCTGGTTTTGGAGTTTTCGGACAAGTCTATTTGTTATTCGACACAGCAGATAAAGATAATCAGCTCGTTGTAAAAGTGTTCCGTCTATCTATTCCCTCATTGCAGAGTTGTGCAATAATAATTGCCTTCACAAGCAACAGAAAATACAAACTTAAGCAACTAACTTGGCACAGATAACTCTAGCTTCATCCCGTCTATTTACTTAAAGTATTAATTAAGCAAACATAGCTTGAAGTCAAACGAATTGTCCAAACTCCAAACACAGAAGCGATCAATATTTGAAGTTCAATCAAGGATAAAACATATGATGACAACAAATAAAACAACGGTTCTCGAACAATTACCCAGTGAACCCTTGAAAGACTCACTAGCAACGCTCTGCCGTGCTATATCACAACGTTCTATCCACATACAAAAGTATTCTACCATCTTGAGAAACTTAAAGACCCCTTTGAAAAGTATTGGTGTTTTGTCTTATGTGCTTTTGGCTGCTCCTTTTATTAAACCTGATGCTGCACTAGCGGGTGGTTTTTCAAAATCATGTGTAAATAGACAGGTATCTATCGCCTCCGACGGTGCTTACTTAGATGCACTTTGTACAAAGGCAAACGGTTCAAAGGTTCCATCTCGATTAAGAATTTCAGATTATATTGCCAACTACGGTGGTAATTTATCATGGGCATTAGGCGGTGGTGGTTTTCACATTTCTTGTCGCTCGGTTAAATATCCCGTCCTGTTCCAGTTGTTCATGACAGCTAGCTGTGCAGACGGTAGAGGAGGCTGGGTTAACACTGGTATCTATCTCGATGAGAAAATTAGTAATCAAAATGGTGTTTTAGCAATTGATCGTTAAATCCCTAACTTGAATAAACTAGTTTTGGGACAAGCAAAAGCGGATGAAAAATCCAATGAAATTACAGCAATTCCAGAACTATTAAAGGTATTAGAACTTTCTGGATGTATAGTCGCAATTGACGCTATTGGTTGTCAAAAAGAAATTGTAAAGTTAATTACGCAACAATATGCAGATTATGTAATTACGTTAAAAAAGAATCAAGGAAATCTTCACGATGAAGTTGAAAAATTATTCCAGTCAGGTATAAGCACAGGTTTTGAGGGGATTGAGCATATCCCTCTTCTGTCACTTTCCGATATAAGCAAGTAGTTCAGGAGCTAAATCATCCAGAAGCATAACAGGGTTTAAATTGATTCATGGCAGCAATTAAATGATTGAATCCCAGGAATAAATGTGAATTAGGGAAAATACTTAGAAACCATTTATAAAGAAAATCTTTAGGCAGCAAGACGACGTAACATAATACGTGTCATCACAGCATAGATGGCAGCTTCGCTCATCTCAGGAAGCCGTTCATAGTCTTTGC
>NZ_JACJSI010000596.1 GCF_014698065.1 Nostoc flagelliforme FACHB-838
TTACAAATCTCCTTCTGGGAGTGGGTAAAGCAACATCCAGAGATTCCAGTTATCTTATGCGAGGGCGAAAAAAAAGCGGCCTGCTTGCTCTCTTTAGGGTTTGTAGCGATCGCACTGCCGGGGATTTGGAACGGGCGCGTGGGCAAACAGGATTTTGATGAACGGTTGCATCCTGACTTAGTACCAATGGCTCAAGCGGGACGCAAGTTCATAATTCTTTTTGACCACGAAACTTCTTCTAAAACCAGGTGGTCAGTTTACCAGGCAACGGTACGGACTGCCAAAGCGATTGAGGCAGTAGGTTGTGAATGTGAAGTTGCATTACTACCGGGGCCAGAAAAAGGCGTTGATGATTTTGTAGTTAGTCGAGGTGTTGATGCCAATGCACTACTAACTGCAATTATAGACGATGCCAAATCACTAAAAGATTACCAGCGCTCGTATCGGGCTAAAAAATGGGGACTTAGCAAATACAAACCAGATGTCACTATTAATGTCAAGTACCTCTCTGAGGCTTTGTGCATTCCTGAACTTGAAGAAAAGTGCTTGACAGTGCCTGAGCTTTATGAGCTTGAAAAGGAACAACTTTTCACACCATCTATAAAAGGACATCCTCCAAAGAAGGAGTCTACCGATTCTGGCGGAGTTGATTCAGACAAATCGAAGAAATCCCCTACCTTCAATTTCCCAAAATCAGGACTAGTCGTACTCTGGAGCGACATGGGTACAGGTAAAACTGAACTTATGCGCTGGTGGCGTGACCAAAACCCCGACGCTCGGTTCCTCAACAACGGGCATCGCGTCAACCTGCTGAAGAATTTAAGCGATCGCCTGAGAACTGCGATGTATTCAGACTTGGGTTACACAGGTTTAGCTCAAGCCCAAGCCCTTAGTATTACCATTGACAGCTTGCACAAACTCAATACGCAAGCGCTGATTTATGGCTGCATATTTATAGATGAAGCTTGCCAATACCTTACCCACCTACTACACAGTAATACGTGTAAACAGCACCGTGCAGCAATCTTGGAGGTACTGGAATATATAGTATACAACGCGCCACTAGTCGTCCTTGCCGACGCACACATGGATGATTTAACCGTGGACTTCTTTCGGGCAATGCGACCAGTAGGTGAAGTACCTTACATCGTCAAAAATGAATGGAAAAATGGCTCACGCACTATATATTGGTACGAAGGCAGTAATTCAAGCGCCCTAGTTGCCCAAATCTCGGCAGCCCTGATGCAAGGTCTGAAAGTCATGGTTGCAAGTGACTCCAAGCGTTTCATCAAAAAACTCGAAAAGTCTTTTACTATTAAGTACGAAGATCCTAACTCTGACCAATCCCATACACCCCAAAAATGGCGCATCTGGTCTGTCCACTCCGATAATTCCGGCAGTGATGAAAACGTCGCTTTCATTAAAGATATCACCAACGCCGTCAAAAACTTTGATGCCTTGTTCACCTCTCCCAGCCTCGGTACTGGTGTCGATATTTCTGAGTATCATTTCGATTTGGTGTTTGGTGTTTTTCACGGCGTTTCCCAAACCGCTACCGAATGTGCCCAACAGCTTTACCGCTATCGCCCGAAAGTCCCCTTTCATATTTGGGTGGCCCCGCGTCCTCCCTTTGGTTACAAGGATACAAACGCATCCAAGATTAAAGAGCGCTTGCTCCAAACCAATGAAATGACTGCTTTTCTGTTGCGAATTGACAGAGAAACGGGTAAGCGGGGCGCAGAGAAAGATTGGGCGCTTGAGGCTTACTGCCAAATTATGGCTAACCGCCACTATTCTCTCAATAATCTGCGTGATGATTTGCGATCGCTCCTCACCGAAATGGGCAATACATTTATATGTATGGGAAGTGATGATGATGACCAATCCCTTGAAAGTTTAAAAGCAGCAGCACAAGCTTTGGATCATGCCCACAATTCGGCTGTTGCCAAGGCTAAGAATATTACTTTGAGTGAGTACCGCGCCCGTCAGAGCAAAGATTACCTTGACCCTAATGAAATTTTTGAATGCGAAAAATTCCGCATTTCTGACTCTTACGGCATCGAAGTAACCGAATCACTTGTAGAAATGGATAAAGGTGGTCGATTAATTAGAGCGATCGCTGGACTTGAAGCCATTTTAGCCCCACCCGAAGAATCGTTTACTGACCCCAAAACTGGGCAAAGTTATCCTACCCCACCAACAATTGTCACCCAAAAAGACCGCACCGAGCGCGACAATCTACCTTTGTGCATCGACTGGGGCAATTACTCGGCACGCTGGCTTGCTAGATTTAACCTGGGACTGCATCAAATTCTCACTTCTTTAATGAAGGGTGATGAAGTTACTGCCGACGATTCCACCTTACTCAAGATGACGGAGATTGCTATACATTGTGCTGCTCACGTCAAAGCAATTCTTGGGTTTACTATTCCTAGTGACTGTAAACCTATTTGGTTGCTGGCGACTTTACTAGAGCAGCTGGGGCTAAAGCTGACCTTCCGCAAGCAGGGCAAGCGCGGTCAACAGGTGAAACTTTTTTCTTTATCTAAAGAGGAATTAGAATTTGCAATGCATGTCATTGCTCATCGCGTGGAAAAGCGTAATCAAAAAGAAAATCGAACCTATTACGCGGCTCAAACCCCTGCTGCGTATAGTGTAAACCCCAATCAGCAGCCCGTATCCACACCCCCCCCTAATGCTATAGGGAACTCCCATTGCCAAGGGGAGGATACTACCGAATTTGA
>NZ_JACJSI010000597.1 GCF_014698065.1 Nostoc flagelliforme FACHB-838
GATACTAAGTTCCCAGCAGATGATTTTTGCGTCATATATCATATTTTATAACGCCGTGTCTACCAATCTACATTCTGATTTTTTCTTTCTACCCCGATTTACCGAGCGGATACAAGTGAACTATAAACTGGTTCTTGTCAGCTTTTGGTGATGATGAAAGGTTACGCACTTTAAGGCAGAGGGCAGAGGGCAGAAGGAAGAAAGAAGAAAATTACAGAAAGCCTTGTGGTATAAGGGTTACAGAATCTCTACATCACAATAAAAGTCTTCAGGTTGGATCTGGATCTTTGTCACAAGTTCTACGACGACAGGCAAAATCTTAAAACCCTTCTGCCTTCTGCCTTCTGCCCTCTGCCTTAAAGTGCGTAACCTTTCATCATCACCAAAAGCTGACAAGAACCTATAAACTGGATACTCATTTTTGAAGCATATCATGAGTTAAAATCTCATTTTTTATTTCAAATCACACGCAATTTGGCGAGAATATTTCACAGTTTGTCAACGTATTCTTGTAGGTCGCTGCGTTTAACTCGCCAACCCTTGCCAATTACTTTGGCTTTTAACTCACCTTTGTTAATTGCGTCTCGCAGGAATTCTCTAGAAAGCCCAGTTAGTACTTGAGCTTCTGCAATAGTCAGTAGCAGCTTATTGGCGATCGGCACTACTAGCTGATTGTCGCCTCTGCTCAATAGCCCTTCAATGATTGAGGATAACTTGTCAATTACCCCTTGAGGGCGATCACAATTATTATATTTCTGTTAAAAAGAGTTTAATCGCGCTAGGTATTAAGGGTTAATGTTATGACGTACTGTTTTGCTTGGAAATACGGGGATACCGTTTACCTTTTGGCTGATACCGCAGCTACTAAATCATCTCTACCAAACTTTGATAAATCAAGCTTTGGTCAACTCCACGACAAAGTTAGGGGTGAGTACGTTGAGGAATCTCTGTTAAAAATTGTACCTATAGCACCCGACACAGCTATAGCTTTTGCAGGCGATGTTCAATTAGCAACGGCAATTATTGAGTTTCTGAAAGAAAATTTTTGCAGTGCAGAAACATTTGCGAATTTATTCGGGAAGGTAAATGCCAGTTTTGGCCCATTTGATCCTAAGCGACCTGTTGAATTGTTATTAGCCTATGCACCCTCGAATGGTGATCCAAAACTTATCCATTGGAACTCAAAGCATGGATTAGACAGTAACCAGTTTGACTACTATACAATTGGAAGTCTCACTTCCTATCATGCCGCTTTAACACCACTAGTACTATCAATGTTAGTTAATGGTAAGTTGGCATCGGGCAGGATTCTGCCTATACTCATTGCTATCGTACAGTCGTATGGTATCCATAGTAATATCATTGAGCAAAATGTTGGGGGAATTATTTTTGGACTTCGAGTTTGCAATGGAAAAATAATTTGGCAAGAAGATACAAACTTTGTTCTATACAATTCTACTGCCGAGAAATTTGAGACCTTTGACTTGATATCAGCCTTTGTTCGCGATAATGTAGTAGTTGTAAATTCGTCGTTCACCAACGATATTCGAGGTTTCGCGCATTCCGTTTCAACACCATCAATTCAAGCTTGGCAAGAGTCTTGGAATTCTTTTATTGTTAGTCATACCAACTCAGATAAGTATCGGTATTGGGTATTCTTGTCCACCGCAAAAAAAGTGATTACAGTCCTGCTCCGGGATAATTTCGATAATGAGAATAATTACTTTAGCTTACAGTACCTTGGCGATGGAAATTTCTCCTTTGGTTTAAGTCAGGAATTAATGGCACTACTGATGGAACCCCTTATGGATCGTGGTGACGGCAGTCTTCCATTCAGATTGAATTTTCGCAATGCCTGAGCCACAGTAATCTAATCCAGCTACATCTAACATTATTTAATACCTAATAACGGCGGTCATCGTACTAATCAATATCATCAATATCTCTGTATGACCAAGATTAGCGAAATATCAAAAATTACGATGAATTATAATACAAGCTACTAAGCTGGATTACAAATACATAAGTTGTATTAATAAAAATAATTAATTTGGAATTAACTGCTTAGAAGCATGATAAAAAGCTTGTTTCAACCTAAAGACTTCATAAATTGTAATTTCAACCTTCTCACCAATTAAAAAATCTTGCTCTTGACATGATTGGTTAATTAACTTAATAGATGTACTTGCTACAAGCTTTAAATCACTCTCTCGAATAACTCCTTGATTATGTTCTAGTAAATTTCTAACAGTAATAGCTAATTTTATTCTTTCTCTATATTCCTCATCTATTTTTCTTTCTAAATAATTTTCAATTTCAGTGAGCTTTTTTATGTTTGAAGTACGGTCGAACTTTTCAATTATTTTTGGAATTTCATCTTTACTTGTAATTTTAGACATTAAAATCTGTATTTTAGGATAGTTTTTACACCCAGCAAGTCTTTCTTTTACAAGGTGTTCAACTAGTTGATTAATAAACTCATACCAAACTTGAATAATTCGCAGAAAAACTAATTCTGAAATTGCTGTTTTATGAGTGTCATAAATCTCAAACATTTTGGAATATTGTAATTCATTCATGCTAGCAAAACTTACTCCTAGAGTAGTTTTGATGGGAACACTAAAACTATACAGGACTTACGCAACTGGCACAATGCGAGCGCCAATTACTAGTACATAAGTATTATTTGAATCTGATTCCGAATGCCTTGTATTTGTAATAAAAGCTGGTGTATTGGAAGC
>NZ_JACJSI010000598.1 GCF_014698065.1 Nostoc flagelliforme FACHB-838
GGGAAACGGGCAAACGTGGGGCTGAGAAGGATTGGGCATTAGATGCCAGTTGTCAGATTGAAGGGCAACGGAATTGGTCGATTAATAATTTACGGGCTGATTTGCGTAAGCTCCTAGAAGAAATGGGCAATACTATTGCGCCTGTGGGTGATGCAACCGATGAGGGGGCTTCCCGGTGGATGAAAGCGGCAGGTATTGCTATCGATGAGGAACATTTTCGCAAGGTTGCTAACGCCAAAGATATTGACAGAAGGACATACACCAGTAGGCAGCATCAGGATTATCTCAAGCCCGAAGAGGTTTTGGAGTGTGAGAAGTTCCGCATACAGGATACTTACGGGATGAGCGTAACCCCGGAACTGGTTGAGCAAGATGACAGGGGACGTTTAATTAAAAAGATTGTCGCACTTGAAGCGATATTGGCAACGCCTGGGGAAATGATTACCGATGATCAGGGGCGAGAGTTTGTTGCACCACCGGCTGTTGTTGTGGAACGCGATAAGTCGGAACGCTCGCGCCTCGCCATCTGCACCGACTGGAGTAACCATTCTACTGCGTGGCTAATGCGTCATCGGCTGGGATTGAGGGCTGTGCTGTTGGATCTGATGGCTGGGGTTGAGATTAAAGGCGATGAGGCGATGATTCAGGCTTTGGCAGAGTTCTCCAAGCGCAATGCATCTCACGTTAAAGGCATTCTTAATCTGACCATCCCGCTATCGGAGTCTCCAGTTTGGATTTTGGGGCAGTATCTCTGGCAACTCGGATTGTCTACTGAGTCACGGCGACCACTCTTAGATGGGCAGAGGGTTCGGTATTATCGGCTCAATACTGAGGATGTCGAATTTATCCAAAAGGTACTGGATTATCGGCAGAGGCAACGGGAGGACAGGGAAAGGAAACGCCAAGATGAACAAGAACGAAATGCGGCTTATGCAGCTAGAATGCAGTCTCAATATGGAATTAATGCTCCGTCCACACCCCCCAATAATGAAAGTGGAGATAATAATTGGGAGGGTATGGACACAGATCCAGAACTCAGTGATTCTTGGTGGGAGCGGGTCAAATATTATGCTCAGTTAGCGATTGAGCGGCTGGAGTACGGGGTTAATGCGGTTAAAGAATTACTCTGTACGCTAACGAGTGATGAGCGTTGCGGCGTGATGCTAGAATTTGAGGATGCAAGCCCTGAAAAGTTTGCTCAACTGGTGACAGATGCCCCACAGTGGACTGAATGGATGGCGTGATTTGCCTCTGTTACAGACCAGTTGACTGTTAATCCCTCGAACATCACTTGAGTCTTGTAAACAGTCCCATAATATCTATTGCTTCATTGATTGACTTATTTTTGAAGTCCAGCTAATTCTGAAACTTCAGAATCTGGCGAAATTTCCGATGCTTCATCACTATCAACCTTTAAAGAACGCAGTAATTGTCGAATCACATCATTAATAGGTCTTCCTGTTTTTTCACAGTATTCTGACAATTTTTGTGTCTCTGTTGCCGTGAGATTTACTGTTAGCCGTTTGACAGCCCATTTTTTATTTACCATTCACTTTTTAGCCAGAAACTAAGTGTAGTGACCTGCAATGCTAATCGCTCACACCTGTAATCATGACATTTCTTAGCCACCATTAAATGCAACTATAATTTCATTTAAGCGTCGGTTCTTGCTGGCTATATAAAGCGTCGGCAGGTGAGGGTGAAAAGTAAACTGTATTTTTGCGTTAACGCAGCTTACCGTAGGTATCGCTCTTGGCAACTACTTCGTGCTATCCCTCAATCTGAGTAATAATTATTATTCCATTTTTTGTTTTTGTGATGCCGTTCGCGAAGCGTCTCGTAGAGAAGGTGGGCGCTTGCGCCATCGCCTAAACTAATATCCCCAAACTAGATCACCAAAAGTAGACAAGACCCTTAATCCCGGCTGACGCGCAATTATAGTTGCATTTAATCCTGGTTTGTAAATGTCTTGATTGCAGGTCTGAGCAATTAGCATTGCAGGTCGATATCTATAGCGACCCGAAAAGCTTACCTGCTCTTCCTGATGCTGCTTCACCATGAAATCAGCTGATGCTTCACCTGGAGTCAAACTAGAGGAGTAATTTTCTTCTGGCTGAACTTCAGTTGGTGCTGATACCGACACCCTCAGGGTACTCCCATGACTGCCGTTTTGCTCAATACGACCGTGGCATTTTAGAAAGATGAGCCTCACCAAGTCATAGTTGTCAAGAAGTTAATGGGAAGTAGTCAGCAATGCAACAGCGAGTTTAAAAGCAGCCTGGATAGCAAAACACCAAAGTTGGTTACAATCAGAATTTTATCCAGAAATTTCCAGAAATGCTTATATATAGTAAAATCCTTGCAATTTAAGGATTACATCTGCATCGACAAACTTCCCAAATATTTTTGGAAAAATAGTTGACAAAAATATTTTCACTCGTTATATTGGATAAGCACCTGAGAGACGAGCGCGTTTAGAGCGACGACCGAAGGACGCCGAACCTTGAAAATATTATAGTTTGGAAGCGAAAAGACAGCAAGTAGTTTGCGTCAAGAAAATAAAGATAACTAAGCTGAAGTTAAAAAAGAGCAGCTAATATTGAGCTGAAAAGCTTTCCAATTCAAAACGGAGAGTTTGATCCTGGCTCAGGATGAACGCTGGCGGTATGCTTAACACATGCAAGTCGAACGGTGTCTTCGGACACAGTGGCGGACGGGTGAGTAACGCGTGAGAA
>NZ_JACJSI010000599.1 GCF_014698065.1 Nostoc flagelliforme FACHB-838
TTATTAGCTACCTTGAAACCAAATCAACGCCAAGTTTTAATGTTACAGTTTGGGTTGTCGGGCGAGGATAAGTTGACTGCAAAACAGGTTGCACAAAAACTAAATCTCAGTCATTCCAAGGTACGCTCTGCTTATGGACAAGGTATCAAAGCTTTGCAACGTCAGCAAGACAAAATTAAAGATTATTTGGCTAGTTAAAAACTTTTCATGCTTAAAGACAAGGAATCGCTGTTGTGAAAAGCGCTTGTCATATACTCAGGTGAATTGCCATTGGTTCACGGTTGAGGCAATTCACCTCAATTTGAATGATTGAAGGTCGCCCGTTATATTCTCCAACTACAGGCTCACCCAGAAATTCGTAAAATGTTCCTTGTTGGCAGTGCTAGTACTCAAATATAATCCGCCTCGCTGATTTGTTGCAGTCTAAAAAGCTCACATATTGAAACCGCTCGAAATACTCTGAGTTTTCAACACGGAGTTTTGAAGCTCGCTGTACTTTGGGTGACTGTGCTGAGTCATCAGCAGCACCGCGATCGCTGCGAAGAATAATGTTAATCGCCTCCTGTGCATTTCGGGTCAACTCTATTGGCTCATCAGTTATATTTAGAGACTCTTCCTCTAACTGATCAGCATCAAGGTTCTGTTCTGGTTTTGAATTTGGGTGTTTGAGCTTTTATTGTTGTGGTTTGAGTGGACGTTTGGTAGATTTCATGATGTCCGCCGTAAAACCTTCTTTAATAAACTATCTTCAATGGAAGACACAATAAGAAAGACAAGTAATGAGTTGGATCATATATTGATATATGATCTCAACGTTGCAATATATGATTCGGAAATAGCACTCAAAGCGAAGCCATGCAAATTCGACTAGCTGTAATTAGCAACGCTGGAGGCAGTGGTAAGACTACACTTTCAGTCCATTTAGCTTACGACTTAGCAAAACGTAAGTACAATGTAGCCCTACTAGACCTCGACCCACAAGGCTCATTAACGTTATTTTGTGGTTTGAATCCACCAGAACCAGAACAGACTTTAGCAGGAGTTCTCAAAGATCAATTTGACGGTGTTTGGCCATTAACTCCTTGCTGGAGCCAGTACACCAATAATGTTGTCGTATGTCAAGGGGGAATGATATTAACCCAAACAGCAGATGAACTTGTTCTACACAAAAGAGGAGCCTACCTTTTAGCCGACTGTTTAACAGATTATCCACTAGCACAGGACGTAGTTATTTTTGATTGCCCAGCAACTCTTGGCCCTTTACCTTTAATGGCTCTAGCTGCTTGTACACATATTATTATCCCTGTACAGCTAGAGCCAAAATCAATTCAAGGAGCAGCACATTTATTGGAATGGTATTACTATCATTGCAAACACTTACGTTTAAATCCAACTCCAGAAATTTTAGGATTTGTTCCCAATCAATATGATGTTCGCAGAAGTACTCATAGACAGATGCTTGCGGGATTACCTAAACAGTTGCAACAGATGAAAATTCGAGCATTTCCAGCAATCCGGGATAGCGCAGAATTTGTCAATGCCAGTGGTCAAGGTTTACCATTGCATATTTACCGTCCTAGCCATCCTGCTAAGGATGATTTTAAAGAAACCACTTCTCATCTTGTGACTTTAATTGGAAAACCTAAGACAACTAAAAAGATAAAATAATTATGTGCGCTCGTAACACTCCTAATCTTACAAATTATTTTTCAGGTGCGAAGCAATCTCAGCAATTATCTGAAGCAGAGGAAGAAATACAGCAATTAAGAGCAGAGATTGAAGAACTTCGTGACAAAAATTCTGGCGAACTGGAAAGACAATTGGAAGAGTTGCGAACACAACTTCAGTCACAATTAGGTATTTTGTCAATTCCTATCGAGCAAATAGAGCCAAATATAGAACAACCTAGACAAACATTTTTAACTGAAAGCCTTGAATCTATGTCTCGCTCTTTAACTAGTGATGGACAGTTACAACCAGTTATTCTGATTCAAAGGGAGAATCATCTATTAATATTTGACGGAGAGCGACGCTGGCGCAGTGCTAAAGCTTTAGGTTGGCAAACCTTGTCAGCAGTTATTATTCCAGAACCAACTGGTTTACATCGTAAAGCATTACTAACTTCTCTACATCGAGAAGACCTTAATCCTTTGGATAAAGCCGAGGCGATAGCGCGCGAATTGTCTAGGATTACTGGATTAGAACTTCAAGATATTCCGCGTATTCTTTCAACAGTAGTTCGACGTTTGAATAGTCAAAAGCGTATCACATCGCTGGTGGATTTAATAACAGCAGATGCAAAGAAACAAGAAAAAGAATTAGAGTCTTTAGATTTAAGCGACTCAGAACGAGCAATCTTGAGTCTACTGTTAGATTTACAGCTAAATCCTGCTTCTATCGATGCCAATATTTTTCCGATGCTATCTTTAGCAGAAGACCTAAAACTTGCTATAAGAGCAGGACTTAAAGGTGTTCATGCAATGGCTCTACAAAAACTTTCTGCAAAAAATTTGGGATTAAATGAACAAAAAGCTCAATTAATCAGAGAGAAGACTACACAAAAAGTAGTAGCAGAGAAATTATCTGTTCAGGACTTACGCAACTGGCACAATGCGAGCGCCAATTACTAGTACATAAGTATTATTTGAATCTGATTCCGAATGCCTTGTATTTGTAATAAAAGCTGGTGTATTGGAAGCAA
>NZ_JACJSI010000006.1 GCF_014698065.1 Nostoc flagelliforme FACHB-838
GACTTTCAAATTTTATTGGTTGGGGAAATACTGTTGCCAATTTCTCAATCGTCACAGTTTTATGAAATTGCAATAGCATCAGCAAGATTTCCAGCATCTTGTACTGTGTGGGTATCAGTAGATTCTGAAAGCAGTTTTGGTAGAATTTAGGTAACATTATCATTTGATAGGTCTTGTTGAGAATACCTGACCTATGTTTTTTTACCCCAAAACGGTCACACTCTTATATTTCCTCGGCTTTAGCCCCTTTGTCACCCCTTCAGCTTCATGATTTTTAACCATGCCAGCTTCATCGTGTAGCTGACAGAAGTCTCATAATCCAATAGGCTGATCTTAAAGTGGTTGATTTTGAACTAAGCTCATCTGCACAAAAAAGCTAGGCTTCGTTGCCCAGCATACTTGGATATTTGTGTATAATATATTTCCTGTCTTAATATCATCACTTAATCGTTAACAACTAGCTATTAATACGAAAAATGCCCCTTAAAATCGTCCAGAACTTTGATAGTAGTTTCACTCTTGAAGCACAAGCTCAAGAAACTTTATTCAATTTATTGACCAGCGAGGCTTTCTTAAACCAAATTCGTCAACAGTTACAGTGTGAGCAAATTAAATTTACAGAATTACTTTTCCAACCAGTTCCTTACAGCTTAAGTACTACTAAAGGAATGCCAGCAGAATTTGAAAAGTATCATGAATCTGATGAATATACTATTATCAACGTACCACCAAATTTAATGTTTAGTGCTAAGATTTTTAAACCCAGTCGCCTTTGTGCAATTTACCAAAAAGTGGATAAAGGGTAATTTTAAAGATAGTTTTTTCCTAATTAGCAATTCTTAATTCTGAAGGCAAATACAAATAGTAAGTTTAATATTTGATGTATGGCTCTTGAAACGAATCTTTCTTCTTTGGCAGCCCTAAAATACATTCCTTACATTGACGATCGCGGTCAATTACCTGAACAATTTCAGGGTCAAATCGGGGTCTATGCTATCTTTGACCAGAAAAAAGTACTGCAATTTGTAGGATACTCCCGTGATGTTTACCTCAGCCTCAAACAGCATTTAGTCCGTCAGCCACAGCAATGCTATTGGGTAAAAGTTCAAACTATTGAACGCCCTAGTCGCACAATTTTAGAAAATACTGAAAATGCTTGGATTGCTGAAAATGGCAGTGTTCCTTGGGGAAATGGGGATCAAAAGGAAAAATGGACTCATCCCATTGATGTCAAAGTCGTAATGACACCTGAAGAACAGGCTAGTTATCAAAATCCAGCTAATGATGAATTAGCACAAATAAAAATTCTTAAAAATGTGGCGCGGAGAGTAGAAGCAGAAATTTCAACCCATTTATTAGAAGTGCGTGGTTTGCAAATGCAAATTCGCTTCAATCCGAAATTAAAAGAAGAAGGATTACTAGATTTGAAATGAAGGGTAAGAATTCAAAACGGGCTAAACCTTAGCTCTTTGCTAACAGGAGTCAGAAGGCATAATTTATAAAATATTTGATACCACAAGTACATTCATCCCTTCAACTTATCTCCTGATATTTCCACTATTCTGACTCCTGAATTCTTACAATGAAGGTAGTTTTGGGGAAAACTACCTTAAGAATATTGTTTGTAATTTCCCATGACAATACAGCTGCTGAACGATCGCTATCAAGTAATCCGCACACTGGGCGCTGGTGGGTTTGGTGAAACCTATCTAGCGGAAGATACTTATATGCCTTCAAAGCGCCGTTGTGTGGTTAAACAGCTAAGACCGATTCACAACAATCCCCAAATTTACCAGTTAGTGCAAGAGAGGTTTCAACGAGAAGCAGCTATTTTAGAAGAACTCGGTGGCGCAAATGACCAAATTCCAGCATTGTATGCCTATTTCTCGTCAGGCGGACAATTTTACTTAGTTCAGGAGTGGATTGAAGGCGATACTTTAACTGCAAAAGTTCAAATGCAGGGGCTATTTAGTGAAGGCGCTGTCCAGGAATTATTCATGAATTTATTACCTGTCCTGGATTACGTTCACTCTAAGCATATCGTTCACCGCGATATTAAACCGGGTAACATCATTGTGCGTCATCGGGACGGTAAACCAGTGCTAATTGATTTTGGCGCTATACGCGAGTCGATGGGAACAGTGGTAAATTCTCAAGGCAATACTACCAGTTCGATTGTGATTGGTACACCTGGCTATATGCCGAGTGAACAAGCCGCAGGTAGACCTGTTTATTCGAGTGATTTATACAGTTTGGGAATGACAGTAATTTATTTGCTGACTGGTAAACAGACGCAATAACTAGAAACGGATTCCCAGACGGGTGAAATCGTGTGGCGACAGTACGCGAGTCATGTTAGCCCAATTATGGCAGGAGTAATTGATCGGGCGATCGCTTATCATCCGCGCGATCGCTATCCTACAGCTAGAGCAATGCTGGATACTTTGCAGAGCATAGCAAATTCAATTCCACCGACGTAACCCTTCTTAACTCAACCGAGTATAGTCTCTGCACCCCCACCCCAGACAGCATCTGTCAAGCCACAGTCTAACCCTCAAGGCAGTAGTCAGAATAATATCCTTTTCGGTAGTTTGATTACAGGTGGGCTAATCGGTGCATCTGTGATTATTAGCCAAGTGTTACCAAAATCTTCTCAATCTACAGCAGACAAAACGGTATTACCTTCACAAGCGCCGTCAACTGGCACAAGCCCGGTGATAGAAACTCCTAAATTTATACCAACTACCCCATTTCCAACTCAATCTACATCTTCCCTAAATGCAGATGCTACCACAGATGTCAGTACTTATTTCTGGCTTTCCCAAAGACTTGTAACTGATGCAGATTTGGATGGTAAAGACGGTTTTGAGCTAGATATTATGCGAAATTCGATTTTTGCTAATCACGGTCGCCGTTTTGATACTCCTGAAATACAAGATTACTTTAATAAGCAACCTTGGTATCGCCCTATATATTCACCAAAAGCATTTCCACCTAAATTGCTGTCAAAATTAGAGCAACAGAATGTAGAGTATATCAGCAAATATCAAGTTCGTTACGGCTTGAGGTATTTTAATAAATAAGATTTTTTGAATTATACCATTTTTTTGTAATTAAACCATTTTACAAAATATTTGATATATATATAACGATTCTCCTTTGCATAAACTACTTTTTTAAACCTCACCCCCAATCACTCTCCTTAGCAAAGAGAGAAGAGTATTTTCACGCCTCAAATACGGGGTGAGGTTCAGACTGTATTGCGCCCAAGTGAGAAGCGCAATATTGGTAGGGGCATACTGCTGTACGTCCTTACACACTATACATTTATTGCAAAATATTCTTATAAATGGTATAAATTCTAAGTATATTAGCTGGGACTTATCAAAGGATTTATTGCTACTTATTAGATAATATCTAGGTTAGCTAGTGTAACATACCAGACAGATTACTAGATATTTAATAGCCTAAAATCGCTAGATATTATTGGTTAATCCTAGCGAAGTCTATATGGAGTTAGAGCTAAACTGTTCTTTTCTTACCCAAACTCCATCTCTAGATACTAGGCAGTTTTAGAACCAAGCATTTATATATAATATATAAGATTGCTATCTCGTAGATTAGCAATCCATAAGTTAAAGAAATGCCATTTTTATATTTTCTTTGTTATTTTGTATTTAACGGGACAGTTCTTCCTGATTTGGTGGGCTTAAATAACAATTAGTTAAACAATTTCCCCCCAAAGATGCATGTAAATTATTTGCCTTGTGCTTATTTTTCTTCCTAAATTTACAAGCACAATGCAAATTGGTTAAACAGATTACATGTTAATATTGCCAATCGGCGAATAGTTCATCTACACAAGGAAAACCTTGCCTACGACTATGCTTAAAACAATTAATCAACGTATTTTTCTGCCTGCTTTTGTTAGCCCTTTAGAAGAAAAGAATCAAAAAGGTAGTAAAAAGCGATTTGCTAGACCTAAATTAGATTTACTGCAACCATTACGTCAATGGCTCGACAAAATTGAGATTCAGAATCGGAAATTAGCCAAACTTATTGCTAAAGTAATTCCTGCCCAATGTCCATTTGAGCGCGATCTCATGCTGTTTGGTCGCAAAGTAGGTCACATTCCGCCAATGTGCAAACTTAATCCGCTTTATAACGAACTTGTCTACTTGCGTTTTCGCGCTTTGTGTTATTTAGTAGATCAGTGTGGAGAGGATATTCAATCCTACTGCTGAACATAACTAGATAAAACACAATATGGAAATTAAAATTGAGCATAAACCCACGCAAGAACGCCTCAATGAATTGGGTGTGTTTAAATGGGATATTTGGATAAAGGAAGTCTCAAAATTTCCTTGGATTTATGATTCTCAAGAAACTTGCTACTTTTTGGAAGGCGATGTTCTTGTTACTCCTGATGGTGGACTGCCAGTGCAAATGGGTAAAGGCAATTTGGTGACTTTTCCTGCTGGCATGTCCTGCACATGGGAAATTACAAGCAACGTGAAAAAACATTATTACTTTGATTAGTCAACCGAAAAGATTGATCCCCGTGGTCTAGTTGATGATCCCTAATACCAACATTTCATAACTTAATTTAGATTTCTACTATAAGGGGGTTCGCAACGATTGTCGTAGGATAAAGTGGCAGAATCGGTAAATTCCTTATATCCATATCTGTCGAAACTTGTTACGACTCCATCCCCTAAACAATATTCATAGAAATAAATAGTCTCATTACCTCCAAATTTGGCAGAAAGTTCTTGCCAGATTGGTGGCTAATAACTAAAAATATAGTTGTAAAATTTTGCTGCCTCAGCTTGGTCGTAATTATAACTTCGTTGGGATTGGGAAAAACCACTGTTGAAATTTAGCTTGATATATTTGGCCTAATTGTTCACAAAGACAATCGAGTAATTGTCTTTAGGAAACTGACGAAATGGCCGCTGAAAGGTTTGTGGAGAATATGTATAGCTAACAGTATCGCCATTGGTTTGTTTGGTAATATAACGGCCAAAATAGCGCTCGATTCTTTGAGACGTTTGGTTGAAAACATAGCGTCCCGCCATAGCAGAAGGGCTATAAATACTGTTGATGAGCAAAAATATTCCAGTTAATCCGATAAAAGTTTGGCAGAGATGATGGAATTTCATAGCGATCGCCAACACAGAAAATCCAGAGAGTTCATAATCATCTTAGTGGGAGTTTAGCAGAAAAAGGTTTCGTCCCACTGCCATTTTATTGAGGAAAATCATCAAAAATGTTACTGCATTTAAGTACTTGGCAAGAAGTCGAAGCTTATTTACAGCAGTCAAAGGGGATTATTTTCCCTATTGGTTCCACAGAACAACATGGGCCAACGGGGTTAATTGGCACTGATGCCATTTGTGCAGAAGCGATCGCAGCTGGTGTAGGTGATGCAACTCAAGCGATCGTTGGCCCTACAATCAATGTGGGTATGGCACTGCATCATACTGCTTTTCCTGGCTCAATCAGTCTGCGCCCCAGCACTTTAATTCAAGTAGTGCGAGATTATGTAACTTGTTTAGCCAAAGCTGGTTTTAGCAAGTTCTACTTTATCAATGGACACGGTGGTAATATCGCCACCCTGAAAGCCGCTTTTTCAGAAACTTACGCGCATTTAGAAGATTTGCAGATTCCCAATGCTCAACATGTGCAATGTCAAGTGGCAAACTGGTTTATGTGCGGTTCGGTATATAAGCTAGCTAAAGAATTATATGGGGATCAAGAAGGTTCTCATGCAACGCCAAGTGAAGTAGCACTCACCCAGTACGTTTATCCAGATGCGATTAAGCAAGCATATCTTTCACCAGAAGTTGCAAGCGGACATCGGATTTATAGCGCAGCTGAATTTCGAGTGCGTTATCCAGATGGACGTATGGGATCAAATCCGGCTTTAGCAACGCCTGAACATGGTAAGCAATTTTATGACTTGGCGGTGAAAGAACTTAGCAGTGGGTATTTCGAATTTGTGAACGCACAATAAAAGTCGTAGAAAAACGCTGTAGAGATGCGAGTAAAATTGCGTCTCTGCATAAAATATCTTGAGAATTTAGATACTTTCGAGAGCTTTGAGTACCTCTACTGCTGACTGATATCGTTGACTAAAGTCGAAATGTACCATTCTATTTAAAATAATAACTAACTCGTTCGTAGCATCAGTTAGTTCGCGCCAATGTTGCCAAATCTGTTGATTAGCATCAGCTTCAATTTGAATAATTATTTCACCAATATTTGTATCTCTGCGAAATTCTCTGGGATCTATTCCAGTTAAACCTTGTATTCCCATAATTCCCAACGCATAAATATCGCTGTTGAGTTTTGGCAAGCCGCTCATTTGTTCAGAAGGTGCATAACTAGGAGTGCCAATTGAAATTGTCTGAGCTTCTTGCTGCTGAGGTTGAATCTGCTTAACAGCACCAAAGTCAATCAAAACAATGTGTTGATCTGATTCTCGCCTAATCAAGTTACTAGGTTTGATATCTCGATGGATTACACCATAGCTATGAACAAAAACAAGCACATTTAAAACTTCTTTGAGCATCTCCACAACTTCAGCTTGTTTTAGTCGCTTGCCAGAGGATAGCTCTTTATCCATAGCGTGTCCTCGAACAAATTCTTGGACTAAAGAAAATTGCTGATTTTCTTCAAAAAAAGCTAGCAGTTGGGGAATCTGTGGGTGCTTACCCAAAATTTCTAAAATTTCTGCTTCTGCGTTGAATAAGCGTCTGACAACATTTAAATATTCTGCATCTTGGTGGGGAGGTAGCAACTGTTTAACCACACACTGCGGATTACCAGGACGCTGGATATCATCAGCCAAATAAGTATTGCTAAATCCTCCAGAACCTAAGGGTTGAGTAATTTTGTAGCGGTTGTTTAGTAGTGTGCCTATTGCAATTTCTTGCCCGATGGAATCAGTAATTACCATTGGTGCTTCATTTGAGGCGTTGCCACGCTGCCGTAAAAGACCTTGCAATTCCGCAATTAATTGTTGGTGTTCTTGAACCCGTTGGGTAATTTCTTGTTGCTCTTGCTTGGTTTGATAAGCACTATAGGCGAGGGCACTCCCGGCGGTAAATACTAACCCCAACGCCGAAGGTATGACTGGAAACCATCCAGCTTGGGTAAAAATGAAAAAATTGGCTCCAAATAACACTGCAAGTGCTGTTGTTCCTGCTAATCCTAAGCCTAGTGGATGTTGAATCCGCCATACCAGCAACCCACCAACTACAGTCCATCCCCATATCCAAAGGATTTTACCCCACTCAGGCAAAAACCAAAATAGAGGTTGTTTGTTAAGAACAGCGCTGAGAATTTGACTAACGCTGTGGGCGTGAATTTCAATTCCGGCCTTTTTGCCAGAATTATCTGATTTTCCACTAGCAAATGGCGTATTAAAAATATCATTTAAACTATTGGCTGTTGAACCAATTAAAACGATGCGGTCTTTTACTAAATCTGGTTTAACTTGATTTGCAAGTACTTCTGTAATAGTTACCTGCTGGGCGACCTGATGACCCGAACGGTAGTTAAGTAGGATTTGGTAGCCATTTGTATCCGCTTTCTGATAACCACCAGCGTTACTTTGTAGGGGTTTAAATACGGTATCTCGTAGTTGTAGTTCCTTTTTTGGGGTAAATTCTGGTTGGATGCCTCCAACTTCTAAGTATTTGAGTGCTAGTTGTAAGCTAAAAGAATAAGTACTTTGACAAGAATCAGATTCTTCTGCACTTACCAACAATAGGTTGCGGCGAATTGTAACGTCAGTATCTTCTACGACATCATTAAATCCTACTCGTTCTGCTTCAACTCCCTTTGGGGGCGCTATTCCCGGATTGTCAGAACCAGAATGTTTGCAGATAGGAATGATGATATCGCTCTGTTGTAGGCGTTGCAATAGTTTGTCATGACCTGGCTGTACTGGTAAGTCACGAAAAATATCTAGACCAATAGCTCGCGGTTGATATTCTTCAAGTTTACCTAAGAGCCGGTCTAGAAGTTCACCAGACAGAGGCCAATTCCATTTTTGGATATCTTTTTCAGTTAAAGCAACAATCAACAAACGAGAGTCTGGGCCTGGGTCGGCACGTAATTGCATCATTTGGTCGTAAACCTTCATTTCCAGAGGCTCGAAAACCCCCAGTTTTTGAATGCCCACTAGTAAAATAGTAGCGATCGCACTTGAAATAACAACTGGCTGTCTAAATAAACTTTTAAAATTTGCAACCATGTTTTTAAATAGGTTTTACTTTAAAATATACGTATATTTTTAGCTTAATTTTTATCATTGAAATTATTCTATGCAATTTGCAACTTTTCAAAAAATATAGTAATCATATTTTACTTGTAAAATCTCAAAACTCAGATTCCCGACTTCTGCAAAAAATCGGGAATCTTGTTGTTTATATATGATCAAGTATGTTTATATCTGTTTAAGATAATGCACGATCGCCTCTGCTGTTGGCAAATTAGTTGCTAATAAAACTTGATTAATAGTGCATAATCTCAGCAGTGCTTCTTCATTTGCTTGACCAGTCTGAGGTTGCAGCAAATCTCTCAGAAAAATAACTGCTAAAATTTCTCCTGCTCCTACTAATGAAGCAATTGTTTGATATCCTCCAGAAGTTGGTGCGGGTGTTTGTTGACTAATAGTTATCCCTGCTTGCTGATGTAAGACTTCGCTAATAGATGGCCACGTAATTGTAAAGCTCTGCGAGAAAAACTCCTGATGCTGAGATACCAATTCAGCAAGTTCCGATTTCTTGCTTTCATGAGCAATGAGTACTATATTTCTTTCAATGACCATTTGCGGAGGTTCACTGACATTTATGTCTTCTGGAGTTTCATCAGGTTGAGTTACTTCTACTTCAGAAACATCTTCAATAGTTTGACTGATACTCTCAGAAGATCCACTTTCTATTATTTTCCAAGATTGAATATCAACTAACTCAGAAACTTCACTTTCTTGTGTAGAAACATCATCAACATCTAAACTGATTTCTTCAGTGTTTGTATTAGTCAAATCAATGTATTGATTGCTGAAAACTTCCGGGAAATTATCATCAGGCGCAGTAGATGCTTCAGGAACATCATTGACTGTTTTATCAGCAGTGGAACTAGGTTCTACTTCGTTAACATCTGTAGTGTCTTCTGCTGTAATTGGCGTATTTAAATCTATTGCTTCATCGCTAACATCGTGTGTAACTTGACTTGCCTCTAACAATTGGCTCGATGTTTCTTGCGGCTGAATATCCGCGTATTCAGGAACTTCATTGACCAACTCCTCAACATCTGTACTAATTCCTTCTACGACTGGCGTATCCAAATCTACTGTTTTATCATGAGTAGCTTCTGGAACAGCGCTTTCCTCCTCAGATACTTGGTGGAAAATATCACGAGGCTGTACGAAGGTAACTTCTGCTGCTAGCGCCGCCTCAAATTCTGCATCTTCAGCATCAGTAGCTTCGGGAATAGCAATTTGTGCAGGAACTTCGCCGAAAATATCACGAGGCTGTACGAAGGTAACTTCTGCTTCCAGCGCTGCCTCTAACTCTGCATTCTCATCGTAGGTAGCTTCGGGAATGGCACTTGTATCACGCCGTTGTACAAAAGTAGATTCTGCTGCCAGTGCTGCTTCCAAGTCTGCAACCTTATCATCAGCTGCTTGGGGAATAACACTTTCCTCTTCAGGAGTTTTTATGATGTTTTCAGGTACAGCTATTGATTCATTTGGTTCACTCAAAGAAACTTCTGAGGCTTCGTTGACTTCTGGAACTTCTACTTCCTCACCATCTGCGCTGACTTCTGGTACAACTAATGTATGCAAATCCACAATTTCATCACGAACATTGTGTAGAACTTCGCTGACTGCTTCTGGTGACTCAGTTATGTTTTCAGGGGCAATTATCTCAACAACCGGGATGACATCATTACTTTGAGTAGAAACAACTTCTAAGACTTCGCTGGTTTCTAAAGAAGGAACATTAATTTCAGGTGTTTCTACTTCTTGGCTAACTGGCTGTGGAACTTGGTTGACTACCTGTGGGGCTGGAGTAGCAACGTTGGCGGTACTGATATTTTCAGGCGATCGCGGCCGAGAAAACAGTGAAGGATCTATAATTCTAAAGACTGTTTCTGGTTGCTCATAAACGGGAGCAACTGCTTCCAAAATCAAAACATAATCTGCAATCCGAATAACATCTCCATCGCTCAATGAATATGGTCGATCTTTTTCAGCTTGTTTCCCGTTAAATATTGAGCCATTTCTACTGCCAAGGTCACAAAAGTAGTAATTTCCACCTTTCACAAAAAACTTAGCATGTACCCGACTGATATCAGGGCTGTCTAGGAGTAAATCAGAATCAGGAGAACGGCCTATTAGCCATTCTCCTCTCCTTGGAGTTTCTATGGTAAGGTCAACCTCATTTACTTCACTTAGATTTGGTGAGTAGCTAACTTTTACTTTCATATTAATTTTTGGTTAATTTTATTGATTTCTGCTACCCAGCGCTGACGGGTAGTATGTTCTAAATTTAAAATATCATCTTGTGACCAGTGGAAATGATAAGCAATAAAAGCTACCTCCTCATATAAAGTATCAGAGGGGTAGCTTACGACTCCCCCGCTAGTTCTAGCTCCACTGAAAATTGAGTATTGCAGTGGGGACATTGTGTCGGAATGTGTACATTACCTTGCTGATTGATTCGATTATAAAATTCTCGCAGATAGGCAATGTCATGTAAGAGGAGTCCTTCGAGTAAATCAGGGCTAACAGAGTTGAAACTGCCTAAGCGAGTAATTACCCGTGCAAGCATAACCAAAACACCGTAAGCTGGATTTTCCTGAACTTTGCGCTCTTGTTGCACCAAAATTTCATCTTTGGCGGTGGCTAAACGCATCACCCCATGACGATGTACTCGGTGTTCCTTATCACTCAATCCTCTAGGAAGAGTGAAAGCAAATTCTGTGCAGAGAGTATCCTTTTTACGGGGCATAGGTAATTTGGGAATTGGGGATTGGGGATGAGTCTTTGATACTCGGTGACGAGTCTTTTATACTCGTGAATGAGTCTTTGATACTCGGTGACGAGTCTTTTATACTCGTGGATGAGTCTTTGATACTCGGTGACGAGTCTTTTATACTCGTGAATGAGTCTTTGATACTCGCTAACGAGTCTTTAAACTCCGTTAATGAGCCTTTGATACTCGCTGACGAGTCTTTGATACTCGTGAATGAGTCTTTAATACTTGTAAATGAGTCTTTGATACTCGCTGACGAGTCTTTAATACTCGTGAATGAGTTTTTTCTCTATTCTCTTACTCCCTCATCCCAATCCCCAATGCCTAATTCAATTATGAAGAAGTGCTTCGGGCGAATTTACTGTATCTTCTGGTATGGAAGTTTCGCCTTCCAACCCATTGATTCGACGGTAAAAATCTTGGAGGTAATTTAAATCTTGGGAAAAAAAGTTTTCCACTATTGCCGGAGTCACTTCTGATAAAGCACCCAAGTGCGTAATCACCCGCGACAAGATAATAATTGTGGCATAAACAGGATTAGCTTTAACGCGTGGGTCACGCAAGGGTGCAATCTCGTCTATCGCCGTTGATAACCGCATTACACCTTTGCGGTGGAGGTTGCCTTCCGAGTCTAGATACCCCTTTGGCAGTACAAATTCAAACTCTGTTGGAAACATAATCCTCCTGATTACTTCACGCGTTTAAATTCCTCAAAAGCAACCTCCACTTCCTCAATTTCGATGTCATGGCTGCGGGCGTTGACATCGGCAATTTTGTAACTTGCAGGCCAAGCACCGGCTAATTCAAATCTAGCCACTTCTTGATTTGCCTGATTATAAATAGACAAAGCAACCAGCCTACGTTGCTGTGACCAATTACCCTGTTGGACTTTTTCAAACCACTTCCAAAAATCCATAGAGTTGGTGGTACCTCTACGCAGAATGAGATTACCACTCTTAGGATTGCTAGGAAGCTTAGTTCTCACCACTTGACCTTTTGACTGCCCTTTAGTACCCCAGCTTTGAGAAGTAACTTCACAAATTTCAATTACTTCTTGTGTTCTTTTAAAGCCTTGACACTCCAAAAAGAAACAATTGGCATCGTTTTGACCTTCTAGTGTCAGTTCTAAATAGAACCGATGGGCTGTAAGAACTTCTGGAATTCGGCTTGCGGATTGTACCACTGTTATTCACTGCAAATGCTAATTATTTAATCCGTTTAATTCCTTCGTGAACCAATTCAACAGTCTCATTTGCCATATCACCACCAGAGGCTGTTAAGGTAGGCCCAGTGTATTTGCAGGGATAGCAATTGACAATGTTCCAGCGTGCCTTTTCAGAGCCTTGTTGGTCATAAGCAACCACCGAACCAGTTTTACGATTCTGTGCCCACTGACGAGGATCACCCATGTCTTCGTTACACTTTTGATACCAAGTATAAAGGTCTATATCATCTGTAGCGATGACTTTTACTGTAATGTTGGTAAATTTCACAACGGTTGGTGTAGCTTGGCGCATTAGTTTAGCGCCTTTAGATGAACCGTGAACTTCTTGCGCTGGAGTGTTTTCAACGCCTAGCCCACTAATTTCTTTGATAAATTTATCAGTAATCCCATCAGCCTCGAAGTAAAATTTACAAGAGGTTAAAAATTCGCCTGCCATACTTTTAGACTCCTTTGTGTGTAGTTAATTTGGGAATGGGGAATGGGGAATGGGGAATGGGGAGTTATAAGAATTTTTTCTTCAATGCCCCATACGCTAACTTAGTGTTACTCGCTATCTTCAATGCCATTCCATTGACTGATGCGGAAAACAACAAATTCAGCAGGTCTAACGGGACAAACGCCGACTTCGATGTACAAACGTCCTAAAATTCTGGTTTCTGGTGGGTTCAATTCTTCGTCACACTTGACATAAAATGCTTGTGCTGGAGATGCCCCAAATAAAGCACCTTCACGCCAGATGCGTTCTAAGAAATTACTGACGGTGCGGGTGACACGCGCCCATAAATCTTGGTCGTTGGGTTCAAAAACTACCCACTGAGTCCCCAGTTCTAGGGATTTTTCGATATAGCTAATTAGCCGACGCACACTGATGTAACGCCATTCTGTTTTATCTGGCTCAACTAATGTGCGTGCCCCCCAAATGCGGATACCTCGATTGGGGAAGCTGCGAATGCAATTTATCCCCAAGGGGTTTAATAGCTCTTGTTCGCGGAAGTTTGTGTCATAACCTAAACCAATTACGCCTCTAGGAACTTCATTTGCAGGGGCTTTGTAAACTCCTCTGGTTTCGTCAGTGCGGGCCCAAACACCCATCACATGACCACAAGGAGGTACTAAAATTGGATTACCGCGATCGCGTGGATTCGGTACTTTAATCCAAGGATAATAAAGGGCCGCAAACATGGAACGGCGGTTAAACCTATTCAACCACTCCACTACTTGTTGAGGTTTGACGGCATCCGGTGGCGCATCAAGTACAACCATGCGGTTGGGCGGGTTGGGAATATCGCCACTAGCAGAACCCTCGCACATACTAATCATCAGTTCGATGATGCCATGAACTTGATCTAAATTAAGTACCTGCTCTTGATAAGCCCGCATCACATCAGGACAAGCCAGCATTGTGATTTCATCAATTTCAAAGATACCGCGTACCCCGGTGCGATCGTCTCTAACCCCTTCTAAATTTTGTGAAAATCTATCGGGTGGCGCGGCGACAATGGGCGGCGCTAGTTCATATTGACCATTAACGGGACGACGAGCTAAAGGCTGTCCACTTTGAGTTATGTCTTCTACGGTGATGTACATCGAATTTCTCAATGCCGCCACCGCATAAGTTGCTGTTTGACCAGCAGGCTCGCGGTTCATTGTCAAGTTCTCGTATTGTTCTAAAAGTTCATCTCCCCGACGAATTTGAATAGTGAAATATTCACCCGTATTTGGAGGCGCTTCTCCTTCAGTACCTTCGGGTAGGGCGCGGGGTGAACCATCAATAATGACGAGATTTACTAATCCGCCTGCTGCTTGTTCAGGACGCAAAGTAAAGCGAAGGGCTGGACGATTACCTCTAGAGTTGATTCTGAGGGTAGCCGGTTCTGCAGTTGCCGGTCTGGGTGCGCCTGGTAACTGAGTCCCGATGCTTGTTACCCAGCAACGGCCGCCACCATTCATAAAGTAGCCGTAGACTGAAAAGGGTAAATAGGCGTTGAAGTCGGTGAAGCCGTCAGAGTTGTCACGGGCAAAGTAGGTTAAATATTGCGTCCAAGTGGTTACTAGCATGGGTTTGTATAACTCAGCCCCACCACGAACGTCTTCTGTAAAGCCTACAAATCCGGCAACTGCCGTGCTAACACCTTCAATTGGTCGGCTACCCCGGTCAATTTCTTCAATGTAGACACCAGGAGCAAAGTAATCAAGTCTAGCCATGAAAGTTTCTCCAAGTCAGTAAAAATCAAATTATTCAGGAGTTAGAAATATTTCTTTGAAAGTATTACTTTGGTTATCTACCAATGCATTGACGTTTTGAGGTAAATAGCCAGGATGATTCAGAGCCAAAACATAATTACCTAAATGAAGGTCTTCAAAGAAGAACAGCCCTTCTTTAGTGGTTAATATGGACTTTTCAGTTCCCATCACAGCAACTTCTGTCGCTACCAACGGCAGATTTGTCACCGCGCTTTTGACAATACCCGCGATCGCAACTCGCCTGGTTAATACTAAACTGTCACTATCATGAGACAATTGATTTCGCAAATTGAAAATCCGCTCCCAAACCAAAGGCACTGGAGTGGGTTGTGGCTCGAAGGGTATTGTAACTGTCAAATATAAGGCTGAACGCAATGGAACATTGAGAGCGCTCCATAAAGAGCCAATCTCAATTGGTGGCTCTAGGGCAACTGTCATGTTCAAATTACCATAGCCCCGTAATTCAGGAACCAAAAACTCCTCTTCTAAGGTGCGATGGCGCAACAGCACGGTCAATGCCTCACTGATAAAGTGATGCTCACCTAAAGCTGTTCTATCCCAGGCTGTTAACAATAGCGAAACATCAAACCAAGCCGGTGCCCAATTTACAGTGGCAGGTTGTAGAGCGCGTGTTAGCTTGCGTTCAACTTGCCTACCAGAATGTTGTACCTGCTTACTCTCACGTATATCAAAAATGTATAAATTGAGAGTCGGGCCTGCTCCCTCTTCCCTTCGATTACCAGGATGGCTAAAGTCAATTTGCTCCGTACTGGTAAGTGAGGTTCCTCCAGCTAGAATTTCGGCTAAAGTTTGAAGAACGAAGATAAGCATGAAGATGTTTTGCTGGTAGCTAATCCACTGGTAGCTAATCCAGATGCATCTAGAATATATGTCTCAGTCTTCTAAAGTTAATTAGACTTTTGTCGATATTTTTTAGATGGAGCATTGGTTATTTTCCCTGTCCCATCTTCCTCATCCCCATTCCCTGCCTTACCCAGAATAATGATTGGGAAGGCTAGAAAATATTAGCTTTTCAATAATCCGAAAAGCAGCAACTTCAGTTTGTAGATTAGTTTAGAGCAGTTCTTACAGCAGAAATCATGTATTTGGACTACATCTGTCGTCGAGGCGCAATGCTTTGTGCCCCTACTACCTGGTCTATTTACCTGAAAATTGCAATTGTATGCGCTACATTTTTTTGCCGGGTGGGACGAAAAGCCTGCCTCAGTTGTCCACCAGACCAACTTTGATGGATGAATAGCAAGCTACGCGTAAGTATCTTTAAAAAGAACTTTAGCCAAGGCTTGAACGCTTTAGCGCTCACTACGAACCAAGCATTGTTGCCTTGCTAGAGTAGTACTTGTTTAAATATTACAAACAATAAATACTACGTACTTGTATATACCTAGAAAAATAGGAGATCCCTGTGAATATAAGCTTAATAATTCTTTGGATGAATTATCTAACAAGATAACTTAACAAAAAAATAAACATTACTGAGGCTGCATAATTTTATACTGATCAGTGGAAAAGTAAAAACATTTGGTTGCAAAAAGCGAGTGAAGCTATGACACTAGGCTTTTCTGTGCAAAAACTAGACAATGACTCAAATTATTTGAGTTCCTCAGACATCCAAAACTTTTGCCAGCTAGAGTCTGAGCAGTTAACTAGTCAATATCCAATTTTTTTCGTTCGTATTGTCTATCATGATTGCTTGCTAAAAAATCATCAGGAGGTTATACATTATGCTCAAGATCAAGCTCCTTTTTCCCCAAAAACTTTAGCTTATTTGCGTTCAGAAACATGGCTGACAGATTTTCCGCCTGCTTTTACTTTAAATGAATTTAGATTAAGCGGCTTTTCATCAATTTCTTACCTTTGCCCTATAGCCTATAGAAATCAGAAACCTGAATACATTCAAATCATTACTCATGAACCTCTGTCAAAGAGTTTGCAATTGTACGTAAAACGCTCTGCTATACTTCTGAGTAAATATGTAGATATTTACTTGAACTATGGAAGACAAAAAACGGAAATTCAACTCCTCGAAGATATCCTGCATAGAGTAGGACATCAATTGCGTAATTCACTAGGACTTATAGGATTGTATGCACATAATTTATGCTTAGGATTGGAGGACAATCCTTGGCAAGAACAAGCAACAATTATTGGCGAAAGCATACAAGATTTAGATACTAATTTAAACGAGCTTATTGATTGTGGACAAAGTGCAAAATTAAGGGTAACATTTCAAGATTTAAGAAGTTTGGTTGTTGAAAGCATCACAAATCTCCAACCTTTAATTAATCAGAAAAAAGTCAAAATATTCATTCCTGATACATCGACAACTCTGAAAATAGACAGACTACAAATGAAACAAGTTTTTGACAATATTCTGAGTAATGCTGTTCATTTTAGTCCTAATTCAGGAACTATTACTTGTAGCTGGCAAATTTTTCAAGATGAAGTTTTAATTAAAATCTCGGATCAAGGGCCAGGATTATCTAAAGAAGATTTACAAAAGGTATTTACACCATTTTATTCCCAACGTCGAGGAGGTACAGGGCTAGGTTTAACTATTGCTAAAAAAATTGTTTTAGATCACCAAGGAAGTATCTGGGCGCAAGTTTTGTCAGAAAGAGGAGCACAATTTTCTGTAATCTTACCTCGACCAAGGAGCGGAAATTAATTCATAATTCATAATTAAGAATATGGCTAATGATAATAAGAAACTTTCGGTTTTACTTGTAGATGACGAAGAACGCTTTCGTCAAGGTTTACGTACTCTGTTGAATTTTTATAGTATTAATTCTGCGTTACCTGTAGAAGTGATAGGTGATGCAGATTCTGTGGAGCAGGTTTTAAAGTTTACAAGCCAGAAGTGTCCAGATTTAATTTTGCTGGATATGCAATTGAAAGGATGTGATGGAATTACAGTTTTGGCACGTCTTAAGGAGACTGCTTACACTGGGAAAGTTTTAGTATTGTCGGCTCATCAAGAAGATGACTGGATTTTTAGAGCGATGCAGGCGGGAGCCGCAGGTTATGTGTTTAAAAATCGTTTAGCAACACAATTGTGTGAGGCTATTGACACTGTAACTAGGTCGGAAATTTATCTACCTTCAGAGGTTGCTAGTCTATTTTTCCGGTTTTTTCAGGCTTATTCAGATTCTTGTGTAAAAGCATGTCATGAAGTGCATTTAACCGAAAGAGAGCAAGAAGTTTTATATTGGTTAACTCAAGGTGCTTCTAATGAAGAAATCGCTAAACATTTATATGTAACAGTCGCTACTGTTAAGGCGCATCTCACAAGTATTTTTGAAAAGTTGAAGGTTACTAGCCGGACTCAAGCGATTGTGGCTGCTCTTAAGTTAGGATTGGTTCACGCTTGAACACGACAGAAGTAATTGGTGCAATTCACGAAACTCTTTGTATATGTCCTCATTTGAATCTTTTTATCAACAATACCCCTGCTCGTACAATTCTCCCTTAAATTGCGATCGCCCCTTCCAAACGGCACAGCAAATCAAGGGCGCTAAGTTTTGCTTGGAATGTGGTTTTCCAGCAACTTTACCACAGGAGGCTGAGATTAAAGGGAATCAGGGGACTTATCAAATAGCTAGTTTTATCGGTGTGCGGGGTTTAGGCCGCTTATACTCAGGTGTTAAACTTAAGGACAAACAGCCTGTAATTATTAAAGAATATCTATTACCCAATCGTTGTTTTAATGAAAGCGAAACTCAAAAGCGGAAAGAAACTTTCAAACGAGTGGGTGGAGTAAGTTTAGCCGATAGTCGAATTCAAAACTTCCGTCTTGTGGAAACTAAAGAAGCGATCGCTGATGAAAAAGGAGAGCGCTGTTATCTAATTACTCAAGGTATAGAGTCATCCCAATCTTTAGCTAAATATCTGATAGAAAAGGGAGCAATGACATCTTCTGATGTGCGTGAGGTACTAAATCAAGGTTTACAAACTCTCCAGTTTCTCCACACTCAAAAGCTGCGTTTTCCCTCCAATCAAATACAGATGGGTATCACTCATGGCAACATCAGTTTAGATAGTACTTTAATTAAACTAGAAAAAAATCAAAAGTTCTCTATATACTTTAGTGATTTAGCTATCTGGGAAAATTTATTTATTCCACCCATTATTACTCAACCCGCACCCGCCAGACCCGAACAAGATTTAGAATCATTAGGATTGCTAGCCTTTTCTTTATGGGTAGGGCAGACAACTAATTATCTATCCAATCAGCCTCTCGATCCTAGAGATAATCAACAATGGCCAGATACTGATAGCCATTTAAAGCAATTTATTTATCGGCTACTTGGACTGGAAAGTACTTTCGAGAATGCGGAAGCCGCACGTAAAGCATTACTAGAACTTCCCAAAGAAGATAATGGCAAAAGTTCAGTGCGTTCGCCAGGTTCTCAAGAAATAAAAAAGCCTTTGCCAATGCCCTTAATTCTACTAGGCATTCTAGCTTTATTACTACTTAGCGGCGGAATATTGTATTGGCTTTTGGGCAAGAAAACAGGTAGTACTAATCAATATATACAATGGTCTAGACTTGTGCGGAATTTCTCAGAAGTTCCCAACGTTCCTTCTGGACGATTTACTTACACAGGAGAAAAAGATAGTACATGGAGTTATGTTTTAACGCAACCAGTCGATAACAGTCGTTTAAGAGATTTATTGACCACACCAAAGCTAGATGCAACAGCAACATTTAACTATGAATCAGTTTTGTCATCAAATCTAAATAATCCCATTAAAAGTATCGAAGAAGTCCAAACAAGCAAAAAGGATTTTGCAATTACTAGTTTGGTAGAGAACATCACAGATAAACTTGCTAAAAAAACATTTGCTTATGATGGTTTACTTGTTTTTGTAGCATTTAATAAAAGAGACTCAAATCTGGCTAATGCTCTTGGGGGGCAAATCAATCTTGAACAATTGCGTCAAATTTACACAGGTAAGATTACTAATTGGCAGCAGATTAATCCGAAACTTCCAAATCTACCTGTGAAACCTTTTGCCCCTACTGAACCAGAAGCAGTCAGTAAATTTCAAGAAATAGTCCTCAAAAATGCTCCTCAGGACGAAGCTTTATTTACTGCAAAGGTTACTAAACTTGATACAACAAAAACCCAAAATCTAATACGCAGCGAGACTCTACAAGGGCGAAGCACTGGTATTATTAGTTTTGGAATTATCAGTAAAACTTCGAATCAGTGTACTGGGTATCCTCTAGCGATCGCAGATGATAAAAGGTCAGCGATTCAACCTCTATTTCAAAGGCGCGATCGCCGCTCTATAAATCCTTCAGATGATTTATGTCAACATGATGATTATTATGTTGATGTCACAACTTTCCAAAGCTATCCTTTGGGATACCCTATTTTTGTAGTGTACCCTAAAGACAGCACCCGCCTGCCTGGTGGTTCTACATTTGCCCAGATGCTAACCACTCGTCAGGGTCAGTGTTTACTTAGTAAAGTAGGTCTTGTAGCTTTACAACCTATGCCTGATGATATAAATTCCTATGCCTGCAAATCGGTGCCCTAATCCCAGTTGCGAATATTTTAACCGCGCCCTGCCTAACAATGCTAAGGTTTGTCCCTGGTGTTCAACTCCTATAGGTAATGTAGTTTCTCCTACACCACAACCGCCTAATCAACCACCACCTATTCAACAACAACCTAGTCAACCACCACCTGTTCAGTATCAACGGCCAGCAACCGATCAACCTAACTACCAGGTTCCTCAACAAGCTCCTGTTGATTATTCAACAGTCTATCAGCCACGGGTTTCTTATCCGCCAACACCGCCTGTTTATACCCCCCCGCCTCAAAGAGCGCCAGTCTTAAAGCTGGTTCATAGCACGGGAAGAGAATTTAACCTCGTTGGCGAAGGAGGTTATATTGGCCGTCGCAGTCAGAGTCCAGGAATAGCGCCGCCAGAAATTGACTTAACCGGCATTCCCAGTGAGGGAATAGTCTCTCGTCGTCATGCGCGAGTCGATTGGGACTGGTCGCAAAACGCATATATGATTGTTGATATGAGTACAAATGGTATTTATTTAAACAGCAATCCTCTAACTCCTGGTATGCAATATCGTCTGCTTAATGGCGATTCAGTAAAATTTGGTCAAGATAACCTAGTAAATTTCACTGTATATATAGTGTAGTAAAAAACTAGCTTTATCATGAGTATTCTCTGCGTACCTTTGCGCTTACCTCTGCGCCCCTAGCCTGCGGGAAGCCGTTCGCGTAGCGTCTCGTAGAGAAGCGCCTTTGCGTTTAAATTCTAAAATCCTTAGTTATTCACAAAGGACAAATGAGCAATGTATTTCGGGAATTCCTGCAAAAAGTAGGCAGTGGAAACCACACAGCCGAGAATTTAACTCGCGCCCAAGCAGCCACCGCAACTAAAATGATGCTGCTGGGTGAAGCGACACCAGCCCAAATCGGAGCGTTTTTGATTGCTCATCGCATCAAGCGCCCCACAGGGGAAGAGTTAGCAGGAATGTTAGATGCTTATGATGAACTAGGGCCAAAACTGCAACCAATAGCCTCTGGGCGGCCAGCGATCGCTCTTGGCATCCCTTATGATGGCAGAACACGCACAGCACCAATTAGTCCAGTAACAGCTTTACTGCTCGCCGCAGTTGGACAGCCAGTAATCATGCACGGTGGCGATCGCCTACCAACTAAATACGGCTTACCCCTGATAGATATTTGGCAGGGTTTAGGAGTCGATTGGACTACCCTACCACTGGCAAAAACCCAGCAGATATTTGAGCAAACGGGAATCGGCTTTATTTATCTACCTCAGCATTTCCCTTTGACTACAAGTATTTGGGAATACCGCGACCAACTTGGCAAACGTCCGCCCTTAGCGACAATGGAGCTAATTTGGTGTCCTTATGCTGGGGATGCTCATGTAATTTCTGGGTTTGTCCATCCGCCGACAGAAGGGATGTTTCAGATAGCTCTAGGGCTGCGAGGAGTAACAAAATTTACATTAGTGAAAGGATTGGAAGGTAGTTGCGACTTACCGCGCGATCGCACTGCAATCATCAGCTTATCTGCATCCATAGCATCCCAAGAGGTAGAACGATTACACCTCGTACCGCGTGATTACGGCTTTACTACCAAAAACGTGCCCCTTGGAACTACTGAAGAACTGGTGGCGGAGATTCAAGAGGTTTTGGCAGGTAAACCAGGTGAATTGATGCAAACAGCCTTGTGGAATGGGGGATTTTATCTATGGCGGAGCGGTATTTGTCCAAATATGCCAGAGGGTTTAGCTAAAGCAGAAGAATTATTAACCACTGGGATGGTAGCAGCTAAACTCCAAGAACTGATCCAATTAGTAAATTCCGTATCAGCAGATGTACCCTCTAGGGTGTCAACGACTTCTCCAAAATAGATTTTTGTTGCAACCAATCCTGACCCACTTGGATACTGATATCTGAGCCAAGGTTGCCAGTGCTTTCCACGCGCACTTCGCCAAATCCTAAAGTATTGCGAATGGATTCGGCACTGTCACCATCTCCTTGTTGGGCGACAATGTGAGTTACATCTAGAGGTTCACCCCATGCCTTGGCCACATAGATGTTCCGATATCCAGATTTTTCCAAAGCTCTAATTAACGGTCGCAAGTTAGAGCGATCGCCACCTGTACTATCTTGAATTGCTACACGTAAAGAGCTTGGGTCAGTTGTAGTTGCCAACTGTTCCTCTTCTGATTCCAAACCAAAGTGTTGAGCCATCAGTTTGGCAATACCATTTTTGCTGGGCAACCAATAGCTAGCACCGAACTCGCCTTTCTCGCTAAAGCGACCAGGCAGCATTAACATTTGCATATTAGAGCGATTTGTCCGCACTCCAAAACCCATCAGCGCCACTAACTCTTCAACAGTCAAGTTAGTATCAATGTGGTCTTTCACTACATCCAGAACTTTTGGTAATTGAGCGACAGTAGTTGGGTTGAGTGTTTGATCCATCAAAGCACGCATGACCATTTGCTGCCGTTGAATCCGACCAATATCACCGAGTTCATCATGGCGAAAACGCAGCAATTGTAGTGTTTGATCGCCGTTGAGATGCTGTTTACCGGCTTTCAAATTGATGTACAAATGCTGAGAATCATCTTGGTATTTCATATCTTTGGGGACGTATACTGTCACACCACCCAAAGCATCAATCAGCTTGCCAACTCCTAAAACGTTAATTCGGACATAGCGATCAATTCCTGCTCCACCTAAGAGATTACTGACGGTTTTTGCAGTCAAAGCTGGCCCACCTTCAAGATTGGCAGCATTAATTTTTTTCACTCCATACCCCTCTATTTCTGTGCGGGTATCTCTGGGAATGGAGAGCATATTTATTTTTTTCGTCTCTGGATCAAATTTGACCAAGAGCATGACATCGGAAAGACCATCAAAGGAGTTTACTTGGGGCAGGTATTTGAGGTTTTTGGTTTCTTCAGGAGGGTTTTGGATATCTGGCGGAAGTACGCTCATGCCCATCACCAAGAGATTTACCGGGCGGGTTAATTCTGAAAATCGCAGCACACCTCCAGAAATGCGATCGCTATCGAAGACTGCTTCATCCTTTGGACTTAGCTGGGCTTGTTGCAAAGGCGTGCTGCTCAAAGATACTGCCAAAAGCGCCCCCGCAGTTGCTGACACCATCGCAATACCACTCATCCCCACCCAAAACCATAGCCAACGTCCTGATTTCGAGTTCTGAGAAATTTTTCTACTGGACTTTAAGGCTTTTCCTGACTGGTTTTCTTCCGCCGAACTTCTTTGAATGGTCACAGACTTCCTCACACTTACTCACTAATCAAATTCGGTAAATTTGTAGACTAAAAACATCCAAACAAATCAACCCATAATAGCTAACTCTTAATTATCAGTGCTAACTTTTTTAATGTAGTGTCAACCACAACACTTATAGCAGCATTTATCCTTCTTTTGGGCCAACCTAGAGATGTTTTACTGAAGTATGGCAATAATAAACTGGATTTGACTAGATATATGAATAAATTAACTGTAAATTTTGAGAAAATCAGTAAAAACACTGGCAATTTGTCACCTTAAAAAATTAAGATAAATACTTGCCAAGTACTCGTTCTGCTAAATTACTAAACCCTGGCAAACGACCAGATTTGCCCTGCATCAGGCGCAAAATCAACCAGGCACTGACTAAAAAGTAACCCGACGTGAGAAAACTATTCAGGATAAATAGACGTAGCGGAAAAAAATCTGAAGTTGCTGCTCCCGTGGTTAATAATAAATAACCCAACAGCCAAGTAAGTGCCAAAGTAATAGACAAACGACTAATAGCAAGTTGTTCCCGACTACCCTGCCCCCGATACAGAGTCCACAAGGATGGAAAAAAGCCGATAATTGGAACTAAATGTAAAAGCAACTGTGTTTTGGAGATTGGGGAAGGTGGGGCCCCCTCTGGGGATAAAGGGTAATGGGGATTGGAGAAGGTGGGGCCTCCTCTGGGGATAAGGGGTAATGGGGATTGAGGATTATTATTCTCCCCCTGCTCCCCTGCTCCCCTGCTCCCCTGCTCTCCTGCTCCCCACTCTCCACTCTCTTTCGGTTCAAAATTATTCATTGGGGTTAGTCTAACTCCTAAACTAGAAGGATGAATAAGACTCATATAGTTAGAGATAATAAACTGTAAAGAAAGATTTAACTTAGTTCTATTCCGCAATCAGCTCAAAATGCAGACACGCAAGCTACTCGACTGGTGGCAAACATTCACTCCAATAGCGCGAATCGTGGCGATCGCGCTATTCATTCCGCTGCTAGTTCTCAATGGTTGGGCAATTTCGGTATTTTTTGATTATTTCCATTCTCTCATAGTCATTTTAGTCGGAGCCTCAGTGCTAGCATTTCTGCTCAACTACCCCGTGAGTTGGATGGAACATCATGGTGCTAGACGAGAGCAAGTCGCTATTTTAGTATTTCTCTTGGCTTTATCGATTTTATTGGCGTTGGGTGTGACACTTTTCCCGTTGGCCCTTAGCCAAGCTGAACAACTGGTGGCTCGCTTGCCGGAGTTGATCGACTCTGGACGCTCTCAGTTAATGATATTAAATGAAAAAGCTGAGACTTATGGTTTACCGATTAACCTCGATGCACTGGTAGTGCAAATCAATGATCGCGTCAAAGGACAATTACAAGCGATCGCTGGACAAGTTTTAAATCTAGCAGTACTCACAGTCACTAGTCTGCTAGATATTCTGTTGACGATGGTTTTGACTTTCTATCTTTTACAGCATGGGGGCGAACTCTGGCAAAGTTTAGTGGAGTGGCTACCTAATAAATTTCGCGATCCTTTCTCCAAAACAGTCCGCCTCAGCTTTCAAAATTTCTTCATCACCCAGTTAATTTTATCCACCTGTATGGCCTCAGCCCTCATTCCTACCTTTTTGTGGCTGAAAGTACCATTTGGGCTACTATTTGGCTTAACTATTGGACTGATGGCTCTCGTCCCCTTTGGTGGTTCTGTAGGCATCGCCCTGACTACATTATTGGTAGCGTTGCAAGATTTCTCAATGGGTGTGAGAGTGTTGATTGCAGCGTTAATTGTACAGCAAATACTCGAAAACTTAATTGCCCCCAGAATTTTAGGCAGCTTTACAGGTTTAAATCCAGTTTGGATTTTAATTTCGGTCTTAACAGGGGCAAGAATTGGCGGACTATTGGGTGTAATTGTGGCAGTACCCACCGCTGTTGTGATTAAGACTGCTTTAAGCGCTTTGCGTCTTGGCAGTGAGACAAACGACAGCACCACTGGGGACATAACTGCACCTGTTGCAGCAAACGAATTGCCAAAAGCTGATGCCAACAAGACTTTGAGCATTTCTGAAGCGACATTACCCTAATGGCAGCAGGCAGAAGCCTCCTCATTGTGGCTCAATGATTGAACCCATAAACAAAACTTTTCCCGTCTGATTATCCCTGATGGCACAGAAGAAGGGACGATCAACAATCATTCGGAATGGTTCTGGTTCATCTCTAAAAGATGTTGTTACTATTCCCACTGAAGTAGCCGCAGCCGCTTCCGTTCCTTCTTCGTTCACTTCCACAAAAGTTTTATGTTTAACTTGGCTAATGGCAAAATTCTTACCCATGCCAGAAAAATTAGCTTTGTTGCTGAAAGCCACTTCCATGCCTAAAGTTTTCAAGGCATCATTGAGTGTAACTTCGTAATCTGTTTTGAAGCGGGGTAGGCGAATAAACCCTTCTTGTTTCTTGAACTGAGCCATCCATTTTTCCCAGTTCTCAGCATTCAAGTTTTGATAGAAGCCTTTGAGGTTAGAGTTTTGTTTGGGCAGGAAAATATAAAAACTGAGTTTACCATCTTTACCGTAAGGTAAACTAACTGCCTGAAATTGTTCGCTTTCATAATATCTATAATCACCCTTCTGTGACATCATTGGGTGTTGCTTTCGTCTGCCAGATGTGATGTAAAAAGGGTATTGAGCAGTTTGATTTTTATCAAATTCGTTACTCCAATTCCCTTTAAAATATATGGCATTGATCAGAAATAACACCTGGTTGGGTTCAATCTTTTCAACTATTTTATTAATTTTGCCATTAGTACTTTCTTTTACCCAGTTATTGATAATACTAGATGCGGCGGCATCTTTAAAGTTTAAATTGTTCACCTTGGCTTGATAGAAATCCTGGGTTCTCTTGAGGAAGTCTGGCGCAAAGCTAACATCTTGATTTGCCCAAAGTGAGTTAGCAATTTTTAGTTGCACTTTCGCATCAGAATTGTCTAAAAGCTGCTTTAATGCCGCCGCGTAAGAAGAGTTAATTTCTGGTAGATTCATCCCCTGTAATTCTAGGGTTTTTGCCATTGCTTGTTGAGTCGAGCCGCTAGCGCCGTTGTAGGTCATAGCAAGAGCGATCGCAACACTCGAAGGTGAGATAAAAACATTCTTCTCACCCCGATCATTTTTCAGAACTTCTGAAAACAGTTTGAAGCCAAACTTATTGCTAGACTCAACTATTTTTGTATCAGTGTTGGCTGTTTTTTTTTGCAATGGAGTTTCAGGCTGAGGTACACTAGATTGTGCAAGGGCATTTTTGCTATTCTCAAGTTGAGAACACCCTAATACACTGAATAGAACAACACTTGCAGCTGCCAGAGCATAACGTCTGCCTAGACTCACACCATAACGTCTTTGCAGGAAATTTTCTTTCGCATCACTAAATTTTTGCCGATTCATTCTGCTACCTCACTTGCCAAAGATTCCCGATCTGTGCTCATGGTTGACGCAGAAACTGTGTCAATGATTAACTATTGCATTTGCTCCAATAGAAAAATGGGACTGTTACAGAAACTGTAACAGCCAGTTATTCGCTTAGAGGAATTCAACACAACTTCTGAGAGTTGCTAATTCCTAATTGAGGCGGCTATGCAGACGAATTATGAAAAATTGTGATTTTTAGGAATTTTCCTATTTATCAACCTATTTATCAATAAACGTATTGTAAGCTACGTAATCATAAAATAACCACTACTGTTGGGTTTTGATAGATAAAATGTAGCGATGTTTACGACGGGCTACGCCTACGCTCGTTTGTATACCATAGACTCTGCCCTCTTTCCTTTTAGGAAAGAGAGAAGTGCTATAACATTTCTCAGATGTACGGCTGTGCTGCCTTATTTCAATTGATAGGTACACTCCACCAAGCTAAACTATAGGGTTGAGTCGCTTCATTGATCTTTTGACGAAACTGGACACGTATTTTGTAATTGCCAGCAGCAGGAACGGGGCAGAAAATATGTTCTACACTATCGATTTGGCTGATTGAGGAGCAAATAGCACCAGAATCGGAATTTTGAGCATCAGCTTTTACCAGATAGAGGTCGAGATTATTTAAACCGCGATCGCGAAAATTTTCGCCTACGTCATACTGCTGGTTTTTATTTCTATCGTTGAGTTCCACTAATCGATTCCAATTCAGGGTGACAGCAACAAAACTCTCCTGCTTTAAAGGTTTTGCTAATATATAGTCAACAAATGCTTCAACATCGATTGTGCGATAATCCCAACCAATAGCTGGCACCGCAGCTGATGCCTGCCATTGACCAGCACTAAATTGCTGATAAGCACGAGATACATTCAAATGACCCGCTCCCATTTGAGCATCCAAAGGAATCTTTGGATCTTTGTAAGCATCAGAATCTAGCCAGTTTTGATTTTGTTTATCAATTAGTGTTCGGGTCATTCCCAACCGCAAGCCATCGCCGCTATCTAACATTTTGTCTGCTGAATTGAGCAACACAGCTTTCATCACTTGATGACGCCGAGCATCGATGCTCCAGTGTGGTTGTTTTGTCCGCGTCTGTCTATCAGCAAATTCTTGTAACAGAGCAACAGTAGCAGTAACTTGAGGCGTTGCAAAACTTGTACCTGTAACCTTATTCAATTTGCCATCAGGATTGAGCAAAGGAATATTATTACCAGGAGCAACTAAACTGATAGCACGTCGCCCACCAAGATTAAATTCCCTTCCAGCTAGCCTTCCACTCACTCCTTGGTTAGCACCCGCCAGATTAGCCACGTCTACTTTGTTAAAAACTCCCCCTCGGCGGGATGAAAAAGCCACGTTTATTCCGTTAAAATTGTCTGTAGGAATGGGAATACCGCCCTTACCTTGGTTGCCTGCGATCGCATACAAAACATCATGAACGCGACTAGACCAGTCAACACATAAAGTTAGTAAAGCATTGCCGTCTAAAGTAGCCTCTGGTCGAGGATCGCGGCTCAGAGGTTCACCAAAGCTAAAGTTAATGGCACGGACATCGCCAGCATTTTGTAACGCTACGTGCTGGGCTGATAAGCACTCTTCCGGCTGACCCATGTTTTTAGTCGAACCCACCGCCGACGAATACAATCGTGCTCCCGGAGCGACTCCCGGCAAAGCCTTGTCTTGGCTCACCATGACACCAGCGACATTGTAGGCGTGGGAGTCAACACCGCTATTAGACTTAGCTGGGCCATTGCGTAAGAATACTGCCGCTAAAGATATGGCACGGTTTTTAGAAACCGCCTTATCCCACCCAAACATTCCCGGTCGGCCAATTTCCACTTGACCAATAGCAATCTTACGGCCGATTAAATTATAAGGAGCTTGGTGTACCTTCAAAGCATCAATACCGTTAGTTCCTAGCGCAGATTCTAAAACTGAAGCAATTACCGGCGCACTCAGGCAAGAAGCACTTAATCCCCAAATTATCCAGGTTAGTTTTTTAGTCATTTGTAATTTGTAATTTGTCATTTGTCATTTGTCATTTGTCTTGGGCATTGCCGCACCCTCTTATAAAGAAGTATTGAGCATGGATTCTCCTTGTGCCCAGTCCCTAGTCCCCAATACCCACCCCTTAAAAAAGCCGGGATCAAAATTATTAGTCTTGCTCAATGCTTTGTTACAATGCGTACAGACGAGGACGCTTAAAAACCCACTAGCCATGACCCAAAACCTATCTCAAAAGCCCATTGTAATTTCTCCATCTATCCTATCAGCCGATTTTAGTCGTCTGGGCGACGAAATCCGCGCCGTAGACGCAGCTGGAGCAGATTGGATTCATGTTGATGTAATGGACGGTCGTTTTGTACCTAATATTACGATAGGCCCTCTGATTGTGGAGGCGATTCGTCCGGTTACGACCAAACCGCTGGATGTCCACTTGATGATTGTGGAGCCAGAAAAGTATGTAGAGGGATTTGCTAAAGCTGGTGCCGATATTATCTCCGTACACTGCGAACATAATGCTTCTCCACACCTGCACCGCACCTTGGGACAAATTAAAGAGCTTGGTAAAAAAGCTGGAGTTGTACTTAATCCTGGTAGCCCTCTAGAGCTAATTGAACACGTTCTAGATTTGTGCGATTTAGTACTGATTATGAGCGTCAACCCTGGCTTTGGTGGGCAAAGGTTTATCCCTGGTGTGTTACCCAAAATCCGCAAGTTGCGTCAAATGTGTGATGAACGCGGTCTTGACCCTTGGATTGAAGTAGATGGAGGATTGAAGGCAAATAATACCTGGCAAGTTTTGGAAGCGGGGGCTAATGCAGTTGTAGCTGGTTCAGCAGTATTTAACGCTAAGGATTATGCTGAGGCTATTACAGCAATTCGCAACAGCAAGCGTCCTAGCCCAGAATTAGCCAAGGTTTAATTCATTTTTGGATTAACTATTGTCTGGTGAAAAAGAATGTAGAGACGTAGCAGTGCTACGTCTTTGAAAGGGTTATGGATAACGCATATTTAATTTCACCAGATGTCTATTCTTTACAAAAAGTAAGGTGGGCTATTTGCCTACCTTATTTTTATTTACCCATAAAAAAACTGGAAGCTATTCAAGTTTTGAACTTCCAGTAGTTAATATATAGATTGAAAGTTTAGAAACTAGAGATAATCCAGGTTGGGAGGACTAGGATTACAATAGTTGAAAGAGAAGCGTATGAGCTACTAGTTCTACCATCCACAAGAACGATTTAACCGTAACTTTTCTATTTTCGTTCCTGTTATTGATGTTAAGCGTTTGCTTTATTAACTAAAGCAACACCAACCACAGGATAGAAAGTTTTATAAGCATTACTCGCACCGTCTGCAGTCGGTGAAAGCTGTCTAAAGTTTGGATTGGGGGAATCCACCTCTCCAAATTTTCTTTGCTCAGACTTTCTCAAAAATAGAACCACCAGTAGCAACGGTTGAATCATTAGTCTTGGTGTAGGAGTTATTTACTCCATGAAATACTGACTACTTTTGTAATCAGTTTGATTTATTTCATAGTCAGAACTAATCATTGATTTTATTTTTAAAATTAACTGGCTTGCTAATCACCTCTATTTTTGTTTAAGTTGTAGTTGTTATTAGTTTACCAATACTGTCAGTATATATGTGCCATTTTGGCAGATTTTTGTAAAAAATTATCAAATTAATGACCACTATAGAAAACCTGCCATGCTAAAAATTTTAAATTCGCATAGCAGGCTCTCAGATACTCAATTAACTCTAGGACAGAATCTATTGATTCAAAATACTTTTTAATTGAATCCACAGGATTTCAAGGAAATATCTTGAGTTTTCTCTGGTTTTAATGGCGATTTTCTTGATTGATGTTCGTTAATGTGCTGCCCTAATCTCTGATCTAAACTACCACTACGAATTTCTGTTTTTTGCTTTCCAACTACTTCTAGATAAGCGAGGTCTTTAATTTTGCTTAAGCAGGTTGATGATACATTACTATCAGACCTGGAATCATTAGTATGTTTCAACATTTTTAGATTTTCGTTTTGCTGTTGTTTTGCCCTGTTGGTTTGAGAGTTTTCTTTAAGCAATCGATTGTAGGTGCGATATGGAATGTAATGGAGAGGATTATAACCACCAAATCGCAGCATTAAAACACATGCCCAGGAATACTTTCCAGCAAGAATTGCTTCAACTACTTTGTCAAATTGTTGAGCCTTTACTGTGTTATCTAAGTTGTTACTAATACCAGCAATGTCTTGGTTCATCATAGTGTTTAGTTATCTTGGATGAAGTAAACTAGTCCAGTTTCTGCGATTGTTGGTGTTTCAATTGAGGTATACAGACTGCATTAGCCTTTTTGCAGCTGTTGAATCGCTTTTGGGAAATTATCAGCAATCAGGCGATGTTGGATGTTTATGAAGGATAAAAATTTATTAACAGCCGCGTATATAACTTTCCCAAACTCTGATTGGCTCCGGCAGCTTTAAGCGTTAAAGAACCAGGCTGAAACTTCTCTGCTGTTTGAGCCTTACCTTGGCGCTGTTGAGCAGAGTTTTAGTGATTTTGGCTGATAACTCCCCTAATAAACTAGTTTTGGCAAGAGCTAGCTCGTAGTAGGGATACAAATTATATAGATTCATTCCTAAACTGTCCCCTTGGCTTGAGGTTTCGGCTGCATTTGACCTGATGATTTTTTCCATGAACTGACCTTTAATTAAAAACAATCAAGTTTTTAATCAAGTAAGTTTGTTGGCTGTTAAGTCCTGATTATCCAGATTCCTTCCAATAAATGGAGGAAACTTTGCTTATAGCTTGTTAGTACAGTGAAAGGTAAAAATTTATCTTTCGTCTTGTCATCTGACTGATAGGACAAAAGCCTTAGTGTAGCTCTTGGTAAATGCAATTTTATCTTCTGAAACTTTCTCAACTCCTAATTAAATAAGTTCTCTCTGTTCACAAGCTTGTATTTCTTTCTACTGTTGAATTAGGCATTTTCCGGGAAATTTGCAGATTTTTTTTAAGCTAATGGAGAAAAATTATTTACTTTTGAGCGTTAACAACGCTATTCGTATTTATACTATTTTTTGACCTTAATGTCATCTACTAAGCTAGCAGATTTATAGGTTAAATTTACTGAATGTATTCCGATACTTACTTGTGCATTGTGCAAGTTTTAGTTTTGTCCTCCTTTGCTATTCTTGAGGGGTCTTACCCCCCACCCAATCCCAATTTAAAACCTTTATTATTGTCGAGTCACTAGAAAATATTACCATTAACTAAAATGTAAAACAACTTCTCCAAATAGTAGAACACAAACAATAAAAAACGTTCGCAGCTATAGGATTGAACATATTTTTTGAATAGGTTCAATTAGATAATAATACTTGTTAGCCTTGTAGTTCTTGATTTACAACAACTACAGCTTTATTGTCTCTAAATACATTGCTGTAACTTGAGCATGAATATTTTAGAATTATCAGTCAGTAATCCTAAATAGCCGAGTTCTGAATAAAATTACTGGTTAGAGACAATATATATAGATAGTTTTAATGCTCATCAACTTAGCCAAGTGAAATAAATGTAAATGGATGCTTTTACTAAAAAAGATACAGCAGGTTAAGTCTGTACAATATTAGGAAATTTAGTAATAGAGATAAAGCTAGTTAACACAGAAATTGGTAAGTTAATTTAGCAATAAATTCTTTGTGTATTAATATCTAATAAATTTATAAATTTGAGATTAATAAATGTAGTGGCAGTTGGGCTAAATGGTAGTTAAAACCACCAAATTTCCATAAGTTTGTGATGAGTGCCTTACTCAACAAGAATACTTTGATTTAGAAAACTGCGCTGTTAAGGCAATATGGTATATACCCAAAACTAAGAAGCTGATGGCAAAGACATTCAGTATTTAGCTGATAACAACCTAAGTATAGTTTCAAACTCTGGATGCGAAAGCCACGCCTTGCCTATGGCTGGATCAGAAATCAATATGCGATCGCCTTTAACTCTCTAGACAACTACATATAATAATGAATCACTTGCCAACGAGCTATCCAGGGGCTATAATATGAGTCCAGCTTACTAAGGCTCGTCCTGACTAATCGCGCTTCGTATCTTAAAGTTTGGCCTGCTTCTGTTAAACCCTGGAGAAATGCACCTGTAGCTAAGTTAAGCAAAGTGTAGAGGTTCAAGCGTATGCCGCAGTATTGGTTAATTATTGCCAAGTACGCAGCGCCACAATCTGTTAAATGAAAAGATAGGTACGCCATAACCTAACTTTTCATTGTGAACATAGTCTGGAAAATATTAGCAATATTTATGCCTAAAGCCAGTAATATTTGCATTTTTTGAAACAGTAGTCTTGAATTCTCAATGCTTCAACTCTTACCATTACTAAAATTTTCCTTCACTTCCGGAAACACTCGGAAAATAAAACCACAAATCTAGACTCTGCTTTATTCAGATGAAGACGAGTTGAATTTGGCAACGCACATACTAGTTCAACGGGTCGCGTCCAAAATTCCCCAACTTCTTGAGGAGACGCTACGCGAAGAAGCTTTAGCTTGTTGGAGACTGGGAACTGGAAAAGAGTCTTTTTCTCAATTTACTTGGGGTTGAATCACCATCAAAATTGTCCCAGTTCCTAATTTCCAGTTTAAGAGGCTTGCTGTTTAGTGATATTTTGCCCTGTTAGATCCCCTCAACACTAATACGGTTGGGATAAAGGTTTTTGATGACACGCTCTAGATTGTAAAGACGGCGATTCATCGCGTCTCTTGCCTTAACTGAACCGTATTGCCCTCAACACTCCTTTTGTAGGGTTAGGGAGAATTAATCCTTACAATGAAGCGTGTGATCGTTTGTAGGGATGCACAACTAGCTGTACATCCCTCGTTTGTTGTATCAAAATGAGAACTGTTTTGATAGCTAATCAATTAATAACTAAGTAAATTCCCCAAATTGCCATTGGTCGCAGGTACGTGCTGGCACGAAAAGTACCAGATGCGGTGATAGCTTCAGGTGTGCGAAATTGCAGACCGTTGTTATAAATTTGCTCTACCACAGCTTGTGTCAACCTCAACGCTTCATCCTTCATTCCCATTTGCACGAGAAAAGCTGCCAGCCCAAAGTTTATCCCCGTCCAAACTTCTAAAGGATGAGTAGCTTTGGGATTTTCTGGTGAACCGTCAGGACGAACACCATTAGCAGCACCAAACTCACCATTGCAGAATTTCAAAAAGCACGCATCATAAACAGTTTTTAGGGCAGAAAGGGCGCGATCGCTCGGTACAATATCAGGTAAGTCCAGCAGACGAGCATAAAACTGGCCGCACAATTGATCTGCCATTACCACATCGGAACCACTTTCACTATCAAGTTTGTAATGTTGGCCATTCCAAAGTTTTTCTTGGTAGATAGGAAGAGATTGTTGTAACCAAGTTTCATAGGTGGATTTTTGAACCGCCAAGCCGCCAAGGTCGCCAAGTTTGTGAGTTAATAAAATATCGCTAATTGCAATTGCAGCTTCCAGCGCCGCCAACCACAACCCACCACAATAGGCGCTGACACCCTGTAACCGCCAATCATCAAAGGTTTGGTCAGGCGCACCAGAATTTTCGGGAATCCCATCGCCATCAAGGTCAAAAGTTTTCAGGTAGTCGAGGGTTTGCACGATCGCATTCCAACAATCTGCTAAAAATTCTACATCGTCAGCACCAGTGAGCAGAAAATCACGGTATACTTGCAAAACAAAATCACTACCTAAATCCTTCCACAAGTTGCAGTCTTGATAGCTGGTGTAGTTGGTTTTCTGCCAAACGTGTTCATTTGGTGCGCCTAAATCGTGGGGTGTTGCACCTGCAACTTTACGAACTGCGATCGGGCTTTCTGCCTTAATTGTCATGTAATAGCCAATTATTCGCGGAGTATCATCACTTTGAGGAATCGCGCGTGCAAATGCCCGAATTACTGACTTTTCTAATTCTGGAAACAGCATCAGCAGGGCAAAAGAGCCATACAAGCGGACATCTAGACTTTCATACCAACGATAATCTAAGCATTCCAGCACTGCAAACTGACCGATGAGGTCAATTTCTGATGCAGCAGTCCAGAGAGTACCGCCGCTAGTAAGGTCATAAAGCTCATTAAATAGAGCCATTTTAAACCAGTCGGGTAAATCTTCCCGGTCGAGAATCGGTTGTTGCCAACTTTGAATTTGCGATCGCCAGCTTTGGTATTCTTGTAGTGCAGTAGATGCGATCGCCCAAGCATTGTTACCATTTTTACCAAAAAAGTCTGTATATCTGCGGTAATAGTTAACTCCAGCTGCAAATTCTGTGATCGGCAAATCCCAAGCGAGAGCAAAGGGAATTTCGAGAGTTTCGCCTGGTTGAAGAGTAAAACGGAGTGCGATCGCAGCCCCTAATTGTTCACCTGCTCCTACTGGATTTGCATCTATATAATTGGGCAAAGAACCATCTTTTGCAAAACTTTGCCACACCTCCTCACCCGTTCCGTCAGGATTCCATCGGCTGTGGTGAAATACTTCTACTTGGGGCTGCTTCAGCGTCGCAATGCACCAAGTTCCATCGCCTTCCTGCAAAGGTTCACCACTATCAACCCGACCGAAAACACAGCCAAACTGTTGTGGATTTTCAACTATTTGGTTATAGTTCCCTTGACTTTCGCCCCAGCGTGGTTGATATTCGTAAACCGGACTACCATCATCGCGCACCCGCACTTTCGGAGATTTGAGAGCATTGGTAAACCAGCCCACCATATTTTGCCAAGTGAGCATGATACTGAGAGTAATCGGTGCATCTGTGGGGTTATGGGCATTCCAGAGGAATATTGCCACTGGGTAGCTAGTTTCTTGGTAATTACCTGCCCAAATTGGGGAAAACTGCTCACAGATCAACTGTGCTTGAAATACATTTTCATACACAAACCAGCTACGTGGGTATAGCGCGTGATAATTCCCTATTCCCTCAGTAGCGGGAAGTGTTGGATACCACTGCCAAACCTTGAGAGTGCGATCATCGGGTGCTTGCGTAGATAAAGCGTAGGCTTGAGAAGATGTACCATTGGATTCAAACACACTGAATTGACAGGCGGGAACGTTTTTGAAAGTATGCTCACCGCCGTCGATGTGCCATAGATTAAAATCTCCGCGTGAAGAACGACCGATGCAACCTGCACCAAAGCCACCTAAAGGCATACCATGCCAAGGGCCATCATCGATATTGCTAGCGTAGCGGACAGTATAAGGTTTGTCCCAGCCTAAACCGATGGGACGGCTCCAAGTGCAAGAGGGAATTTTTGGGGAGAGTTGATTTGTCATCACCTGATGTTACAGCGTGCAGTTACGTCAATGAAGACTAGCGCAATGTGTGATTTTTCTCAACGTAGAAGCACGGTATTGTTCAAAGGGGATAAAAAAAGAGGACAAGGGGAAACTTCTGCCCTTGTCCTCTTGTGTTTGAGATGAGACTTATTGCATAAGTTGGAAAAAGGAGAAAAGGTTCTGTATTGTCCCCTTCCCCTTTAACCTCTACCCTTTTCCCCCCTCTTGCAAAAAGCACTTTTGCAAGAGGTCGTACTTGGATTTACATCTTGGCTTCCTTGTGAACCGATCAGGAAGTAATTTACAAGCCCATTGAGTATAAAATTATCCGGTCATGCAGATGATCGGGCAAAATATGCTTCAGAAACGCTCCGATTTTGGCATCTTGTCCAACAAGATAGCGTGTCTTTGGTTGCTTTGCAGTGAGCGCATGTACAACAGTCTGAGCAACAATATCCGCAGAAATTCCCCTAGATGCGAGAATTTGCATTTTCTTGCGCACAATATTCATCGCCTGTCCGTAAAGATTTTGTGCAGTTTGGGATAGATCCTGCTGTGCTATTTCCGATTGACTTAGGGACTTTTCCCAAATTGGAGTAGCGATCGCCCCAGGTTCGATAATAGAAACAGAGATTCCCCAAGGGCGTAACTCCATCCGCATCACATCAGTGAGTGCAACAAGGGCAAATTTGGAAGCATTGTAAGCTCCCAAGAACGGAGCCGGGCTTCTACCAGAAATGGAACCCATATTGACAATTCGACCCCGACTCTGGCGTAATAGACTCAGAAACCCTTGTGTCACTGCTAATTGTCCAGTGACATTAACCTGCATCTGGTGTTGAAATTCTGCGATCGCTAATAATTCTAAGGGGCCAGGGACAGCAATTCCGGCATTATTCACTAAACCAAAAATCCCCGTACCACCGACTGCATTTGTTACCTTTTCAACCGCAGCTGCGATCGATTCAGCGTCAGTAACATCTAGAAAAATCGGAATGAGCCTTTGTGACCCTTTTTGTTTAAGTGTTTGAGCATCAATGTCTTGACGCACTCCAGCAAAAACAGAGAAGCCCAACTGGTCTAAAAGCAAAGCACACGCCTGACCAATTCCTGTTGAGGCTCCTGTAACCACTACTGTACGTTGATTTTTTACAACCATTGACTTTCTTTTATGATAGGGCTGCCTTCACGAGGTAGGAGGTAGAATTAATCCACACTTAAAAGCGTAGAACTTAGGTTGTGGAAGCTTTGTAGCGCGTTGCGCGTCTCGATACAATTCTCTTTTAAAACTGGGTAATAACCCAGAACTAAAGTTTTCATACTTCTTTCCTCCTGCCTCCTGCCTTCTGCCTTCTGTGATCAATCTTTGCAAGTGCCAGCACGAAGGCAATCTTCGGTTTGGTCATCTCTAGCCGATATTTGCCAGGGCGGTATGCGCGACTGAGCATTTGTACTGTAAGCAATTAGAGCAGCTATTGTGAAAAACTGGTTTTTAACAATTGTCACTTCACTACTACAACTATTGCCTAGCTCAACATTGCCTAAATAAACAGGCAATGACATTAGGGCAATGCAAATTGTCCGGTTCATACCCAACCTCAGCTAAAAATTTCCGATTACGCTATGTATAGATACCACCTTGATGAACCGGATTTTCCCAACTGAGTATTAAATGTTGATGTTGTGTGAATTTACTCAGTGCTACTGGCCGCAGAGACGTAATTTCTAAATTATCGGTTCCACCTTTTTTTAGGTTAGGTATTGCCTACAAGATGGCTTCCTACTACTTTATGCAGATGCAAACCCAAAAAACAGGACAAAAAACCCACAGCAGCCAAAAACATATTTTGGTAGCTGCATTCCCCAGATAAAATAGTTAACAAATGTTGCCTAGTAGCTAACTCATGACACCTTCACAAGACGTAGATACTGTAAACGTTCCCAACCTTGACTCCGAAGGATATGGCAACTCAGACACCGATCCTCTTGATGAGTTGCCTGGTGAAATCGAAATGTCCCTTTTCGACCACCTAGAAGAGTTGCGACAGCGGATTTTCTATTCGCTGATTGCCGTAGCAGTGGGTATTATCGGTTGTTTCTTTGCCGTTAAGCCAATTGTCCAGCTACTTGAGGTTCCAGCACAAGGAGTAAAATTTCTCCAACTTGCACCTGGAGAATATTTCTTTGTCTCCCTGAAAGTTGCAGCCTACACTGGCTTAATACTTACTAGTCCTTTTATTCTTTACCAAATTATCCAGTTTGTGCTTCCAGGATTAACTCGCCGTGAACGCCGCATAGTGGGGCCTGTGGTTTTGGGTTCGAGTGTGCTGTTTGCTGCTGGGTTAGTATTTGCCTATTTACTGCTGATTCCCGCAGCTTTGAATTTTTTCATTAGCTACGGAGCAGATGTTGTTGAACAAATTTGGTCAATTGATAAATATTTTGAATTTGTGTTGCTACTGTTATTCAGCACTGGTTTAGCATTTCAAATTCCCATCATCCAACTCTTGCTCGGTAATTTGAACATTGTCTCGTCTGAACGGATGATTTCTGGTTGGCGTTACGTGATTATGGGAGCAGTGGTTTTAGGAGCCGTCCTGACACCTTCTACTGACCCCTTAACTCAAAGTCTCTTAGCAGGAGCAGTTTTAGGGCTTTATTTCGGTGGTGTGGGACTGGTTAAGCTCACAGGTAAATAATGCGATCGCATTGCTGCAATTTCAAAATCAAAAAAATCTCATCTTAGAAGTAAATGAGACAAGTTACTTATGATGACTTTGAAAAAGTTGAGATTCATATTGGCAAAATCATCAAAGTCGAAGAGTTTCCCAAAGCGAAAAAACCAGCTTATAAATTGTGGATAGATTTTGGTGATTTGGGCATCAAAAAATCTAGTGCCCAAATTACTAAGCTTTATAAGCAAGAGGAACTAATAAACAGATTAATATTAGCTGTTACTAATTTTCCACCCCGTCAAGTAGCCGATTTCATCTCCGAAGTTTTAGTCTTAGGAGTGGTTTTAGACGGTGGAGAAGTTGTGTTAATTCAACCAGATAGAGATGTAGCGGTGGGCAAAAGAATTTTATAGCACTTTATGGTATTTTTTGAAAGAAATACTGTAATTACGGAGAAAACTATTCATTTTAATGCAATAGTGGGTCATAATATCCATTCCGAAGAACGTTCACCCAAATCTAGAGGGATGCTAACAGCTTTGCCGAGCCTGGGGCGATCGCGTGTTTGGCTAATAAATGTTTGTACTTGCGTTGACCCACCCAAGGCATGAAGATAATTAGCAATGCTGTCAAGATGCTCTTGGTACTCTGCCTCGCTCAACGGAAAAGAAGCTTGCTCCAAGTATTTCCACATTACTTGCAAAAATATCTTTCCCTGTGCCCGCCGTAACTGGACATCATAAGAATATCCCCACTTCTCAAGCAACATCTGACGTAATTCCTGTCCTGTCATAGCTTTTCTCAATCAGATTTTACATTTAGTTATGATGTTAAGTTCCGTGACTCCAGTATGATAAGGATATAAAGAAATGTAATGCTAACAGAAAAGATGCTTTTTATATCTTGGAACAAAGAAGTATGGCATCGTTGTGAGCGCTAACATTTCGACTTAGACAAGAGTTCCTCAAGTACAGTACTTTTGTCAAAATGCTTAACAAAATACACAAAGAGCGCGTAGATTATGGCTCAATTTTCTGAATCAGCAGACGTGCCCGATATGGGGCGTCGTCAGTTCATGAATCTGCTCACTTTTGGGACTGTCACTGGAGTGGCTCTGGGTGCATTGTATCCCGTTGTCAACTACTTTATTCCACCCGCAACAGGTGGTGCTGGTGGCGGTACAACGGCAAAAGATGAGCTAGGTAACGATGTTAGCGTCGCTAAATTTTTAGAAAACCGGAATGCAGGCGATCGCAACCTAGTCCAAGGGCTAAAGGGAGATCCTACCTATATTGTGGTAGACAGCAAAGAAGCAATTAAAGATTATGGCATTAACGCCATCTGTACCCACTTAGGTTGTGTCGTCCCCTGGAACGTTGCAGAGAACAAGTTTAAATGTCCTTGTCATGGTTCTCAGTATGACGAAACTGGTAAAGTTATTCGGGGCCCAGCACCTCTATCTTTACCTTTGGCTCATACCACTGTAAACGACGACAAAATCGTCTTGACCCCTTGGACTGAAACCGACTTCCGCACCGGTGATGCAGCTTGGTGGGCTTAATAATTTTTTCCTTAGTCCTTAGTCATTCGTCCTTTGTTCAGGGCTTAATGACTAATGACTAATGGCCAATGACTAATGACTAATTCAATCGTTGCCCTTATTAGAGATGAGAAATGTTTTCTTAAAAGCGAGGTTCACTCGCAGCGCTAGAGCGATTGTAAAAACATTGCTCATAGCGATCGCTACTGTGACATTTTACTTCACCAGCGATTTAGCCCTTCCCCAATCCGCTGCCGCCTATCCCTTTTGGGCACAGCAAACCTATCCTGAAACCCCCCGCGAACCAACAGGGCGGATTGTTTGTGCCAACTGTCACTTAGCAGCCAAGCCGGCAGAAGTGGAAGTTCCCCAATCGGTGCTACCTGACACTGTATTCAAAGCTGTAGTGAAAATCCCTTACGATCTGAGCGCCCAGCAAGTTGGTGCCGATGGTTCTAAGGTTGGCTTGAACGTCGGTGCTGTACTGATGCTCCCTGAAGGCTTTAAGATTGCTCCCGAAGATCGTCTTTCCGAAGAACTTAAAGAAGAAGTTGGCGATACTCCCTTCCAATCCTACAGCGAAGACAAAGAAAACGTCGTCATCGTCGGCCCCTTACCAGGTGAACAGTATCAGGAAATCGTCTTCCCTGTTCTTTCTCCAAACCCCGCAACTGACAAAAACATCCACTTCGGTAAATATTCAGTTCACTTAGGTGCTAACCGAGGACGCGGACAAGTTTATCCCACTGGTGAAAAGAGCAATAACACTGTTTACAATGCTTCCGCTACTGGCACAATTACCAAAATTGCCAAAGAGGAAGATGGAGACGGTAACGTTAAATATCTAGTCAACATCCAACCTGAATCTGGTGATGTTGTCGTTGATATGATTCCTTTGGGGCCAGAACTGGTTATTTCCGAAGGGCAAGCGGTTAAAACTGGTGAAGCTTTGACCAGCAACCCCAATGTCGGTGGATTCGGTCAAGCAGATGGAGAAATCGTACTTCAAGACGCCTCTAGAGTTAAATGGATGATTGCATTCATCGCTCTTGTAATGTTAGCTCAAGTTATGCTTGTGCTGAAGAAGAAGCAGGTTGAAAAAGTCCAAGCTGCTGAGATGAATTTCTAAACTCTTTGCTAAATCATTACTTACGAGACAGGCATATTGCCTGTCTTTTTTAATGTTAGTTACACAAAGCCTAGAAATTTGATGCTTATACCAATTGATGTACTATATCATCTACATTTAGAATTAAATAGTCCTAAAAGTATTGAAATCAAATTTTCATAAGTTATCCATTTTGAAAAAGTTAATTTCACTCTAATTTGCTTGCTTAATCAAGCAAATAGTTATATCTTACAAGTGGTTTAATCATCACTATATAAAACACAATTGATGCTTGCTGTTCGAGGAATCACCTCGTTCTCGGTAGTACAAAATTTTACTTCTACAGCACAAAAATTTTATGGCTAACTTCAACGTCACTAACACCAATGACAGCGGTGCAGGTTCTCTGCGAGACGCGATTGCACAAGCTAATAACACGAATGGCGCAGATACGATTAGTTTTACTGATCCGATATTTCAAGATAGCATTGCTGATACCATTATCCTTACTAGTGGAGAGTTAGAAATCACCGATACACTTATCATTAATGGCACAGGCTCAATCAATGTTACTGTTAGTGGTAACAATTCTAGCCGTGTATTTAATGTCAATAATCAAGACAGTAATAATCAAATTACAGTAGAGATTACTGGACTAACAATTACTGGCGAAACTAGTGTTGATAACGGTGGCGGCATCCTCAACTTAGAAAACCAGGCAATCAGCAGCAGTATTTCTAGTAGCAATTCGACCACTGAAGGAAGCAGTGGTGCGATCGCTAGCAGCAGTATACTGACAATTAACAACACTGGTGCAGCTACAGCCACAGCCACAGCAATCTCCACCGATGGCAATATATTTGTGTCTGTTACAGATAAAATCGCTAGCACTGCCTCTGCTTCAGCCTCCTCCTCAAACGGAGTTTATACTGTCTCTGGCAATAACACGCTCAAAAATGGTGCTAGTAATGATCGCTTGATTGTTGACTATTCGACAGGCGATAATCTCCTCTCTGGTGGCGATGGCAACGATACTCTCACAGCTTCTGGTGCGTCTGGTAAGAAGACACTCATTGGTAATGATGGCAATGACTACCTCACAGGCGGCAAAGGTAATGATAGCCTTTATGGTGGAAATGGTATTGACACCTTTGCTTTCAATAGTTTCAATGAAGGCATTGATACTATTTATGACTTCAACGCGACTAATGAATTGATTCAGGTATCGGCTGCTGGCTTTGGTGGCGGGTTGTCAACACCTTCACTTAATGCTAGTCAATTTACCATTGGAACATCTGCAACCACCGACACTCAAAGATTTATCTACAACAGCACTACAGGTGGACTGTTCTTTGATCAAGATGGCAGCGCGTCTGGGTTTACTCAGGTACAATTTGCACAATTATCTGGTGGATTGCCAATAAGCGAAAACAATTTTGTGATTATTTAATCGGAATTAGCGCTCGATTAAATAGAGCTAACATTAGCAAAATCTTAAAGCGCACAGCAAATAATTAATTTTGACAGCATTTGACAAACCCTTACACAGGCTAAGGTTTGCTCTGTTGTCGGTAAAATAAACGAACGCTCGTCACTACTAATATAGGGTGAGCAATGCTCACCCTACTGCTGTTGATGATTTTTTGGGAGCCTATAGCGGACGATAGACGCGATAGTTGATTTCGGGGAAGATATTATCCATTAACTCGACTTTTTCTAGCCAACCACTATCAATTTTGCCGATTTTAACGTCTTCATAAAGCTTATTGAACCGCATCAGGTGCGATCGCGTCCGTCTAATTGCATAGGGTACCATTGTTCCCGTCCGCATAATAAAAGCCCAGTCGGAAGATTGTGCTAATAGCAGTTCTCGCGCCGCTTGGTTAAGCGCTTTCCACTGTAATTCATTTTCTGGTTCCAAATGCGATATTTCAATCATCCGTTCAGCAGCTTTGTGCAAATGGGGGTAAATCCACGCATTCGTTTCGTTTAACCAATACTCGTGAAAACCTTTGAAACCCCAACTTGATTGCGAAGGACGACAGACTTGCTGCGTTGGCTGATCTCGCAAATAGTCTGCTAAATGAGTCATTTGATATGTTTTTTGGTCATACCATGACTTGCGGAATAGGTAATCGATGAACCAGGGGCCTTCATACCACCAATGTCCAAATAACTCTGCATCATAAGGTGAAACGATAATTGGCGGGCGCTGCATTATACCATAGAGATGCTCAGATTGCCGCTCTCGGTTATACATAAAGTTATCAGCGTGTTCTGCTGCTTTTTCCCTCGCCCAATAGGGATCGTAAAGTGCCTTATCTGAAAGTCCTAAGCCACGCCCCGTAATTTTGTGATACTTAATACCCGTATTTTTCCGTTGACCATTGGGCATGATGTAGGGCTTGATATACTCATATTCTGCTTCCCAACCCAAATCTTTGTAAAATTCCCGATATTCCGCCGCCCCAGGATAGCCCACCTCAGAAGACCATACCTGTTGGGAAGATTCATGATCTCTTCCAAAGACCGCAACACCAGTTTCTGTATAAATTGGGGCATAAGTGCCGAAGCGCGGACGGGGACGGGCGTAAAGGATGCCATGCCCATCTGTGAGGAAGTAGCGTAACCCAGCATCGGCTAGCATCCGCTCTAAACCTTCATAGTAAGCACATTCCGGCAACCAAATGCCTCTAGGTGCTTGTCCAAAGGTTTGCTCGTAATGTTCGCAAGCTACCTGAATTTGCGCCCACACTGCTTCTGGATACATCTTCATCAACGGTAAATAGCCGTGAGTAGCGCCGCAAGTGATGATTTCCAGGTTGTTAGTGTCTTGGAACTTCTTAAAAGCTGTCACCAAGTCACCATTGCAGCGTTCCCATAACTGACGTGCTTCGCTAAACTCAGTGACGTAATGTTCGGCTAAATAACGAAGATGCCCGTTGTTGATATTATGTTCTGCTTCTAGTGCTATAAGTTCTTCTAGTTGGGTTAAGTGTGCTTCATAGCGTTCTTGAAGCAGAGGATCACGAAGCATAGACACTAAAGGTGGTGTCATACTCATCGTGATTTTAAAGTCGATACCGTCTCGCTTTAAGCCTTCAAATACTTTCAATAATGGAATGTAGGTTTCTGTGATGGCTTCATAGAGCCATTCTTCCTCCAGCACATAGTCACTTTCCGGGTGACGAACGAAGGGCAGATGTGCGTGGAGTACAAGCGCGACGTAGCCGATAGCCATAGTGATTTTGGGGTGATACTTGTAAGTTGAAGGTTGAGAGGTTTGGCTGAAATTAACAATATTTTAAGACTTATGGGGATCGTAAGAGCAGTTTTCAGTTGAGTTAAATATAGTGTGTGTAAGGGCAGACTAATGTTATGCCCCCAGTGCGTCTTGTTAACTAGCTTTGAATCTCTGTAAAACTTGTCTATTTGTTTATTGTATTATCCTGTACTTAAAATATTTACTTAGGTTCAATGCTTGCGGCTCGTAAACATTCTGGCAATTTTCAGCCTGTTGGCATTCCTGTTCTAGTTGCTGGTTCGTTTGCTGCAACTGTGGTTTTGCTTCTTATGGCAATATTCTGGGTTAAAAAAGCGTAATTTACCAGACAAGATAGCTTTTCTATTTGTATCCATGCTATCGTCACCAACTTTTACATAGAAGTACGTAAGTACAGCCCGTTGTAGACATCGTACTCCTTATTCCTCATCCCGATATAATTCCTGCAAGTCCTGTAACTGAGTCTTGCGGGAAATCCGGCGATATTTTTTACTTTCTAGCTTGGGTTCGTATTGACTCTGCCCTTTACCTTTGCTTTTGCTTTTTAACTTCATCGTAGATTCTGGATCGGCTTGTTGGTGCAGCTGTGTTTGATGAGCGATCGCAGCATCCAAAAATTCTAAATAATGTTCATATCGTTCCCAGTCTCCCCGCACCGCACACTCAGGTTCGTCTCGATGTAGACAATCACTAAACCGACAGCTAGCAACTGCTAACCGCTTTCTTGCTTCTGGGAAATAATGGATTAATTCTTCTGGTATACAATCCATGTCAGGCTGATTAAAACCAGGAGTATCTGCAAGCAAACCACCGCTAGGCAACTCAAATAATTCTATATGGCGAGTCGTATGACGACCACGAGCTAGTTTGCCAGAAACTTCTCCCACTCGCAGTTTGGCAGAGTCAATCAGCGAATTAATCAGGCTGGATTTACCAACACCGGAAGGCCCAGCAATTACAGTAATTTTATTGCTCAAATACCTGGCTGCTTGGTCAGTATTTATACCATCTTTAACGCTGATAAATATTGGTTCATAGCCCCAACCAAGGAGGCGATCGCTAACTTGTTGCTGTTCCTGCGGTGAAATTAAATCACTTTTATTCAAACATAAAAGTACATCTAAGCCTGTAGACTCAGCTTTAATTAGAAACCGACTCAGTTGATAAGGTTCCAAAGGTGGATCAGCAACGGCGAATACCAATAGGATTTGGTTGACATTAGCGATCGCGGGACGATCTAATTCGCTTTGGCGGGGTAAAACATCAGCGATCGCACCCCGTCCCCCAGCCCAATCTGGCTCTTCTACTACAACGCGATCGCCTACCATCACCTGTTGCCCGATTTTTTTCAGACGTGTTCTTCGGGTACAGAGGAGTAGAGGGGGAAGCGAGGGGGCAGGGGCGCAGAGGGGCAAAGGAACGTTTAAATTCAGTTTCTCCTTTGCTTCCCTGCTCCTGTGCTCCCCATCCTCTTCATCCATCTGTACTCGGTAAAAATTAGCCTGTACAGCTACCACCGTACCCAACAACTGTCCAGTTGCAACAAAATTTTCCCCTGTCATTGGCCATTAAGTGGACGGCGCACTAACAGAGAAAAATAACTAGTACAGTCTGTAATTTGTTCCACCTGATAACCTGCCATTGTCAGACTATCAGGAACCTGCTCAATCGGCTCACCGGGGTCTAGCCAGACTTCTAGCAAACCTCCCAATGGCATTTTCTCCAGACGTAATTTTGTCCGCACGAAATTAATTGGGCAAGGGGTGCCACGTAAATCAAGTTGAGCATCGGGAGTTAAAACAGAAGAGGGCTTCATTACTTAAATAAATTTCCCAAGAATCCTTCTAGACCGCCTTTACCAGTGCGATCTCCCTTAATTTTAGCCAGCTTCTCCAACAGTTCCCTCTCCTCTGGGGTCACTTTATTGGGAATATCAATTAATACCGTCAGCATGTGATCTCCACGACTTACGGGATTACCTAAGCGGGGTACGCCACGATTTTCCAACTTCATCACCGTATTTGGCTGGGTTCCAGCTGGAAGAATCAGTTCCACCGGCCCATCTACCGTATCTACCTCTAACCGGCAACCTAAAATCGCTTGCAGGTAGCTAACTTTGATTTCCGAAAGAATATTAATGCCATCCCGTTGGAATTCTTCGTCCTCATTCACGAACAAGTAAACGTACAAATCCCCAGGAGGGCCACTACGTTGACCAGCATCGCCTTCACTAGAAATCCGCAAGCGTGTGCCATTATCCACCCCAGCTGGAATGGTAATTTTGAGTTTCTTAGTGACTTGATTTGCGCCCTTACCATCACAGGCATCACATTTATCTTCAATTACCATCCCTGTCCCATTACAGGTGGGACAAGTCGAGACTTGGGTGAAACTGCCAAAGGGTGTTCTGGTAACACGGCGGACTTGACCCGATCCGGTACAAGTAGAACAAGTCCGGGGGCGGGTTCCAGGTTTCGCACCAGAACCGCTACAAACTTCGCAATTTTCTAAATGGGAAATGCGAATTTCTTTTTCGCCGCCAAATACCGCTTCCCGAAAGTCTAATTTCAGGTCTAGCCGCAGGTCATCGCCCCTCGCAGGTCCACTGCGCCGTCTTTGTTGTGTGGGACTACCCATACCGCCAGCAAAGCCACTAAAAATGCTTTCAAAGATATCGGCAAAACCACCCATATCGCCGACATCTTGAAAGCCCGCGCCAGCAGCACCTGATACACCGTCTGGCCCAAAGCGATCGTAACGAGCGCGGGTTTCTGGTTCCGAGAGTACCTCATAAGCGCGGTTAATTTCTTTAAAGCGATCCTCCGCCCCCGGTTCTTTGTTCACATCTGGGTGATACTTCCGGGCTAAACGGCGATAGGCTTGTTTGATTTCTTCTTTGTCGGTGTCACGAGAGACACCCAGGATTTCATAATAGTCGCGGGCCATATAGCAAAGGTAAAAGTTAGAAGGAAGAAAGCAGAAGGCAGTAGAAAGTCACAGTCACTTGCTACCCTACAGAAAAGTGTTTTGCCTACAGATATGGAGGAGCAACACAGTAACCTTTAGAGAGCAGCTTGCCGGAGGATAGGCAGAAGATAAAATTAATTTTTGTTAATAACTGATTTTACCCTTTACCTTTTACAAAAATCACCGACAAATTTTGGGCAACAGGTGATTTCCTCGTGGGAGACGACAAAAGCTATAGAAGTTACGAGCAGGGGAAGCCTCTGCTCAGACTTCTCACTGCCGAGTCGGCTGTCTCTTTTACAATTGTGCTACGTAGGAGAGGAAAACCCCGCCCATCAACCAGAGGGGCTAGCCGCACCATTAGGTGTGGAAAACCACCCTTATGCTTTGAATTAGATTTGAACTGGCATACTGCCTAGCCCAAAGTAATTTGCTTCTACAATCTAGCAAACCGCTGAGGTCTTGTGAAACTTCGCTAAATATTTAAATATATTAAAATTTCTTAATAAAAATTTGCAAATTAGGGGGTGGGGAAAGGGCAGGGGAGCAGGGGGCAGGGGGCAAGGGAGAGAATAAAGAATTACCTTTTTATTATTTACTCTTTCCCCTCTGCTCCCTGCTCCCTGCTCTCTGCTCCTCTGCCTCTTACCCATACCCCATCTCTAATCTATCGCCTCATAATCAACCTGGGCAGTACTTTCTTCGTCAAAATCAAAGTTGAATTGTGGTATTAGTGTCCCATTTGGTGAGTCTACTTCTGGAGTCAAGAGACTAACTGAAGCCTCCTCAATCTCATCTGTTTGGCTGTTAGCTCGGTTATAGACATCAGCACCAATTGCAAACAGGGTTTGTTGGAAGTCGTCTAAGCGCTGCTTAAATTCCACAGTGGAGATGCTGGAGTCAATCATTGCAGCTTGGAGTTGTAAAACTTTTTCACTAGCCAAGGTTTTCATCTGGTCGCCGATAAAGTTGCTATTATCCTTGATGGTGGATTCGTAACTGAATAACAGATTATCTGCTTGGTTTTTGAGTTCAACCAGTTCTTTACGTCTTCTATCTTCCTCGGAAAACAGTTCGGCCTCTTGGCGCATCCGTTCGACTTCGTTGGTACTCAAACCACCTGTATTGGTAATCCTGATACTCTGTTCTCTTCCTGTACCTTTGTCTTGGGCGGAAACCTTCAGTATGCCGTTGACATCAATTTCAAAGGATACTTCAATTTGTGGTACACCACGGGGTGATGGGGGAATTCCTGCTAGTAGAAACTTGCCGAGACTTTTATTATCTCGTGACATTGCCCGTTCACCTTGGAGGATGTGAATTTCTACCGAGGTTTGCCCATCAACTGCTGTGGAAAAAATTTGTGACTTACTAGTAGGAATTGTGGTGTTGCGTTCAATAATTTTGGTGAACACTTCACCCAAGGTTTCAATTCCTAAAGACAGAGGAGTTACATCCAAAAGTAAGAGATTATCAACTTCGCCACCCAATACCCCTGCTTGAATAGCCGCTCCCAATGCTACGGCTTCGTCAGGATTGATAGAGCGGTCGGGAGCTTTGCCGTTGAAAAACTTAATCAGCGCGTTTTGGACTGCGGGAATACGGGTAGAACCACCTACCAAAATAATCCGATCTATGGCTTGTGGTTTGAGATCCGCATCTTTGAGCGCTTGGATCATTGGTTCGATGGTACCTTCAATTAAATTAAGTGCCAGTTCTTCAAATTTAGAGCGGCTGAGTTCCATCTCGAGATGCTTTGGCCCGGTGTCATCAGCGGTGATAAAGGGCAAGTTGATGGAGGTATTCGTCATGCTGGAAAGTTCAATTTTTGCCTTTTCCGCTGCTTCCCGCAGGCGTTGCAGTGCCATCTTATCTTGGGAAAGGTCGATCTTTTCTTGTTGCTGGAAACGTTCCATCATCCAACGCACGATCGCATTATCAAAGTCGTCTCCACCTAAGTGGTTGTTGCCACAAGTCGCTTTAACTTCAAAAACGCCATCCCCAAGTTGCAAGATCGATACGTCGAAGGTACCGCCTCCTAAGTCGAATACTAAAATTAGCTGCTCTTGGTCTTGCTTTTCCAATCCGAAAGCTAAAGCCGCAGCTGTTGGTTCATTGATGATTCGCAGGACTTCTAATCCAGCAATTGTGCCAGCATCTTTAGTTGCTTGTCTTTGGGCATCTGTGAAATATGCTGGTACGGTGATCACTGCCTGAGTAACTTCCTCACCCAAAAAGTTTTCCGCATCCTGCTTGAGTTTTTGCAGGATCATGGCGGATAGTTCTTGTGGCGTGTAATTTTTTGAGCGAATTTGAACATCAACGGTATCGTCTCGACCCTTGACACAGTTGTAGGGGACGCGATCGCGTTCTATGTCAGTATCTTCCCAACGCCGCCCGATAAATCGTTTAATACTGTAGATTGTGTTTTCGGCATTGGTTACGGCTTGGCGCTTTGCCAATTGACCAACCAAGCGATCGCCACTCTTGCCAAATCCCACAATACTTGGAGTCGTTCGTCCACCTTCAGAATTGGAGATCACCAGTGGTTGACCGCCTTCCAAAACTGCGACGCAACTGTTAGTAGTGCCTAAGTCGATCCCAATAACTTTTCCCATATTCGGCAGTATTTTTACTGATTCTTTCTGGTGTAATGTGTCGCGGACTAACTTTTTTACTCCGAACAAAGGCTAGCGGATAACGTCTGTGGAATCCCTGTTACTGGTAGCAAGAGAGAAGTTTAAACACAGAGAGTTATCCAAAGCCTTGTCCAAGTTTTAGGTACGCGATGCTCATCCTTGCTAGAACCCAGGCACTTTAGGTCAGTGAGGTGAGCAATTACAGCTTAACTGTTGGCTGAACTCGACTGATCTTCTGGTGCAGCAGGGCTATCTTCCTTGGGAGCAGCCACTTTAACCATTGCATGGCGTAGCACACGTTCGCCCAAGAAGTATCCGCGCACTAACTCTTCTAACACTGTTCCTTCAGGATGTTCATCCGTAGGTTCCCGCATTACTGCTTCGTGCAGGTTAGGATCAAATTCTTGACCTTCGGGACGCATTGGGGATACACCTAAGCGCTTCAAGCTATCTACTAATTGTTTGTAAACGCCTTGGTAACTTTTGTGCATGGTCATTTCGCCATCAGATTGCGGTTTGAGGTGCGATCGCGCCCGCTCAAAATTATCGACCACTGGCAGCAATTCCAGAATCGTGTTCCGCTTCATTAGCGTCTCTAACTCTTCTTTTTCTTTGCTAGTACGTTTCCGGTAATTCTCAAAATCAGCGGCAATCCGCATATATTGAGTACTACGCTCTTCTAGTTGCGTTTTTAGAGACTCGATTTGTTGAGTCAGTTCTGCCAAAGCTGCTGTTTCCACTCCGGTTTTCTCGGTTGCAGCGACGCTATTTTCTAGATTGGGATTAGCCGTATCCCCGGATACATTTGTTTGGGCTGCCACTTGCTCTGTCACCTCGCTACCAGATTCATTGAAATTTACTTGGGCTGGGAAGTCACTCTTCATTGCTTGCTTTACCTCTGTTGGTTCACCCAATTGCTGGCTTGTATTGTTTATCTGTTTATTTTCATCGATCATTGTCTGTTCATTCCAGATGCTTTTTATGGCAGTGTATCTCCACAGCTTGCAACCGTCGTCATCCACGGCTTGCCACTGGGGCTGATTTTGTTGCCAACAAGTTCCTGGAAGTGATGTAACCGTCCTCTTATTGTGACAAATGGTGAACACCTTAGCCCAGATGCCACTAAGGCGGGAACCCGAACGAGTAATTTGCAAATGTTAGCTCTGAGACTGAAACCTGGGAAAAGTCTTTTTCCCAATTTGATTGGGGTTTGAATCTCCATCAAAATTGTCCCAGTCCTCAATCCCCAGTTCAATTCGCCCTTGGTGTCTTTTAAAGAAACAACCTAACTTAGGACTTTTTTGGGAAATGAGAATTCTGTCTCACAGCCTGGGAATACTTTAAGCAGAGGTTTCCCCAAATCAATTGCTCATTTATGACTTACTCGTCACCACAACGGCGCAGTACCGCTCTAACTACCAGAACAGAGTTTTCGCCCTTTGGCAACAAGCTAGTGCAATCTGGCTATGTCAATACCGAACAGATGAGGCAGGCATTAATTGAAAGCCGCAAATCTGGCAGACCCCTAACGGAAGTACTAGAGTCAATCACTGGGCAACAACTATCACCTGAGTTGCTCAGGCAATACAAAAAACAGCAACTATTTGAACTTAAAATACTATACGGTGTAGAGTTCCTCGATCCTGAAGTCAGCTCCATTGGCAACACGATGATGGGGAACCTGATTGAAACCCTCATCCCAGTGGATATCTGTCGTCGCCATCGTTTAGTACCACTGTCAAAACACGAAGACCAAACCCCGCCCTCAGTTTTAGTGGCGATGGTTGCTCCAGATAATCTAGAGGCTTCCGATGACCTGAACCGCATCTTGCGCCCCCAAGGTTTGGCGTTGCAGCGCATGGTGATTACCCAGGAAGATTACCAACAGCTAATCAACCAATATCTGGATGAAATGGCTGTTAAGCAAAAGCACCTAGAACAAGAAAAGTTTACAGATATTAATCAGGATTTAGAAAACCTCGGAAATCTCGATCTTTCGGATGCTCCTGAAGAAATGGAGGCTGATCTAGGTGCGGCGATGAAGGGTGCAGAGGATGCCCCAGTCATCAACCTAGTTAACAGAATCCTGGCTAAAGCCTTGCATGAGGGCGTTTCTGACATACATATCGAACCGCAAGAAGAAAACTTACGCATTCGCTTTCGGAAGGATGGCGTACTGCGCGAAGCTTTCGATCCCCTACCGAAAAAAATCATCCCGGCAGTTACAGCCCGATTTAAAATCATCTCCAATCTAGACATTGCCGAACGCCGTTTACCCCAAGATGGACGCATCCGACGTTTGTTTGAGGGACGTAAGGTGGATTTCCGGGTGAATACCTTACCCAGTCGCTACGGGGAAAAGGTGGTGCTGCGGATTTTGGATAACTCCTCCACCCAACTGGGATTAGATAAGTTAATTACCGATCCAGAGACTTTGAATATTGTCAAGGATATGGTGAGTCGTCCCTTTGGTCTAATTTTGGTAACTGGGCCAACTGGTTCGGGGAAAACAACCTCGTTGTATTCTGCACTCTCGGAAAAGAATGATCCCGGAATTAATATCAGTACTGTAGAAGACCCAATCGAATACAGCCTTCCAGGGATTACTCAAGTACAGGTAATTCGGGAAAAGGGACTGGATTTTGCTACCGCTTTGCGAGCTTTCTTGCGACAAGATCCAGATGTGTTGCTGGTGGGTGAAACGCGGGATAAGGAAACGGCAAAAACAGCAATTGAAGCTGCCTTGACCGGTCACTTGGTATTAACTACCTTACATACCAATGATGCCCCAGGAGCGATCGCTCGTTTGGGAGAAATGGGGATTGAGCCTTTCATGGTTTCTAGTTCCCTAATTGGCGTTTTAGCTCAACGTTTGGTGCGGCGTGTATGTTCTGAATGTCGTGTTCCCTACACTCCCACAACCGAGGAACTAGCTCGTTATGGTTTATCAGCTTCCGCAGATGTGGGAGTCACCTTTTACAAAGCTAACACCTTGACATTAGATGCGATCGCAGAAGCCAAAACCAAAAATCAGCTTTGCTCAAAATGTAATGGGATCGGCTACAAAGGGCGTTGTGGTGTTTATGAAGTTATGCGAGTCACCGAAAACCTGCAAACTCTCATCAACGAAGATGCACCCACGGAACGCATTAAGGAAGTGGCAATAGAAGAGGGGATGAAAACCTTGCTGGCTTACAGTTTGGACTTAGTGCGAGAAGGTTCCACCACCCTAGAAGAAGTAGAACGGGTGACGTTTACTGATACTGGTTTGGAAGCCGAGTTAAAAGCCAAACGCAAGACTGGTCTTACCTGCCGGAGTTGCGATGCCACATTGAAACAAGAATGGCTGGATTGCCCCTACTGTATGACATCTCGGTTTTAAGGTTAGTCATTAGTCATTGGTCACTAGTTGATGCTTAATAACTTTAAACAAATGACATAGACGCTTCTGCGGCTTCCCGCAGGGTAGGACAACTGACAAAGGACAAATAACAAACATAAAAAGGAAGCAGAACTATGGAAATGATGATTGAAGATCTGATGGAGCAGTTGATTGAATTAGGTGGCTCGGACATGCACTTATCCGCAGGTTTGCCCCCTTACTTCCGTATCAGTGGCAAACTCACCCCCATCGGTGAGCATATATTGACAGCCGATCAATGTCAAAGGTTGATTTTTAGTATGCTCAACAACACCCAGCGTAAAACCTTAGAGCAGAACTGGGAGTTGGATTGTTCTTATGGTGTTAAGGGTTTGGCTCGCTTTCGGGTCAATGTCTATAAAGAACGTGGTTCTTATGCTGCTTGCTTACGGGCATTAAGTTCTAAAATTCCTAACTTTGAAAAATTAGGTTTGCCAGATATCGTGCGGGAAATGACAGATAAACCCAGAGGGCTAATTCTCGTGACAGGCCCGACAGGTTCTGGCAAGACAACTACCCTCGCGGCAATGATTGACTTGATTAACCGCACCAAGGCAGAGCATATTTTAACGGTGGAAGATCCAATTGAATTTGTCTACGAACCAATTAAAAGCTTGGTTCACCAAAGACAATTGGGTGAAGATACTAAGAGCTTTGCTAATGCTTTGAAAGCAGCTTTGCGGGAAGATCCAGATATTGTTCTGGTGGGGGAAATGCGCGATTTAGAAACAATTTCTTTGGCGATTTCGGCAGCAGAAACAGGACATTTAGTATTTGGTACTCTCCACACTAGTTCTGCGGCACAGACAGTTGACCGGATTATTGACGTTTTCCCCCATGAAAGACAAACCCAAGTGCGGGTGCAGTTGTCTAACTCATTAGTGGCGGTATTTAGCCAAACTTTGGTATCCAAGAAAAACCCTAAACCTGGTGAATATGGTCGGGTGATGGCTCAAGAAATTCTGATTGTCACTCCTGCTATTTCCAACTTGATTCGAGAAGGTAAAACATCTCAGATTTACTCAGCTATTCAAACTGGCGGCAAATTGGGAATGCAAACTCTAGAGAAGGTTTTAGCCGATTTTTACAAAGCAGGAACGATTTCTTTTGAAGCCGCGATGTCTAAGACTTCTAAGCCAGATGAAATCCAACGTCTGATCGGTACTTCTGCACCGCCTCAAGCAGCAGGTGCGAAATCTGGTATGGCTGCCAAAGCGCATTAGAGGAATTGGGGAAATGACGGGGATGAGGGAGTAGAGAGGAAGTTGCAGTAATTCTTTCCCTTGTGCCCATTGCCCCATGCCTAATTAAATAACCACTATTTTGAATTTATATTATGCCAACCTACGTTGCCCGTATTCGGGATTCTCAAGGAAAACCCCGAACAGAAAAAATTGTTGCTGAATCCTTGACGCAAGCTCGTACTAATCTTAGAGATCAAGGTTTTGTAGTCCAAGAACTCAAACAATTTCAAGGATTTCAGGTAAATTTTGACTTGAAAAAAATCCAGAATTCCTTTGTTAAGGTTTCTGTGAAAGACAAAGCCGTTTTTTCCCGTCAATTTGCCGTTTTAATGAATGCAGGGGTTGCGATCGTTAGAAGTCTGGGGGTACTTTCCGAACAGTGTAGTAATACCAAACTGAAACAAGCCCTTGTGGAAATTAGCAATGATGTTCAAAGTGGAATGAATCTTTCAGAGTCAATGCGGAAGCATCCTGACTGTTTTGATGGATTATATGTGAGTATGATTCAAGCTGGCGAAGTTGGTGGTGTTCTAGACGAAGTATTGAATCGTTTAGCTAAGTTGTTAGAAGATGTTGCCCGCCTACAAAACCAGATTAAATCAGCATTGTCTTATCCAGTGGTCGTGGGTTTTATAGCAGTTGCTATCTTTCTCGGTATGACCATTTTTCTCATTCCCGTTTTTGCGAAGATTTTTACAGAAATTGGAACTGAATTACCAGCTCTAACGCAATTTTTGATGGATGCTAGTTTATTTTTGAGAAGTCCGAAGGTTTTCGTGCTTATCGCTATTCTTGTAGGATTGAAAATCGCCTTTACACAATACGGTAAAACTCCTGTTGGTCGCATAACAATTGATCGTCTTTCCCTCAAAATGCCGTTGTTTGGTGACTTAATTCAAAAATCTTCAGTTGCCCGCTTTAGCCGGACTTTTGGTTCTTTGACTCGTTCAGGTGTACCAATTTTAACTTGTTTGGAAATTGTCCGAGATACATCAGGGAACCAAGTAATTGCCAATGCCATAGACGCAGCTCGCATGGAGATTCAACAAGGAGGTATGATTAGCCTTGCTTTACAAAAAGATGCCGTTTTTCCGGCTATGGCAATTCAGATGATTAGTATCGGAGAAGAAACTGGAGAATTAGATGCAATGTTAATGAAGGTTGCCGATTTCTATGAAGATGAAGTTGAGCAAGCAGTAAAAGCAATGACTAGTATTTTGGAACCAGTGATGATTGTAGTTTTAGGGGGAATGGTTGGAACCATTTTGCTAGCGATGTATCTGCCTATGTTTGCAGTATTTGAAAAGATGGGATAGAGGATTAAAAGTTAAGAGCTATAAGCTATAAGTTAGAAATTAAAACTTTTTATTTCTAACTTTTAACTCCTAACTGATTAATTTTATTCTTAACTCCTCACTATTTAATCAACTATGACTGTGCAAAAATCTCACTACGAAGCGAGTTTGGCAGAGTACAGCAATCATTTAGCTGCGATCGCCTTACTAAAGCAATATCGGCCATACTTGGAGATGATTCCCAGTCTGCGCCGTCCAGATGAAAGTGTTATCACTATACCCTTGCCAATTGTCCGGCTTCGCAACACTGCTACAACAGCCCCACAAACAGTTTGCTTACCCTGTGATGTGGCAATTTTAATGTGCGATCCAGAGTGGAAAGTCAAAACTGGAGCCGAAATTTTAGTCTTTATTCATCGTGCTAACGAAGATTTTTCTGATTTGCTAGGACGTTGGAGACAAACCCAAGTTTGCCTAGACAATGATTATGAGTGGTTAATGCCTCTCCGCCACAGTCATATTTTGAGCGAGGGAGCTAATATTATATATCCTTTGTTTGTCATTTTTAGTGAGACTTTAGAACACATCCAAAGAGGACTTGTGGGAGCCGAACTTCCATTTATTATGCAAACACCAGATTCGCTGCTTGAAGAGAATTTCACACACATTTTCTCTTCAGAGATTCCCCCAGCTTAGAAAAAGCTAGCAGTTAGGAGTTATACCAATTCTGTATGAAAATACGCCAAACTATATTAGGACTTACGTTTAAAAATCTTTGCAACACATGAATCGGCTGTAAAGGCGTACAGTTGTACGCCCTTACCTAGATATCAATACCAGCTCTTTTGTGAAATGGTATAACAGCTAGGGTATTGAGTTTTAAGGCACCTCAATGGGAATCAAAGTATTTTCTGGCAAATAGTTGGAAAAACGCCCTTCATCCGCAAGTACCAAAATCAGGCGTAGGGAATAATCTGGCGGAACTTGTAAGTCTGCCCACGGTACTGCCAACTCTAAACAACTATTTAAAGCTACTTGAGCGCGACTAAAACGGGGATGCCATTGATAATTGTCTCCAGCTTCTCGAAATTGAATCGATTGCGTCAGCAAGTTAACTTCCAGAAGATGGTGGAAATGGTAATTAAGTGGGGCTGCATCTGGTACATCCGCCAAGGGAATTGGGCTGTTAACCATTGTTTTTTCTGGATAGAACCACAGCAAATTCAATTCTGCTGGAAAATTCCGCCCTGGTGCAACGCCACCTTTAAAGTCCAGCCGTAAATAGAAATTGAGGTGATCCACCCCATACCAAAGTCGCTGGATGACGCTACTATTGTGCATTGTTCCCCGTGCCCCGCCGATTTCTATGCGTCCAGCTTTATCCCAGTCTTGTTCATCACCCTTACCATCGATGACGGGATGAATAAATCCTTGGGGAATATGGCTTCCCTGCGCTTCGTGGACTTCCACTGGTTGCTTGAGATAGGGCGGTACAGGTTCATTTAATGCCTTGTAAATGCCAAATAAGTGTTCTCGAAACAACCGATCAAAGATGGCATCCTGATTTGAGGAGTGTCCTGCACCAAACCACCAAAACCAGTCAGAACCTTCTGCGGCATACAAAGCTTCCCACGCTTCGGGGTTGTTTTCTTCAGTCGCTTCGGGATGACTTGCGAGCATTTTCCTTGCTTCTGTCAAGTAATCCCAAGCACGATTTTTGGCAGGATCGCCGATCCAAGTGGTGAAACTGCCATCCACCCAAGAACCACTATGTAGTTGCCCTCCGGGAATGGTGGCTGTGGCTGTAAATTCTTCCAGAAATTCGGAGACAGTGACGAGTTTAAGGTGGGGTTCATCGCTCAAGCTTTGATACAAAGCTTCTAGGAAAGGTTTGCCGTCTTGGGGATAAAATTCCCAGCAATTTTCCCCATCCAAGGCGATGGTAACTAGCCAAGGTTGCTCACTTTGACTTTCTCTTTGCATTTTAGCGATCGCTTGCAAATGTCCCACTAAATCCGCTGCTGCCTGTTTTGCTGGCATCGCGCTATAAGTAAAGCCAATCAAATCTGATAATCTGTGGTCACGAAACACAATTGACAAGTCACCCTCGGCGGTTTGCAAGCGATAAGGTCGGTACAGCAGTTCTGGTTGCTCTACATTCCCTGCCCCATCCCGATGAAAAAAGTGTTTCAACGTCCATCCTAAAACGGCTTCATCTGAGCATATCCATTTAAATCCTTGGTTAATAATATGTGGAAGTACCGCCGGACTTACTGACTGTTCCGAAGGCCATAAACCACGAGGTATCTGTCCAAAGCGGTCTTTATAAAAGTCCCAAGCTTTCCGCAAGTGGCGGGGAATATCTTCTGCCCACTCAAAGCGTTGCTTTGGTAGTGTCATATTCGGCACAGCTACCCGACCAGAATTAGTATCAGCTAGTAAGGGTAAAATCGGGTGGGTGTAAGGCGTGGTGGTAACTTCTAGCTGTCCCGTCTCCTGCATTTTGCGATGTTGGGGGATAATTCGGCTGAGAATTTCTCGTTGTTTGGAATAAATGCGCTGGCGATCGCTTAAAGTAAAATTCCGACCCTTTTTTAACCAAGCAGCAATTTCCGGGTCATCCCAAAAGAGCGGATCGATCCAAGCCAGATTGTGCCAAGCTAGCAAATCGCCATAGTCTGGCAATTCCCAATTTGCTAAACACCAAGCTTGCCCCTTCTCCTGCCTTTGGTGATACAACTCGGCATAGCGGGGATGAGGATCGATCAAGGTATGGTGATTGGCATCGAAAAAGTGTTGGATAATAAATTCACGCTGTTGCTGGGTGAGTTGCTCATCCGGTGTCAAGCTGGCTGTGAGGTAAGGGTCAAAAGCAGTACCAGCAATATAATCTTCGAGTTGCAATATCAGCGATGGAACTAAATTCACCGTCTGGTGTAACTTAGGATACTGCTCTAAGAGTAATACCAAATCCAAATAATCTTTAGTCCCATGCAAACGTACCCAAGGTAGACGGTACTGCTGACTAGAAGATAGCGAAACGCCGCTGCCAGGAGATTTGTACAGCGGCTGATGTTGATGCCAGATAAAAGCGATGTAAAGAGGATGGGACATAGGAATAGTTAGGAGTTAAGAATGAGGAGTTAGGAGTTGATTCAAAACTCAATAACTCCTAACTCCTAACTCCTAACTTTTACACCACTTGCTCAATTTCTGCAATTTCGGGAATCATTTCCTTAAGGCGGCGCTCAATACCCATTCTCAGGGTCATTGCAGAACTGGGACAAGAACCACAAGCACCTTGCAGCCGCAGTTTTACAACAGGCCCATCAAGTTCTACGAGTTCCACATTGCCGCCATCAGACATGAGATAAGGGCGCATTTCATCTAAGACTGTTTCAACGTTTTCAACTGTAAGTTCCATAGTTTAGACCTGCTAAGTTAGGGATGGGCATGGGGAATGAGGGAGGCAGTGCGGTGAGGCAGCCCCCGTCTTCTCCCAAGGGGAGACGCGATGCGCGATGGCGGTTTCCGTCGATAGCGCAGCGTTAGCGAGTCTTCGAGCGTCTGGGGGACTGCCGAACCCGAAGGGTCTTGGGGTTTCCCCAAGTGGAGCAACTGTCGTCATGGGGCATTGAATAATAACGATCCCTGTAATCAATGCACCCTTACTCATTAACCATTATCCAAAGTTTTATTTTCCAGCTTTGTTAAATCGATCCTAAATCTAATTGCCGCTAGATTGTCAGGTGTCAGTTTTTAATGACTTTTGACTAAACCACTGCTGGTCTTAGCAACTTGATATTAGATTAGCTGAACAATTTGTTGTGCAAGCCCTCCTACTCTACTTTAGCCTTTAAAGTACTGAAGAGAACGCCAAGAGATGACGACAAGGAAGGTTTTTTCCCAATACCCTATACTTCTTTCTGTACGAGAAACTGTGCTTTAAGCGTAGCTATGCCGCAGGCTTTACGGCAACGCTTAGTATAAGCGCCCAATATGCCTATTAAATAATAATTGCTAAAAAAATTTAAAACTCAAAACCCACTACTGGTAATCTTCCAGATGGCCAATGAACCAATAACCAACTCAGCACGGGTTAGACATCCCGCTATCGCTAACCGTACTATTTGTTGAGTCGCCATCACCAGATGAAACCATGACTGGTTGTTGATATAGTGGCACGGTGAATGTGACTGTTGAGCCAAGTCCTTCACCCAGACTATAAAAATGTACCTCGCCACCCATTGCCTCTACTAGCTTCTGGGATATTGCCAACCCTAAACCTGTGCCACCGTATTGACGAGTGCGGGAGCCATCCACCTGAGAGAATAATTGAAACAGTTTATCTTGTTTGTCCAAAGAAACACCAATACCAGTGTCTGCTACACGTACTCTCACCATGCCAGGAAACTGCTGATCTTGAAAGTTCGCCTTTTTGAGTACTAAATCGGCGCTGACGGTAACACCACCCTCATGGGTAAATTTGATGGCATTACCTACCAAATTGAGCATCACTTGTAGCAACCGTTGGTAGTTGCTTTGGACAATAATTTCATCAGAGGTAGCAGGCATTTGCATCCGAAAGCTGAGGTTTCTCATTTCTGCTTGGGGACGCATGAAACCTTCTACATGACTGAATAGCTCATCTAGCTTGACTGGCGCATAAGCTAGCTCCATTTTACCAGCTTCGATTTTGGCAATGTCCAAAATATCGTTGATGATATTCAGCAGATGTATCGATAATTGGTGAGCTTCTGCCAGAAACTGATTTTGTTCTTCTGGATCATCTGCCATCCCTTCCAAAATCAGCTTCAAGAAGCCAATCATGCCATTGAGAGGGGTACGAATTTCATGGGATACATTAGCCAGAAACTCACTTTTGAGGCGGGAAGCTTCTTCGGCTTTTTGACGCGCTACTTCTAATTCTTCATATAAAGTAGCATGAGCGATCGCTGTTCCCAATTGATCTGCTGCTTCTTTTGCCAGTTCTAATTCTGATTCTGTTAATGTGTAGCATTCATCCTGCCAACTCAAGGCAACCAATCCGTTAGCCTGGTCTTGATAGCAAGTTGCAATCACCAAAGTTTTCTGCCGCCCAGACCCTGCGTATTCAGGCACTTCCATTACAACTGGTTCTAGAGTTGTCAAAGCTTGAGCAAAGGCAGGTTCTGAAGCTATATCTATTTCTAAACCAAGCATTGATTTGAGTTCTGCCTGGTGATACTCAGCCTTCACCTCCACTTTTGAGCTAGAGGGCTGATAAGGACAAATAATACAACGCTCTAGTCGTAGTGCTTTCCCCAAACTATCAACTGTTTGCTGCCAAATAATATCTAAATCCAACGTCCGGCGGATATTTCTGGTAATGCGATTTACCACTTTTTGGTGTTGCTGCGCTCTTATTGCCACCTCTATTTGTGTAGGTGTTTTTGCTGCTACAGGCACTTGTTTTTTGTTGAGTGTCGCTTGCACTAACCGTCCCATCACTAAAACTGTAGTAGCAGTAGTTCCCAAACTCGGCATAATCGGACTAATCACCAATTCCAACTCAAATAATTCCTGATGGTAGCTAAACCAACACTGAAACCTTTCTGGCACTAAACTTGTCAAAATTCGGTGCAATCGTTCCAAATAAGCAACCTTATCTACTGGGGCAAAGGTTTGGGTCTGGTTTAGATCGTCAACTATTTTTTCAGCATTTAACCCCAAGAGTTCGCTGTACTGCCAACAAAAGGTCAGATAGCGTCCTGCCCCATCTTGCGTATACACCAACTCTGCTCCTAGAGTTGGCAATGAGCCATCAGTTTTACTGGTTATAGATTCCAGATTTTGGGATAATACATTCGGCAATTGGGAATTGGCAGTAATAGTCATTAATTGAGTTGGATAGACAAAGGGTGTCCGACCGTAATTTTACTAAAGCCGCTCAAATTTATACATAAATTTTTACAGCTTTTTGTATTTGATTGGGTATTTCTTGGTGCTCTGGAAACAGGATTGGCAAACTTTATTTTTTTTAACTTACATTGACAGCTGAACTAATGGGGTCAATCGTTCCATTCACCGCGAGGAGGAACGGGGGTACGCACAGGGGTACGTGTCAATTCATCATCTCTGAGGATTTCACCACGCAACCACTGGCGAATCGCCACCTCAATGACTTTACTTGGGTCATTGGTGAGATGCTGAATTTGCTCCAGTAACTTGGAGTCTAAGCGGACAGAAATTTCTACCTTATCGGCTTGTGTGTTTTCCGCTTCGGTAGTTTTCTCTTGCATATTCATAGGTTTATGTACTCTGAATTCTCTAAATTGGTTTTGTCTAAAGCTTTGTAAAGTAGTTATATTCATAATTTGGGCTAATTCGCTGGAAAAATCTTCAAGGACACAGTTAAATAGTTCCCTGAAATAGCACCAAAGTAACAGCTTTAAGTTTTAAATCGCGTTTTTCATATAACTGACTAGACAATTGCCCTAGAAGTTTTGCCGATAGATCAGTGATTCTGGGTAATTACAGGTGGTAATTGCCCATGATCCCTACATGTACTTATTTACATTTATTGTACGCTCCTAACTGTTGAATACTAGCAGCGACAAATAGACTTTCATAATATTCTTAAAAGTCCACCTATTTAGATCGAAAGTTAAAGATGGGGTGAAGAGGGGATTGAGGATTGGGTACTGGCTATTAGGGATTGGGTTAGGAAAACTCTTCTTCAGTTCCTAATCCCTATTAAAAGCAAGCAGCGTCTTGGCTAAGAAAGCATTAAAATACATTAAGTAAATTGCTCTTTTAACTTTGGTTGCTGCTAAGGCAAAGATAGTATATGACTGACGTTCCCGCAGTTCGCATTCGCAATTTTTGTATTATTGCTCACATCGACCACGGGAAATCAACCCTCGCCGATCGCTTGCTACAAGCTACTGGCACTGTTGAAGACCGAAAGATGAAGGAACAGTTTCTTGACAATATGGATTTGGAACGGGAGCGCGGCATTACAATTAAGCTGCAAGCTGCCCGGATGAATTACACGGCTAAGGATGGTCAGCAATATGTCCTAAATTTGATTGATACTCCAGGGCATGTGGATTTCTCTTATGAAGTTTCCCGCTCTCTTGTTGCTTGCGAAGGAGCGCTATTGGTAGTAGATGCATCCCAAGGTGTGGAGGCGCAAACTTTGGCTAATGTATATTTAGCCTTGGAAAATAACCTGGAAATTATCCCGGTTTTGAATAAAATTGACTTGCCTGGGGCAGAACCAGAACGGGTAATTGGCGAAATTGAAGAAATTATCGGTCTTGATTGCAGTGGGGCGATTCTTGCCTCTGCTAAAGAAGGAATTGGTATTGATGAGATTTTAGAAGCAGTTGTTGAGCGGATACCGCCACCGCCCAATACGATAAATGAACGCTTACGGGCGTTAATATTTGATAGCTATTACGATAGTTACCGGGGAGTAATTGTGTATTTCCGGGTAATGGATGGCACAGTAAAAAAAGGCGATCGCATCCATTTAATGGCATCGGGTAAAGAATTTGAAATTGATGAGCTAGGTGTTCTTTCTCCCACTCAAAAGCAAGTTGAAGAACTCCACGCTGGGGAAGTAGGCTATTTGGGAGCGGCAATTAGAGCTGTAGCTGATGCACGGGTGGGTGACACAATTACCCTCAGTAAGGCAAAAGCTGAGTCACCCTTACCAGGTTATGCAGAAGCGAACCCGATGGTTTATTGTGGGATGTTCCCCATTGATGCTGACCAATTTGAAGATTTGCGGGAAGCTTTGGAGAAGCTCGAACTCAACGATGCAGCGCTGCATTACGAACCAGAAACTTCTAGCGCGATGGGGTTTGGCTTCCGTTGTGGGTTTTTAGGTTTGCTGCACATGGAAATTGTTCAGGAACGCCTAGAGCGAGAGTATAACCTAGATTTAATCATTACAGCCCCCTCGGTGGTTTATAAGGTGATTACCATCAAAGGTGAGGAACTATACATCGATAATCCTAGCCGCTTACCTTCTCCCAACGAGCGCGAAAAAATTGAAGAACCCTACGTGCAAGTAGAGATGATTACCCCGGAAACTTATGTTGGCAGCTTGATGGAGTTGTCACAAAATCGCCGTGGCATTTTCAAAGATATGAAATATCTCGCCCAAGGACGAACCACACTTACTTATGAGCTACCCTTGGCGGAAGTTGTAACTGACTTTTTTGATCAGATGAAATCGCGATCGCGTGGTTATGCCAGTATGGAATATCACCTCATCGGCTATCGTGAAAATCCTCTGGTGAAGCTAGATATCATGATCAACGGCGATCCTGTGGATTCCTTGGCGATGATTGTGCATCGGGATAAAGCTTACAACGTCGGTCGAGCAATGGCTGAAAAACTCAAGGAACTAATTCCCCGTCATCAATTCAAAGTGCCAATTCAGGCATCTATCGGTAGTAAAGTTATCGCCAGCGAACATATCCCTGCTTTGCGGAAAGATGTGCTAGCCAAGTGCTACGGTGGTGACATCAGTCGGAAGAAGAAACTTTTGCAGAAGCAAGCAAAAGGTAAAAAGCGGATGAAATCTGTAGGTACAGTAGATGTACCCCAAGAAGCTTTTATGGCAGTACTGCGCTTGGATCAAAGCTAATTCCAGAAAAAAGAATTCAGGAGTCAGAATTCAGAATGAATTAAGGTGATATAGCAATTTTCTTTGATTTGTGAAAATCACAATACTCATATCAATTCTGGATGAAGATGCACTAAACTATTCGACCATTAATGTTTTTCCGGCATCATAATCATCAATCCCTCCTTTTTTAGTTGTCTTAACCGTTTGAAACTCTATAATCCCAGCGGATGGTTCTACGTCTCGTCTTTGAATTTTACGCAGTTGCGATGACGTAATCATCCGCCGCTGGAAGCGATCGCACATACCCCTTTACGCTTCCAGCGTCGGAAATACAGCCGTTGTCTTTTGCATGAAGTACAAGAGGTTTTGAGGCAGGAAGCAGGAGTTAGAAACTGTTTATATCTGATTTTAATTCCTGCATTTTGTACCTCAGTTACTGGGAAAATACTGTATGAATATACCGTCAGACCAGTAGGTAAATCTTGAGGCATCGTTCGCCACGAGCAACCTGGATGCAATATATAAAAAATTGCATCATTTACTACTTCATGCTTTTTTCACTATTAAAGTTTACTTTCTGCTTGAATAATTGATTTGAGCAAATGTCATACAATATCGAAAATGTCTGCGGGATAAGCTTCTCTACTCATTGTATCCGATTCAACTATGAGGACTGTCCCTTTTAAAATACGTGTCCTAGAGAATGAATACGGCGCTTTTTATTCTTAATTTATAAATACCTTCTTAGAAGTTTATAGTAAGTTTTGGGAATCATAAAAATAACAAAATGCTATACATATTTGGAGTTTTGATGAATCCTCATAAGCTGTTACCTACTTTGTCTTCAATCACAACATCTGATGAGTGGTACACCTACTATAAAGCTAATGCTGAGTTTCAATTAGAGATCCCTTGGAAGCATGGTGCAGAAATTACAGAGGATGAACAGAATGCCATAGCAGATTCCTTAGCAGCTTGGCAGTTGGGTGAAACATCAGACGGGTTGCATTTGCTGGCTGCTGCTAAAAATTATGCACAGCGCATCAAAGATCCAAAATATGTTGATGTAATCGAACTATTTATCAAGGAAGAACAGCGTCACGGAGGCGACTTAGGACGGTTTCTTGACCTTGCCCAAATTCCTCGGTTGCAACGTAACTGGGGCGACACATTGTTTCGGAAAATACGCTATGCAATCCCAGCGATGGAGATTTGGACAACTCCTGTGATCATGGTTGAAACTCTAGCATTGGTCTATTACAAAGCAATTCAAAACGCAACAAATTCCCCAGTTTTAAAGCAGTTGTGTCAACAAATCTTGAGAGACGAAGTAAAGCATATTCGTTTTCAATACGAGCGTTTGGCAGTTATACACAAAAACCGCCCTGCATGTTTACGGAAGCTCACTTATCTTATACAGTATTTTTTTTACTATGTACCAGTGATTCTTGTCTGGATTGGTCATCATCGTGCGCTCAGAGCCGGAGGACATAGTTTTAAAACTTATTGGCGGGATGCTTGGGTAAAAATGAATTTTGCCTGGCAGCGAATGAAACCAGAAAGATATCAGTGGTAGCATAGTCGATGTGTGAATTTCTCCAGAGACAACACTAAGAAAGCATCACGCTGACATCAATTGCTGGATACGCTGTGGTTCCTCTCCTAGCCAATCTGGATTTTGGGCAGTGCTGTCGAAAATTGATGAGGTTTTGAAAGGCTCAAACTCGCCGCGTGATGCCGCTTCTGCCGTTTTTGCTAAGAGCGATCGCACTTGCTCGTCATTCATTGGCTGGAACGTCCGCACTGCTTCAAAGGCTTGCTCTAAAATCTCCATGCTATCCATGCCAGTAATCAAAACTGATGTAGGCAGATTCAAAGCATAATGTAGACACTCAATTGGCGTTACAGTATTTGACCGTAAAAGAATACCGTTTGCCAAGCTTTTCATTCCCAGAACGCCAATGTTCTCTTTGACCAGTTCTGGTAGAACCAACTTTGCAAAGCTCCGGTAGTGAGCATCCATTACATTGAGCGGCATCTGCACTGCATCAAATTTAAACCCGTTAGTGGCCGCAACTTCCAGCATGTGTAGATGAACAGATGGGTCTTTGTGCCCAGTGAAACCAATGTATCGAAGTTTGCCAGCTTCTTGCGCCTCAATTAAGGCAGCATTCGCCCCTTCTTCGTGAAAAACTCGATGTGGGTCTTCGTGCCGAAGGATTTCGTGGTGCTGAACGAGATCGATGCAATCAACTTGCAGGCGTTGGAGTGATTCGTCTAGCTGTTTTGCTGCTGCTTTTTTAGAGCGACCATCGATTTTCGTCATCAGGAATACTTTATCTCGGTAGCGATCGCGCAGCGCTTTCCCCATGCGAATCTCGCTGACTCCACCGTTGTAATCCCAACTATTATCCATAAAGGTGATGCCGCGATCAATGGCTGTTCTCACAATTCGGATCGCTAATTCCTCATCGACATGCTTCAAGGCAATGTGCCAACCACCCAATCCAATCGCAGAAACTTTCTCTCCTGTACTGCCGAGAACTCGGTATAGCATTTCTGAATTTGACGTAGTTTCTGACATCTGTTCTCCAAGTCTTTCAGCTATTACTTAAGTACATATAGCTGTGTGACAATTCAAAAACAAGGGAAATTTGAGAATATCTTGCTGAAGATACACTTTTCAACCCGGTCAGGAAATACTGAAGAAGCCAAAATACCGATGGCAATTTAAGATGTGTCAGCTAAAGAATTGAGGGCACAGCACAATACTGTTCGCTTAAGGTTTTTTGATCAAAATTCGAGATCGCAAAGACTAAATTATTGTAGAGACAGCGATTCACCGCGTCTCTTGCTTTAACCGAACAGTATTGAGGGCATAGCAATGCTGTGCCTCTACAACATATTTGGTTCAAATAAATGAAAACTGTTGTAAAACATTAACAATTATTTACCACTATAAAAAAAGGCAATTTCTTTTTCTTTTAGGGGTGCAAAACCAGCATCTACCAGTAATTGGTCGAGTTCTGCTTGAGGAATGTGCTTTGCACCAATTCGCACAATGCGCGATCGCATAGTATTAGATACGCCACTGCGCTGTCTATTGCCTTCTAGCGCCATGACTTTACTATAAAGTTCTAGCTTGGCAGGTGGAATGGGAGATCCATCAAAATCAATTCCCTGTGCGATCGCTTCATCAATAGCATCAGCACCTGTGGTGGTTTGGTTTCCTGGGTTAGTTTCGGTAGGCATGGTGATTTACTCTTCTTCGCTATGGGTAGATTTTACCAGTCTTGTTGACACCAAACCTGCCTACTGGCTTTTTTGCGATCGAGAATTAATTGCAATTCTTTGCGCGAGAAATCTATCGTCTGTCTGATGATCTGAATCAAAAAACCTCTCCCCGGTTTTACTACGCAAAACCGGGAAGAGGTTCGTTAAACTTAGGCTAGATTAATCACGAGCTTGTCGCGTTACCAAACCACCAACAAACGCCCCTAAAATAGTGCCTGTCCACAGTCCTCTTGTGCTACCTTGCCATATTGCTCCTGGTGTCATCCAAGTATTGCACATCTCCTTGAAACCCCAAGGTTGATTTTGACACTTTTGGCTATGCAGCATTATGGTAATTTGCCCACTGGTGTAAGCACCAAAAAAACCTGCTGATAGCGCCAAAAAAGTGCAAATTAAAATTCTATTTTTTGTCATTAGTCATTAGTCATTTCTCCTCATTTTCCATGCCCCATTAACCTGTATTTCTCATCCCAGCAGCAATACCATTAATAGTTAACAATGCCCCCCGCAGTAATTCGCCTTTGCTGTAACGAGAGTGAATGACTCCAGAAGTAGCAGTAGTATTTAAGGACTGACGTAGCCGCTTAAGTAGTGAAACTTGGATAAACCCCAAGGGGACAATTGTGCCATTGCGTAACTGTACAGATCGTTGCAACACAGGATCGCCATCTAACAGTTGATTATGATCGGTGATTTTTAAGACCAAATCCCTTGTGAGATAGAACTCGCTAGCAATTTGGTCAAAAACCTTGGCAAAACGCAGTTTATCTTCTGGTTTTGACAATTCTTGGACGTAGTGATGTGCCATTTGCATATCTACTTTTGCCAAGGTCATCTCGGCTTTAGAAATCACCATCTTGAAAAATGGCCACTTAACGTAAAAATAGCGCAGCAATTTCAAGTGTTCTTCTGGTTCTTCGTTCAAGAATTCTTGTAAAGCTGTGCCAACGCCATACCAAGAGGGAAGTAAAAAGCGGGTTTGTGTCCAGCTAAATACCCAAGGAATAGCTCGCAGACTGCTTAAATCTTTCTTGCCAGATGGACGGCGTGCTGGACGGGAACTAATTTGCAACTGGCTAATTTCTTCAATTGGAGTTACTTCGTGGAAGAAGTCAACAAAATCAGGTTGTTCATAGATTAGGGCACGATAATGTTGACGCGATCGCACTGCTAATTCTTCCATAATCTCATTCCAGGGTTCAATATCATCAAACCCTGTCCGCAACAGGCTAGCTTGAATCACAGCAGTCGTGATGGTTTCCATGTGGTATAATGCCAAATCCAATAAGGAGTATTTGGAAGCCAAAACTTCTCCTTGCTCGGTAATCTTGATTCGCCCATTGATACTATGACCAGGTTGAGCCAAAATAGCCTCGTAAGCAGGGCCACCACCCCGTCCCACAGAACCGCCGCGTCCGTGGAAAATTCGCAAATTTATATCATAGTTTTCTGCTATTTTTTGCAGTGATTTTTGGGCTTTATGAATTTCCCAGTTGCTGCTTAAAAAACCAGAGTCTTTATTGCTATCAGAATACCCCAGCATCACTTCTTGCAAGTTAGGGGTGAGGGGAGAGGGCGCTGGAGAGGCAGGGGAGGCAGGGGAAGATGAATTTTCATCCACAAGACTCTTTGTTTTTGTCTGTTCGTAACCGCCGGCTAACAAAGCGCGATATAACGGGAGTTCAAACAGTTTCCGCATGACGCTTCTAGAGCGTTGTAAATCTTCTACTGTCTCAAATAGGGGGACAACTTGAATAGTTCCGACAGCAATGGCGGGGTCAAAAAGTCTGGCTTCTTTGGCTAACAACAACACTTCCAACACGTCGCTTACGTCGCGGCACATGCTAATAATGTAAGTTTGGCAGATATTTAGACCAAATTCTTGTTGCAGCGATCGCACGACGCGAAAGGTTTCAATTACATCGTTGGTTTTTTCAGAAAATGGCAATTCTGCCGGAATTAATGGCCTCCGGGTTTGCAGTTCTCCTGTAAGCCAAGCAACTTTTTGCTCCTCAGAGAGTTCATTGTAAGGTTGAGGTAATATTTGCAGGTATTGTAGTATCTCATTTAGCGCATCGGCGTGGCGAGATGATTCTTGGCGGATATCTAGCTGTGTCAAGTTAAAACCAAAAATTTCCACCTGACAGATGAGATTTTCTAATTCTCGACAGCTTAAACCTGTTTCTGTTAAGTTGCGCTGAATCATCCGCAGTTCTGCTAAAAAATCGCCTCCCGAACGGTAGAGGGGACTATCTTGATTTTTTGGCGTTTCCCGATTGTACAAAGCTAAATTGCGATCGCTAGTATTTTCTAGCCGTTTCAGCACATAAGCCAGTTTGAGCCGATAGGGTTCTTGTCGATAACGTAGCGCCAGTGCATCGTATACCTCACTCAACTGGGATTGATCCAATTCTAGAGATTCCAGTAAGTCTGGTAAAACATCACTCCAGTGCATCGATACACTCAACAATTCAATCAAATTTTTTACTGACTGAATATATCTCCCCAGCACCATTTTGCGCTGATAGCAAGCTGTTTGCCAGGTAATTTCGGGTGTGACTGATGGATTCCCATCTCTGTCTGAGCCTACCCAAGAGCCAAAAGAGCAAAAGTTTTTACTCGGTGGTTCTAGCCAAGGAAAGGTATTGGATAGGGTGTGTTTGAAACGTTTATATAGTTGGGGAATGCCATCAAATAAAACTTCTTGGAAGTAGTGCAGGGCATAATCCACTTCATCTAGCACAGTGGGTTTGAACTGGTGAAGTTCGTCTGTACGCCACCACAGGCGAATCTCTTCGAGCAACTGTTCGCGGACATCTGCTGCTTCCCAAGGATATGCTCCTGGTGTAGTCCCGGAATGGTTTTCCAAGGCATCCAGTTTTTGCAAGAGTTGCACCACTTGGCGCTGTTTATCCCGGATGGTATGACGAACAATTTCCGTCGGGTGCGCGGTGAAAACTAAGCGCACATCCAGATGTGCAATTAAACGTTGAATTTGCTGAGGTGGTACATTCAGCTTGAATAAATAGGGAAATAAGGCAGCAAAAGTACCTTTTGGTTTGACTTGCGCTTTTTCTAAATAACTCTTTGTCAGCAAGTCTGCTGCGAGTCCATTGCTAACAGGCGCGTCATCTTCTCTTTGATTGGAGGAATAGTTGGCATTGGATAGTGTTTCTGAATCTGTAGCCTCTGTTTCTACCTCATAGCGGCTCAATTGCTGCCGTTGTTCGTATTCCTGCTCTATGATGTTAATCAACTGAAAATACAGAGCGAAAGCACGAGCCGCACGAATTGCTTCGTTGATATTTAGTTGTTCAATTAATTTGACGGCTGAGGATGCTTGGTCATTTGTTGCTTGTCCTTCTGGTGAACACAAATCGCGCAGCTGCCGCAATAATTCTACCATGTTTTGACCGCATTCTTGCCGGAGAACTGACTCCCACAATTCTTCCACTACCTGGAGACGATGACGCAAAAATAATTCCGACACCGGGTATATATCAGCAGTTTGAGACGAAGAGTATAAAAGGGAACCCATATTCTCTATTTTTGTAAAGCTAATTACTGTTTACGGTTCTAGGTTTTGCACTTAATGCTCACCTGGTTGTTCCTGAGCAAATAATTATTTGGTGTATATCTTCTCATCTTGATTGATTTCGTGTTCATCTGGGAAGTCTAAGATCGGTAGGCGATCGCCTCGAAATAATTCTTCACTGGCTTCCCCTATGGCTTCTAGTGCTTTTACTGTAGTTTTTCCGGTAATGAGCAGCAGTAATATAGACGCTGTACCTATTTGTAAAAGGAACGACGGGGGAATAGGAAATAAATCCAGATTGGATGCGAGTTTAGGTGAAGGCTGTTGGTTGGCAGAAGGCATTGCTAATTTTTGGTTATGGAAATATGAGGCAAAAGGAGTCAGGAATTAGGAGTTAGTAGTTATAAGTTAGGAATTATGATTACTCCAACGATCAAAAGACGGAGTTTAAATGAGATAAGCTTGTTGTTTGTTTCGCCCATTAGGGTCGTTAGCGCAGTAGGACGCAAGTCCAACTTTAAAGGACAAGTCATCAGCCAGTCATATAGAATTATTCTGACTCCTGGCTCCTGTACAGATGCGATTAATCGCGTCTCTCCTAACTCCTAACTTCTTAATTCTGACTCCCTATTAGTAAAATAAACGCAAAACTCAACATTAGTCAGACTTACAACCTATACAAGACTATCTTGTCCGATTTTGTGAGCTACGAAGGTAACAAAATTGTTAAAAAAAAACGTCAGAGTGTGATAGACCTATGGTTCTAGTTTACAAGTGCAGGCACTATCCTCCCCCAACAATCGCTGACTCTAAAGTTAACTGAGCATGAAAACAGTATTACCAGATCGCCAGCAATCCTTAGTGCAATGGGTAAGCCAAGCAACAGGGATCAACACTTTCGGAGTGAAAGTCCGGTTGCGGGGAAATGACCTTCATATTCTTTGTGAAGGTACGGAATGTCCGCAGCGTTGGCGCACTTTGTCTGACTTGCTGCAAGCGCTACAGCAAACAAACTTAGATATACTCACAAATAGCGAACAAACCTCAATATATCAAGTATTTGTCTATGGCCGAAGAAAAGGGGAACAACGCCCCTCATGGTGCCATCGGGTTCACTTGAATCAAATAGATAAGCATCTGGAGCAGGTGAAACAAGCCTTGCTAACAGACTCGGAAAAATCGAAACAATCGGGTGGGGCGCTGATTGTCTCTAATGAAAGTCTGGCACGCCAAGGGAACCCAGAGGCGATCGCTCGATATCTTAGTGAAACTCTGAGTACATTAGGTGTATCGGTTCAGGCAAAGATTAAGCTATATAAGCCCAAGAACTCCCAGCCAGAAGAAAATCGCCTGTGGATATTTTGCCAGTCGAGTTATACCCCTGATGCATCATTGCTTGCTGAACCTATAGCACAAAAGTTGCGTTATCTCAAGCTTTCTGGCTACCAAGATGCAGTAATTGTTTCCCAAGTAATTGGCGAAACTGCCCCTGATTGGTTACTGCGGGTAGATTTGACGCCACCAGAGGTGATGCTGAAGGAGTGGGCGCGTTGGGGAGATGTCCAAGCGATCGCGCGATTATTAACTGAGGTACTATCAGAACTAAAAGTTGCTGTCCAAGTTTCTCTGAAAGAATCAACGCTACATATCTTTTGTAGCCCAGCTTTTGATCCTTTAGGAACTGCCCCCATCCCAGACAAGGAAGTGTGCTTAGAGGCGATTTTACCACACCTAGAAGCGATCGCTCCTCAAGGCATTCTCGCCACCACCATATACGGACAAAAAGCAGGCGACAAGCAACCCACTTGGATTGATTGGCTGGCTTTACCTGCTGCCAAGCATCCCGCCTTTGCCATATCACCACTAGATTTGGCAAATACTGGTGATGAACCAGCCATTATATTTTTACTAGAGCGCTTACTCAATCCCGATCTGGATTGGCGGCTATTGACAGGTGGAATTCGCGTACTGCTACTGAACAAAAATGATTTATTGCACATCATGTGTGACGCACCTGTTTGTCCAGTGCGACAACAAGTAGCGAGTAAAATTACGCAGTTTATCCGCCAGTTAAAAATTCCCGGTATTATGGGAGTACGTATCTATGGTCGCCGTGCTGGGAATAAAGAACCTTTTTGGCATTATGGCGTTGATCTTGAACATCGCCAACGTTTAGTACCAGAAGCAACCCCAGAATTTGCTGCTACTTCTATATACATTAACGATTTAGTAACCTCTGAAACTAGTGAACCAATTTTGCGCCCAGACTTAACGACAGAAGAAGTTCAAAGTTTTGTAACAGAAGTAGCACGAGATTGGATGGCAACGGCGAGTTCAACAGCGAAAAAATTCCTGTTGAAAAGTCAGCTATTTACCGAAAGCAAACAGTCAGCAGAAAAAAGCCCTGATGTTCAAGGACTTAAGATTGCTTTAGTTTGGGGAACGCTAGGATTATTACTTACCCTGCAAACTGATTGGGTGTTGGGTCGAATCATTGCACGTAGTATGCCGAGTTCCCCAAAAGTCGCTAGTGTCAACCTCCCATCATCTTCTGAGCAAAAGCCATCTTTGACATCTGGGGAAAATCAGAGTGAGAAAACGACGTTATTTACCAGCACTTCCAAAACAAAATCTTCTCCTAATCAAAGTTCTGTATTTAATGCTTCGGAATTTACCCAAAGTGATGAGACTCCGACAAACAATTTGGCAGCCGCACCACTGAAGGAAAAAGCAACCGCAACAGCTATTCTCTTAGCAGCGCGATCGCAGATGCCAAGCTTCAATGTCAGGCAGTTAGACGAGCAACTAGCACTCTATAAACAGCGTTTGGCTAAAACTGGTAGTCCGCCAGATGTATTAATTATTGGCTCCTCCCGCGCTCTCAGGGGAGTAGATCCGGCAGCACTTTCTAAAGCTTTAGCGACTCAGGGCTATCCAAATCTTGACGTGTTTAACTTTGGGATTAATGGTGCCACTGCACAAGTTGTAGAGTTTGTAATTCGTCACGTACTGGAACCTTCGGAACTACCCAAAATAATCATCTGGGCAGATGGTGCGCGTGCTTTCAACGGTGGGCGCGAGGATATTACCTTTAACTCCATCGCTACATCACCTGGTTATAAACAAGCATTCCAAAAAACACCAACAACTCTAAATGGAAGTGATTTGCCAGAAAATACGGTAAATTCAGAAGAAGAAAATGCAACCGAAGAAAAACAGGAGATTAGTACCTATCAAGCTGTTAATCAGTCTTTAAATCAGGCTCTAGCATCTGTTTCTTCTAGCTATCAAAACCGCGACCAAATAAAGAGTTTACTGCAAAAACAACTGGTTATACTTGGTCAAAATCAGACAGTTTCATCACAAAAACAGCTGACAGATGGTACTTCAGATCAGAGTATTTCCCAGCAAGCAGTTGATTTTGATGGCTTTCTACCTTTGTCGATTCGCTTCAATCCCCTCAGATACTATCAAAAACATTCTAGAGTTCCTGGAAATTACGACAACGACTATAAATCTTTCCAAGTAGAAGGACAGCAAGATACCGCCTTTCAAGAAGTGCTTCAGTTTACTCAGTCTAAGAACATTTCTTTAGTCTTTGTCAATATGCCTTTGACAGGAGATTATTTAGATCCAGTGCGTAAACAATATGAGCAAGAATTTCAGCAATATATGTTGCGTTTGGCTACTAATCCCAACTTTATTTATCGTGATTTGAGCCAACAGTGGCCAAAAGCAAATGACTACTTTTCTGACCCCAGCCACCTCAACCGATTTGGCGCATACGAAGTCTCGAAAAAGCTGGCGAATGATCCGATGATTCCTTGGCCAGTGAAGTAGGGGAATGGAGATAAGGGAGCAGGGGAGGCAGGGGAAGAAGAATTAATGACCAATGCCTAATGACAAATGACAAATGACAAATGACTAAAAAATGAACTTTATATCAATTTTCTATGGGCTGTTTTTGTTGAGTGTGTTAGGAATTTACTGGTCTTTAGCACAACATAAATTGCGATTGTGGACGTTGCTAATTGCCAGTTTGGTTTTCTATGCATCTTTACACATTCAATACATACCATTACTCTTAGCATCGACATTTATTAATTTCCGTGTAGGGCTGGAAATTGGTAAAAACACATCACCAGGAAAACATTCTCTTGACTGGCAAATTTCTAATGAAGAATGGCAATTTGCTCAAGGTGATTGGAATCGCCGCCGTTTAAAAGTTTTGTGGCTAGGTATAACTTTAAATGTTTTACTCTTATTAGCTTTTAAGTATTTTACTCCTTTGTTCAAGTTTGTTTTTCATGTACAAACAAACTCACCAGATAGCTCTTTTAAATTAATTGCCCCCTTAGGAATTTCATTTTTCACCTTTGAATGCATCGCCTATTTAATAGATGTTTATCGCGGTGCCCCTGCTACTGATAATTTTCTCAAGTTTGCTACATACAAATTATTCTTCGCCAAACTGATTTCAGGGCCGATTACGCGCTATCACAACTTAGCAAATCAATTTAATACACTAGAATTACCCAATACCAATAGAGTAGCTGAAGCGCTGTGGTTGATTGCTAGGGGTGCAGTCAAAAAAGGTATTTTTGCAGATCACCTGGGAATTTTCGTCGATTTATGTTTCGGTAATTTGCAACGTGCCGGTAGTACCGATTTGTGGTTAGCTACATTCGCATACGGCTTGCAGTTATATCTAGATTTCAACGGTTACGTAGACATTGCCCGTGGTAGTGCTTTGCTTTTCGGCTTGGTTCTACCTGAAAATTTCGACTTTCCTTATTTCAGCACGAATATTTCAGAATTTTGGCGGCGCTGGCATATCACTTTAGGAGATTGGCTACGTAACTATGTCTACTTTCCTTTGGGTGGTTCCCGTCGGGGTTTAGTCCGTACCTGCGGGAATTTATTTATTGTGATGCTAATCGCTGGTATTTGGCACGGTGCTGCTTTGGGTTATGTAGTGTGGGGCATATTCCACGGATTAGCCTTGGTGGTTCATCGACTTACAGATACTATGAGCGATCGCTTTGAAAATCTAGAAAAATTCTGGCAAAATCCTCTAGGTATCTTTGTCGCTTGGTTCTTAACCCAACTAATGGTTTTTACCTCTTGGATTTGGTTCCGTCTACCTAACCTCGAAGACTCTTCTTTTGTAATTCGGCATCTTTGGGGTTATCCGGCTGACGCCCAGTTTGCTCAAAAAGTTTATGTAGATGCCTTAAACATGAGCCAATACCAACTTACTTGGGGAATTCTAACTTTAGCTGCCCTTATGACTGTAGTCTATGCCTTCAACCGAATGCTGAAGCTAGAGTTTAACTGGCCGCTTAAACTTGTCTTTGTCCCCATCTGTTTCTACGCTGTTTGGTTATTAGCTCCTGAAGGCAGTTTGCCATATATCTACTTTGATTTTTAAGTGAAACATTAGACAATATAGAACTTCTCATCTCGTAATAAATCAGCAAGACTTAAAATTTTTCCATAGGCTAATTGTAAAGAAGTGTAAAGACGAATAAATAGGCGATCGCATCATTGAAAGTTATAGCTAGCTTGGTGTTGGAATGACTGATATGTATTCAATCTATTACTTTTATCACCATTGTTTATAGTAGGAAAACTTTACAGTTCGAAGAGCTTTTTAAAGTATTCTGTTACAGAATATTAAGTCAGAGATCGCGTCAAAGTAAATTCATGTAGACTGTAATTCAACAAGCTAAAACACAATCTGCTTGTTCCATTTTTAACAACAACATATAGCACTTATAAAACAATGACCACAACCTTACAACGGCGCTCTGACGCTAACGTATGGGATCGCTTTTGCGAGTGGATTACCAGCACCGACAACCGCATCTACATTGGTTGGTTTGGTGTACTGATGATCCCAACCCTAATAGCTGCTACTGCTTGCTTCGTAATCGCCTTCATCGCTGCTCCTCCAGTAGACATCGACGGTATCCGTGAACCTGTTGCAGGTTCATTGATCTACGGAAACAACATCATCTCTGGTGCAGTTGTTCCTTCCTCCAACGCTATTGGCTTGCACTTCTACCCAATTTGGGAAGCAGCTTCTTTAGATGAGTGGTTGTACAACGGCGGCCCTTACCAATTGGTAGTTTTCCACTTCTTGATCGGTTGCGCTTGCTACCTTGGTCGTCAGTGGGAACTTTCTTACCGTTTAGGTATGCGTCCTTGGATTTGCGTAGCTTACAGCGCACCATTGGCTTCCGCTACCGCAGTATTCTTGATCTACCCAATTGGTCAAGGTTCATTCTCTGATGGTATGCCTTTAGGTATCTCTGGAACCTTCAACTTCATGATTGTGTTCCAAGCAGAACATAACATCTTGATGCACCCCTTCCACATGTTAGGTGTGGCTGGTGTATTCGGCGGTTCATTGTTCTCTGCAATGCACGGTTCTCTAGTAACTTCTTCCTTGGTGCGTGAAACCACCGAAACGGAATCACAAAACTACGGTTACAAGTTCGGTCAAGAAGAAGAAACCTACAACATCGTTGCAGCCCACGGCTACTTCGGTCGTCTAATCTTCCAATACGCTTCATTCAACAACAGCCGTTCACTGCACTTCTTCCTCGCAGCTTGGCCTGTCGTCGGTATCTGGTTCACCGCTTTGGGTATCAGCACGATGGCATTCAACCTGAACGGTTTCAACTTCAACCAATCAGTAATTGACTCCCAAGGTCGCGTCATCAGCACCTGGGCAGACGTAATCAACCGCGCTAACTTGGGTATGGAAGTAATGCACGAGCGTAACGCTCACAACTTCCCCCTAGACTTAGCTGCTGGTGAAATTAGACCTGTCGCAATGACTGCTCCTGCTATCAACGGTTAATTCTGAAAATTTAGCAAAATAAGAAGCGCCCTCCAGAAATGAGGGGCGCTTTTTTTGTTAGATTCAAGCTACAACTCCTACGGATGAGGAATCAGGTAATGGCTGCTTCTGTAGAACATGGCTTAAATAATAGCGCTTTTATCCCTCCTTTAGAAAGTGGCGATCGCTTAACCCGCCACGAATTCGAGCGTCGTTATACAGCAATGCCTAATAAAAAAGCAGAATTAATCGAAGGAGTCGTTTACGTGGCATCACCACTGCGTTTTAGAAGTCATGGCCAACCTCATGGACAGTTAATTACCTGGTTGGGAGTTTATCAAGTTTTCACTCCAGGTTTAGCCCTAGGTGATAATGCTACTGTGCGCTTGGATTTAGACAATGAGCCACAGCCTGATGTTTTGCTGTTGATAGATAAACCAACCAAGGAACAGGCACAAATCAGTGAAAATGATTACGTAGAAGGCGCACCAGAATTAGTAGCAGAAGTAGCAGCCAGTAATGCATCTATTGATTTATACGACAAAAAACGCGCTTACCGTCGCAACGGAGTACAGGAATATATCGTTTGGCAAACTTTAGAGAATAAACTCGACTGGTTCTGTTTGCAAAATGGTGAATATTTACTACTTGTGGCAGATGCAAATGATGTGATTAAAAGTAGAGTATTTCCAGGTTTGTGGTTAGCTGTCACCTCACTAATCACAGGAGATATGACAAAAGTTATAGCAGTACTGCAACAAGGGTTAAATTCAAAAGAACACGCTGAGTTTGTTGAGCGTTTAGCTTAATAAAGCTTAAAAATAATGTCTTGAAAAATACAAATTATTCATGTAAAACGTGATATTAGGAGCCGGGAAAGTTTTCCCTTTTTTCAGACAGTCTCCCTTGGGAAATTAGTTAACAGCATTTTCGGTGTGAGGTAACTCCAGAGAGTCCCGGCGATTAGGGGGAAGGTATTTGGCGAAAGTCTTTGAAAACAGCTTAATTCTCAATTCTTAAAAATTGGGAAAGTTTGTTGTCAGCGATTTATAAACAACACAGTTATGACCACAACTCTAGGAAGAAGCGAAAGCGGCAACCTGTGGGATCGTTTCTGTCAATGGATTACTAGCACCGACAATCGGCTTTATATTGGCTGGTTCGGCGTTTTAATGATTCCTACCCTATTGACCGCTACCATCTGTTTTATTATTGCCTTTATTGCTGCACCACCCGTTGATATTGACGGCATCCGGGAGCCAGTTGCTGGTTCTTTGTTATACGGCAATAACATCATCACTGGTGCTGTTGTACCCACATCTAATGCCATTGGTTTGCACTTCTACCCCATTTGGGAAGCTGCTTCAATGGATGAATGGCTCTACAACGGCGGCCCTTATCAACTCATTGTCTTGCACTTCCTGATTGGTATCTTCTGCTGGCTCGGTCGGCAATGGGAGTTAAGCTATCGCCTGGGAATGCGCCCCTGGATTTGCGTTGCTTACTCTGCTCCCGTAGCTGCTGCGACTTCTGTCTTTTTAATTTACCCAATTGGTCAAGGTAGCTTTTCTGACGGGATGCCTCTGGGCATTAGCGGCACATTTAACTTCATGTTCGTATTCCAAGCCGAGCATAACATCCTTATGCACCCATTCCATCAACTGGGCGTAGCGGCGGTGTTCGGTGGTGCGTTTTTCTGTGCGATGCACGGATCTTTGGTGACTTCCTCTTTAGTTAGAGAGACGACTGAAAGTGAATCTCAAAACTACGGATACAAGTTTGGTCAAGAACAAGAAACCTATAGCATCGTAGCGGCTCACGGTTACTTTGGGCGGTTAATCTGGCAATATGCCAGCTTTAATAACTCGCGTTCCTTGCACTTTTTCTTGGCTGCTTGGCCTGTAGTTGGTATCTGGTTGACGGCATTAGGCATCAGTACTATGGCGTTCAACCTCAACGGTTTCAACTTTAACTAGTCAGTTCTTGACTCTAAAGGTCATGTAATTAATACATGGGCAGATGTGCTAAACCGCGCCAATTTAGGTATAGAAGTGATGCACGAGCGCAATGCTCACAACTTCCCCCTGGATTTAGCGGCTGGTGAGGCAGTACCTCTGGCAACGATGTCTACGACGGGCGTAGATGCAGCACCTGCAATTCACGGTTAATTGTAAGTAATTTAAAATTCACTGCGCTCTCTGTCTAGAGGGCGCTTTTTTTATATAAAAATTTACACAGATAAAATTTTAAAAAAATATCTGGTGTATTTGGGTACAATTACTAAATTGTTACTCATCTATATTAGTAAATGCATTGGTATAAATAAAAATAATTATCAAAACTGTGAGCAGTTAGTAAACTACCTACTGACGGTTATCTCCAGAGTTAATATTCATTGTATTTCCACTGACTACAACTCTCAAATTTTAATTTTTGTCTCAATTCAATATAAAATCTAAAACTTAAAATCCAAAATCAACATGGCAAACCTAACTCCCAATTCTAGTTTTAGTTTGACACTGCGCTTGCAGATTCCTAATCGTGTAGGAATGTTGGCATCGATAACTCAGGCGATCGCAACTACTGGTGGTAATCTCGGTCAAATTGATTTAATCGAGCAAACCCGCAAAGAATCCACCCGCGATATTACCGTTGATGCTGCTAGTACTGAACATGCTGAAACCATTGTGCAAGCAGTCAAAGCATTACCAGACATCAAGTTACTCAGCGTCCACGATCGCACCTTTAATTTGCATCGCGGTGGCAAAATCAGTATTACCAGCAGAATTCCCTTAAGAAGTGTGTCTGATTTAGCAATGGCTTACACACCTGGAGTTGGGCGAATTTGTACAGCGATCGCTCAAGATCCAGAGGAAGTTTACAAGTTAACCATCAAACAAAACACTGTCGCCATTGTTACCGATGGTAGCGCCGTTTTGGGTTTGGGAAATCTCGGCCCAGCTGCTGCTCTCCCAGTCATGGAAGGTAAAGCAATGCTGTTCAAGGAATTTGCGGGGCTAGATGCTTTTCCCATTTGTCTGGCCACCCAAGATACAGAAGAAATTATCCAGACAGTCAAGAATATCGCGCCAGTTTTTGGAGGTGTGAATTTAGAGGATATCGCTGCACCTCGCTGCTTTGAAATTGAAAGAAGATTGCGCCAAGAGTTAGATATCCCCGTTTTTCACGATGACCAACATGGTACAGCAATTGTCACCTTGGCAGCGTTGTTTAATTCTCTAAAGCTGGTACATAAATCAATGGCGGAGATCCGCATCGTGATTAATGGTGCTGGGGCGGCGGGAGTGGCGATCGCTCGGTTACTCCGTAAAGCTGGGGCAGAAAAAATCTGGATGTGCGACTCTAAAGGAATTATCTCTACCAGTCGCACCGATTTGACAGAAGAAAAACTAGAGTTTGCCGTGAAAGCGCAGGGTACATTAGCGGGTGCAATGCAAGGGGCAGATGTGTTTATTGGAGTCAGCGCACCGGGAGTTTTGACACCAGAAATGGTGCAATCGATGGCGAAAGATCCAATTGTTTTTGCAATGGCAAATCCGATTCCAGAGATTCAGCCAGAATTAATCAGCAAGGATGTAGCTGTGATTGCTACCGGTCGCAGTGATTACCCAAATCAAATCAATAACGTTTTAGCTTTTCCTGGGGTATTCCGTGGTGCTTTAGATTGTCGGGCCCAGACAATTACCACCACAATGTACCTAGAAGCCGCAAATGCGATCGCTTCTTTAGTCAAGCCTTCAGACTTGAATCGGGAACATATTATTCCTTCCGTCTTTGATGAGCGCGTCGTCACTGCTGTTGCTGCTGCTGTACAACAAGCAGCGCGTCAAGAAGGTATCGCTCGGAATTAATTCAAATAATGACTCTTATGGGATGGGCATCTCGCTCGTCCCACAGTACATCCTTGTATGCAATTTCCTATAGGGAAATTGCCAAAACCAGCAAACCATTTTGGGTACTCTCCATCATTTTATGATTTCGGTTGTACAGCTTGCCTAACAACTTGTTCGTCCAAACCTAACGCTTGGGCTATCTGTTCAATACTCAATCCTAATGCCCATAGCTGAGGTATTGTTTCTAACTTGCCTTCTAGCTTGCCTTCTCCTTTACCCTCTGCAAACACTTCTTGGTAAAATCTAGTTTGCTTTAACTCACTTAATCCGAACATTTTTCCCATCTCCTCCCGGCTCAAGCGCGGCAATTTGTAGATTAATATTGTTTCTATCAATTGTATAATTTCTCGCTGTTGGGCGACATTGAGAATTTCTTTTCGGGCGCTGTTTACAATCTCTATGGCTTTCGCTGTTGCAGTTGATTCTGGTTCGATGATTAGTTTGACTGTCTCAATCCCGATTGATGATGTGGGAATTGAGCTTAACTCGTTGAGGTAAACGCGAGTCACTCGTTGTGAGTTAAGTAATTCTGCATATCTGTCTGTATCTCCAGTATCAACGCTGCGATTGGGAAAGATGACAACACCACGCCAGGTGTTAGTTAATTCAGTTTTGTCGAGATAGTTAAAGATTTCGGCGAATAAACGAGAATAAATTTTTTTATCGGGTTGAAATTGCACCTCAGCAAAATAAATGGGTAGTTCGGGAGTATTGGGTAAAAATACACCATCAATTCTAAATGCTAGTTGTTTGACTTCGACTGAAGAAAATTGGTAAGCACTGGCCAGTGATGGTGGTTGGTTAATGAGTTCAAAGAACGTACTAGGGAAGCTTTGAAAGATGCGATAAAAGATACTGTCGGTTTTCAAGGCAGCTGGTTTTACAGTTGATGAGCATATTTTACATACAGTTTTGCCATTGCTCATTATGATTGAGGGCTGGCGAAGCACTCGTCCCCATTTGGTGATTGGATTATAAATAAAGCAGGATCATCCAAAACACCATCATGTCAACTGTTTGTAATGAAGTATCAAGTTGGGGACGAGTTTTTACGAGAACTGCCACTAATTTTGGCGGGGCCAATTCTAAAACATACTGAACCGGAGTCAGTGACGGTATGGGTGGCACTGAAACAGTCTTGTCAGATAGAACTCAAGGTTTATGACACAACAAATGATGGTGAAGTAGTAGGAAATTGCTTATTGGAGGGGGAATACTCAACAGTTGCTTTGGGTAAGTATCTTCACATTGTTGCTATAACAGCTCGGTCTATAGAGGGGCATCGTTTAACTAATAACCGCATCTATGCATACGACCTCCAATTTACTCTCACTGACCAAAGCCTGCAAATGCAACAAGCATTATGCTCAAACTCTTCTCCTACAGTCAGCATCAGCTATTTTGAGCATAAAAAACCAACCTTTGTTCTGCCGCCAAACCGTCTGCAAGATTTGCAAATTATCCATGCTTCCTGCCGTAAACCTCATGGTCATGGATTTGATGCACTGCCGATTCTCGACGGTTTGATTGAGTCAAAAGCAAATCAACCCCAACACCGTCCGCACCAGCTATTCCTCACCGGAGATCAAATTTACGGCGACGATGTAGCAGAACCATCCTTGTGGGTTGCAAGTACTCTTGGTGATGCCCTCTTGGGTTGGGAAGAACAACTTCCTGTGAATGGGGTATACTGCACTCCCCAGCAACTACGCCCTGGAGAGCGGGCTGATGTTGCAACAAATCAAGCTGGGTTGACCGCAGGATTGCATAATAAATCTGAGAAAGTCAACAGCCATCTTTTCAGCCTGGGTGAATATTACGCTACTTATTTACTAGCTTGGTCGCCAGTGTGCTGGCCCGCCGCATTTCCCAAAGGACACCAAGTAACAAGCGATCGCAAAGCTATCAAGAACTGGAACCGACAAGTCCGGCACTTGCGCCAATTTATTTATACTCTTGGGAAAGTGCGCCGCGCCCTTGCCAATATTCCCATGTACACCATCTTTGATGACCATGATGTTACTGATGACTGGAATTTGAACCAAGCTTGGTGTTTGCGAGTGCTGGGGCGTCCCTTGGGGCGAAGAATAGTCCAAAATGCGTTGTTAGCTTACACGGTGTTTCAAGGTTGGGGCAATACACCTGAGCAATTTGCAGAAGGTAAACCAGGTGAAAAGCTGTTGCAGGCGGCACAAGCTTGGTCAACTTCTAAAGGGAGAGATGCAAAAGCTGATGAGGCGATCGCTCGCTATCTAGGTATGCCAGCCTACGATCCCCACACAGACTTACCGATTTTAGTCCGAGACGGTGCAGTGTTCATTCTGGATCGACATCCTGAAGCAATCACTTGGAACTACATAGTCAGGAGCGATCGCCATGAAGTAATTGTGTTGGATACGCGGACTTGGCGGGGTTATCCAGCCGATCAAAAAGCGATCGCACCGCCAATGCTGCTGTGTCCAAAAGCCTTTGAGCAACAACTAGTTTTACCTTTACAAGAAATAGCTGAACAAACTCAGATTCAAACAACATTTGTGATTGCACCCACAAATGTATTCGGACTACAAGTGATTGATTGGATTCACCATTGGCAATTACAACAAGAGAAAGTTTTTTCAACGGATGTTGGCGATGCCTGGAACATTAATACTGAAGCACTGGCAAAATTCCTAACCACCTTGTTTGAAGAACGCCAACAAGTGATTATTCTATCTGGAGATATCCACTACAGTTCTGTTGCTCACTTGTCTTATGCACGAACTCATTCTAAATTGCAGTCTGTCTTAGTGCAGTTAACCTCTAGTGCATTGAAAAATGAAGAAATTTTGACGCGGCTCATTCATACACGATTGAAACATTGGCTGCTACCAGAAAAGGTGCGACATTGGATAGGTTGGATTAATCCACCCAATATGGTAGAAGTTTCAGAGAAACAATTACACCATAATCGCCAGATGCTGACTAACTCTGAGTGGCATTGTGTGCTGGAGTGGATACCTCGAAATAGCGTTCAGACTTCTCGCTTCGGAGCAGATATATCATCGTTGATAGCTCCCTGGAAACGAGCCGAAAATGTCAAATGGAAATGGTTACAACCCCTGATGTTTTGGAAATTTCGTTGGGTTCAGGAGGGGCGAGAAGTCGTTGGCTTTAATAATTTAGGTTTGGTTCACTTTGAGTTAGTAGATGGGAGTAATTATTGCAAAGTTATTCAAGATTTATACTGGTTTTCTTCTTGGTATCCAACACAAGTTGTTTACAGCCGTTTTGAGAGCAAGTTAACACCTAATCAGTCATTGTTACGATGATCCCGAAAGATCCCCCCAACCCTCTTTAAAAGGGGGGCTTAATTAAAGGCTTGCTCTAATTCCCTCCTTTTTAAGGAGGGTTAGAGAGGATCAAGTCTTAAGCAAAGTAAGCGTATTGCATTGATTTTGGTTGTATACGTGGGAACTCTAAATTTAGGAAACTTACTGGAGAGGGATTTCTATGCCTACGACCCCAATTAGTGCAACACTGGCACAAACAGATAGAGATGCTGTGCTGCAAGCCATTAGCACCATTAAAGAAAAGCTACCATTTTTGGTTGATTTGAGTGCCGATGATCGCAAGACTTTACCCAAGATGGGCGATAAGAGTCGGGCGTTTGTCAGTAAAGCATTAGAGGTGGCGGCGCAGAATCCAGAGTTTTTACCGCGATCGTTCGACTTGGAAGAGATGCGGAAGGACGTGCAATTATTTGAAGCGTTGTATCCGGTGTTGTTGTCGTTGACGCAGTTACAAGAGTTAGTGGATGATACATCTCTTGCAGTGGGTAGTGAAGCTTATGCAGCCGCGTTGCAGGTGTATAACTACGCCAAAGCCAGTGGACAGGGTGCGGGTTTAGATGCAGTGGTTGTGGAAATGGGACAACGATTTGCTCGTAAACCTGGAAAATCAAAGTCTCAAAAAGCAGCGTTGTAGAAAATAGCTCAGTACTTGCACTTAAAAGATGCAACGTTGAAGCTCAGAATTTGAATGTTGGAGTTAAAAGCACGACATTTCGAGTTCTGAGCTTTATTTTTTGAGTTCAGAGGCTCAACGTTCAAGCAAAAAGGTGGAACTTCCGAGTTCAGAGGCTCAATGTTCGAGCAAAAAGGTCGGACTGCCGAGTTCAAAAGCTCAACGTTCGAGCAAAAAGGTGGAACTTCCGAGTTCAGAGGCTCAACGTTCGAGTAAAAAGGTGCAACTTCCGAGTTCAGAGGCTCAATGTTCGAGATAAGAGCTTAATGTTTGAGATTCAGCAGTATAAAATTTGAGCTAAATTCTTAATATTTTAGGAGTCGAAGCTAAGGAATTTAGTAAAAGCTTGATATTGAAAGGTTTATTTACAGAAGATTGTGTATAACTACTGTGAAAGGGGCATCCTGAGAATTAGCCTCTAATTATAGAGCTTCCAGTATGGCAAGCGGAGAAATACACTGATGAATCCCTTAGATACTAATTATGAAAAAGTCAAGCAATCCACTTACACTTGGCCGAAGTGAGAAAGGTAAAGAAGTGCGAATATAACAATAATTGCAAGAGGATAAGCTATATGTTGTCCTCCCTGTTGAAAGGGAAAATTCTAGGTTAGTTTTTTCAAGCAGCGATCGCCTTTCAACCCTGATCATCCAAACTCAGATATGGAAGAACAAAATTTTCAACCGGAACATACGCCGATATCTCCATCAGATGGTTCTGAAAACCTGTCAACTACCATCAACTTGAGCGAGATATCCAAATTAAATAAACTGTCTTTTGACCCAGATGCTGTGCCTATTTGGGAACTAGTAGCTGAAATCTCTGCCCAAGTCCCTAATGAAGAATGGCAAAAACTACCTACTGATTTAGCTAGGAGATTTGATTACTATCAGAAACAGAACGCAGAAGGGTTAGACAATGAGTGAAACTCAGACCAAGTTACCGACAGATACATGGATTTGTGCTTCTTGGCAGGAGTATGAGCAGATAGTCACCAACTTGCTCAACGAGAAGGCAAAGAGTTACTACTATAAGGGGCACATGAGGCTGGAGATAGCACCATTGAGCCTGGATCATAGTCGTAACCCCATACCCTATCTAATAATTTTTCACGACTCAAAACTTGTCCAGGATGGCGAAAGAAAGTTTCTGCTAGGGTAAATTCTCGTGCAGGCAACTCTACGGTGTTTTGACCCACTTTTACTTTACGCGATCGCAAGTCTAAAACCACGTTTCCCGCCTTAATTACCATCTGTTCCATAGCTTGCCTACCACCGCTATGGCGCAACCGAGCTTTTACCCGTACTAACAATTCTTCAAATCGGAAAGGCTTGGTTACATAATCATCTGCACCTGCTTCAAACCCTGCAACCTTATCTTGAATGTCATGACGAGCAGTCAAAATAATCACTGGCAAAATTTCCCCTTGTCCCCGTAATTCTTCTAATACATCCAAGCCATCTTTACCAGGAAGCCCCAAATCCAAAATCATCAAATCAAAACCGCTACTTAATGCCATGTTAGTCGCTGAGTAGGCATCAGCTGCTACAGCAGTCGTAAAACCATGAGAACGCAATCCCTTCTCAATAAAAGCCGCTATGCGGGGTTCATCTTCAGCGATGAGAATTTGATTCATCCGATGCAACCTCTTTCGGTACTTCTAAGGGGAAGACAATTGTAAAAGTAGAGCCTGTTCCCAAGATACCTTTTAAATGAACCAAATCAAGAATAATATCTCAACAATTTGTATCAAAAAATACAACTTGTGACAATGGAAGGTCATTCCACATCCAGCCTGAGGGCTGTGATATTATAGGAGACTGCTGCATACAATTAGAAAAACTAGAAACTAAATCGATCATGGCCCTGACGCAACTGCGGAAACAAGAAATAATTTCCAACTACCAAGTTCATGAAACCGACACTGGCTCGGCCGATGTCCAAGTTGCCATGCTCACTGAGCGCATTAACCGCCTCAGTGAACATCTCCAGGCAAATAAAAAAGACCATTCTTCCCGCCGGGGACTGTTGAAGCTAATTGGTCAGCGCAAGCGTCTTTTAGCTTATATATCGCAGGAAAGCCGGGAAAAATATCAAGCATTGATTGCTCGCCTCGGTATTCGTGGATAGGATTACCGCTTATGTCTGCTGAAGAATCTGAACGCAGTCGCTTGCCCTTTGAACCAAACAAGAAGCGCCAAAAACCCGCAAAAGCTCAAAGTAAACCCGCAGCAAAGCCACAAGAATCTACCAAACAGGCTGAGAAAAAAGCGCGTTATACCAAACAAGAGATGGCAATTCCCCAAGTAGTCAGCCAGCGGATGATTCGACGAGTAGCTGGGCTCTGTGGTGTACCAACAGCTTTGGGCATTAGCACTCTGGTAGTTAGCTATCTGCTTGCTACTTACTCCGACATCCAACTACCTCCCATCGCCGTGTTATTGGTGAACATGGGACTATTTGGTTTAGGGGTCTTAGGGATAACTTATGGCGTTCTCTCTGCCTCTTGGGATGAAGAAAAAGTCGGAAGTTTGCTGGGTTTGGGTGAATTTAACACCAATTGGGGACGAATGGTGGAAGTTTGGCGCGAAACTCGGCAAAAAAACTCATAATGAACGGCGCTCAGAGATTAGGTAACTGCGGTATTGGGTAAATAAAGAAGTGAATGTTGAAGTTGAAATTTTATAACTTCAACATTGCTAATTAAAGTTATAAAATCCTTTTTATACTCTATATCCAGTTATTTAGTAGTAAAACTACTGACTGAGCGCTACATTTTATCTATAGATTTTGTAAACAAATTTTATTTTTAACTACTCGTAATTAGGCCAATAGGCAACAATAAAATTAGCCCATTTACAGAAAATTTTACTCAATTAATCAGGAACTTTTAAGATGATTATAGTAATGAAAAGTGGTTCCCCAGAGGCGGAAATAAACCGCATTGATGAGGAATTAAGTAGCTGGGGGCTAACTCCAGAAAAAATTGTTGGTCAACACAAAGTAGTTATTGGTTTAGTAGGTGAAACCGCCAGCTTAGATCCACTACAAATTCAAGAACTTAGCCCTTGGATTGAACAGGTATTGCGGGTAGAACAGCCTTACAAACGAGCCAGTCGCCAGTACCGCCACGGCGAAGCTTCGGAAGTGGTGGTTAATACTCCCAATGGAGCGGTGATATTTGGTGAACACCAGCCTTTGGTAGTCGTTGCCGGCCCCTGCTCCGTAGAAAATGAAGAAATGATTGTGGAAACGGCGCGGCGCGTCAAGACTGCTGGAGCAGCATTTTTGCGCGGAGGGGCATACAAACCTCGGACTTCACCTTACGCTTTCCAAGGACACGGCGAGAGTGCTTTGGATTTGTTAGCGAAGGCGCGGGAAGTCAGCGGGCTAGGTATTATTACAGAAGTGATGGATGCCGCTGACCTGGATAAAATAGCTGAAGTTGCCGATGTGATCCAAGTGGGAGCAAGGAATATGCAAAATTTCTCCTTGCTCAAAAAAGTGGGAGCGCAGCCGAAACCAGTTCTCTTGAAGCGGGGAATGGCGGCTACTATTGAAGATTGGTTGATGGCAGCCGAGTATGTTTTGGCTTCTGGCAATCCCAATGTGATTTTGTGTGAAAGGGGAATACGCACCTTTGACCGCCAGTATACGCGAAATACGCTGGATTTATCGGTGGTGCCAGTTTTGCGAAAGCTGACTCATCTGCCAATCATGATTGACCCTAGCCACGGCGTAGGTTGGTCTGAATTTGTGCCTTCAATGGCAATGGCTGCGATCGCAGCTGGCACAGATTCCCTGATGATAGAGGTTCACCCCAATCCTGCCAAAGCTTTATCTGACGGCCCCCAATCTCTCACTCCAGATCGTTTCGATAACTTGATGCAAGAATTAGCAGTAATTGGTAAGGCAGTGGGACGCTGGCAGCAACCAGCCGTGGCTTTAGCTTAAAATTCCGTTGCAACTTGTTGCTAGGCATAAAGTTTTAGAACCCCCTAAATCCCCCTTCAAAAGGGGGACTTTCATTCCGGTTCCCCCCTTTTTAAGGGGGGTTAGGGGGGATCTAAAAGTGCGTAAAGTCACAGTGAAACACTTTTCAAACAACCTCTAAGGCTAAAAACTCAAACTGGCATAGGTTGGGGAACCACTGCGTTGGGCGGGTTTTCACCTGAAAAAAAGGGACGGGCAAAATACCCATCCCAAAACTCACTTTTATTCAATTGATAGCAAAACTTTTACTGTACTTGTACGGGGAAAGCACCAGGTTGCACTGCTATGTTAAGATTCTGCCCATTGCGACGTAATTCCATGCGTAAATCGCCTCCAACTTGGCTATTTTCTACTGCCTTTTGGACAGTGCTGGCATCTGTGACTGCCTGACCGCCAAGCTTTTGGATTACATCACCAGCACGTATCCCTGCTTTAGCAGCTGGTGAATTTGGCACAACTTTCACAACTAATACACCTTTATCTTCATTCACATTCAAACCGCTATTGGGGTCTGAGTTGATATTTTGCTTTAGCTGAGGCGTTAACCCCACCATTTGAATTCCCAGATAAGGATGTTCTACTTTGCCTGTAGCTATTAGCTGACTAGAAATACGTTGTGCTGTATTGATGGGAATAGCAAAGCCTAATCCTTGTGCCCCTTGGATAATCGCTGTATTCATGGCAATTACTTGCCCACGAGAATTTAGCAAAGGACCGCCAGAGTTACCGGGATTAATCGCTGCGTCGGTTTGAATATACTCTACTCGCCTATCGGGAGCGCCAATTTGATTGCTACTGCGTCCGGTTGCACTGATGATTCCGGTAGTTACTGTATTATCTAGTCCAAGGGGGTTGCCGATCGCGATCGCCCATTCTCCCGGTTGTAGTTGATCTGAATTACCGATGGCTACTGAAGGTAGATTCTCTGCCTGAACCTTGATAACAGCAACATCGGTTAATTCATCTTTTCCTAACACCTTACCTTGTAAGGTGCGGCCATCCTTGAGTGTCACTGTCACTGTATCAGCACCATCTACCACATGGGCATTAGTGAGAATCCGACCATCGGCACTGATGATAAAACCTGAACCAGTACCCCGTTCTACCCTTTCTCTTGATTGTGGCAATTGGGAACCAAAAAAGCGGCGAAAAAACGGATCGTTAAATTCATCTGGTATCCGGCTTCTTACCGTTCGGGAAGAGTTAATCCGCACTACTGCTGGCCCGACCTTTTGCACCACCTGCGTAACAAAGTTAGGATCTGTGGCAGCTGGTAATGGAGGAGCGGCATTTACTCGACTCACTGCCAAATTAGATGCACTCTCAGACACTTGCCGAGAATGTCCAGCCATATAGCCGCCTGCCAATGTCATGCCTGATCCCAGCAGCACCAGCGATAGAGAGGCGGCAGCCTTTTTCCAGGGCGCTCGATTTTGGTATTTGGCATCAGCAGTGTTATGTGAAATGCTATTTGATGGGTGTTCTCTGTCACGAGATTCGTTTTGCATTGCTGTCTGGAAGGATATTTAGATGTATTACTAATGTAGATATTATTTATGACACTTTTGTTGCAAAGGTATTGCGTTGTTGTGAAGAGTCTGGTATTTTACCTATCACATCCCATCTTAACTGAACTGTATTGGAATATAGTCATTCGTAGGGGTGTAAAGATGTGCGCCCCGATTGCGTGTTCTATCCATGCCTGAAGGAATAAAATGGCACAAGGTAAAATCTTGCTTAAGCCTGACACTTTATGGACAAGTGTCAAAGAACAGACTGAACATGCTTTACAATGTGGGGCGCTGCTGTCGATACCGACGGAATTTGAATTTCTCGAACAGGATAATGTGCGTTTTTTAGTGCGGATTTTGTCTAACTTAAATCGCAAAAAAACAGCCGATGAAAAACAGAAAAAACAATCTGCTAGGTCTGGTCAAGAGTTTAATCCTTTTTTGCCCTACGAAGAGGATTTATTTGTCGCGGATATCTCCGATAGTCATGTATGTATTTTAAATAAATTCAATGTTCTTGATTATCACTTGCTAATGATCACTCGTAGCTTTGAAGAGCAAGAAAGCTTACTCACCCTGGAAGATTTTACGGCTATGTGGGCGTGTTTGGCTGATTTCGATGGTTTAGCATTTTACAACAGTGGCAAAACCGCAGGTGCCAGTCAGCGACACAAGCATTTGCAATTAGTTCCACTACCCCTTACACCTTTAGGGACGCAGATACCGATTGAACCTCTGCTAACATCAGTACAATTTCCGAACTCGAATGCAACTTCACTAAAGCTTCCTTTTAAACATGCTTTCGCACCATTAAATTCTCATTGGGTGGAGTCGCCATTGGCGGGGGGCCAAGCAACAATGGAAATTTATCGCACTTTGCGTCATGCTGTAGGTTTAGATACAAAGCAATGTGGTGCTTACAATCTGTTAGCGACACGAGAATGGATGTTAATCGTACCGCGATCGCAGGAGAAATTTCAGTCTATCTCTGTGAATTCATTAGGATTCGCCGGTGCCCTACTTGTGCGAAATGCAGCAGAAATGGAGATTCTTAAAGCCCAAGGGCCGATGACTATTCTTAAGAGTGTTGCTCTATCATAATTAGAGCATATCTGCAAACTATGAATGTCAGCTTTTACTGAGATCATGTTCGGCGACTCAGCATGATTGATACTCTGGCTCAAGTGAATATCACGATACCATTGCCTGTATTGCGATCGCCAATCAGATACTAAAAAAAAGCTTAAATTTCTTGAAAGTATTATTTACTTAACAAATTTTAACAAATATGGTTTCGGCATCGTATCAAAATATATAAAGGTAAACGATGCAAAAATCCAAAATCATCAATACTAATAAGGATTTGAAGTCTCTATGTCCTTTCCTTTCTTGCAATGATGTAAAGTTTTTTAACATCTGCTGAAGATCCTTCTCATAAAATTTAACTGAAGTTGCTTAAGTTGGGGCCTGGGGATTGGGAGAATAATAACTCCTAACTCCTAACCTCCAAATGCAGTTGTGGTCAAGGGGACTAGCATATAGACTGGGAGGATAACTTTTTAGCCAAGATATCTTTTGGATTTTAAACTACTTTTTAAGATCACTTTTCTAATGAAAATTATGGATGTTGGAACTCACGACCAAACATGGGCATCAACCCCTGGGCCATTGCGATTTGAAAAACGGGAAAGTTTTGCTGATGAATTATATGCAGTGAGTGCATTATGCTGATTCAGCTTGAATCTATTAAAAACAAAATGTTACCTCCACAGGCTGAAAAAAAAATGCGTTGCTGGATTCGCAGCCGCCACTTGATTTGTTCGGGTAACTTTTTTATATTCGAGACATTAGAATATACAACGATTGAGAGATTCTCTCAATGTGTTGCTTCTTTAGGAGGAACAGTAATATCCGTTGACCCAATTAATAAAATTTGGATGGGAGATCATCGTCAAGTAATTTTATATCAGGCAAAAGCTAGTTTACATACGCCTCATCATACTTTGAAACAATACTGGATACAAAACGGTAGTTTATACACTAAATTTGATGAGCGTCCTTGAGAGCCACTATCCAGCAAAAATCCTTCTGGCTAATTTCTCTATTAAACATAGCCTTGAAAAAGAATGTAGAGACGTAGCACTGCTACGTCTCTACAAAGGTTTTGGATGACATACAGCAGTTTGCAAGTAACTGAAATACAAAATGCAGGAATTAAAATTAGACATAAACACTTTCTAACTCCTGCCTCAAAACCCGTAGCTTTATACTGCATGCAAAAAAACTGTTGTATATTTAATTTCTGTAGATGTTTATTGTTTAACCTCTTTTGTATCCTGATATTTTCCGAGTTAGCTTGAAACAACAAATAATCAGAAAGTGTTTGAATTATTGTTTTAATAGACTTGCAATTTATGAAAAAAGCTATCGTTTATCGATACCCTACTTATGGACTAGTTGCCTTAATATCCTTAACTGCTGTATTAAGTACAACAACATCTGCCCTAACCCAGTTAGCAGGCGATTCCCCAATTTTGCGAACTCCTATCCCGGCTTCTAACTTAATCTGGCCAACTCAAGGGTTTATTTCTCAAGGCTTCCGCAAATATCAACATGAAGGAATTGATATTGCAGGGGCATCTGGAACTCCTATTGTTGCTGCTGCATCCGGTACAGTTATAAAAACAGGTTGGGATAATTGGGGATTAGGAAATGCCATAACTGTTAAACATCTTGACGGCAGTGTTACTGTTTATGGCCACAATCGCCGTTTATTGGTGAGCAGAGGTCAACAGGTTATTCAAGGTCAAATTATTGCCGAGATGGGATCTACAGGCAATAGTACAGCACCTCATCTACATTTTGAAGTTCATGCAAATGGTCAAATAGCAGTTGACCCTCTTCATCTGTTGACATCTTTAACTGCAAGTGTTGACTCTGGTTCTAAGGTTCAGCAATTGGATAACTCGAACCGCCCAGTCTCGTCACCCTCAGTAGAAAATCAAGTTTCACCTTTACAGCCAATTCCAATAGATTTTGCACCGATAAACACTAATACTAAATGCAATGGAGTTACCATTATTGAAGGTGAAACTGCAACTATTCGTGTAAAAGTCTGTGAAGAAAATGGTCAGTTATTTTATATTGGGCAGTTAAAGCAAGATCCAAGTAAGCCTATAAAGATACAAGCTTTGAATATTGGTAAAAGCAGATATCGAGCAGATAATGGTAGTTTTTATTATTTAGTCACTCCTGAAAGAGTTGAAGTTTGGCGAAATGGCAGTCAGATTCGTTCTGACGTTTTTTATAGCTTAAGAAAATCACTATAAAGTATTGATTGACCAGAAATTACTGCTCGTTAATTAGTTTTTAATCACTCAATATTATTCAAGAGTTTCAGATTCAAGCACAGTCTGAAAAGAGAGTCAGTATAAATAGAGATGATAATTATTATGATATCAGGACAAAAACAGTGTAGATACTAATTTACAGAGTATTAGATAAATCACAACACCAGTTCATTTAGTATAAACATTTTTATGTTGTCTAATTTAGATACAAAAGTATGTCAACTTTAAATTCATGGGTAAGTAAGTCCTGATAAAGACTTAGGTCTTTACCAGGACTTACGCAATTTGACAAAGAACTAGTGAATATTTGGTTTAACTACGATAAGCTATAACGGCATAAAACGGATCTCCTCCAGCTGCACCCAACCACTGTAAGAAATTTGGTAATGTTGACTTATGAGCTATAACTTCTGCGGTTGTAAATCCTGGGAGTGAGGCGAAATACTCTTTGACTAATTCCACTCGCTGTGCTTCTGAAGCCTCCCGCCAAGCTTGAATCGCTTTTTCAAAAAACATCCGGTTAGAAAAGCTGATAATTGCAACACCACCGGGTTTCAGGATGCGGTAAATTTCGGAAAATACTGCTTCTGGATATTGCACATACTGCACAGATACGCAATTGAGAACAGCATCAAAATCTTCATCTGGTAAAGGTAGCTGCGGATTTTCGTTAAGATTTTGCACAAAGTAATGATTTAAACGGGAATTACGTGCTAATTCCTCAGCGTTGAGTCCGTGTCCTTCCACATGGTCAAACTGCATCTCTTCTGGCAGATGAGATACCCAGCTGCTCATCATATCAAAAATCCGGGTGTTGGGTTTGAGGCGATCGCGATATAAATCCGTTAGCTGTTGAATAAATCCTTCATCAACATGGGTAACAAAGCGGGGATAAGCATAGAACAGCTTATCGTCTGTGTCGTCTAATTTCAGGCGTTGATTCGGTCTTAACTGCATAAATCTTTATTTTGGAGAACTTTTTCCGAAAATTGCGGCAATTTCAGGTATTTTTCAAGAATGACTATGTAACATATTTTAATAACAGCAGGGCATATAAACGAGTCTAAATAGCAGGTATAGCAAGTATTGTCGTTTTTAGTTGGGGTGGTTCTGACATCCGCAAGTATGCAATTATTGGCTTAGTTATGGGCTTGGGTTGGTTAATTTTACCTGTGGTGTGGATTAGTCGTTACCACTTTGGCATAAAGTTTCTCACAGCCCGTTAATTCCCTGTTGGCTGGGGCTTTGGCGATGACGGGTAGCATAGGTCTATAACCCTGTTTTGAAAGCTTTTTTACAACAAGGTGCGATCGCTTCAATTCTCCAATCTCATTCTGTCCACCTTGTGGAAGTAGACCAGAAAACCCAAGTACTGCTTAAGTTCTATCTTTCTATTCATCCCCAACAAGTAAACTCTATTTCCCAAATACCAGCTTTGAGCTATGCTTTGATCTATATTGCCCAGTCCCCTAAATTATCTCGCCCTCACCGCCTTGTCGGTACAGTAGAAAAGTACAAGTTGATTTAAGTTCTTCCCTAAGACAGATGCAAAGCAACTATTGCTAAAGAAAATTGATTTAGTTATAATAGTACGTATACTAAGTATTTTGCTAAATGGTTTCTACATCTAATCAATCCCCAGCTTTAGATTCGTGGCAGCAAAATCTGGCACCATACAATTTGGGTTACAGAATCAAATTAGTCTCACAACTCCTCAGTCGCAAGTTTACAGACAAACTAGAACCCTTTGGCCTTACACCATTTCATTGGCTGGTGTTGTGCTGTTTGTGGCAAGAAGATGGTTTACCTACTTCTAGTATTGGGGACAAACTCAAACAAGTGGGAGGGACTTTAACAGGTGTACTAGATCGGATGGAAGAACGCGGCTTGGTGCGTCGAGAACGCGACACTCAAGATCGCCGCATCTGGCGAATCTGGTTAACGGATGCAGGTAAGGAACTAGAAGTTGTCTTACCGCCAATCGCCGCAGCAGTGCGTGATGAAGCGATGGATGGTATTTCCGCTGCTGACCAAGAACTCTTTTCCCAAATCTTAAATCGGGCGATCGCTAACCTCTCCTAATGATGATCTCATAATCAGCCGACCGGGGGAAGTAATGTAAAGATTTATTTTGAGATAATAATACGCATCCTAAGGAAATAATAATTTTTTTCAAAAAATACTACGCATTTTAAATAAAAGACTATCAATCAAATTATTGAGCGAATAAGCGAGTTAAGAATCATGGCCAGTAATACTTTTAACGGACGCAATCAAAACAAAACCCCAGTTATCGAAAAACAATTTATTTCTGATTCCAAGACTTTAGAAACTGTGACAGCAGAAGCACCTGTTATCACGCCTGAGATAGAGAAAGAAGTTCCACCGAAGCGGAAAAGACCGACTGGTTTAATTTTGCCAGCATTAGGTGTAGGTGCGTTGGCGTAGCCCACCGTCTCGCAGAGAAGGTATCGCCGCAGGTGGTTTTGGTTATAACTACTGGCAATACGCCTCCACCCATCAGGAAACAGACAACGCTACCGTTGCCGGAAAGATTCACCAAGTTAGTAGCCGCATTCCTGGGACTGTAAGTCAGGTGTCGGGGATGTCTGCGTAAGTTGCTGTGGAAGTCAAGTAATATCAAGTTGGCTTAAAACATCTGAAAAACCTTTTTCTGCCTGTGGTATTCTCCTACATCTAAAGACAGGCGTATAAAGATCAGGTGAGATAATATTTATGAAAACAGATTGGTATAAAGCAAGCCTGATATGAAAAAACCGTTACTACCTGCTTTAAGGTCAAAGAACTTTCAGCTGTTTTTTGCCGGACAAGGTATTTCCTTAATTGGAACGTGGATGACGCAACTTGCCACGATTTGGCTAGTTTATGACTTGACAAACTCCCCATTAATGTTAGGAGTTGTGGGATTTTCGAGTCAAATTCCTAGCTTTTTTTTAGCTCCTTTTGGCGGAGTATTTGTAGATCGCTTTTCTCGATATCGTACCTTAATTAGTACGCAAGTATTGGCGATGATTCAATCGTTAACATTAGCAGCGCTGGCGTTAACTGGTGTGATTGAGGTATGGCACATCATCGCCTTGAGTTTGTTCCAAGGATTTATTAACGCCTTAGATGCGCCAGCCCGCCAAGCTTTTGTGCCAGAATTGGTTGAGCGTAGAGAAGATTTAGCCAATGCGATCGCTATTAATTCAACGATGTTCAACGGTGCGCGATTAATTGGCCCTGCGATCGGGGGTTTATTAATTGCCAGGGTTGGAACTGCTTATTGTTTTCTAATTGATGGTTTGAGCTACATTGCTGTAATTGCTGCATTATTGGCAATGAAAGTTAAACCTTGGAAAAATCTCGTGCCTGACGGTAATCCCTTACAAAAAGTCAAAGAGGGATTTGTATACGCCTTTAGTTTCCCGCCCATTCGATCCGTCTTATTGCTATCAGCTTTAGTCAGCCTCATGGGACTGCAAAACACTATTTTAGTACCAGTTATTGCAGAACAAGTTCTCAAAGGTGGTGCAGAGACATTGGGCTTTTTGATGGCGGCATCTGGAGTGGGAGCTTTGACTGGTGGTATTTATCTAGCTACACGCCAAACAATCTTAGGAATTGGGAATTTGATTGCCTTAGCTCCAGCAATTTTAGGAATGGGTTTAATTGCTTTTTCTTTATCTCGATTTTTACCACTCTCTTTATTTACAATGTTATTTGTTGGCTTAGGTACAATTCTCCAAATTGCTGCTAGCAACACATTTTTACAAACAATTGTTGAGGATGACAAACGTGGGCGATTGATGAGCTTATACACTATGTCATTTTTGGGGATGATTCCCGTGGGCAATTTATTAGGAGGTTTCTTAGCAAGTCATATTGGCGCTACCAACACTTTAATTATTGATGGGATAGTTTGTATTTTAGGGTCGATTATTTTTAGCAGGCAGTTGCCTGCTTTAAGGCGAATAATGCGTCCAATTTATGAGCAAAAAGGGATTATCACGACTTAGGAAGTTTAAGTTAGAATGATATTTCAATTTCGCCATGTAGAGAGAAAGATAAAATTTAATAACAGATTTTTTGCTACTTAAGTTTGAAACAGGAAAAACACTATGGCTAATACAGGTGTAATTGGTCAGTAAGCACCACCTGAACGTGTTCCACTAAGAACTTGGATTAGTGTATTAGCTAGTATGCTTGGTGCATTATATGAACTATGGAATGACTAGTGATATCATGTTCGACTTAATACTTATGTCATTGCGAGCGTAGCGCGGCAATCCCAAACCTTTGCGATTGCTTCATTCCACTTCGTTGCATTCGCAATGACATATTATAAGTGATTTGCCGAACATGATATGAAACTGGATTAGATCAGTTACGTTGGTCGCAATTTGTGCAATGGGCCAACCTCTAATTATGGCACCACTAATTTCTATCGCCACTGGTGGATTAAGTTCCAAAGAAGCAGGTTCGGCAAGTGGTTTATTTAATATGATGCGGAATATGGGCGGTTCTATAGGGATTGCATCTTTAACAACATTGTTAACTAATAGAGAGCAATTTCACTCTAATAGATTGGGTGATGCAGTATATTTATATAATCTAGAAACTCAACAGCAAATTGACAAAATGACGCAGTATTTTGTCAGTCGAGGAGCAGATTTAAGTACAGCACAAAATCAAGCGATGTCTACGACGGGCTACGCCTACGCAGAAATATATGAAGATGTAATATTGATAGATGATTATGCGACAAATGCCGCATAATCATCTATCAGATCACACTCCTGGCAAAGCATCCTTAAAGCTAATTTTCAGCAACTCTTTTTAACTTTACCCACTGAATAATATGATCTTTATGAAACACCAGGATCGTCAGCAGTTTTAATTTCTCGCAAAATTCGTTCTACTTGGTTAACTTTTTCACCTCTATTCTGTTCTTTGAAAATATTTAAAGCCTTTTCTAAAGAAGATAGCGCCTCATCTTTTTTATTTGTTTGCCACATTGCCAGTGCAAAATTAGTCAGTGCCTCGCCATAATTAGAATTAATTTCCAGAGCTTTTTTATATTCACTAATGGCTTCTTCCCAGCGACTTTGGCTTGCGTAAACCATACCCATCGCATTGTGAGCGAGAGCATATTTTGGCTGGAAGCGAATGGCTTCTTGATAAGAGCTAATTGCCTCTTCTGGTTTCTTTTGCCGAAAAAGCACATTTCCTAGTTGAAAGTGTCCAAAGGCATCTTCTGGGAATTGTTTAATTAATTCGCGTAAATTTTCCTCTGCACCTGTCAAGTCTCCCTGATTAAATAAAGCATTGGCTTGTTGCAGCATCTGCGATCGCTGTGATGGCCCTGTGTCTGAAAACTGTGCTAGTTTTTGTGGTTGTCTCTCAACCGACTGTCCAGGGGAATGCAAAGAAACTTGTCTAGGAACCGCTAACGCTAATGGTGATAAACCAGTTACGGTGATGATACTCAGCATCATGCCACTAAAAGATTGAACAAATGCCGATTTGGGTTTGCGCTTCACCTTCATCGCCCTGAATCCCTCAATAATGTTCTAATCTTTATGATAAATTGAGGTGCGTTAGCGCGTAATGCATCACAAGAGAGACGATAAGGGCGCATATATGTGCGCCCCTATTAAGCTCATTGGGATTTATTTACACACCTTCCCGTAACTTATCCAATACACCCCGATCTTCTAATGTTGAAGTATCCCCAGATACCTCTTGCCCAGCAGCTAGATTCCGCAGCAAGCGCCGCATAATCTTACCCGATCGCGTTTTGGGCAAAGCGTCTGTAAAACGAATTTCTCCCGGACGAGCGATCGCACCAATTTCTTTGACAACGTGCAGTTTGAGTTCTTTACTCAGTTCCTCACTTGCCTGATAAGTGCCTTCTAAAGTCACAAAAGCAACTACTTCTTCACCCTTAAGTTCATCTGGCTTACCCACTACCGCCGCTTCTGCAACTGCTGGGTGCGAAACTAAAGCTGATTCTACTTCCATTGTACCGAGTCGGTGTCCTGATACATTCAGTACGTCATCCACACGACCCATTACCCAGAAGTAGCCGTCTGCATCTTGTCTTGCGCCATCGCCAGCAAAATAAGTATAGTTACCATCCTTGGGTGGAATGTGTTCCCAGTAGGTGCGGCGGAAGCGTTCTGGATCGCCGTAGACTGTCCGCATCATTCCTGGCCAAGGATGACGCACTGCTAGATAACCGCCTTCGTTATTGGGTACGGTGTTTCCTTCCAAATCCACGACATCTGCAATAATGCCTGGGAAGGGAAGAGTTGCGGAACCTGGTTTAGTGGGAATCGCCCCTGGTAGTGGTGTAATCATGATACCGCCGGTTTCTGTTTGCCACCAAGTATCAACAATTGGACAGCGATCGCCACCAATTACTTTGTGATACCACATCCAAGCTTCGGGGTTAATTGGTTCACCGACGCTTCCCAACAAACGCAACGAAGACAGGTTTCGCGCATTGGGATGTTGTTCGCCCATCTTAATAAATGCCCGAATTGCTGTAGGTGCAGTATAAAAAATATTAACACCGTATTTTTCAATTACATCCCAAAAACAACCAGGATTAGAAGCACGGGGTGCACCTTCATACATCACAGTTGTTGCACCGTTAGAAAGTGGGCCGTAGACAATGTAGCTGTGTCCAGTAATCCAACCTACATCGGCGGTACACCAATATACATCTGTGTCTTGGAGGTCGAATATCCACTTAGTGGTTATGTGGGTATACAAATTATAACCAGCAGTTGTATGCACAACGCCCTTCGGTTTGCCGGTGCTGCCAGAAGTGTAGAGGACAAACAGCATGTCTTCGCTGTCCATTGGTTCGGCGGGACAATCTGCTGATGCACCTTTTTGCAAATCATGCCACCAATGATCGCGTCCGCCCAACTGCATATAAGTTTCTTGTCCGGTGCGCTTGACAACGAGGACATTTTCAACACTGGGAACAGCACCATCAGCTAAGGCTTTGTCTACCTGTTCTTTGAGAGGAACGATCGCATCTTTGCGCCAACCACCATCAGCCGTGATTACCAGTTTAGCTGTAGCATCAATTAAGCGATCGCGTAAAGCTTCGGCACTAAAACCACCAAATACTACGCCGTGGGGTGCGCCAATTCTGGCACAGGCTAACATAGCGATCGCAGCTTCGGGAATCATTGGCATATATATACCAACGCGATCGCCTTTTTTTACGCCTAGTTGCTTCAATACATTGGCGAACTGGCAAACTTCCCGGTGCAGTTGGGCGTAAGTTAGGGTACGCGAATCACCTGGTTCTCCTTCCCAAATCAATGCTGCCTTATTTTTGCGCCAAGTGGTGAGATGTCTGTCAAGGCAGTTGTAAGAAATATTCATCTTACCACCAACAAACCACTTAGCAAAAGGTGGTTGCCAATCTAATACTGTATCCCATTTTTGGAACCATTCTAATTCTGTTCCAGCCAAATCTGCCCAAAATTGCTGCGGATCGGCTTTGGCTTTGTCGTAAAGATGCTGATAGTCTTCTAAGCTTTTGATATGGGCATTCTGCGAGAATTCCGAGGCAGGATGAAATAGGCGATTCTCTTGTAGGATTGATTCTATAGTTGGTTGAGACATGGTTAGTTATGAGTGCGATCGCTATTGTGATTAAAAACTATTCTTAGCCTAGTTGTGCTAGACAGTGTTTGGATTTTCGTTAAGCTAGGTAGGAATTGCCGAGTTATTTAGTTTACATTGATTTTCATCTAGCAAAAGCAAGCGATCAAGAAATGTAAAGAGGTTACATTGCAACCTATCTACCGCCAATGTTGCAAAATATAAGTAGTCTTGACAAACAAAGCCTGAAACTATGCCCCTCACTGTCGAAGCTAGCAGTTTATCTCTCAACGATGTTCATCGCTTTCTCAAATTAGAAGAACTTTCCAATGGTTCATTCACAGACTTCTTAGCTCTAGAACTACTCTCTGAGTTTGAACAGCAGGATTTATTGCGAATCAGAAATGACTTCCGTCGCTATTTAAGCGCAGGTAAAATTTCTGAAGGTTTGGTTAAATTTATAACAATCGCACCCTTAATGCGGCTAGCTGGGTTTTACGATGTGCCGATTCGGTTGACAATGGAAGATAGCATTGCGATCGCAGTTGAAGATGAAGATAGAAGAATTACTGGACGGATGGATATTTTAGCAATCAACAGTCCTCAAAGTAATCTTGCGCCACCATTTTGGGTTCTAGTGATTGAAACAAAAAATAGTTCGGTCAATGTGATTGAGGGTTTACCTCAATTACTCACTCATGCTTTTAAAAGTTTAGATCAACAACCATCAGTTTGGGGTTTGGTAACTAATGGACAGCTTTATCAATTTGTTTATTTAAGACATGACAATGAGTCAGCTTATCAGTTAATGCCATTATTAAATTTGAGTGAATCTCCAGATGCAATTGAGTTATTACAAGTTTTCAAAGCCATCTGCAAGTTACCGAATTTTCAGTAAAATGAACGTATAATTGCGGGGCGATCGCTGATGTCTGAACCTGCTACTCTAGAAATCATTTCTGATGGTATTTCAGAAGACGAAGTTATTTTTCCTCCTGGTGATATACTGAGTGACGAACCACCCTTGGAAAGTGACCTACACCGCGACCAAATTGATTTGCTGATTCGCATCCGTAAATTGTGGTAGCGAGAGAAGCAAGATTTTTATGCTTCTGGTAATTTGACGATTTACTACAGTCCTAACCAGAAAAAATCAGAACATTTCCGTGGCCCAGACTTTTTTGTAGTTTTGGGAACCGAGAAAAAAGACCGTAAGAGTTGGGTAGTTTGGCAAGAAGACGGCAAATATCCTAACCTGATTGTGGAAATTTTGTCAAGTTCAACAGTAGAAGTTGATAAAGGTTTAAAAAAACAAGTTTATCAGGATACCTTCCGTACACCAGATTATTTTTGGTTTGATCCTGTAACAATGGAACTTCAAGGGTTTCATCTAGTTAATGGTAAGTATCAAAAAATTCAATTAACCACTGATGGACGTTTGTGGAGCCAGCAGTTAGAACTTTATTTGGGAGTTTATGAAGGTAAATTAAGATTCTTCACTACTGAAAATCAATTGATACTATCATCAGAAGAATTGGCTGAACAAGAACGTTTACGTGCCGAGCAGGCAGAAGAACGTGCCGAACGAGCAGAGCAAGAAATTGCTCGACTGCGGGAGGTTTTACGTACACAGGGCATCGACCTAGAGAATATTTAATGACATCAGGAAATTAACAAAAGACATTTTCAAGTTAAAATCTAGTTAAAAGTGTGTAAAAAAAGCGTAATCTTCTGAAAGTAGGGCATCGTTTGCAAGCAACAGAAATTAAGGATAAGCTAAAGTCCCTTATCGAGCAAGCCTCCTCGATAGATCATAATTTAGCGAGAAGATTAGATGAGATCAATCGTTGGGTTAAGAATATCAAGCCAGGTTCCCTGACTGCAAAACCTTTTGTCACTGCCTTTCTGCTAGAGGTAATTACGGATTCTACAATTTGGCTGATAATCAAATCCTTACCTTCAGAAGAAGAACGAAAAGCAAAGTTCGAGCTTATGACACCGATTGAGAGATATTGGTATGGTTATCTATTTCCCAGATGGTTTAATGCAAGTGACTCCAAGTTTTATATTTGGAAGCAAAAATTAATGTCAGGCGAATTTAATCAGGTGGATAATGATATCATTAGATCAATAGCCCAAGATATTGTTCAGCGAGAAGGTAGTTTTTGGCAGCGTTATATAGCCGACCTTTCAATGGCAACAGATTTAATTGTTAGTCGTAACAATCAACCACTGTGCATTCAAATTACTAGTGTTTCTGAAGAACTGAATCATCAAAAGTACGAAGCTTGGCAAAATACACTGCGATCGTGGGAAATCGAGAGAGGATTGTTCTTAAGTTACAATCCCAAAGATGCTAATTTTGTCAACCAGTTAGTCAACGTGGCCCTGTATAACAGTGATTACCTTTCTGGTGGCAAATATTTAAAATTTTCGTGAATTTTCAGGAATTTCATATTTCAGATTTGTGTCTAGCCTATATACTTACGTGCTAATTAGAGCTTTTATGGCTAACAAAAGAGAAACCCATTGCAACAATCAAGTAGATACATTTGCTGAAGCTTTAGCAACAGCGCGACAAATGCAGCAGAACTGGTTAACTTATGGAATTGATTTTGTCAATATTTACGTTGAAGATGTGGAAGGAGACTGGCTAGAAACGTGGGGACATGACGAAGTATTAGGTAATTTTCAATTAGATACTATTAAGGAATTTTTGGTAAGTAATGATAGTGTAGCTGTTAGGGTAAGACAGCATTTAGGAGAGCGATCGCTGTTTGATTTTGCAGTAAACTTAGATGAATCTTGGAGAATTTCCCAAACCAATGACAGGTTATCTGCTGTAAAAAATCTGTTAGCTGGTGAAGGAAATAGTATTGATACAGATGATATCAGGTTATTGGATTTAGCAAATAGTCTGGTGGTAAAGTTGGCAGAGATTTTGTGAAATTTTTAGTTGCCTAGTGGTAGAGTAAATTTTGAAGTTTTATTTTGGTTGCCATTGGGTGGTATGTAGGCGACTTTTTCCAACAAGCAGATACTTCTATGGCTAGGGTTTGCGGAGGTTTGCTAGAGACAGCAAAAGTTCTAGTTGCTGCACATGATAACCGCCAATTTGGTAATGGTGGAAGCAATCATGGATGATTTTATCAGAGGTGAAATTGATGCAGAGATTATAGAGGATGATGACTCTAGTATCTATCTGTCTATTGGCGATCTGATGTCTGGTTTACTAATGTTTTTTGCTTTGCTATTTATTACTGCACTACTCCAGCTTGCACAAAAGGATGTACCAAAACGGGTAGTAATTGGTAATGTTGTGGGACAGATGAAAAGCAATAATATAAATGTCAAAGTCAACCTGGAAACTGGGGATGTCAGTATCCAATCTTTGGCAGATATTTTCCCGCATTTGGCTTGCAAATAATGGAATTTTGCCTAATCCAAATACCCAGCCTTCCAGAAATCCTACAGCAGATCAATTGCAACAGCGAGAACACAAGCCTGAGTCGTGGAAAAGAGAAATTGAACGTTTAGAACAGCAAGCTAAAATCTATGCGTGATATTAAAAATAGTAACTAGATAAAACTTGTAACTTTAGGCTTTTTCAAAAAGTAAATAAGCTATTACTCATCTAAATTGGACATAACAAAGAGAGAAGTCTGAGCCGAGAATTCCCCCATTCAGACTTCTCCTAAAAGAGACGTTACGTGAACGCAGACGATTCTAACAAGTCAATAGACAAGACATCAAGTGATGTAGAGACGTTATATGTAACGTCTCTACAAAGGTTTTAAATAACGCATCATTAATCCTGTCTTGTCACTCTGGCATAATTCAAACCCTAAAAGCTTTTCGGAGCTTGACTTTCTGTTTTTTAGCTAGAATTTTTATTTACTATTAGAAAATAAAGCCTCGAATTTTGATTAAATCAACTTTCCGGAATCTGGCTTCGATTATTGTTTTCCAAAAGTGACAAAACAAGATTAATTTCTGGAAATATCCAATATACAGTTTAAATGCGTCACAGCTTAAGAATCCTATAGTCACCCGGTTAAAGGCAATTTGTGCTGCTTCACGACGAATTGATCGAGATGATTTCCGACGTTGTTTGTTGTTTTCAGGGCCAAGTTCTTGGCATTCTTGGCGAGAAGGACGCTCTTTATTCATAATAAATTCCTTGTATGAAATTAGTGAAATTGGTATGTGATGGTCACACATATATCTACTGATTACAGTTTGAATATTTCGGAAAAGCTGGCAGATTTTTCTAAATAAAAAAGCGGTTTTTACGTAAACGAGTTTTTCCTGAAGTGAAGTCCAGCCTAGTAACTTTAGTGGTATCGCTAGGTACAGACCAAAGTTTGATGGTTTCGTCACTACTGCCACTTACTAGGGTTTTCCCATTAGGACTGAAGGCCACAGACCATACAGATTTGCTATGTCCTGCAAAGTTGGCAAAGAGTTTGCCACTAGGTAAATTCCAGAGCTTGATTGTTCTGTCATAACTACCACTGGCTAAGGTTTGTCCATTAGGACTAAAGGCAACAGACCATACAGATTGAGAATGACCTGCTAGAGTGTGCAACAATTTGCCATCACCCAGCCGCCACAGTTTGATGGTTTTATCCATACTGCCACTGGCCAGGGTTTGCCCATCAGGGCTGAAGGCAACAGAAGATACTCCTTGGGAATGCCCTATAAGAGTCTGTATTAATGTCGGACTGCCAGTGTTTAGCTGCCAAATTCTGATGGAGTTATCTTTACTACCACTGGCTAACTTCTGGCTATCGGGGCTAAAAGCAACAGACTTTACCCAGCCCACATTCTGGAGCGTAAAGAGTTCTTTGCCTGTGTCTAAATTCCAGAGCTTAATGGTATTGTCAGCACTGCTACTAGCAAGTGATTTTCCGTTGGGACTTATAGCGATCGCTTCTACATCGTCTTTATGCCCTTCAAGGGTACGGATGAGAGTTCCTGTTTCCAGATTCCATAGTTTAATTCGATTATCCCAACTGCCACTAGCGAGTACACGGCGATCGCTGCTAATTGCCAAGGATACAACTGCATCAGCATGACCTTTAAAAGTGTGGAGTAACTTACCAGTGTGTAGATTCCAAATCTTGATCGTGCCATTATAGCTACCACTAGCCAAAGTATTACCATCTGGACTGATAGCGATCGCATAAATCCAGACTGAATGTCCTCTGAGGGTTTGATAAGGTTGAATCATTGGCAAGGACATAGCCCCAGGCGTCACCATCTGAAATGGTAATAGTAAACGATAAGAGCTAAACCCAGCCAAGGTTGCTGTAGACGTAATTGCCAGCACTAGTGTAATTTTATTAACAATTGGATTTGACACTACAGAGCGACTCTCCATTTACACAATTTGGGCGACAAATAATATGAGAAAACAGCAGGCAGAAAAAAATAAAGCTTTTTTTAGCTTTTTTAAATTAGTTATTTCTGCCATGTTGTACTAATAGAACTATCTATTTTTTTGTCCTACTAAATCTTGCTGAGTTACTTTTTTGGCGTTTCTTTGTTGCTTATTCTGGTGTTCAATCCAAAGTCGGATGATAAACAAAACCGTGATGATGGTAGTGGCAATAAGACTAATTGGTGTTAAATACGTCCAATGACCTGACATTTTGTCCCAGATATGCCAAATCAAAATAACCATAGCTACATAAGTTAGCTTATGTAATTGCTTCCAGTTCTTTTTCAACTTTTTTATACTCTAATTATTAGAAGTTATAGAAAGGAGTGTAAAAATGATGAAAGTGCTTACACCCTGGACATATATCCAAAATGTCTTGATGTCTAAAAAATCAAAATTTCTCTTTTGAACCATCAGGAACCCATGACCTAAAGCCAAAACGAAAGCTATAAGACCAATGGTACGGCGGTGTTTTAGAAGCCATTGAGGAATGCCAGTCTCTTTAGTTTGAGGAAAAACAATTCTAAAAGTTGTGGGAATTAGTGTGACTATATAACTAGCTAATGCTAGAAATCCTAGAATATTAGCCAGGGGTGGTTCATCCATTGAAATCATAATTAATCATTAAAAATAAGATTGTTGACAATAGAAACTACAGGTATAAATAATGAAATAAAACTTCTGCTTATCCTAAGGAGATAGCAGATGATCTAGGCATTTCAGTCCGTAAAATCAAGCCTATATATTTATCAGAGGCTAATGAAAAATTTATGCGATTGTCAAAAAAAAATACAAATATTGTTAAAATTGCTTAGGAAAAATAGACATCTGGTGAACAGGAATATAAAGACCTAGTACTGCTACTTATCTACAAGAGTTATGGATTTAATTTCTGAAAATGTCTAATATTTGTAGCCTATCCTTCTTCTAATGGAGAGGCTAGACGAACCGGAAATACTTTGCATAACATGGACTATTGCGATCGCACTAAGCTAGATGTTAGAACTTTGGGTGTATTGACTTATACGGAAATTACCCCACTCTTACTGCGATCGCATACATTCAACCCTCTTTAAAATGCACCACAAGCACGTTAAGCTGAATTAGAGTGACAATTTATTGCGCTTTTTAATATATAAATCTCTGTTCTTGTCAAATTTTAATTTTTTCTGTTTGAGAAACCCGGAATGCTAGACCGAATTTTTGATTACCTCGACTTTCATTTCAGCCTTGAAGCCCTTATAGTTCTGCTGATCCTGGTGCTTTTAGAGGCGCTGTTATCTGCTGATAATGCGATCGCTCTCGCTGCGATCGCGAAAGGGTTGGAAGACAAGGAACTTGAGCGTAAAGCCCTCAACTTTGGTTTAGTCGTTGCTTATGTGCTGCGAATCTCCCTGATTCTCACTGCCACTTGGGTGCAACAATTCTGGCAATTTGAATTATTGGGCGCTGCTTATCTGCTGTGGTTGGTATTTCAACACTTTACCTCGGAAGAAACTAAGGACGAACACCATCACGGGCCGCGGTTTAATTCATTGTTGCAAGCGATACCTGTGATTGCATTTACAGATTTGGCATTTTCTTTGGATAGCGTGACAACTGCGATCGCAGTTTCTCAAGAAAAATGGCTAGTGCTGACGGGTGCAACAATTGGTATTATTACGCTGCGATTCATGGCAGGATTGTTCATCCGTTGGTTAGACGAATATGAAAACCTAGAAGACGCAGGCTATGTAACTGTGGCCTTGGTGGGTTTACGCTTGTTGTTGAAAGTGGTGAACGATAGTTTTGTTCCACCAGAATGGATCATGATTGCTGCCATCTTCCTGATTTTAGGCTGGGGATTTTCCAAGCGTGTTGGTACTGAATTACCCCAAGTAGAACCGGAAAAGAGCGAAGTCTCTAAATAAGAAGAGGGGAGAGGGAATAGGGTACAGGGTAGAGGTATAGATTATTTCCTATACCCTGTAACCTGTCCCCTAATATCTTACTCGTGCAACCAAGGTGTTAAATGTGGTTGCCAACTGACTAATTCTTCATCCTTAAACCATAGAGCTATTTCCTGTTGCGCGGTTTCTGGAGCATCAGAACCGTGGATTAAGTTGCGACCAATATTCAGCCCGAAATCACCGCGAATCGTTCCTGGCTCTGCTGTTAAGGGGTTTGTTGCACCAATAATCTTTCTAGCTGATGCAATAACGCCATCACCTTCCCATACCATCGCCACCACTGGGCTAGAAGTGATAAATTCGACTAAACTACCAAAAAAGGGACGTTCTCGATGAACACCATAGTGTTGTTCAGCCAATTCCCGGCTGACTTTCAGAAACTTTAAACCAACTAGGGTAAAACCTTTAGTTTCAAAGCGACGGATAATTTCCCCCACTAATCCCCGTTGTACTCCATCTGGCTTAATTGCTAAGAATGTACGTTCCAAAGCTATCTCCAAAAACTTAATGAATTTTTTATCTAATCAATTGTCCTTTGTCCTTTCTCCTTTGTCGTGAGTCCAAGGGTTTTCCACTAATGACCAATGACAAATGGCTAATGACTAATGACTCTTGACCAATCAGAGTTTATCTCAGAAATTATCCTTGGGTGCATATACGTTCCCAGATGAATGCGCTAAATTGTTAACTCGTGGGTGAAAAACAGAGGTTAGGAAGAAATGGGTGTTGATTCAACCGCTACATCAGATGAGGTGGTACAAGTGCCGTCCAATGGACATAAAGAAGTGAAAAATCATAAGCAAAAAAAGCTGTTACCACCTAGTACCACCACAGAAGATTTACCTCGCTCCTGGAAAATTGAGGATAGTGAAGCCTTATACCGGATTGAAGGTTGGGGACAACCTTATTTTTCCATTAGCGCTGCTGGTCACGTTACCGTAGCACCCAAGGGCGATCGCGGGGGATCTCTTGACTTGTTTGAATTGGTCAACGCCATGAAGCAGCGCAACTTGGGGCTTCCCATGTTGATTCGCTTTTCCGATATTTTGGAAGACCGGATTGAGCGGTTGAATGCTTGTTTTGCTAAAGCGATCGCCCGCTACAACTACCCTGGTGTCTACCGTGGCGTATTTCCCGTCAAGTGCAATCAAGAACGGCATTTGATTGAGGATTTAGTGAAATTTGGCAAACCGCATCAATTTGGTTTAGAAGCCGGTTCCAAGCCAGAATTAATGATTGCTCTAGCTGTTTTGGATACACCAGGAGCATTGTTAGTTTGCAACGGCTACAAAGACCGAGAATACATCGAAACGGCAATGTTAGCCCAAAGACTAGGGCAAACACCAATCATCGTCTTAGAACAGATTGAAGAGGTTGATTTGGTGATTGATGCCAATCGCCAGTTAGGTATTAAACCGATATTAGGTGTTCGTGCCAAACTCAGTACCCAAGGCATGGGACGTTGGGGAACTTCTAGTGGCGATCGCGCTAAATTTGGTTTGACAATGCCTGAAGTAATCGAGGCTGTTGACAAGTTACGCGAAGCTAACCTCCTCGATTCTTTGCAGTTGATGCATTTCCACATCGGCTCACAAATCTCTGCCATTAATGTGATTAAAGATGCCATCCAAGAAGCCAGTCGCATTTATGTGGAATTGTCGATGCTGGGGGCAGATATGAAATATCTTGATGTTGGTGGTGGCTTGGGCGTAGATTATGATGGCTCCCAAACCAACTTCTATGCATCGAAAAATTACAATATGCAGAACTATGCCAACGACATTGTGGCAGAGTTAAAAGATACCTGTGCAGAGCGGCAAATAGCCGTACCAACACTGATTAGTGAAAGTGGACGAGCGATCGCTTCCCATCAGTCGGTACTAATTTTTGATGTTCTCAGTACTAGTGATGTTCCTCTCGATTCACCAGAACCTCCACAAGAGGGAGAATCCCCAATTATTAATTATCTTTGGGAAACTTACCAATCCATCAACCAAGAGAATTATCAGGAGTTCTACCACGACGCTGCACAATTTAAAGAAGAAGCCATCAGCCGCTTCAACTTAGGAATATTACGTCTCAGAGAACGAGCCAAAGCCGAACGCCTCTACTGGGCTTGCTGTCAGAAAATTCTCAAAATCACCAGACAACAAGAGTACGTACCCGATGAACTGGAAGACCTAGAAAAAATCATGGCTTCCATCTACTACGTCAATATGTCAGTGTTTCAATCAGCACCAGATTGTTGGGCGATCGATCAGCTATTCCCGATCATGCCAATTCACCGCTTGGATGAAGAACCAACGCGGCGGGGAATTTTGGCAGACCTCACCTGCGATAGTGATGGTAAAATTGACCGTTTTATTGACCTGCGTGATGTCAAGTCGGTTTTAGAGTTGCACACTTACAAGCCCGGAGAACCCTATTATTTGGGGATGTTCTTGAATGGAGCTTACCAAGAAATCATGGGCAATTTGCACAACCTATTTGGCGATACCAACGCTGTTCATATCCAATTAACGCCTAAAGGCTACCAGATTGAACACATTGTTAAAGGTGACACCATGAGCGAAGTAGTGAGCTACGTCCAGTATGACTCCGAAGATATGGTGGAAAACATTCGCCAGCGTTGTGAGAAAGCATTAGAAGAAAAGCGTATTACTCTAGCAGAATCTCAGCGACTATTGCAAACCTACGAGCAGAGTCTCAGAAGATATACGTATCTAAATAGTTAGGGTACAGGTTAGGGTACAGGGGATAAATATGTAACCTGTACCCTGTAACCTATTCCCTATACCCTAATTTGTACTTGTTCCCAACAATTCCTCTATTGCTTGTCGCTCAACAGGGGTATGTGATGGCACTGTTTGACGGGCATCAGTAATCAGCCAGTCTAAAGCAGCAGCTTGAACATCAATGGCAGCACCAGTTTTATCTACGCAATAACGTCCAAATACTAGCTTATCGACTAACCGAACTCCGGGGCCTAGGCGCGACCATTCAAAAATCACGCTGTTTTCTACTGTTGCACCACTACATATCCAACAATTGGGCCCAATCATCGCTGGGCCAACTATCTTAGCCCCGTCTTCGATTCTCGTCATACCGCCAATGTAAACGGGGCCTGTGATATCTACTTTGTCCCAATTTACGGCAACATTTAAGCCAGTGTAAATGCCAGGGGCGACTTCATGACCAGGGATTTGGACATTTTTGATTTCACCTAGCAGCACACCGCGAATCGCCCGCCAATAGTCTGGGACTTTACCAATATCTACCCATTCAAAGTCCATAGGGATGGCATAGAAGGGAGCTTGGATTTCTACCAGTTTGGGAAACAACTGGCTACCAATGTCATATTCGATATCAGAGGGGATATAATTAAAAACCTCTGGCTCAAAGATGTAAATACCTGTGTTGATATTGGTGCTGAGGGCTTCTTCAGTTGAAGGTTTTTCTTGGAAAGCTTTGACACGCCCATCTTCGTCTGTCACCACCACACCGTAGCTAGAAACTTCTTCTTTGGGGACAGATTTCGTAATAATAGTAGCGATCGAGCCTTTAGCTCTATGCCATTTAACTGCCGCAGTTAAATCCAGGTCAATTAAAGCATCACCACATAAAACTACAAAGGTATCATCAAAAAAGGGTGAGAAGTCTTGGATGCGTCGCATTCCTCCAGCAGAACCGATTGCTTCCCCCTCTAGTTTACCGTCGTCATCAATTTTGCCTTCAAATGAATAGGCAATCTGTACCCCAAACCGCTGACCGTCACGAAAATAGTTTTCTATTTCTTCAGCCAAATGACTAACGTTGACCATAATTTGGTCAAATCCATGTTGGCGTAACAGTTCCAGCAAGAACTCCATCACTGGCTTTTGCAGGATGGGAATCATCGGTTTGGGAATTGTATAGGTAATCGGACGCACGCGAGTACCCTTGCCAGCCGCGAGAATCATCGCTTTCATAAAAATTTATTCCTCAACCACAAGCCAGTTTACTTTTATCGAGTGATACTTAATCATCAGTTTTTATTTCTGCTCTAAGTCATCCCTCCAAAGAGGGATAACAGGATTTTAATGGTTATTACAACCATAGATATACTTAGATGACAAGCGATCGCTTATCTTTTCAATTTACTCGGATTTTGGGGCTGAAGTACAAATCTGTAAATTATCTGTAGGGCTGCTTTTGCCTTTCTTAGTTCATCGGTTGCTCAAAAGGTTTGCAGGAGTTGGCTGAATCTCTAAGTAAACGAATTTTAATCTCATGGTAAAACTCCTCTTGAAATAGCTCTACTTTCGATTGAGCCGATAATAGTAGTAGTGCCCAGAAAACGCTAACTAGTTGACTGCGCTTAGACTCATGTCCAGATCCATTTTGATTAACAAGTTTGGTCTGAGTCCACAACTCTACAAGTTGTTCTAAATTTAACCAATTTTGTTCTAAACTTAGCTCTTTTGCCGACAATTTCAACACCTGCTCAAGTTCTCCAGCTACTTCTGTCAAATTTTCCTGGTGAGCTAACTCCAGTGCCTCCCGCATACTTTGGACGCTAGGCAGACGTCTGGGACGGATAGGTTTGCTGGCTTTTTCTACCAGTTTTAGTTGGTTCGCCATGATCTGCAATTGCTTAATTAACTCTTGCAGAGTCACACGGCGCTTTGGTGGCGGCATTGCCGCTGGGCGACGACGCAATTGACGTTCTAGTGGTAGACGATGACCCTGATGTGAGAGACCGTCTTCACCCAACAATAAGGCATCATCTTCTACGCCATCCAGTACATCTCCTACTGTTGACAATTGCATCAAAGTATTTGCTTTGAATAATACCAACATTGATGCTGACAAAAATGCCTGTCCAGATTGAGACAAGTCCGCTTCATAACCTCTTCCTATTGCCTCCGGTGCCATCAGTTCTAAGTAACGGTCAATCACCTCAATCACTTGGACATCCCAAGGATCAATTTCTCCCTGTTCGGCTTGGTAAATCAAAAGTGTGATTGTTTCTAATAGCTCGGAAGCTTCCATTAATGGGTTCTAAGTTAATTAATGAGAATTAAAAGATTGTAAATTCACAAAAAGCTGATTGACTATTGGCAAAGTGTGTACTCTATACCTTCGTTCGCATTTTTATTATTCAGGAATTGCTTGCTAGCAGCATCCTCTGAAATTTGTAATCAATCACCATTGTGAATTGTGAGATCAGATTGTGCAACTTTTCATTTCGGAATTGGGCATTGGACATTAGTCAATAATCAATAGTTCATCTTCCCCTGCTCCCCCTGCCTCCCCTACCCCTCTACCCTCTTAATCTGGGGGTAAGTCATGGGCAATAGTGACAGTTGATACAAAGTTACTAGACTTGCCGTTTTTGATCGCATCGAAAGTGCCTTTAATAGTACCAACAATGGGAACAGCAACAAGCGTCCCCAACAACCCAGCAATCTCAAACCCCATTAAAATAGCCACAAAAATCCAGATAGGATTCAGTCCAATAAAGTTGCCGAGTAATCTGGGAGCTAACAGGTTATCTTTAAGCTGCTGCATGAGAATCGCTGCGATCGCAACTTGAACTGCTAACCACCAATTTTGTAGCAGTACTAAAATTGTCACCAGACCAATGCCCAAAGATGCCCCGATAAAGGGAATAAGTTCTGAAATCCCAATTAATATGGCAAACAACAGGGCAAAGGGAACCTCCATTACTAAGAAAATAGGTTCAGGGTTAGCACCATGAAGAGTCCTAGCAACAACTGGCTGAGAAAGAAGTTCTGGAAATTTAGGCGATGCGGTAAGAGGATCTCCAATATTAGATGGCAAAAGATTAATCAGACCATACCAGACGCGATCGCCATATAAAAGCATATAAAATGCAAGCACAATGACTAACACTAAGTTAAGTAATCCTGACAGCAGTGTCCCAGCAAATCCTACTGCACCAGAAGCTAGCTGTTGCACCACATTTTGAATGTTGGCATTGATTTGACTGCTCACAACTCTCAGATCAATCGGCAAACGTCGTTGCTTTGCAACCATCTCAAACTGCTCTAGATTTGCTTGGCTGGCCGTTAACCAATCAGGGATATTATTTAACAGTTGGATTGTTTGGTCAATGATCAACGGCACTAGGGTAACGCCCAGAATCCCAAATAGAGTTAATGTTGCAAGTAAAACTACAATCACCGCCTGAGTAAGGGTGATCTGAGCACGTTCAAAGAACTTAACCGGGTAATTGAGGAGAAAAGCCAAAATTGTCGCAATGCTCAAGACGGTAATAGGATGCTGGAAATAGCGAAAAAGCACAGACAGCAGCCAAACATTGAGAGCGATAATCGAACCGCTCAGACCATAAATTAACAGGCGTTGAAGGGAGGCCAAACGGCGCATTTTATGCAACCTATTTTAGATATATTCTTGAAAGAATTTGTAAAATTTTTGATGGCGCTGATCATTATCTGATCATCATCATAGATATTTTTAACAAAGATATGTATAAGCGTATCTGATAGCAAGGAAACAAATCACAATGGACAAAACCATAGCTGACCTTCGCAAAGACTACACCTTGGAAGGTTTAAGCGAGCTCAAAGTAGACCTCAACCCTTTTATCCAATTTAAAAAATGGTTCGATCAGGCTTTAGCAGCACAGCTCCCTGAACCTAATGCTATGACCATTGCCACTGCCACACCAGACGGTAAGCCCTCAGCCAGAATGGTGTTACTCAAGGATTTTGATGAAAGGGGCTTTGTCTTATTCACCAATTACAACAGTCATAAAGGGCAAGAACTAGCAGAAAATCCCCAGGCGACCCTAGTCTTTTGGTGGGCAGAACTGGAGCGTCAAGTTCGAATTTCGGGGTATGTGGAGAAAGTTACTGAAACTGAGTCAGACCAGTATTTTGAAAGTCGGCCTGCTAACAGTCGCTTGGGTGCATGGGTATCTAATCAAAGCGAGGTGGTAGAAAGCCGAGAAGTCCTGGAGCGACGCTTGCAGGACTTTCAAAGCAAATATGAAAATCAGGAGATTCCTCGACCACCTCATTGGGGAGGCTTACGAGTGATCCCCACAGGAATTGAGTTTTGGCAAGGACGCTCTAGCCGTCTTCACGATCGCTTGCTCTATAGCCGTTTAGATAATGGCACTTGGAAAATTGAGCGATTGTCACCGTGAAGAAGAGGCAGGGGAGTAATCAATTCAAAATTCAAAATTTAAAATTCAAAATTAAAGAATTTCTGCCTCCTGCCTCCTCTTTATTTAATGCCCCATACCCAATGCCCAATGCCCCACATCACATTACTAGTGGGTGATTAAATTTTTAATTGCTGCCCGTGCTTCTGATAGAGATTGGGTACGGGCATCTCCCTCATTCAGGCTATTAGCGTTAATAAATTGAATGTCTGTAATCCCAATAAAACCGAAAATCGTCCGTAGGTATGGTTCTTGGAAGTCGTATGCAGCAGCAGGAGATGTCGCGCTAAAGTCGCCGCCGCGAGCTGTAATGATCACCGCCTTTTTACCCTCGACTAGCCCTCTTAAGCCTTGAGCATCTATAGCAAAAGTCCGGTTAGCGCGAACAATTTGGTCGATGTAAGCCTTAAAAGTGGAAGGTATATTGAAGTTGTACATTGGCACTCCAAAGACGTAGCGATCGGCTGCCAAAAACTCATCAATCAGTTCGTCAGAAATCCTAAGTGCCTCAGTTAATTCTGGGGTATGGGTTTCTGGTGGTGAAAATGCAGCCGCAATCCAAGCTTCATTAACGTGAGGAACTGGGTGACGCCCTATATCTCGATAGGCGATCGCATCTTCAGGATGTGCTGCTTTCCAACTACTGACGAATTCCTTAGATAGTTCTCTGGAGTGCGATCGCTCACCACGGGGGCTGGAATCAATATGTAGGATGTTGACCACCAAATATCTCCTGATTAAGCTAGGATTTACTGCTTTTACTTATTTTGAGTTTCTATTTCAAAGCATTACATTAGATACTAAAAGTAACTAGTTACTAAAGTAAAGTAGTTACCATAAAGTAACTGTCGGACTTTAAGCTAACTTATCGATGTCTGTCTCTAAAAATCCTGATGCTTGCCCTGTCAGTATTCTGATGTCTTTACTATCAGGGCCCTGGACAATGTATATACTGTGGGTGTTGTGTAATAGTGGGCCTACTCGCTTTGGTGCATTGAAGCATTTAGTCGAGGGCATCTCAACCAAAGTTCTAACAGAAAGACTGAGGATGCTTGAGGCAGCAGAGATTATTTATCGCCAGTATGAACCTACTGTCCCACCCCAAGTAACTTACGGTCTGACAGAACGTGGTCAGGAACTCATTGATGTGCTTCATCAACTCAATGCACTTGCTGAACGTTGGTATGGTAGTGACCATCTGTCTGAATGTGAAGCAAAAAAGCCGATGCATTCTCCATCGGCTTAACTGACATATAAACAGATGAATAGCCTACTGTTCTTGGATAGCTGCTGCTTTGGGAGAAAACTGAATTCTGGGATCTGGCATAAAATTGTATCTCAAGTACAATCCTGCCGAGACAAACAGGATAATTAACAACCCACCTATACCAAGGGGGCTAGGAAGCCAGAAAACAGCTTCTATGTGGTTTAGCTCACCAGGTTGGAGTTTCCACACTAATTGATTGCCATTTTTTTCTGGCTCAATTGCAGTTTCAGTTAGTCGAATATTTTTGGCTCCCCAAGGAGTCTTCAAGCTAAATTCTAAATCGAGAATTGAACCAGCATTAGCTAGAACATTACCTTTGCTGGCAATTAGAGATAGCGATCGCAAATCCAAATCATAAATCAACCGATTTCTGACTAAAAGTAAAAAATTGTTCTGCTCCAAGAGTACGTTTGATTCAATTTTCGGCAGTTCTGAGTCAGATTCGCTCTGCACAGACTTAGAGGGTTGATTAGCATGGGAGTTAAAAAATTCATTGAACTTTTCTTGCAATTCCCTACCATTGCTAAAAGGAATTCTGACGATGATTTCTTCTTGGGAAACTCGTTGTGCTTTACCCTCAAGTTGACGGGCGCGGCGTTCTATGCTATTCAACCATTCGTACACAGAATCGCCACTAAAACTGGTTAACCGTTCTCCCAATTTAATATGTTGTACTAGTTCACCACTATTTGAGTTATCAAAATTAAGCCCTACATCGTACTTTACACAGCCAGACAGTAGCAGGGATGTTAACAGCACTACCCACAGGATAGGATTTCGGATGGGGAAGACGCGGTTGATTCGATTTCGACCATTCAGTAGTAAAGGAAATTTCATTTTTGCCAGCACAAAACTAAATGGTCTGATTAATCGCCAGAAAATCTTTCTGATAATTGAATAAGTTAAAATCATAATTTTCCCTAAAAGTCAAACTTTTTAACTAATCTTGACTTCTTCGTATTGTTTGAGATTCCTGGAACACAATTTTGGTCACTCCCGGACTGGGTACTGGGCACTAGGAAAGAAAATATAAGTAAGATTTGCTTTGGCTCATCCTCATGCAAATCTTCCCAGTACCCAGTCCTTAGCCCCCTGTTCAATCCAAAATCCAAAATTGGTATCAGCCAGGGGTTCCTGAAAAACTCAACCAAACCAAGTACGAGATGGTTAAACCAATGGCAATTAGCGCTACCCAGATAAAGCGATTATCTCTGGTATTGACCTGACTAAGGTCAACGAATTCTGGCTCGGCAGATTTAGGCTTTTGCTGCACAGAAGATTTAGTAGACTTAGCAGCTACAGAAATTTTGAGTTCATTATCGGGTAGAGTGCCCAAATCGGGGATTTCGGTCATCCATTCGCTGGGTCTTTTCAGCTTTGGTGCTTTTAAAATGTAAAGCATTTGCCGCGCTTGTTTGCTGGTTTCAAAATGGGGATGGCGTTTGAGTCTTTCGCAAAGAGCGATCGCATCATCGGTGCGTCCAGCTGCTTCATAAGCTGTCACCAGATTAATTTCTACTTCACCCCCAAGGCGAGAATTACGACCTAACAAGGCACTGGCCTTTTCTAAATTTTCTACGGCTTCGCGGTATTGCCCATTTTCAAAGGCAACTTTTCCAGCCTGGTAGCGGGTTTTAGCAATTTCTAAACTTTCTGCACTCACGTTTTATACAAAAATCAGCACTGCTTTAATTTTGCCAATGCCAGCAATTTTTTTGGAATCTTTTCAAAAACTGGCAATCTAAAAGTGGATAAACTTCTAAAATTTTAACTAGGTAGATGCGATTATGATCTGATTAAAAATTCCGATATCAAATGCGGTGAGCAAAAATATGTTGAAAATCAAGCATTCGCAACTGAATTGGCTCTTAGCAGGTATGACTTTAGCAGTGATGGGTGTAGCCACTGCTCCAGCTTCCGCCCAGTCTGTGATCGTGATTGATGGTAGTTATGGAGTCAGGCAATCGCCTGCTGTTGGTTCCTTCATTTATGGTAGTCCGATTCCCACACCTATGCCTGTAGACCCAGCAACGGGACTAATGCCACAACGCAATAATTACCCCAATTATTACTATCCCCAGTTCAGGCAGAACGTGAGAAATTCCACGCTGATTAATCCAACTTTGATTAATCCGGCAATTCGAAACTCAACCATAATTAATCCGGTGATTATAGATAATTCATGGCATCGTAGACCATTTAGCGGCGGACACGGGCGATCGCGTGTTTTCATCTATCCTCGGTAGAGCAAAGAATAGGGAGTAGAGGAGGAAAACTCCTAACTCCTAACTCCTATTAGGTAAACTGCGAACCGAGAATCATCGTCCCAATCCCAACATCAGTAAAGATTTCTAGTAACAGGGCATGGGGAATGCGACCATCGATGATGTGTGCTGCACGGACTCCTTGAGCAAGCGATCGCACACAACAACTGACTTTGGGAATCATCCCACCGCTGACTATACCATCGGCAATCAACTGGCGGGCTTCGCGGATATCTACTTTTGGAATTAAAGTAGATTGGTCTTTGTAATCTTTTAAAATTCCACTGGTGTCGGTCAGTAAAATTAGCTTTTCTGCTCCTAATGCAGCAGCGATTTCTCCAGCTACAGTATCGGCGTTAATGTTATAAGCTTGCCCTGTCTCGTCTGCGGCGACGCTAGACACTACCGGAATATAGCCATTGCTAGCCAGGGTGTCCAAAATCTTGATATTGACATTACTGACTTCTCCCACAAAACCGATGCCTTCTTGACCTTGGGGGCGGGCTGTAAATAGATTACCGTCTTTACCGCAAAGTCCTACAGCCAATCCACCAGCTTGGTTAATTAGAGCGACAATTTCTTTATTAACTCGACCAACTAAAACCATTTCCACCACATCCATTGTCGCGGCATCAGTGACTCGCAAACCATTTTTAAACTGTGGTTCGATTCCCAGCTTATCTAACCAACTGTTAATTTCTGGGCCACCGCCGTGGACTACAATTGGACGCAAGCCGACGCAGGATAAGAATACAATGTCACGGATAACTTTGTCTTTGAGTGCGCTATCTTTCATGGCTGCGCCGCCATATTTAACAACAACAGTGCGACCTGCGAATTGTTGAATATAGGGTAGTGCTTCGCTTAGTACACGCACACGAGTGGCTTCATCTTGCCTGATGTATTCAGAATCGTTGACCGTCATGAGGAGCCGCCGTTAAGAGTTAAAACCTATTTCAGTAAGTGTAGAAGACTTTGTAACTCGTCACAATCTCTGATGCCAAAGTTGAGTTTGTCTGTACTGATAAACCATAGCTGTTTAGTTCGTCTCAGAAATGTGAAAATCTATAAAAGAAGGGCTAGCAACCAAAATCGAAAATTATCAGGAGAAATATGGATACACCGATTCTCAATCGGCTAATTGAAGAATTAAAAGTTATGCCTGAAGACTTGCAGTATCGAGTGCTGGAGTTTGCCCGAACTTTAGTAGGTTCGCAAATTCATGGTGTTCCAGGCAAACAATTATTAAATTTTGCAGGTACAATATCACCAAACGATATTCAGTTGATGCGCGAAGCAATTGAACAAGGTTGCGAACAGGTAGATATAGATGAGTGGTAGATACCTGCTTGACACTAATATTATTATTGCTTTATTTGCAAATGATATTAAAGTAAATAATCAGCTGGTAAATGCAGAATAAATTTTTATTCCCAGTGTTGCTATTGGTGAATTATTTTACGGTGCAAGAAAATCAGGGCGATCGCAAGGAAATTTAGAACGTATTGAGGAGTTCATTGCCAGAAATACGGTCATTGGATGCGATATAGAAACTGCCTGTAAATATGGTGAAGTTAAAAATAAATTGCGCCTCAAAGGTCGTCCATTACCCGAAAATGATGTTTGGATTGCATCTGTTGCAATTCAGTATAATTTAATTCTTGTTACGCGAGATGCTCATTTTCAAGAGGTTGAAAACCTACAAATAGTAGCTTGGTGAATACGTCTTGTACACAAGCAGCTTCAGCTTGCCTAATATATTCAGAATTGTTGACTGTCATGAGCAGCCTAACAGAGAGAGTTAAAACCTATTTCAGTAAGTGTAGAAGACTTTGTAATTCGTCACAATCTCTGATGCCCAATTTAAGTATGTTTGTACTACAATGACTCTAGCAATCTGGCTGGATTTGTCAAAATATGATTGCTTGTTGTGTAGATAAAACAGCAATAACAGTAATAGTGGCAGTATCTCTTTTGTAAGGAGATACTTTTAGTGGTGTTAATAAGCGCTTTATTTGAGTCATGGATATTAAAGAATTACTCAAACAGTATGCCTCTGGGGAAAGAAATTTTATTGGCATTAGTTTAAGGGATGCTAATTTACTAGGTATTAACTTGAGGGAGGCTAATTTAAGCAACTCTAATTTAAGACATGCGGAGTTACATGGGGCTAATCTTCAACGAACTATTCTTAAAGGAGTTGATTTAGAGGGAGCAAATCTACGCTACGCAATGCTAGATGAAGCAGATTTGAGTAATACCGATTTAACTGAATGCAATTTCCAATATGCCAGCTTAAAAAGGGCAAAATTAACAAACTGTAAAATATTGGAAAGCAGTTTAGAAGGCGCAAATTTAGAAAATGCAGAAATAGTTGATACAAGTTTTGAGGATACAAATCTTAAAAACGCTAATTTAAGTAATGCTGAGATTGCGGAAACCAGTGGTTCTCCAGAATTAAGGTTGGCTATTTTATGCAACACGATTATGCCAAGTGGTCATATTTGCAACGACAATTGTAATCCTGCTGCAATTAAACATATTTTGTTGCAACGTTACGCATTAGGAGAACGAGATTTTACAAATAATTTCAGTTATGTTGAATTAAGGCTTTCTGATTTGCGAGGAGCCGATTTAAGTGGTGTTCAGCTTCCTGATATAAAACTATGGAATGGTCTTTTAGAAGGCGTAAATCTAAGTAATGCAAATTTGAGCGGTGCTTGGTTAATTGATATTTTTTTCCAAAATGCCAACTTAGAAGGTATTAATCTTGAAGAAAGCAACTTGAGTAGCTCATCTTTTAAATCAACTAATTTAAGAAGAGCAAACTTAAAAGGTGCTAAATTCGACGTGGCTGAACATGGTTCTGCCTTAACAAACTTAACAGATACAGACTTCACAGAAGCTGATTTAAGTAATGCCAATTTAGCAAGAGCTATAGTAAGTAAAGCTAATTTTACTAGAGCTAAATTAATAAATACAAATCTAAGTAAGACTGATTTAATGCGTGCCAATTTCACCGAAGCCAACTTAACTGGAGTTAATTTTACTGAAGCACTTTACTGTTCAGAAACAATTTTTCCTACAAATGTTGATTTATCTCAAGCTATCCCAATTACCTCTGGAGTAGATTTATCTGGACATCACAAATATCTTTTATCTTGCAAAGATTTACACTCTCTTAATTTAAGTAGAGCTAACTTAAGCGGTCTTTACATGAATAATGTTAATTTGAGTGGTGTAAACCTTAATGAATCTAATCTTAGCAATACTCATTTAAGTGATGCCAATTTAAAAGGTGCAAGTTTAATAGGTGCTAACCTTGCTAAAGCTTATTTAGGTGGTGCTAATTTAAGTAATGCTGATCTTAGCTATAGCATCATGACTAATACCAATTTAGTAGGAGCATTTTATAATTCGGAAACTATTTTTCCTAATGGTAGTGATTTATCAAAAGCTATATATCTTGATTCGGGTGCAAATCTATCTAATATCTTTTTCACAAAAATTAATTTAAGTAGAGTTAATTTATCTAACGCAAACTTAAGTAATTCAATTTTAAAGTATATTGACTTAAGTTATGCAAACCTTAGTAATACTAATCTAACTAATGCCAATTTTGAAAGCGCGATTTTAGATGGTGCAAATCTGGAAGGAGCAATATTCAGTACAACTATTATGCCTGATGGTAGTGTTCGGAATAACTGATACTAAATAAATCACTGTTGCCAGATTACCCGACATAACAAGCAAGCGATCGCTGCTTCAAACATCTAGAATTATAATCATTCGTTCATTTGCACTAATTTGTCCTAGCTGTGTGATTGAGTTAAACTTCTGGTGCCGCAGCTACGCCCGTCATAGACATCGCCTGATAAAATTACAATACAAAATGCCGGAGTACTGGTTTGATAGCGCTATGCCGCTTTCACTTGATACGCAGCCTGTTGAACTGGAATTTCAATGATGAACTCTGTGCCATTGCCTGGACTAGAAACACAATTCAGAGTGCCATGATGTTTATCAACAATTACTTGACGAGCGATCGCCAAGCCTAATCCAGTTCCTTTGCCAACTCCTTTGGTGGTAAACAAATGCTCAAATATCTTTTGCTTGACATCATCTGTCATGCCAATTCCATTGTCTTTAATTCGGACAATAACTGATTGTTGATCCTCTGTTAGCCCTGTTTTGATCGTAATTCGATTTGGATGTTGTTTGAGATATTCATAACTTTGCCTTTGATTCGATTCTTCCAGAGCATCGATCGCATTTGCCAGAATATTCATAAACACCTGATTGATCTGTCCAGAAAAACAAGTAATTGCAGGAATCTTATCGTATAATCGCACGACCTCAATCGCTGGACGTAGCTCATTGGCTTTCAGGCGATATTTGAGGATCAGCAGGGTACTATCCAGTCCTTGATACAAATTAAATTGCACTGGATGCTCTGTGTCTGAGCGGGAAAACGTCCGTAAGCTGGTGCTGATATCTCCAACTCGATCTGTTGCTCCTTTCATAGACAAAATCAGTTTCGGCAAATCTTCAGCTAAAAACTCTAGGTCAATCTCCTCTGCATGGTCTTGAATATTGGATGAGGGATTAGGATAGGCTTGTTGATAATGGTGCAAATGGTTCAGCAAATCTTGGACATATTCAGTTGCGTTATTGAGGCTACCTTTAAGAAAACCGACTGGATTGTTGATTTCGTGGGCAACGCCAGCCACCAGATTGCCCAAAGCAGACATTTTCTCACTTTGAATAATTTGCATTTGAACTTGCTGCAAGTCTTGGATTGCTTTCTCTAAATCTTGGGCTTGCTGCCGTAATTGCGCTTCTGATGCCAGTAAAGCGGCTTCTGCTTCTTTGCGCTGTGCAACTTCTTGTTCAAGTTGCTGGTATGCCTCTACTCGTGTGGCGGCTGCTTGAATCGTATGGGCAAGGAATTGAATTTCGTTATCTGGCAATTCACTGGGCATAACAAAATGGTCAATGCTTTGACTGTCGGTGACGGCTTTATTCAAGCGTTGCAGGGGATGTAAGACCGATCGCTGAATCATCACTGTCATCAGTGCTAGAATCGCTGACATCCCAACAAGTAGGGTAAAGGTAGAGGTAGAGAAGGTTTTCCACGCTTGCTGTTGTAGCTCTTCGACATCAAGAATGGCGATCGTCATTCCGCGTTGGTTTGCCTGACCAAACATGGTGCTGCTAAAGGGCAAAATTTCTACTGATACGGCCTTACCATCAATTGTCGTTCTCAAACTCGTTTCTGAACCCGTTTGAGAAACCTGTTCTAATACTTGAGCCAATTCTGGATAAATCGAAGCATAGGGCGGATTTTGTAATGCCTCTCCACTCCGAGCCAGGGTTTGTCCATTGGGAGTGACGATCGCCACCTCCATGACCGTTGGTAGTGTAGCGTAGTTTTGTACCACTCGCTTGATAATGCTTCTATTCCCTAGTTCGATTAATCCTTCCGTGGAAAACCCAACCCCTTGGGTAATCGATTGGGCACGTTGTTCTAGTTCTTGCTCTAGCTTTGATTGAATCAAGAAGTAGTTCAATCCCAACGTGGTTAAGCCGACTGTTGCTAGAGAAATGCCAAAACCCATCAGTAGTTGATGGGATAAATTACTTTTAGATAACTTCTGGTTCATGATTTCCATCCTGCCATTGCTTCATTGACAAGGGTTGGATCAATCTCTACGTCTTGCCGAATCACCCGACCATGACGCGGATCTGCTTGGAGAAGTTGGACAATTTCTGCCTTTGCGGAATTGAGACGACCATCTGCTGCAAACATCCGCTTGTTCAAAGTAATATCTCCTTTTTTTAGCCCAGCATAATCACTGGCAAAAGACTCACTACTTTGTTCTAGTTTTTTTCCAACTGCGTTAAATACTTCTGTTGGCTGGGTTTCAACTGCGTGCATTACATCAAACCATGCCAGCATGAATTGTTTTAGTTCCGCTTTTTTAGCTTTGATCATGTTGTCACTCGACATCAAGATATCAATCACCAGACTGTCTACTTGTTTTGTGGTGTGAATCACATTGCCCTTGATGCTCTTCGCTGTTTCTCCTAGCATCGGTTCCCATAGCACAGCAGCATCGATCTCACCTGTCCCAATTTTCTGGGCTGCTACTTCATTGGAGTAATCCAGAATCTGAACTTCAGAGGGTTTGATTTGAAGGGCTTTTAGAGCTTCCAGCAAAATTAAATGGTTGACGGTTCCTAACTTTGCTCCTACTCGTTTAGCGCGTAGGTTTTGCAGCGATTTAATTGCTGTCTTGGCAACAATCCCATCAGCTCCAGCAGAAATATTTGTTGTGATTAACACCACGGGTTTACCATTGCCCGGATCAACCTGCATCACATCCCAGAGGGAGACAAATGCTGCATCTAATCTTCCTTGCATAACAGCCCGACTGGAATCTTGCTGGTTATCAAATCGCACAAATTCAACTTCTAGCCCGCGCTGCTTGAAGATATGTGAGGGTTGGGCATAAAGTGCAATGTCAAATCCTACCCAGCTTGTAATTCCTACCCGGAGCGGTTTGAGAGATTGGTTTTGCCCAAGACTACAGGCATTGATCACAAAAGTCAGGGAAAGGGCGATCGCAAACAAACAGAAAAAGGCAGGCTTAATACCTAACCTCAAATTTTGCTTCCACCAGATACTTAATGTGTCAATAATCTGGGCAACTTTCATGACTTACCAATCTAACTGTGGGAAAACTATACTCAAAGTTAAGAGTTCCCAAAAATATAGTTGGTATAACATCCTATGGAAAAATGTTCAAAAAACCTGCTGGAATAAGTGCAAGCTGTTATCCAGATCAAGTATTCTCTAAGAAAACTCTATGAACAAGCCTAAAGAATAAATCTCAAATATCTTACTTACAAAAAATTCGCTCTCAAGCAAGCTGTTAGTTGATTGATATTACCTTGACTGAAAAATTTAGTATCAAACTAAATTCCTGTGAAGCCATCACATATTTCTGCCAGCTAAGGGACTTCCAATTAAAAAAATAATCAATCTGTGTAGGCAGGTGAGCAAGGGGCTGGGGGAAAAGAAAAATATCATTTGAATAAATTGGGTAATTTATTCTCTGGAAGTCCCTAATAAGAAACTTGTGTTTTGAGAATGCTAGGAATTCCCTCAAGTACTAGCTTGGCAACATCTTCAGGTGTATCTCCCTCTCTTTCGGTGATGTGCAAATCGGCTTGAGAGTAAAGTGGTGTTCGTTGTTCGAGGAGCGATCGCAATTTCCCTTTAGGATCAGCATCTTGCAGCAGTGGTCTTGTGGTATCTTCAGCTAAACGGCTGTAAATTATCTCCACCGGCGTATCTAGCCACACTATCAAACCGTGGTGCAAGTAACCCCAATTTTCTCGCCGGAGTACAATGCCCCCACCAGTTGCGATAGTCAACTTTGTAAAAGCACAAACTTGTGAAAGTACGTCGCTTTCTAACTGGCGAAACCCTGCTTCACCTTCGTCGGTAAATATCTGATTGATAGATTTACCTGTTGCTTGGGCAATAACATCGTCGGTATCCACAAACCCATAACCCAATTCCTTTGCCAGTAAGCGCCCTATTGTCGTCTTACCAACGCCCATCATCCCAATTAAGTAAAGGTTGACTCCTTGTAATAAGTTGCTCACCAGTTGCTTCGCTCCAATTCTGAGTGCTGAGTCACAATTTCCAATTATAAACTTAACGACTCATACGTGCGTATTCAAGAAATGCCTGAGTTTGCCTGCGCCAACACATTTGATACTACACAACACTGGAAAAGCGATCGCAAAGCAAACATCTCAGTAATTGATTTTAAACGGGCATCAAGGCTTTTTCCTTTGCAAGCCTAAATTTCTCTATAAATATTGTTTTTAATTTCTACAAATTTATCTTCTATTTGAGTTTAATTAACTGCTGATATTACTCTTATTAATTTATTGAAAGTAACTTCTGCAATAGATTAACGATTTTTATGTGAAATTCCCATGAGTAATAAATGAAGAATTTGTAAGGAATATAGTAATTGCCCTGAAGTAACTTTGTAATTGCTGCCTAGCGATCGCTAGGCTTAACAAAAAAATTAATATAGCTTGTTTGAAACTTTATCCAAACAATATCTGTCTATTTAAATAATCCGAATTTTCCCTCTGGTGAGTAATTTTAAGTATACATAATACTGTGTTTTTACTAGTACAGGGTCATTATTCTAAAAGTTCAGTTATAACAAGCCCACCTACTTAAATGTTTCCTCTAAAGGTGTAAATAATGACTTATTTCCTGCGATCGCTCAAAAAAACCTTACCAAGTTGAAGTTTCGGCACAAAAACTACTGCGTATTTCACCCCAATAAGCCTGATGAATAAATATAGGATGGATGAGGTGTCAACCATGACTCGAATTCGTGACGTTGTACAAAAAGCTTTAGCAACTGGCTATTTGACAGTGGAAGCTGAAAATCAACTACGACAACTGTTGACAACCCGATATGACTTAGAAGATTTTAATGCTTTCATGACTTTACAAGAAGCTGCCATGACTGGTAAGGTCAAGCAGGAGTCTAGAGAGCGGTGTGGCATCAAGTAAAGACGTAGCCTGCTACATCTCATCGACGGGGGCGTTTACCATCATCCTCAAAATCATCATCATCAAAAAATTCCCAATCATCATCATCATTGGCTTGATTGGTAGTCGGCTGCTGATAAGGGGGGATGATTACCCGGTAATCAGCATCATAAACAGATTCAGTTTTTCCCGCAGCCGTATTTTTTGGTTCTCGGTAGCTGTAAGAGTAAACTGAACCAGACCGAGAACTGCTTTTGGCTTCTGATTGACGTTCGTAATTTGTTGAATCTTTAGGCTGTTGAGCTTGAGGATTAGGAGTAGCTGCTGACTCTGACTTTTCATCAAAGTTCCAATCATCATCTCTATTGCCATTTGTTTCCCAATCATCAAATACATCACTGCTAGACTCTTCATTTTTACTAGCTGCTGGTGGAGGACTGGCAGGACGAGATGTCGGTTCTTCTCTTTGAGTTGCCTTCGCACGAGTTGAAGCGGCGGTTGCTCTGTTAGAAGTTTGGCGTTGTCCTCCCCCAAAATAATTGGCTAAGTTAAACAAGGTAGCAATCAATATAGATGTGAAAGCACCAGTGGCAGTACTGAACAAAATCCATATCGCTAGTGGTAATTGTTGAGTTTGCACGCCCAAAAATACTAGCGATAGGGCAGGTGAGAAATTTTGAACTAACAACAGCGTTAGTCCTCCCAGTACTGCCACCAATAGAATTAAGCGAATTACAGCCATAGCAATTTTGTCAGTTGTCAATTATTAGTGGTCAGTTGTCAGTGGTCAGTTATGAGAGAAGGCAAGAGGCAAGGTAGGAGGCAGATTACTTTCTTTGTCTACAAGAGGCTGTGCCAACGACAAGCTCAGGAACCATAGTTCTGGGTTATTTACCCAGTTTAAAAAGAAGATACTGGTAGAGACAATACATAACGCGTTAGTGTAGCGGCACGGAGTGCGATACAAAACACCCAGACAAACCGCTCCACCTCCGCTCTTGCTTCAATCCCACGCTTTGCTTTTAAACGTGGTTTACTCTTGCCTTCTGCCGACGCTCGCGGACTCGCTAACGCTGCGCTATCCTGCCTCCTGCCTTCTACCTCCGATTACTCTTCACTGACTACTGACACTATCAGCCATCTCTATCATTACCTTTTTAGGACTATTGTGAAATTTACAATAAATCCACAGAGGGCGTTAGCGACGACCTTGCCACCGCTGAATTGGGATGCAGTCAATATCTAGTTGATCTAAAGCACGGGCAACTACAAAATCAACTAAATCCTCAATGGTTTGGGGATTATGATACCAGGCGGGAATCGCGGGGACAATTCTTACTCCAACTTCTGCTAAAGAGGTTAAATTACGGAGGTGGATGAGGCTAAAAGGGGTTTCACGCGGGACAATGACCAGCTTTCGCCCTTCTTTGAGTTGGACATCTGCTGCCCGTTCTAGTAAATCGGAACTCAAGCCAACTGCTAGCTTTGCCACTGTACTCATGCTGCATGGAATAATTATCATCCCCAGAGTGGCAAAGGAACCACTGGCAATCCCGGCTCCAACATCACCCCAAGGATGGCAGCGTAGTTTACCGGAAAGTGCGACTCCAGCTTGCTCTCGCCAAAATTGTTCTTGCCCGGTTGGTTCTGGTGGCATCCGAATTTCCTGTTCTGACTGCCAAACCATGTATGTTGATTTAGAGGCAACCAATTCAATGCTATAGTCTGCTTCTAGCAAAAATTTGATTGCGCGAACAGCGTAAATCAGACCAGATGCGCCCGATACGCCTAAAATTAAAGGTTTAGTGTTATTTGACACGTAGGGTTTAGTTTATTTTACTCATCCTCAGAGTAAGGATCTAGGTCATCAGGCTCAATGTCATTTGGTAAGTACAGGTCTGAAAGCTCTTCACTGGAATCATTGCCAGTTAATCCTTTAGCTACACCATCACTGCCGACTGTTACCAAATCAATTTGCTGACGGTAGTAATCGACACTCTTAACTTGGACGGCGACGCGATCGCCTAATCTATAAGAAGCGCGATTTTTGCGACCAAACAGTGCCTGTTGTCTGGCGCGATATTCATACCAATCATCTTTGAGAGAACTGACGTGTACCAATCCTTCTACCCTCAAAGGCACACCAGGATTACTGCTGGACTCTACCTCGGCTGCTGATACTTCAATTTCCACAAAGAAACCGTAGGATTGAACCCCGGTAATCACGCCTTGAAATACCTGACCAATGCGTTGCTTCATCAGTTGGGCTTTTTGCAGTCCAGCTAAATCGGCTTCGGCTTCTTGGACTTCTTTTTCTCGGTCGTTGATTTGGACAATTACCCTAGTTAAATCGCTTTGCAGTTCTTGTTGCAATTCTGGGGGTAAAACGTTCCAGTTAATTTCCTCATGGCTAGAGGAGTGGCGCAGGTTAACCCGCTCTCTTACACGGGTATTGCGGCGATCGCGTCCGTTTTCCAGTAGCGCGTAATACACTCTCTGCATGAGCAAATCTGGGTAACGTCGCAAGGGAGCGCTAAAGTGGACATATTGCGCTAGTGCTAGACCAAAGTGAGATCCTTTGGTGGTGCTGTACGCAGATGGCTTAAGCGTATCTTGTAATAAGTAAGTAAGAACTTGCTCAGAGGGAGATTCGCCAAAAGCTGTGGTCAAATGTTGATAATCTAAGGGTTGAATATCGACTTCTGGATCTAGTGTGAGGTCAACGCCTAAATTGACTGCCAATTTCAGCATTTCCTGGACATCTTCAACATCGGGAGTACCTTGGACTCGCCAGATAGCGGGAACACCAAGGGCATTTAAGTGAGTTGCCATCAGTTGATTAACTAGCAACACCAACTCCGTAAGTAGCGATCGCACTGGTAAATCATTCACCACCACAGCGCCGAGAATTCCCTCATCATAATAGGCGTTTTGGCTAGGTGGCAGATTCAACTGGAGGCTACCACGATTCAACCGTACCTGTTTGACGGCTGTTTGCAAGGCTTGGAGGTTTTGCAGGATTTGGGAAACTTGTGATGATTCTTGCGCTTCACCTGTAAGAATTGCTTGGGCTTGTTCAGTAGTCAGTGCAGTTTCGACATTAATTACACTGGGTTGAATTTCCCACTCTAGGACTTCTCCCGATTGAGGATCAATAGTAATTAAAAAAGAGATAGTTAAGCGATCGCTCCCAGGGACTAAAGAACAGCGTTCTACCACCGTTGGGGGCAAGATTGGCAACACCAATTCTCCCAAATACACTGATTTACCCCGTTTGAGTGCTTCTCTATCAAGGGCTTCGTCAGGTTGGACATAGTGAGAAACATCAGTGATATGAACGCCCAAAAGCCAATTTCCGGCTAAGTTTTTTTCTAAACTAAAAGCGTTTTCTATAACTTTGGTATCACCATTTACCCCTTCAATAGTCAGAGTAAACAAATTACGTAAATCCAGCCGATTTTTCAGGTCTGCTTTGAGGAGCTTTTTGGGCAACTTGGCAGATGCTTCTACGACATTATCTGGAAAAGTCCGGGAAAGGTCGTGTTTGCACGTAACTAAATCTATATCAGCAGCAGCTTCGGCATCACTGCCGAGAATTTGCACCACTCGACCAAGGGGAGGATATTGTGCCAACGGGTAACGCAAGACTTCAACGTGAACCAGGTGATCGATCGCTTCTTCTAACTTTGCCCCATTGGGTTGAATCTTGAGTTCAAACAGCAATCGATCATCTAAAGGCACAGCCCGGAAACCCGTTTCTACCTGCTTAATTCGTGCCAGTAAAGTGTGGTTAGAACGTTCGAGAATCAGCTTCACCTCCCCTTCAGGAGAGCGACGGCGACTGCCTTCTTTGAGAACTCTAACCAAAACGCGATCGCCATTCCAAGCATTACTCAGATGACTTTCGCGGATGTAAATATCCTCAGCGCCTTCTACATCTTGAATAGCGAAGCAAAACCCTTTACTAGAACAACGGAGTTTTGCCTCGATTACTCCCTCTTCTGAGACACGACGGTACTTGCCCCGTTCTTTCACTAAAATACCGATTTTTTCTAGAACATCTAAAGCAATGTGAAGTTTTTGTAAACTTTTTTCATCTTCACAGCCAAGTTTCTTTTCTAAAACCTTCCGAGCTACCAATTTATCATCGGTGAAATTGGCAAGGAGTGTAGCGATTGAAAATTCCATGCAGTGAACCGACCTTTGGTCAAAACATCATTTGTTGTTTAATCTGGTTCTTTTCTGTATATCCTCACGGCTTACAGAAACAAGCTGGAAACTAATTGTCCTGAAGTAAGGCATCCTAAGTTCTAAGGAAAGGAAGCCCGACCCAGCAAAAGCGGGAAACTACTCCCGCAGTTCCTTTGCAAGGAAGCCGACCCACGGACAACTCTGGGCGTTTACGAACTTCTCACTGCACGATCCTCTCAGAATTTGCCTGCGTTCAATTCTCTTCACCTAACCAAACTCAAGATTGCACGCCTGATTAACATTTAGCCCCGCTAGGTAGTTACGCGACGGGTTTTTGAGAAGCTGGGTTTAGAGAATCCATACTGCTCAAAAGCGCTATGCAGGGGAGCCACTGCGGTGAGGCGGTTCCCGTCGATAGCGCAGCGTTAGCGAGTTATCGAGCGTCTGGGGGACTGCCGAACCCGGAGGGTCTTCTCCAAGGGGAGACGCTAAAGCGATAGCGAGTCTGCGAGCGTCTGGGGTCTCCCGTGGAGGAGGCAGTGCGGTCTTGAGGTCTCCCCAAGTGGAGCAACTGCCGTCAAGTGGCGTGGAAACTACAGGTGTTTGATTGTCTAGAGTGAAGGTAATTTTAAGCCATTAGACTCTGATTTTTAACTAGGAGGAACTGCCGGTGAACCCAATTTTCCCACATGTAGAATCGGTAACAATTAGGTAAGCAGTTTAATAAGCAGTGAGGGCGAACCTTATCTTCATTATTGTAGATTTAGAGCGCACTTCCAGAAAATAGTTCTAGATATTGAGTTGGGTAATTAGTATAGCATTGCAGGCAATACTACCCAGACAAGCTAGCACTCGTTAAAAATTTCGTCAAAAAAGAGCTACTGCTACAATTGGGACACAAGGCAAAGCAAAAATATTACTTTAAAAGGGACTGGGGACTAGGGATTAGGATTAAAATAATTCTTTCCCAGTTTCCAGTCCCCAGTGTTCACTGAGCTTTGTCGAAGTGTCCCCAGTCCTCAACAGATTTAGATTGGTAGCAGTATTATGTTGGCTCAATTCCAGAGCTTGTATCCCAAGGGCAGTTTGATTTCTGAATTAGTGCAAATTTTTCAAGGAAAATATATAGTCCGGGCAAGCGTGCAAATTGAAGGCGTAACCCGTGCTACGGGTATGGCAGCAGCAGAAACAGTAGAAGCAGCAGAAGACCAAGCCAGAACTAGAGCGCTAATAGTTTTGGGTATTACAAATGCGCCACCAGAATCAGTGGCATTTACCTCAAATCCAATTTCCCCAACACACCTAAATCCTTCTTTAAATACCAAAGGTGGATTAAGTGAGCCTGCTGCCTATTCCTCTGGAAAAAATGAGGAGTTTGTGGATAATCAGTGGTCAGGGGTTAGCGATAAAGAAATATCTATACCGCCTTCTAAAGGACGGAACATCAAACCAGAAGTAGTAACAAGCACTAATGAACAGTACGGCTACAGCAATGCTGCACCCGTAGCAAGCGATACCTATAGCCCAGATTTAGGTCAAAACTTTCCTGTTCCCGTTAATCGGGAGCTAGAATTTGATCCCCCGGTTGAGAACTTGGAAATAACCTTTGATAACCAGGTGGAAAATCAAAGCTTTCCAGGAATTTCTGCTAATAATGTCACACCATTTACACCTCGGAATTACAGCCCTCAAGAAAATGTCACCACGCCGTCGGGGACAGGAAAGAGAAAGAAGAAAGCTGAACCCGTGGATTTATCGGATGTAATTGCGAAAACAGATGTTGAACTTCAGCGTTTAGGCTGGACACCAGAACAGGGACGGGAGCATCTGATTGAAACCTACGGCAAGCGTGGGCGTACTTTGCTGACTGAAGAAGAATTACACGGATTTCTCAAATACTTACAATCTCAACCAGACCCAATAGCGGGATTTTGATTTGTCATTAGTCATTGGTCATTTGTAAGGACTAATAGACCTTTTGCAAAAGTCTATCCCCTTTTCCACATCCCGTGAAAAGTCAGGTTAAGCGATCGCATTTGCTTGTTGAGCGATCGCATTTGCTTGTTGAGCGACAGCATTTGCTTGTTGAGCGACAGCATTTGCTTGTTAAGCGACAGCATTTGCTTGTTGAGCGACAGCATTTGCTTGTTGAGCGATCGCATTTGCTTGTTGAGCGACAGCATTTGCTTGTTGAGCGACAGCATTTGCTTGTTAAGCGATCGCATTTGCTTGTTTGGAAGAAGGTATTGGCTAAGACTGATGTCGAGATAGAGCATTTAGGCTGGACACAGAACAGGGACGGAAAGCGATCGCGTTCTTCACTGACCGATGAGCAATTGCATAAATTCCTCCAATATCTCCAATCTCAGCCAGATCCAAGAGCAGAATTTTGATTTCCAACTTCTAATACCAATTCACGAAAATCCTGATACATATAGATTTATCGTAGGGGCATGGCAAAGACAAGCCCTTACCAGCGTATTTGTATCATTATTAAAGTTAAATGGTATAAATCGAGTTTTGAACTTCTAAATCGACTTTTGAAGTCAAATAACCCCTTCTCACTAATGAAAAGGGGTTGTTTTTGGGGTTTAAGGAAATTAAAAGTGGTAAATCACCATTAACCAATCGTGACTATTAATTAACAGCAGCAACTTCTGGACGGCTACCAGCGGCGTGACGGTCAATCACTTGGTCAATCAAACCGTATTCCCTGGCTTCCTCTGGTGACATGAAGAAGTCACGTTCAGTATCTTCAGCAATGCGCTCAATTGGTTGACCTGTATGTTCAGCTAAATAATCGTTTAGCCGCCGCTTGTGGTAAAGAATTTCCCGCGCCTGAATTTCAATATCAGTCGCCTGTCCTTGAGCGCCGCCTAGAGGTTGATGAATCATAATCCGAGAATGGGGTAGACTCATCCGCTTACCCTTAGCACCAGCGCTGAGGAGAAAAGCGCCCATACTCGCCGCCAATCCGGTACATATTGTACAGACATCAGGGCGAATATGTTTCATAGTATCAAAAATGCCCATACCAGCCGTCACTGAACCACCGGGAGAATTGATGTACATATAAATGTCTTTCTCCGGGTCTTCAGCATCCAAATACAGCAGTTGGGCAACAATCAAGTTAGCAATGTTGTTATCAACTTGTTGTCCCAAAAAGATGATGCGCTCACGTAACAGCCGTGAGTAGATGTCAAAGGCGCGTTCACCTCGACCCGATTGTTCAATAACGATAGGAATCATGGAAGCGTGTTTGTGGCTACTTTAAATACATTTTATCGGTGACGGCACGAAACTGGGGTTTATCTCTACTATTCCTAGCAAAATAGAAATGAAAAGCAGTCAAAAGACAGAGTTCAGGATACCCTAGCAGTCAAGTCAGGGTGAAGAGCCACGGAGGAAAGAATTTTTTTTCACGCGCGTTTAAAGCTCCCTTGCGTTTTTTTCAATCTATAAGGGCACTTTTTAGCGATAAAAGCTGTCTAAGAGAATATCCCGATTTAGGGAAGAACAAATCAAAAAACTTTAACTATCGCCAATCTCATGTTTCGGCCTTTGCTGCACAAGCTTGGCAATGTAGTGATTAGACCGATAACCGAAATCCGACTTGCTTAGGGAGTAATGTTAATTTTAAGTAACATTTTAAACATTTTTTTAGGATTTCCCTCAGCAATTAGCAATTTATTTTTGTTAGATTCGGTAAGTCGATAGTACAAGGTGTATTTACAATAACTAGTCCTAATTGAAATGCTATCCACCCAGAGAGAGACGTGCCATGCTGGAAAAACTTATACAAGCCGCCATCATCACCTTCTTGCTCCATTTGATAGCAGGACTTAGCCCGAATACTTTAATTCAGACAAAGACAGCATCACCTATGCAAGAAACGCCACCAAATAATATTGTGAGCTTGCTATTGCGAACTTTTCAATAAGAATGTTTCATTAAATTGCACTGGTGTAACTAAGTCGGCGCAAATAAACCAAATTATATCAAGATGATTAAAGATGATTGCCTTGTAGTCAGCGCTAAAGCGTTAAAACGCTGACTACAAATCTGCAATTTTTTACACCAACTTACTTAGACGATCGCCAAAACATCCAGTAGTATAGCAGTTCCCATTCAGATGCGGTACAACATTACATGACAATGTGTAGGGGCACGGCAGTGCCGTGCCCCTACGGTTGTACCTCACGTAAACGAAAACCGCTATATCTCTTGCTCAAGGAGTAATTAACTCGTAGGGTTTCTTGCTTAATCTCCATATCTGGTCTAGGGTAACATTCCTGGGAACACGATAGACTGAGCAAAGAAGGCAACTACTAGCGTTTAATCATGACTAATCGCCTTGCTGAAGCTAAGAGCCTCTATCTCCGTAAACACGCCGAAAACCCAATTGATTGGTGGCCTTGGTGTGACGAAGCGCTTGCAACTGCAAGGGCGCAAAATAAACCAATTTTTCTCTCCATTGGCTACTCTAGTTGCCATTGGTGTACTGTCATGGAAGGCGAAGCTTTTTCTGATATTGCGATCGCTGACTACATGAATGCCAATTATCTTCCCATCAAAGTAGATAGGGAAGAAAGACCAGACCTCGATAGCATCTATATGCAAGCTTTGCAGATGATGACCGGTCAAGGTGGTTGGCCTTTAAATATTTTTCTTTCTCCAGAAGATTTAGTGCCATTTTACGCTGGTACTTATTTCCCTGTAGACCCGCGCTATGGTCGCCCGGGATTTTTGCAAGTGTTGCAAGCTCTTCGCCGTTATTACGATACTGAAAAAGCAGAATTACAACAACGCAAAGCCTTAATTATTGAGTCGCTGCTCACATCTGCGGTGTTGCAAGATGGTACAACCGATGAGCTTGAAGACCGAGAATTACTCCGCCAAGGTTGGGAAACCAGCACAGGTGTAATTACTCCTAGCCAATCAGGTAATAGCTTTCCGATGATTCCCTATGCTGAATTGGCATTGCGGGGAACTCGATTTAATTTTGAATCTCGCTATGATGGCAATCAAGTGTGTACCCAACGGGGATTAGACTTAGCACTGGGAGGCATTTACGACCATCTGGGCGGTGGGTTTCATCGCTATACTGTTGACTCTACTTGGACAGTACCCCATTTTGAAAAGATGCTCTACGACAATGGACAGATTGTGGAGTATATAGCAAATTTATGGAGTGCAGGAGTACAAGAACCAGCCTTTGAGAGGGCAGTTGCTGGTACTGTACAATGGCTGAAGCGGGAAATGACCGCGCCTGAAGGTTACTTCTATGCTGCTCAAGATGCCGATAGCTTCACTGTTCCCACGGCGGTAGAACCAGAAGAAGGAGCCTTTTACGTCTGGAGTTACAGCGAACTACAACAGTCGTTAACACCTAAAGAATTAACGGAATTACAGCAGCAGTTTAGTGTTACCCCTAACGGCAACTTTGAAGGACATAATGTTTTGCAAAGACGCTATTCAGGTCAACTGAGTGCAACGCTGGAAACGGCACTGAGTAAGCTATTTACAGCTCGCTATGGCGTTAGTTTGGAGTCACTAGAAACTTTTCCCCCTGCTCGTAACAATCAGGAAGCAAAAACCACTAACTGGCCGGGTCGCATTCCTTCGGTGACAGATACGAAAATGATTGTCGCCTGGAATAGCTTGATGATTTCCGGGCTGGCTAGGGCTGCTGGGGTGTTCCAAGAACCTTTATATCTGGAATTAGCAGCACGAGCGGCAAATTTTATCTGGGAAAATCAGTTTGTTGATGGGCGTTTCCACCGCCTCAACTATCAAGGAAAACCAAGCGTTTTAGCTCAATCGGAAGATTACGCTTTGTTTATTAAAGCTCTCCTAGATTTACAAGCTTCCAATCCTGAAGATAAACAATGGTTAGAAAAAGCGATCGCTATCCAAGATGAATTCAACGAGTTTCTCTGGAGCGTAGAGTTAGGCGGATATTACAACACATCAAGTGATTCTAGTCAAGATTTAATTGTGAGAGAGCGCAGTTACGCCGATAATGCGACACCATCAGCCAATGGAATTGCGATCGCTAACCTTGTCCGCCTCGCTCAACTCACCGATAATCTAGATTATTTGGATTTAGTGGAACTTGGGTTAAAAGCTTTTAAGAGTGTCATGCATCGCGCTCCTCAAGCTTGCCCCAGTTTATTTACAGCTTTGGATTGGTATCGTAACTCTACCTTGATTCGCACCACCACTGAGCAAATAAACTCTTTGATCCCTAAATTTCTACCAGCGTCTGTGTTTGCCATCACATCTGATTTACCAGAGGGAAGCGTTGGCTTAGTTTGCCAAGGTTTGAAGTGTCTTGCACCAGCAGAAAGTGTAGAGCATTTATTGCAGCAAGTGGAGAAAAGTCAAAATAGAGGATAGTTTTGGCAACATCGGACGCATAACCATGAATAAACCGCCTGTACTTGGAAACATCAGTCCTATTATTCCTGCTGGTGGCGATATGGAAAAAGCGATCGCTTTCTATGAACAACTTGGTTTTACAACAATCCATAAAGAAGGCGATCCGGTGATTATGGCAATTATAAAACGCGACTGTGCAGAAATTTTTCTGCAAAAAAATGACGATCAACACCTTGCAGAATGGACAACTTTTCGGATCAAAGTTGATGGTATTGAGCAGCTTTATCAGGAATTTCAAGCACAAGGCGGACAAATGATTCATCCCAACGGTCAGTTGCAAACACAACCTTGGGGAATGAAGGAGTTTGCCATTATTGATGTAACTGGTGTGTGCATTACGTTTTTTGAGCCAGAAAACTAACATGACTACCCGCAGGGAATTAACTACCATAGTCTTAGCAGGTGGCAAAAGTTCTCGCATGGGTCAGGATAAAGCCCTGATTTCCATTCAAGGAATGCCGTTGTTACAGCGAGTTTGTAGCATTGCTCAAAGCTGTGCTGATGTTATTTATGTAGTCACTCCCTGGCCAGAACGCTATCAAGATTTGCTTTTGCCTAGCTGCCAGTTTATTCGGGAAATACCTTTATCTGGAGAACCTCTAGCCCACGGCCCTTTAGTTGGGTTTGCCCAAGGACTAGCCGAAGTGCAAACACAATGGGTGCTACTGCTAGCTTGCGATTTGCCGAGATTGCGGGTTGAGGTGTTGCAAGATTGGGTAACTAGACTTGATAGGGTGGGAGATGATAAGGTCGCAGCTTTAGCTCATCATCCCAAAGGTTGGGAACCTCTATGTGGTTTCTATCGCCGTCGCTGTTTGCCCCAACTTTTAGAGTTTATCAACCAAGGGGGGCGATCGTTTCAGCAGTGGCTTCAGCAATATCCTGTAGAAGTTTTGCCTTTACCAGAACTAGAAATGCTGTTTAACTGTAATACACCAGAGGACTTGGCTTTAAGTTGAATTGGGGACTGGGAGTATATGTGGAACTATCTATTGCTTAGGGACTTCCAGAAATTAAATTATTCAATTTTGGGAGCGAAGATGATCGTTAGATTATTCCTCCCCTGCTTCCCAATACGGTTCGGTTAACAAAGTTATCTGTTGAGGCGAGCAGTTCTTGAGCAGGGGGAGAAGAGAAGCAGGGGAAGAGAAATTGCTTAATAATAACTCTCTTGCCTCCCCTGCCTCCCCTGCATCCCCTGCCTCCCCTGCTTATACGAACCGTATTGCCCTGCTTCCCCTGCTCCCCCTGCTTCCCCTGCTCACCAAAGCGATGAGTATTTTTTTAGTTGGAAGTCCCTTACCGAGTGCGACAGAATTTGCGATCGTTATCACTCTGAGGATATTGCCAGGAATAGGCAAAATGGCTAACTCCCTTTAGCTGGGGGGCAAATTTGCGGAGTGCCTGCATTTGCGCTTCTAGCGATGGACGATTACTAACGGATTCTCCCCATTTACCAGCTAAGGCGGGAATAATTTGCGTACCCGGTTTTGCCATACTCAAAACCCGCTGCACTTGCGCCACAATACAACTGACATTACCGCAAGTTCCATAAGCCATAGGATGCCATTCTAATGTAGCGGGGAACCGATCCCAAGGTTGCAAACGGGAATCATACCCTTGTCCAACAGTTTGGTTGCCATCAGAGAAAAAGACCACTCCTGTAGGAATACCTTGCTGTTTTGCTGGGTAACTAGCGATATTAACAAAATCTAGAATTCCTTGCATGGCGTGGGCAACGGCAAGCTGCCACAACTCCCATTGTAAAAGCGGCTGTCTATCGGTTGCAGACAGGATTGATTTTTGCCCTGGTGGGAGAATGCGTCCTTGCCAAAGAGGTTCTCCTTCCTGAGGATAAAGTTTATCAACTTGCGTTACATCTGTGCCAGTAACGAATCCCTTACTCAAAAAGCGGCGAATCAAGTCTAGCCCTTTGTAATTTTGTGCCCGTTTAAATAAAGCTTCTTGGGTTGCAGGACTAAATAGCCATAAATCTGAAACTTTGGTGGCGATGGAATCACTTCCAGCTTGCCGGGGATAACGCACGTAGTCTAATAGCAGTCCATCTGGGCGACGGCGCAAAATTTCTTGTACCAATCGGTAGTAGTCGCGTTTTGCTTGCGTGTTGTAAGGGTCAATAAATAGTTGAGAGCCGTTATCTACCACATATAAACTCGTTTGACCTTTGCCATTACGAGCGATCGCATCTTCTCTGTCTCGTCGCTGGGCGTAAGTATAGCCGAAATTTGTGGTAAACATCCAGGCGTAGACTTTCAAGCCACGTTGCCGACCTTTTTTAATTGCTGTGGCGAGTATATCAATGTTTTCTGCCCCTGGAGTGCGAATGACAGCAGGCCAAACCGTCGGGTTAGTTCTTGCTGGCAATAATACCTGCCCGTCGGAAAATACTTCTAAATAAACTTGGTTATAGCCACGGTTAACAATCCGATCCATAATTTGATCAATTGTTCCTGGCTGAACGTCACAAGGATACAAGCGCAACCAAATAGCTTGGATTTTTGGCCAAGTGCGAGTACGGCACTCCCGTAATTCTTGTGCCTGTTTTTGTAATAAATTTTGGTAGCGCGTTTGAGCATCTTGTTTGCCTTTGAGGGCTGACAAACGTAAATTTTCTTTTTCTTGCACAGCCGCTGATGGTAACTGACAATATTCAGTTACTTGCGCCATTGCTGGTTGGCTGCCAAAGTTGGGGAGCAAGGAACTACTAGTGAAAACAACAGTAAATAAGCGCCGCCAAAATAATTTTGATTTTGCAACGTTCAAATAACGGTTAAACATACCTATCAGTAGATGCACACTATAACAATTCAAAATTAAAAATTTGTACCCTGCAAGTTTTTTGCCGACCAATCAGAGGACTGAATGATTGAGGGATGTTGACATAAGCTTACCCTACCGTCAAAAGTTTTCCCCTGTCAATTTGCTACAAACTTATGCAAAGGGTTAATTGTAACTTTAAATGATTGATGAAGTCCAGAATTTCTGGCTCAGTGAGTTGTAGACGCGTAGGCGTAGCCCGTCGTAGACATCGCTTACCATATTTACACTGTAAATATTCCTTTTCCTGCTCTGGAGTCAAATTTAATTGGACTAAATATCTATCGGTTTGAGCTATCAGAACTTAATGCAGTTCTAGCGTCATTGTATTAGTTGATATTTTTATCGGCTCTTGATTTAAATTTTGAATACAGTTAATTTTTCAATTTACTTTTACCCTAGAGTTTGCCTGTCAATTTCACTATGTCCGTCCCAACTAATGCCTATAGCTCAATAAGCAACTGGATTATGAAAATGACAAAATTTTGTGAATCTATTACAAACTTTCTGGCTCAACACCTAGCGCTCTTAACCTTTCTGTTAACATTTTGACTTGTTGTTCTGTTTCCACACGTCGCTGTTCTTCAAAAGCTGTGCGTTCTTCCGCTTCCCTGATACGTTCTTCTGGTGTTAGCAATCTTTGCCCTTCTTTGTCATACCAGTACAGCCATTCCCGAACTATACCTTGATAAATTCCTCGTTCTTTACCAATCCCTAAACCAATTTCTGGTATCCAAACGGGATTTCCTGACATTAAAATATATTCCCCATCAACTAGACGATACACTTCCAAAGGTGTCTTTTTACGCCGAAGAGGACTATATACAATGTAGTATAAAATTCCTAATTCTTTAGCATAAAATTCTTTCTTGGTGCTATATTCTTCCCGATATATTTGAGAAACAACTTCTAGTGCTAAAGTTGGCAGCTTCTTTTCTTCCCACAGCACATAACTCAGGCGTAAGTCCTCATCAATAAAGCGTTTAACTCCTAAGCTGAGAAACCCATCAGGGACAATAGCTGGTTTGTCCGGGTCATAATAAATACCCATGTCAACACCAAAAAACCAATCCCAGCGATCGCACCAAACCAAAGCCAGTATCGTTTTCAGTAAGCCGGGAATTAAATTTTGTAGTTCATTATCCACAGCGGTATCATCTGAGTCGGGTAATTCTTCGGAAGATGGCAAACAATGTAACGGATTGTAGTTTAACATAAGCAGTTTTACCAAATCTGATTGTACCTTGATTGTAAGAAATGTATCGATAATTAAGGAAGTATATAAAGACAAAATTATTGTGGATTACTGGATGCACATAAGTGTGGCGAAAATGAACCTCTTGGATAAATTATGACCAATATTGATGATGTCTACGACGGGCTACACCTACGCGCTAATTTTGATAGCCCTTGGAAAGAAATTATAGAAGCTTATTTTCCCCAAGCAATGCATTTCTTTTTTCCAGAAACTTCTGCATTAATTGATTGGGAACGTCCCTACGAATTTATAAATAAAGAATTTCAACAAATAGCTCGTGAAGCTGAACAGCGTAAGAGATATGCCGATCAATTAGTTAAAGTTTGGCAAACCCAAGGGGAAGAACTGTGGTTATTAATCCATGTTGAAATTCAGGGACAAAAAGAAGATAACTTTAGTAAGCGGATGTTTACCTACAATTTTCGCATATTTGACCGCTTTGATCGACTAGCAATAAGTCTTGGAATTCTCTGCGATCCAAACCGCGAATGGCGGCCAAGCAATTACAGTTACAATTATCCCAATACTCGCTTAGTTTTTGAATTTGGCAGTATTAAACTTTTAGATTACGAAAATAGATTTCATGAGTTAGAAAATAGCGATAATCCATTTGCAACTGTCGTCATGGCGCATTTGAAAACGCAGCAAACGCGATCATCACCCGAACAACGCAAAATATGGAAATTTAGCTTAATTCGCAGACTATATGATTTGGGGTTAGGAGAGCAGGATATTCGTAATCTGTATCGATTTATCGATTGGGTTATGATATTACCAAAGGCATTGGAAAATCAGTTTTGGGAAGAGTTTAAACAATTTGAGCAGGAGCGGACTATGAGATATGTAACTACAGGTGAGCGCATCGGCTACGAGCGCGGAAAACAAGAAGGTGAACAACAGCTTATTTTAAGGTTACTACAAAGACAAGTGGGAGAATTATCACTAGAATTGCAAGAGCGCATCAAATCTCTTTCTTTAAATCAATTAGAAACCCTTGGCGAAGCTTTGTTAGATTTTACTGCTATGGAAGATTTGCTTAACTGGTTGCAAACAAATCAATCAGCTTAAAATCTATTTTTATTAAAAATATAAAAAATACATCTACTCACTTGGCGAGAGAGGATTTTTTTAACTCAGTTCAATAATTTTTTACCTTACTGAATAAAAAGTTACGAGTGAGTAACAAAAAGGGCAGGTATAAAACCCGCCCTTAAAGCAATCAATATTTAAACTAAACTAGCGATCGCAACTTAATTAGCAATTTTGGGCGCACTCAAAGAAACCTTTAGTGTGTCGTCTTTTTGCTGTGCTAATGTTGGCACGGAATCACGCAATCTTGCCGTCAATTGTACAGTTGTCGCGTCATACATCTGAGTCAGCAATTTTGGATAGAAACCAATACCAATAATTGGAATTAACAAACAAGCGATGATAAATACTTCACGGGGTTCAGCATCTATCAAAGCTTGGTGAGAAACTAATTCCTTGTTCTCTTCTCCGTAGAAAATTTCTCGTAACATCGACAGCAGATAAATCGGAGTTAAAATTACTCCCACTGCCATCAAGAATACAACAATGACTTTGAAGGTAGAACTATAAGCATCGCTAGTAGCAAAGCCGACAAATACCATTAATTCTGCCACGAAACCGCTCATCCCTGGCAGTGCCAAAGAAGCCATTGAACAGGTGGTGAACATGGCGAAAATCTTCGGCATTCTCTTAGCAACACCACCCATTTCATCCAACATCAGGGTGTGTGTGCGATCGTAAGTTGCGCCAACCAGGAAGAATAAACTCGCCCCAATTAACCCGTGGGAAACCATTTGCAACACTGCTCCACTCAATCCCAAATCGGTGAAGGAGGCAATACCAATCATCACAAAGCCCATGTGAGAAATTGAGGAGTAGGCAATTTTTCGCTTCAGATTGCGCTGGGCAAAGGATGTCAAGGCAGCGTAGATGATATTAACTACCCCCAAAACTACCAACACTGGTGCAAAAAGAGCGTGGGCATCGGGGAGCATTTGAGCATTCATCCGAATTAAGGCGTAACCACCCATTTTCAGAAGAATACCCGCCAATAACATATGTACAGGTGCTGTAGCTTCACCGTGGGCATCAGGTAGCCAGGTGTGCAAGGGAATAATCGGCAACTTGACGGCGTAGGCAATCAGGAAGCCAGCATAGACGGCAAGTTGGAAATTGAGGGCGAAGTCTTTTAAGCCGAGCGATCGCATGTCAAACGTCACCGTATCGCCGTAAAATCCCATTGTCAGGGCAGACAGCAAAATAAACAGCGAACCGCCTGCTGTGTATAAAATAAATTTAGTCGCTGCATACTGCCGTCTTTTGCCTCCCCAAATCGACAGCAGAAAGTATATCGGTACTAGTTCCAGTTCCCACACCAGGAAAAATAACAGCATATCCTGGACAGCGAACACGGCAATCTGACCGCCATACATCGCCAAAATCAAGAAGTAAAATAGCTTCGGCTTGAAGGTAACAGGCCAAGCTGCTAAAATCGCCAGCGTGGTAATGAATCCAGTCAAAATAATTAGGGGCATAGATAAGCCATCTGCCCCTACTGACCAATTCAAATCTAGTTGGGGTACCCAGGGGTAACTCTCGACCAACTGCAAATCTGGATTGGAGAAATCATACCCAGTATAAAAAGCATAAACAATTAGTGCAAAATCGATCAGCCCTACGATGAGGGAGTACCAGCGCACTGTTTTGCCTTCTTTATCTGGGATGACGGGAATCAGTAGTGAAGCGGCTATCGGCAACAGAATAATCGTCGTCAGCCACGGAAAATTAGCTGTATTCATCACAATTCGTCTGCTATCAAAATCATGTTTGGCAAAAAGTCACTAGTTATTAAGTAACAGCTTTTTGGGGATTTCGTCTTCCTCGTTAGGTTGATTTAATTAAATTGGCAATCCCCGATTTTTTCTCTTGGGAGTTTTGTTTGACACTTTGGGTGTGCGGAATGTGGGTTGTGATACTCCCAGTGAAGTCAAAAATTTACCCTCAAAAAGCCGATAAAATTATAGTTTAGTAGTGCGATGTCTACGACAAGCCGCTCCGCGTCTACGCGTAGTCCAACCCTAAAAATACAAAATGCTGTTTGGTGGTTGTTGAAAAAAGCGATTTGGTACAAAAAAGCATAACAGGAGAACTAAGCATAATGATAATCGCACAAATTGAAAGTCAAATTCGTTATGTCACCAACATAAATGGAGAAACAACAGATGTACTCGTCCCTGTAGAACTTTGGCAACAGCTTATAAGTTCCATAAATTCTGATAACGTCAGTGGTTTAGCTTGGATTGATGAACAAGAGCCAAAAGCACAAATATTAGCCGATTTGCAAGAGTCAGTGCGACAAGCAGCAGCAGGACAAACTTTCCCCGCTTCAGAGCTTTGGGACGATATCGAAGCCTAGATTTATGTCAGAAGTTCGCTTTACATCTCCCTTCAAACGCCGTCTCAAAACTCTGACTAAACGCTATCGGCAAATTCAAATTGACATTCAACCCATTATCGATCAGCTACAGGCTGGGAATTTTATCGGCGATCAAATTTCTGGGATAGACTTGACCGTTTTTAAAGTTAGAGCAAAAAACAGTGATATCCCGACGGGTAAAAGTGGTGGATATCGGGTGATCTATCAGCTTGTCTCACCTGAATGCGTCTTACTTCTACTCATCTATGCAAAATCGGATCAGGCAGATGTGAGCTTAGAGGAGATTGAAGATGCAATTAAAAAGACATAGCCATACATAGATAAAGCGCGATCGCCCGCGATCGCATATCATTTATCTACTGTGTAGTCTGTCTCCCATAGCAATAACTTCATGCCTTTCTCCGATTTCACTAATCCTTACCAAAATCCGGCGAATATACCACAGAACTATCGCCAGCATATAAATCTACTGAAGTTATTTAAAGCTGATGGTTCTTATGTGCGTCCAGCAGAAGACCCTGTGACGATGTGGGCGCTTCAGATTTTAGTAGAAGAGTACGGTGTTCCACTAGAGGCAATGGAACTAGAACTAAATTCAGATTTTGCCGAGGGAACTTATCAAAGTGGGCGACGCTATCAAGGACGTGTAGACATCGTAGGGTGGAGGCTATGGAACCAAGTAAAAAAGTTGGCGGGACTGAGGGGGAAGGTTGGGTCGATCATCTTAACCGACTCAATGCTTACATGAGTGCTTCACCATCTGCCCGTTATGCCATTTTAACCAGTGGTAAACATACAGTAATTTATCGTCGTGACCTTGAATATCCAAGAAAGTTAGAAATAATTGGTGATTTACAGAAGTATGAAAGCGCCCGTGAAGCCGCAAAGCACAGTTTTTATACTGTAATCCTTAATCCCAGTGAACCAGATGGGATTAAAACCGGACTCACGCCCCTAACCCGTGATAGATTTCGGGAGGTTTTGGGAGATACGCGTTCTGGTTGTCACTCAATTCTTAGAGATAACGAGGGTTTGCAGCCACAAGAAGCCGTTGATGCAATGGTTAAATTCTTGTTTGCTAAGTGGTATGACGAACAGGCAACAATTGACTTGGTAAAGCAAACAGGAGAATCACGGGCTTATGTATTTAGTGTTAGTAATGAAACTGATCCAGAACGTTTATTAGTTCAGGTAAGAGACACTTTTGAGAAAGCGAAGCAGTGGGAACGAAAAACACTAGCGAAAAAATTTGGTGATGATTTGGGTGTGCGTTTGGCTTTTAATGAGGATTATTTGTCTCTATTTTTTAATAGTCGTTTTGGGACAATTCAGACTAAAGTTAGCGCAGCAAAAAGTGTAGTGCCGATTGTGAATTATGGACGATTACGAAAAATGCTAGTTCCTGTTCCTCCTAGACCTATTCAAGACCGCATTGCTCAAATAGTGCAGGATGCTTATGTTGTAAGATATAAAAAGCTAGCACAGGCTGAATATATAGACTTACATATCAGTAATTTTGTTTTAGAAAAACTACAAATAAATTGTACTGAAATTGAAGATACCAAATATTTCTGCATATCTATCAAGGAATTATTATCATCAAGGTTTGATATTAACTATCAATCTCCAAGAGCTAAAAATGCTTTATTTATATTAGATAATAGCGGACATGATATAAAATATTTAGGGAATTTAATTGAGGAAATACACTATGGAGCATCAATAAAAAATGACTATGCTGATGATGGCATTCCGTTTCTACGTATTGGAAATTTAAAGCCCAATTATATTGATATTTCTAATATTGTGTATTTGATGAAAGTAAACGCAATTTACTTGGAAAAGCCTTTGTTAAACCAGGAGACTTACTGATGTCTCGTAGTGGTTCTGTGGGCATAGTCGCAGTTGTACCATCTGAGGCAAATGGGTTTGCCTTCGGTTCATTTCAAATTAAATTTAGACTTCGTAAGGGTTTAGCTAATCCATTCTTCATTGCATATTTTTTGAATTCAGCAATTGGTAAAGCCCAAGTTGAACAACAGAAAACAGGTTCTATTCAAATGAATATTACTATAGAGGGTATCAAAGCACTTAAAGTCCCTCTACCAGCGATTGAAATTCAAAATAAAATAGTTCAAGAAGCAGATGAGCTACGTACTAAAGCTAATTTTTTGCGCCATCAAGCCGAAGATATACTTTTATCAGCAAAAGCCCGTGTTGAGCGCATGATATTGGGACAGGAAGATATGACATGAAGGAGGGCAGTAAATACCAACCACTCCTTGAATTTTTGCGTGGCAGTGAGCAAAATGAAATAACTTTATCATTTGCTGAAATTGAAACTTTAATAAATGATGTGTTGCCTGAATCAGCAAGAAATAAACAGGCATGGTGGAGTAACCGCAAACAAGGCTCATCACAAGCTTACGCTTGGATGGAAGCGGGATATCGTGTTGAAAAAGTAGATTTTGATCAGCAACAAGTGACATTTCGTAAACCTCCTGATAAATATCAAGTTGAGCTTCAGGGTGATACTGTACTGTGGAATGCTGAATTAATCAAAGCACTGCGGCAACACATGGATTTAACACAATCGGAGTTTGCACAAAGGCTAGGTGTGCGACAAGCAACAGTGAGCCAATGGGAAAAAAGTGTATATGAGCCGACTTTAGCCACATCAAAGTATTTGACCTTAATTGCAAAACAAGCTGGATTCAAAATTTAAACTAAATCTATTTACATAATAATACTTTACCGCATATATTGTTTTTTGGTCAAACATTTTATTCGGTAGAGCATGAATATTCAAAACACCGAAGCCAAAGCCCTCTTCCTCTCCCCTGACGGCAACGTATACCCCGACAACCTAATTTGTACTGGCATCATCCCCGCAGAACTCGACGGCAAACCCTGCCCTCATTCCCAAGCAGGGCGCTTTCCTGGAATTAAACCCCTCAATCCTGAAGACTCAAACTACACCATCGACAAAGGAAAACCAGGCGACCTCTGCCCAACCTGCGCCAAACAACAACTTGCACACCTTGGACACTGGCAAGGTCACAGAAATCAAATATTCCCTGAAGAACTTCTATCATTGCGCTTGTTCAAGTGCCGGATGTGGCTATGGCTAGTTGTCCCAGGACTTCACGACCATGATGCAACCCAGCTTTTACCGCAAAATCTATGAGATGAGAGTGTTTAGAAGCGATGAAAACACACTCACACTTACAGCAACCCAGCAACAAAATTACAAATCTTGTCAAAAGCCAGCAAATAAGTTTCCGAGGCTTCCTGCTGGCTCTTGGCTCCCTAACAAAAGGAGACATTCACCATGATAAAACCAGTTATTGTCCAAAATCATCCTTGGGTGATAGTAAAAACTGTAGTGATTACCTAATCTCACACCGTCGCTCGTTTTGCTAACCGCCAAGATGCAGACGACCATTTAAGATTTTTGCGCCGAACTATTCCCAATGGAGGTTTTGAGATTATGTTTGAACCGCCAAATGATGTAAAAGATATTGAGGAATAGCTTGTACAGTGGTTTAATTTGAGAAGCGATCGCCTAGCCCAACCGGAGCATTGCTAAAAATGTATGATGCTGCTCAGTTATTCTTAAAAATAAGCATCATACATTCGTTAAAGTACACTGCAAATGCAAATTACCATTGAGATACCCGATGACATTGCCCATCAACTCGCTAATACCCCTGACCAACTTTCTCGCCGCGCCTTAGAATCTCTAGTGGTTGAAGCTTATCGCCATCAACAAATTTCTACTGCTCAAGTTCAACGTCTGTTAAATCTTTCTTCTCGACTTGCTATCGATGCTTTTCTTAAAACCTATGAAGCTTACCTACCCTACACCGTAGCTGACTTAGAGCAAGACTTACAAGCTATTGACCAAGCAATTACTCAACCTCTTATTCTAAGTATTAGCCTGCTTCATCACTAAGCATCTTAATAATATGTTTTGCAAGTTGCTCCTTGATTTCTCTGTGTCTAGGAACGGCTTGAGAAATTTTTGTTATTGGATTCTGATACCAATCATGTTTGCCACCATGACGAACGAAGATACAACCCATTTCTTCAATCTTACTGATTAAATCTCTTCGTTTCATGAAACTTCAAGTTCTGCAACTCTACGAATATTTTGGATATTTCCACTTGTTAATTCACTGTAAATATCGAGTAAATTTTCTCTTAACTCCTCTTCAGTTTCACCCTGAGTCCAATAGTCAGGATATTCTTCAAGATACCCTAACCACATATCATCATCTTGCCAGTAAATGTATTTCTTCTTTGTCATGTGCCTATTCACCACCTTTTTCTAAACTATCGAATTACTGAACTATCCGCCAAAAAAAGAGTCTAAATTAGACTCTTAAAAAAACTTAGGGGCGGACGATCGCCCACCCCTATGAAAATTAGGTAACACCAAAAACAATCACTAAGCCCAAAACCGCCCCAAACACAATCAAGGCATAGAATTGAGCGCGACCGTTTTCTAGGTACTTCAGACCTTCACCGCTAACAAGGGTGAAAAAGCCTGTGAGGTTAACAGCACCATCTACAACGCGGAAGTCAACTTCCATAACTTGTCTGGCTACGCGACGCAAGCCGAGGACAAAAACCCGATGGTAAATGTCATCAAAGTACCACTTGTTGAGGGATAACTCGTAAAGTGGTTGGATTTTAGCAGCGATCGCAGCCGGGTCAATTTTACGGCGCAAATACATCAGCGAAGCCAGGGTAATCGCAATCAAAGAAATTCCGACTGAGGCACCTGCCATGATGTAGAATTCCGTCGGATTGAACTCGGCAGACTTTTCTATAACTTCGGAGAGAGTTTCACTAGGAGGAAAGATAAACTCTTCAAAATAATTGGCGTAGGGAGTTCCCACCAAACCAATCAAAATCGAAGGCACAGCCAACAGTGCCAACGGCAGCGTCATTGTCCACGGCGATTCGTGGGGAGAGTCGCTGTGATGCCCGTGGGAGTCATGGGAATCATGCTGCTGACTAGTTGCCGCCAATTCTCCTTTCTTCATTGCCCCAGGCCCAAAATTCGGGACTGGTTCTTCTGACTCTAATTCCAAGACAATTGTCGCCGCAGCTTTTTTAAGTTTTTCCTTGATTTTCTCGTCAGTACCCCGGAATTTGCCTTCAAATGTCATGAAATACATTCTGAACATATAGAAAGCTGTAATCCCGGCAGTTAGCCAGCCGATAAACCAAAGAAATGGGTTAGCTTCAAAAGCGTTACCCAGAATTTCATCTTTTGACCAGAAACCAGCAAAGGGTGGAATACCAGAAATTGCCAAACAACCAATTAAGAAAGTAGTTGCTGTGACAGGCATATATTTTCGCAGTCCACCCATCAAGCGCATATCTTGCGCTAAGGCGGGGTCGTGTCCAACGACACCTTCCATACCGTGAATTACAGAACCTGAACCCAAGAACAGCATTGCCTTGAAATAGGCGTGGGTCATCAGGTGGAATAATCCAGCACTGTAGGAACCTATTCCCATTGCCATCACCATGTAACCAAGTTGGGAAATGGTGGAGTAAGCCAAGCCCTTTTTGATGTCGTTTTGGGTAATGGCAATGCTAGCCCCCAAAAACGCCGTAAACGCCCCAGTAAAGGCAATGACATTCATTGCAACTGGAACGCCTTCAAATACTGGGTACATCCGGGCAATTAGGAAAACACCTGCCGCCACCATTGTTGCCGCGTGAATCAAGGCAGAAATGGGTGTGGGGCCTTCCATCGCGTCTGGTAGCCAGACATGGAGAGGAAATTGCGCTGATTTTGCAACTGGGCCTAAGAAAACTAAAATCGCAAACAGGACAGCGAGAAAATTGCTGATACTACCTGATTCGACGAGTTGGGCGAGGCGATCGCCCATGATATTAAAATCAAAGCTTCCTGTTGCCCAGAACAGCCCCAAAATGCCGAGTAATAGACCAAAGTCGCCCACCCGGTTGGTTACAAACGCTTTTTGAGCGGCATCTGCTGCTGACTTGCGATCGTACCAAAAACCGACCAGCAAGTAGGAACACATCCCGACCAGTTCCCAGAATATATAAATCTGTACTAGGTTGGGGCTGACCACCAGACCTAACATTGAAGAGCCAAACAAACTGAGATAGGCGTAAAACCTCACGTAACCGGGATCGTGAGCCATGTAGCCATCGGTGTAAACCATGACTAAACAGGCTACTGTTGTAACAATCACCAGCATTAGGGCTGTCAGGTGGTCAATAGTGTAGCCCATGCTCAGGTGAAAATTACCAGCAGCTGCCCACTCAAAGGTGCGGAGATAAGGCGCGTGTCCTTGAATTTGACTCCACAACAAGGCAAACGACAGTGCCATAGCTGCTGCCATCATGGAGATAATCACCACAGCGTTCAACTGCCGCAGGCGGTTTGTCACCTGATTAAACGAGATTAACCCTAGACCGACCAGCATTGCCCCAAAAAGAGGGAACACCGGAATCAGCCAGGCATACTGATAGATTACTTCCATCACTGACGCCTACTTTTAAAATTCTTGATTAGCGTGTCCAAACTGTTAATAATTGTGACACACACCCTTTAGGATAAAATAACCCACCCAAGACTGAGTTGGGTGGGGTGTTAAGCATGGTTTTAGATTTGGTCATTAGTCATTAGTCATTAGTCATTGGTCATTGGTCATTAGTTTTTAGCCCCATGCCCCATGCCTAATACCCAATATCCATCAGGCTGACCGACACTCTAAGTCCACTGTCTTTGAACTTTTGTAGATTTTGGGGCGGTGGCTGTAGCTGGCTTTAATCTCTTCTAAAGCTAGACGTAAATCTTCTCTGCCGCGAAAGCATTCCAAGCGATGGCGAACAATGCCATTTTCAATCAATAGTAAAGTGGGTAGTGATTTAAGCCTATAAGTAGTAGACAATTTAAAATTTTGATCGGCGTTAACCCCAACTAATTTAATTTCTTCCCCACATTGGGCTTGAAATTGCAACAACAGGGGGTGGATAATCCGACACAAGCCACACCAAGGTGCTTCAAAATTAACTAAAACAGGAATAGGAGATTCTAAAACTTCTTGAGTAAATGTCCGCTCACTAACCGACAACACCATGACGCCTCTTGGATTATAAGGTTTTATATCAAACTAGCTATCAGCACTGAAGTGAAAGATTGGCAAGTCAGTAACTACCGATAGATGCTTTCAGGACAAAAATTTCAGGACAGAGAAAAATTGAGTGCGTTAATGTGTCTCTGACAAAAAAGCCAGCGCGATTTCACGGTGGCTTTTTTGGATGTTAAACTCCTCATTGCCGAGGCCGCCTGGAGATTTAACTGAATTTGCCACCTTTTCCCAAGGAAAAGCAACTGACCAACGACTACCAATATAAAATCTCAAGCTGACTGAACGCTCCCACTAATGATAGATGTTTGAATTTATCCTACATCGATTTGGAGCAATTGATAAGCTGAAATTTTCAGTTTTTTGGCATTTTCTGCTGACACTGGGGATCATCTAAATTTACCATACTATCCTACTAGTTGCTTCGATCAACAGTGGATGCGACCACCAAAGCAAAGCGATGAAAATGGCAACTCCCAAATAGGCAGGACGCAAAAATTCCTCCCATTTGAGAGATTGACGTCCGTCAATAATTGCTTTAAAGGGAATAATTGAAGTTCGCTGTTTGGCAATTTCGAAAGCTTCCCCATAACGATCGCTCAGGCGACGATCGCCGTGCCAAACTCCAAACAAGTGATGCAACACCAACCCAATGGAAGTTACAAGGGTAAAGGTAGTTCCCAGCCAGAGAGTATGGGCAACACACCAAATTATTTGTCCTACCATCTGCGGATGACGGGTAATTCGAATGATTCCTGTTTCGTAGAGATGAACTTGGGGCTTTTGAATGGCAGCAATTTCTAGTAGATTGAAGGTAGCAGGATATAAAAACAAAAACGAGATTGCTGACAGCAGCCAAACAAATTCTCGCACTCCTAGCACCCCTTGTACCTGCCAAAGTTGCAAACCATCATAGCGGTGCCCAAAAAAGTAAATAATCAATATCACAGCCAACGGTAGGCTGATTAATGCAAAGAGAATGCGATAAAGCCTTGGGCCAATGTGTTTTTCTGCCCAAGGGCGTAAAGCAGCGCCTCCACTGTGAGCGATCGCAAAAACTATTTGTAACCCCAGTATGACAAAATGACTGGGTGTCAACCAAGAAATCAGCAGCATATACACGGGTGAAGTAATTTAAAGAAAACTGAATTCAGTACAACCAATACCACAAAGTATTCAAAAGGAGACTTTAGTCTAGATGTTGTGCTACTGTCTTTTTCGAGTTAAGCCTTCAAGTTTAATATCCAACAAATCACGCCCAGCTAATTGCTGCTAAACCTGATTTGTTGTGTGCATCCGCTCCTTTAAAAGTTTGTGGGTTGAGCCTTATGTCTGACCTTCCTTTCACTTTAGATCAGTTACGTATCCTGAAAGCGATCGCTGTAGAAGGAAGCTTCAAGCGTGCCGCTGATAGTCTTTACGTCTCACAGCCTGCCGTGAGTTTGCAAGTGCAAAATCTCGAACGGCAGCTCGATGTTCCTTTATTCGATCGTGGAGGACGACGCGCCCAATTAACCGAAGCAGGGCATCTACTCTTAAGCTACGGCGAAAAAATTCTCAGTCTGTGTCAGGAAACCTGCCGAGCGATCGAGGATTTACAAAATCTCCAAGGTGGTACTTTAATTGTCGGTGCTTCTCAAACCACCGGCACTTATCTTTTGCCCAAAATGATCGGGATGTTCCGACAAAAATATGCCGATGTGGCAGTACAACTACACGTCCACTCTACCCGGCGGACTGCTTGGAGCGTGGCTAATGGACAAGTTGATCTAGCAATTATCGGCGGTGAAATTCCTGGTGAACTGTCAGAATCGTTAGAAGTTATTCCTTACGCTGAAGACGAACTAGCGCTGATCTTACCTGTATTTCATCCCTTTGCCAAACTTGAAACAATCCAAAAAGAAGACCTATACAAATTACAATTCATTGCCCTAGATTCTCAATCGACTATCCGCAAAGTTATTGACCAAGTGCTGTCACGTTGTGAAATTGATCCCAGACGTTTGAAGGTGGAAATGGAATTAAATTCCATTGAAGCGATTAAAAATGCTGTGCAATCTGGTTTGGGGGCTGCCTTTGTTTCAACTAGTGCGATCGCTAAAGAGTTACAAATGGGTGTTCTACACCGTACCCCCATTGAAGGTGTCGTTGTCAAACGGACACTGTGGCTGATTTTTAATCCCAATCGCTATAGATCCAAAGCCGCAGAAGCTTTTAGTCAAGAAATCTTGCCCCAGTTTGCTAACCCAGAATGGAATCAAAATGTGTTAAAATTAGCACAAAAAAACATAGTATTAACTACACTGGAGGTACTAACACCCAACTTATCCGGCGAAGGCTAAAATCACGTTATTTAGTCGTTTGTCATTTGTCCGGTGTTTTTTGTAAATTACCAATGGCCAAATAATTCGTAATGAAGCTGCTGTGTCGCTAACGTAATTCGTAATTATTAACCCATTGCTGTTTGTGCAGGATGCTGTAAGCAAACCAGGGGTTTAACATCAGGAAAAAAGTTTTTGGTTCTTGATTAATAAATTTAGTTTTTCTGTAACCTGAAGTATTTACGAAGTACGTTAGCGTAACGTTAGCCAGTCCGCGTACCCCTATGGGGCAGTAAGCTACGCGTAGCGTTAGCCAGTCCGCGTACCCCTATGGGGCAGTAAGCTACGCGTAGCGTCTGGTAGAGAGCGTCATTATCAATTACGAATTATTTTGACTAATTACGAAAATGGAAGTTTACTGCACTCGTCCACGTTGTCCACGCCCACAAAACTATTTTGCCGATTTAGATAATATTACAACCCTGAAAACAACCCAGCAAAAGTATTGCACTACCTGTGGTATGCCACTGCTACTAGATGGTCGATACGTGCCAACGAAGCTGCTGGGAAGAGGCGGGTTTGGAGCAGCGTTTTTGGCACGCGATCGCCGAATACCAGGAATGCGTCAATGCGTAGTTAAGCAGTTTCAACCATCGGGAAATTTAACCTCAGATCAGCTGCAACAAGCGCAGTTAATGTTTGAGAGAGAAGCAGAAGTTTTAGCACAGCTTGGTAATGACCACGAGCAAATTCCTGACTTGTTTGCTTTTTTTCCAGTGATAGTTAATAGCTTGCAATCAGTACAAGAAGACCAATTTTTTTACTTGGTGCAAGAATATATTGATGGGCAAAACTTAGAGCAAGAATTAATTCAAAATGGTAAATTTTCTGAACAGCAAGTGTTGGAAGTGCTGCAAGAAATCTTGAAGGTACTAAAGTTTGTCCATGATAGAGGCATTATCCACAGAGACATCAAACCTTCAAACATCATGCGTCGTCGTGATGGTAAACTTTTTTTACTAGATTTTGGCGCAGTCAAGCAAGTAACAAACGCTGTACCTGGTTCTGTGGGTTCTTCTACAGGAATTTATTCTATGGGATTTGCACCGCCTGAGCAGATGGCTGGCGGCCAAGTATTTCCATCTACAGACTTATACGCGTTGGCGGTAACTCTTATTACCTTGTTAACAAACCAGGAAGCAATTCAACTATTTGATGCCTATAGCAACCAGTGGAAATGGCGAACTCAAGTAAGTGTCAACCCACACCTTGCTGACATATTAGATAAAATGCTGCTACCTGCTGCTAATCAACGCTTCCAGTCAGCCCTGGAGGTTCTATATGCACTTAACCCACAGGCGGCTCAAGCCCCTACACAACTGAATTCGCCCTCTGTAACCCTCCCACCACAACCATCCAAAGGTTCTAATCCCGTCGTTCCCCGCCGTCCATCAACTAAACCAGCGTTTTCTACATTGGAATTATTGGGTGGGGCGGCATTTAGTGGATTTGAGGGTGCATTAATTGCGATCGCTCTCTTCAGTCTCGTAAAAGACCTAATAGTTACTTTAAGTGTTGCGTGTGTGATTTTAGGAATACTAATATTTGCCCAAACTAGACGGTGGATTGAAAAATTCGATTTATTAATTATTCCCACAATTACTTTTGCGATTATTTTTTTTGTCCCCTTTTTACAAGGGGGGCTTGCCATTCAAGAAGTAGTTTTTTTAGCAGTTGGAGCAGGCTTAGTAGCCATTTCAATCACAGCCATCTTTCGACTTATTTATAAATTATTATCTCTAATACTTTAAAATTCCTGCTGTTAAGAGCCACCTATGTCTCAGAAAAACGAAACGCTTAGTCTTTTCTTAGCCGTTGTCATCACTATTGGTTTAATCTTTGGTGGTCTATGGTTTTTTATGGAACGGTGGGCGCAACTAAATGGAACTGTTGCTAAAACTTCGGGGAATAGCAATACAGGTAATCCCATAAACCAGTTTGTCAACAACAGATGTAACGTGCCGAATCTCCCGGATGGGACATTCAATTATGGTGGTAGTACAACCTGGGCACCCATCCGTAAAGACGTAGACTCCGTACTAGAAAGCCTGTGCCCTCAATTTACTTTACGCTATACTCAACCTCCTTCCGGTCAAGCAGGATCTGGAACTGGCATTCGGATGTTGATAGATAATCAACTAGCTTTTTCTCAATCTTCTCGCTCAGTTAAAGCTGAAGAAAATACAGAAGCTAAACAAAAAGAATTTAGTTTGAAAGAAATTCCAGTGGCGATTGATGGTATTGCGATCGCAGTTAACCACAATTTGAATATTCCTGGTTTAACTGTTGCCCAACTCAAAGACATCTACACTGGCAAGATTACTAATTGGCAACAGGTGGGTGGGCCAAATTTACCAATTATAGTCTACTCTCGCAGCCAAGAAGCTGGGGGAACAGTGGAGTTTTTTGTAGAAAATGTTTTAAATAAAGACAAGTTTGGTACTAATGTTAGTTACATTGGCACGACCACAGAAGCAGTACGAAAGATAGCGATGAATACTGGCGCAATTTACTATGCTTCTGCCCCAGAGGTTGTACCCCAGTGTACGATTAAGTCCCTACCACTAGGTCGCACAAGCGGTCAATTTGTGCCTCCTTATCAAGAACCGTTTATACCCCAATCGGAATGTCCCAGTAAACGTAATCAATTGAATAGTCAAGCATTTCGTAGTGGAGACTATGCAATTACCCGGAATTTATTTGTAATCGTTAAACAAAATGGTCAAACAGACCAAAAAGCTGGTGAAGCTTATGTCAATTGGCTGCTTACACCTCAAGGTCAAGAATTGATCGAAAAAGCTGGATTTGTCAGAATTAAATGATTAAAATGGTTAAAATTAGCCAAATAATCAAATTAGGACTTACGCAAAAACTCTCAAACTCTTATTTCTCAGTGTTATCTGTGTTGAGAGTAATTCGTTTTTTATCTTAATCCGTAAGTTCTACAAATATATAGACATTTTTTCTTTATTTAAATTTGTTCATGGTAGTGGCAGTTCCCTGGCATATTCAGGGCGATCCTAAATCAGATTTTCCTCAGAAATCGCGGCAGCTATGGGGTGGGGATGTGAGTTGGCGAAGCGCCCTCAGCTATGATGCCACTGTAGCTCTGATTGAGGCATTAAAACGTAACCCCACACGTTCTGGAGTCTAACAAGCACTAACCTCCTCTGACTTTTCTACCACTGGCGCTTCTGGTACAATTCGGTTTTTAGCATCAAGCGAGCCTCCCTTCGGGAGGAGCTACGCTAACGCAATGCGCCAGAACTTGTAAAAATTGTTCCTGGTTCTCGCTCTCGCACTGGTTATGACTTTCAACCAGTGCATTAGTCAGCAATAAAAAATTAAAAATTAACCAATACTTAACCTAAAAAAACTCTCAAGATGGGAAATTGAGCTTTATAGGAAAATTCTAGTGTCAATTTATTCTTCCCAGCACTCAAACCTTGAGACAAAATACAAATCATCCAAATGAAATTATTATACCTTCGCTTCTAAAGTAGTCAGAAGTCAGAATTTTCTAACAAAATACCCGTCCTCCAAATACAATCTCAAGTAGCAAGTATCAATCAAGCACTTATATTGAATGGACGCGGGGGTAATTTACTATGTCCCAAAAAAATGAAATACCTATTCTTGTATTATCAATTTTAATCACCGTCGGGCTAATAGCTGGCGGTTTTTGGTGGTTTAGCAGAAAGTCTGGGGTACAGATAAATACAATTAATTCTGGTAACAGCAACACGCCCCAAGCCGCATCAGGAAAACCTAGCAGCGGAACTTTCTCTTTAGTAAAGGATGTTCCTACAGGATTATTTAATTACGGTGGCAGTACATCTTGGGCACCAATTCGACTAGTAGTTGATCCAGCAATTCAAGCCGCACGACCAGAGTTCAGGCTGCGCTATGTAGAACCCAGCAATGCATCTCCTGGTTCTAATACTGGTATCCAATCCTTGATAGACGGTCAACTAGCCTTTGCCCAGTCCTCCCGACCAGTTTTAGATCAGGAATTAAGCCGTGCCCAGCAGCGTGGGTTCAGTTTAAAACAAATTCCTGTGGCAATTGATGGTTTGGCAGTCGCAGTTAATCCCAACCTGAATATCCCAGGAATAACGGTAGAACAGTTAAAGTCAATTTACACAGGCAAAATCAATAATTGGAGCCAGGTGGGTGGCCCCAATATCCCGATTAAGCCCTATTCCCGCCGCATTGCTGATGGCGGTACAGTCGAACTTTTTGTCCAAGACATCTTGGGCGGTCAAGCTTTCAGCTCCAATGTGGAATTTATCTCCACAACCACCCAAGCCTTACAAAAATTGGCTGGTAGTCCTGGTAGCATCTACTACGCTTCTGCCCCAGAGGTGATTCCTCAATGCTCAATCAAAGCCTTGCCGTTGGGGCGGACGCAAGGGCAATACATTGCACCATACCAAGAACCTTCTGTCCTCCCGTCTGAATGTCCTGGTAAACGGAACAAGTTGAACATTGAGGCTTTCCAATCAGGAAAATACCCGATTACCCGGAATCTGTTTGTGGTGGTCAAACAGAATGGTCAGATTGAGCAACAAGCAGGTGTCGCTTACGCCAACTTACTGCTGACTGAGCAGGGACAGGAACTGATTAGCCAAGCTGGGTTTGTCAAAATTCGCTGACACCTGCGATCGCCTCCGGTAGGGTATAGCCCATCGCATTTAAGACAGAGTGGCGGAAATCGCCGCTCTGAACAGTACTTTAACCAGCTCTATTAATCGACTCTGCTGGCAAGCATATTAAATTATCCCCTTGAGTCAGGATTAAGCCACGTTGACGCAGCTTACCCATCAAGCGGGTAACGGTAACACGAGTGGAACCAATCGCGCTACCAATTTGGGCATGGGTGAGGGGGAAAGGCAGACAATAGCCGCGAATCACATCAGGATCAGTGTCGCTCATTGCTGGTTCTCCATATTCCTCAATTAACAATGTGAGAAATCCTAAGAGCCGGTCAATTGTGCGGCGTTGTCCCAAGGCACTCAGCCACAGCAGCTTACGCTGGTGCTGATACCTAAAGGCATCCATAACTTCACGACGGAAGTGAGGCCAATTGTCTAAATCGTGCCAGTACATCCACAACACCGCAGTTTGGTCAACATGGGCGTAAGCCTGGAGTGTGAATGGTGATTGAGCAACAATTTCAAATGGCTGTCCCGCTCCGACAAAACCCAAGAACGCTTCTTCTGGGGTTCTGTTGATTCGTCGAGATGTTAGCTGACTAGCTGTCGCACTAACTTGGGCGGTTCCTACCATACGGATCGCCCCCCTTTGCACCAAATACAGCAATCCAGGCCGGGCTGGAATGCGCTCATCTTTGCTAAAGGTGCGGCAGCGGTAGTGTTCTTGAGCCCAGTCAAGAATGCGTTGCCAAGTTAAAAAAGGCCGTGATGCCTCAGAAAAGGAGGATGGAGATTGCATAGGTAACAAAGAGCGTTCGGCTGAAGACAAAGACGTAAATAAAAGGGTGCAAGGAGTGTCTTTGTGTTGACGAGGCAGGCTTAACGCCTAACAGCGCCAGCCAATCCAAAGAATAGAAAGCAAATTAACTCTCTACTCTTTTGTTATACTTCCTACTGTACAATGATGGTAGTAAAGTTTACTTACTATTCATCGATTATTCATCAAATTTTATCCTATTCTCATTTTTCTTTATCTAAATTAAATTTATACCGCAAGATAGATGACAGAAAAGTAGCAAATATATCTTACATGACGATTTAAATAATATTACGTGCATTATAAAATACAAGTTAGCAAATATACGTCAATCAAACAGTTAGTGTACAGTTATTCAATAAAGTCACTAAGCATTGATACTTATAAAGCAGAAAATCAATGCATAAAATATGAGAAAATTCCTCTACATAAAGTTAGAGATAATAATAGAATTTTATACACCTCAAGTGTGTCTCTGGGACTATCAAAATCTCAGAATCGAAAAGCGATGGAGCTTGCCAGTGCGATCGCATCTGATTTATCAGGGATTTGTGACGACGTTTTTAGTATCCAAATAGTTCCCCCTGGTTGGATACATTTTGAATTAACTCACTCAGCCTTAGCTACTTGGTTACAAAGTCTTGTAGTCGGGAGTGGAGAAGAAGCAGGGGAGCAGGGAGCAGGGAGCAAGGGAGAAGAATTTTCCCCTCTGCCCCCTGCACCCCGCCCCTCTGCCTCTTTTCAATGCCCAATGCCCAATTTGTTTGCTGTTCAGTACGCTCATGCACGCTGCTGTTCGCTAGTGCTTTTGGCTCATAGAGAGGGATTGATTAAACTTAGAGAACCAGTTCCAAATCCTAATCCAGCTTTTTGGAGTGTTATCTCTCCTAACCCTTTACCTTGGCTTAATGGTGACGGAACACTGCGGCTAAATCACCCAGATGAGCGTCGTCTAATTGGCGAATTAATACAAGTGGTAGACAACATAGAGTGCCCTGATGTTAGCGATTCTGTGAAATGGGAAAAAGTAGCGCTGAATTTGAGCCAAGCTTTTGAAAAGTTTTGGTCTAATTGCCGGATTTGGGGTGAGGTGAAAATTAACTCACCAGAGCTAGCTCAAGCCAGACTCGGATTGCTTATGGCTACTCAGTCAGTATTAAGATTTGTCCTAGAGGAAAACTTGGGGGTTTTTGCGCCCTTGGAGTTATAAATCGGTAATGTCGCTTAGGCAAAAATAAAAACTTTTATCATAGCTATTGACTCAATGCACCACCTCAGCTACATTAGCAGGTGTGTGAGGAGCGAACCAGCTAGGGCACCGAGACGAAACACGGCCAGTCGTCGGTGTCCTTTCTGATTTATATGGATTTGGCTTGAAAAAGTGCCCTCACTACAGCAAAAACTTTTCAATTGCTACTGCTGCTCCATCTTCCTCTACGCTGGGAGCCACCCACTGCGCGATCGCTTGCACTCCTTCTGGTGCATTGCCCATAGCTATACCAAGTCCGGCATACTCCAGCATCTCCACATCATTGAAGTTATCACCAATCGCCATAACATTGGCTAACTCTAATCCCAACAATTCTTCAGCTAGGTAACGTACAGCAGTCCCCTTATTCACAGAGGCGTTAGTTGCTTCAAAGAAGGTTGCAACAGATGTTGTCAGATAAAGTTCAGCGGGTGTGTATTGACGGCGCAAATTTCCTAGTAGCTTGTCGATTACATCAATGTCATCAGACAAAGCAAGAATTTTCGTCGGTTCATCTGTTAAGGCTTGACGCAAATCACCCACGGGAATAGCGATAACACCAGAACGTTCTGCATAAATTTGAGTTTCTCTGGTTAACTCACGAACGTATAGCTGATCGTTGATGTAAAAGTGGACAGATAGGAGCGATCGCAACTCAGGCTGTTCAAAATGGTCGAGTAACTTGTGGGCGATTTCCCTGGAAACAGCCCAATGGCGATGGATTTTTTGGGTGATCGGGTCTTGAATCCAGGCTCCCTGATAGGCCATTAATGGTAGGGTAGAGCCAATGTCTTGGTGAAAGCGCAAGGCTGACCGATACATTCGACCTGTAGCGATCGCCACTTGAATTCCTCGTGCTTGCGCTGCAAAGATTGCTTGCTTTACAAGTTTGCTAATGGTGTTAGAGTGCCCTGCGATCGTCCCATCTATATCCAAAACTAGTAGTTTAATGTCTTTTGCAGCAGCCTGATTGTCAGTAGATGCTTTCTGCATAATTTCCTAGATTTTAAGTTCCAGTAAGAGGTTAACAGGCTCTAGCGACCAGTGGGGAGTAATAGAAAATAATTGGCTTCTCTAGTCAATCCAATTTTCTTGCTGTGAGGATGCTGAGTAACACAATTAAGTTGTTAAAATTCTGACTAGTAGTCGCAACAAAAAACCCGATTCTCGAAAAAATCGGGGATTTTAATTTAAATTTAGATGCCTGACCGATAGGTGGGATGGAAAAAACCTACCTGTTCAAAAAAGTCTATGAATTGGACACCTTAATCCAGCTTTTTTTGCGTTGTGATAACAGACAAAGCCCAGCAATTAAACCAACTCCAAGTGTGGTGGTGGGTTCAGGTACTGATTTCACATCATCGTACTCATAAGTTACTGTGATACCTGCCTTGGCATAAGTATCAATATAGGATCTCATGTTGCCCGATCCTGTAACTAGTGAGTCGGCTATAGCTGAGAACAAAAAGTCTATGTTGCCATTACCAATGAAAGACTGTAAGAATTGCGTATTAGTGAAAGTCTGGAGACCAGATTGTGTAGCAGTTAAGTTAGAAAGAGTGTTTCCAGATGTGCCTTTATAATCAGTGATGTTATCGTATTTGGTAACTTGATAACTGGAAGTATATTGTGGATTCAGTGCAAACAAAGACTGATTATTTAGCTGTAAGTTCAATTCACTGCCAAGTTTTACTGTGACTATACTTGGGGTTGGACTTCTATTTTCAAAACCTGCATTGCCGAGTATGTCACCAGTAAATCCTATCGTTACACCCTTGAGTGTGCCTAGAGATGAGTCAAATTTTTGGATGCTCAAAGGTAGCTCAATGATATCTGTAAACTGGTAATTAGTGGAACTAGTGTATGAGAGAGAAGCTGCATTAGCTACTCCAGATGTGGCAATAATTCCTACCAAAGTTGTGGCAGCAGCTAGAGTGTTGAATAGTTTTGTTGTCATGTATGGAAGATGCTTTTCTAAAATTAATCATTACGGGATAAGTAACTTATTTCTAACTCTGAAACTTTACTTATAGTCTTGATAAATATACGTAACTTTATGTAAAGTTATTATGTTCAAATTTTTACGAAAAATAGACTTTTTGATTGATATATATAAAGTTTTATTAAGGCAAGACGTTTTGAAAGTAGTAATATTATGTCGAAATATTAAGCTAGTTTTTGTTGGTTGCTGAGAAGTAAGCTAGGTCAATCTAATTAAACATAAAACGCTCAAGAGATAGATCCCTGGCTTCTGATGATAGGTTGGGGATGTAGTTACTATCTGGTTACTATGCTTATACTTACGTGCTTAATTGGGCTGGTATCCCTGCCAAAAGTTGGTTATACTTGGCTTCCGTACTAAAGCTGCAAATGCGTAGACATTGGTTTGCCAAAATTATACTCAATAGTAATTGGTACACAAAACTGGGCTATTGTCACCAAAGCCAAGCTGAACAAGCATCGGAAATTGCTAACTATGTGACAAAGCTTCTGGCTAAAATAGGGCTATGTCTGAAACTTTTACTTCTGCAACTGCAACACGGCCCACATTCATCCTCGTAGATGGACACTCGCTGGCTTATCGTTCATACTTTGCTTTCGCCAAAGGGCGAGATGGAGGACTGCGTACCAAAACGGGGATTCCTACCAGTATATGTTTTGGTTTTGTGAAGTGCCTGCTGGAGGTAATGGCAACACAACAGCCCCAAGCAATGGCGATCGCTTTTGATTTGGCTGAGGCAACTTTTCGTCACGAAGCTGATGAGACTTATAAAGCCGATCGCCCGGAAACGCCGGAAGACTTCATTCCCGATTTAGAAAACCTGCATGAGTTGCTCAATGGCTTCAATCTACCATTTTTTACTGCCCCTGGTTTCGAGGCAGATGATGTTTTAGGAACCTTAGCACAACGAGTAACTGCGGCTGGGTATAGGGTGAAGATTCTGACTGGCGATCGCGATTTATTTCAACTAATAGATTCTGATAAAGAAATCACTGTTCTAAATTTTAGTCCAGATGCCCTAAAGCGCTCTACAAATAGCATCACGGAATTTGAAGCAGAACAAGTCAAAGAGAAAATGGGCGTTTTGCCTTCACAAATTATTGATTTCAAAGCTCTTTGTGGTGATAAATCAGATAATATTCCTGGTGTCAAGGGAATTGGCGAAAAAACAGCAGTGCAGCTGCTGAATACTTATGGTTCACTTGAGAATGTTTATGCTGCATTAGATGAAATTAAAGGCGCAACTCAGAAGAAACTGGCAGCAGGTAAAGAAGATGCCGATAAGTCTCGCTATTTGGCAACCATAGTTTTAGATGTTCCTATAGAATTTGATTTAGAAGATTGCAAATTAAAAGGTTTTGATACAAGCGTATTATCACCAATTTTAGAAAAATTAGAATTCAAGTCTTTTTTAGGCAGGATAAACGACCTCCAACAACGTTTTGGTGGGAAAATTGAAGATAAAGAAGAAGCCAAAATAGACAAAAGTAATCCCAATACTAACTCAGAAGTCAGCGCTGATGAAGATAATGATTTATGGTTTTTCAGTGCTAGTGATACAGCAGCAGTTCCACAACAATCTACTTCTCCAATTACACCACGCATCATCAACACCGAAGCCAAACTCACTGAGTTAGTGAAACTTTTGCAAAAATTCACTAATCCAGAGACACCCGTTGCTTGGGACACTGAAACTACAGCTTTAGAACCAAGAGATGCTGAGTTAGTAGGAATTGGTTGCTGTTGGGGAACGGAACCAGATGAAGTAGCCTATATTCCCGTGGGGCATAAAACTGGGGAAAATTTGCGTAAAGATTTGGCGCTAGAAGCATTACGCCCAATTCTCGAAAGTACTGATTATCCTAAAGCTCTACAAAATGCTAAATTTGACCGCTTAGTTTTAAAGTGTCAAGGAATTAATTTGGCAGGAGTAGTGTTTGATCCCATGCTGGCAAGTTACATTCTAAATCCCGATTCAAGTCATAATTTGATGGATTTGTCGCAGCGATATTTGGGATTGATAGCAAAAAGTTATTTGGATTTAGTTCCTAAAGGCAAAACCATCGCTGATATAGATATTCCCGCCGTAGCAGATTACTGCGGTATGGATGCTTATTCTACTTTCCGTTTAGTGGTGAAATTGCGTGAGGAACTTGATAAAATCCCAACTTTGTCTAAGCTATTAGTGGAAGTGGAACAGCCACTAGAAGCGGTTTTAGCCCAAATGGAATACACGGGTGTTCGCATTAATTCTGCTTATTTACAAGAACTTTCACAGCATTTAGAAACTGAGTTAGCCAGGTTAAAAGAGGAAGCAACTGAAATAGCTGGGGAAAATTTTAACTTGGGTTCTCCTAAACAATTGAGCCAAATTTTGTTTGAAAAGTTGGGATTAAGCACTAGACATTCTCGTAAAATTCAAACGGGCTTCTCTACAGACGCAGCAACACTAGAAAAACTTCAAGAAGATGATAACACTGGATTTGTAGAGGCGATTATTGAGTATCGCACCCTATCTAAATTAAAGTCTACTTATGTTGATGCCTTACCTGCATTGGTGCGTCCAGATACACAGCGAGTACATACTGATTTTAATCAAGCAGCAACATCAACTGGTAGATTATCCTCTTCTAATCCGAATTTGCAAAATATCCCGATTCGTACAGCTTTTAGTCGCCAAATTCGGAAGGCATTTTTGCCAGAATCTGGTTGGTTAATGGTGGCTGCTGATTACTCACAAATTGAATTGCGGATTTTGGCTCATTTAAGTCAAGAGCCGATATTAGTGCAAGCATATCAGCAGAATGAAGATGTTCACACTGTGACAGCACGTTTAGTGTTTGAAAAAGAAAATATCACATCAGAAGAACGAGGTATCGCAAAAACTATCAATTTTGGCGTGATTTATGGAATGGGTTCTCTCAGGTTTTCACGCTCAACTGGGATAGATAAGACCATTGCCAACGAGTTTATTAAGCGGTTTAATGAACGATATCCGAAAGTATTTGCATATTTGGAGCGAGTGAAAAAAGAAGCGATCGCTCTTGGTTATGTAGAAACTATTTTCGGTCGCCGTCGCTATTTTGACTTTACTAATAACAGTTTACGCAAGCTAAAAGGCAGTAACCCAGAAGATATTGATCTGAGTAAATTGAAGAATTTGGGTGCTTACGATGCGGGTTTATTACGCTCTGCGGCTAATGCACCAATTCAAGGTTCTAATGCGGATATTATCAAAATTGCAATGGTGAGATTGCATGAGGTGTTGAAGCAATATCAGGCGCGTTTGTTGTTGCAAGTTCACGATGAATTAGTGTTTGAAATCCCTCCTCATGAGTGGGAAGAATTACAACTGCAAATTAAGTCGGTGATGGAAAATGCAGTGCAGTTGAGTGTGCCGTTGCTGGTGGATGCGCGTGTTGGTGAAAATTGGATGGAGACGAAGTAAGTTTAACTGGGGATTGGGGATTGAAACAATTAAATTACATTGTGATAGGCGTAAATCTGTGTTAGCAGTTACTACAGCCTGACTCGAGATCAATTTTATACCATTGTTACCCCAGAAGGAATTTTAATATGCATCGTCGTTGGCTCTTATCTGCTTTCGCAGTTTTGTTGAGTATAGTTTTAGTTGCTTGCACCACTGCAAATACTCAACAACCACAAACCCAAGTGGAAAACATTACTGAGACGACAAACACAAATTCTCAGCAATTACCAAAAGGATCAGCAAAAAGAGTTGTTGCTCTTTCTTCCCTTTCTGCTGATATTATTTATCGACTTGATCAAACAAAAATTATTGGAATCACTGGTAGTAAATTATTCAAGAATGACTCAAGATTCAAGGATATTCCCCGCGTTAGCGAAGGTCAAAGTCCGCCAAATTTAGAGAAAGTTGTAGCACTTAAACCAGATTTAGTTATTGGCGCTGAAGGTTTTTCTAATATCCCAATTCAAAAACTTCAGCAGTTAGGAATTTCAACTCTGCTCACCAAAGTGAATAGCTGGGAATCTCTAGAAGAGCTTACTAAAACACTTGCTAAATCAATTGACGCTGATCCTCAGCCTTTGTTAAGTCGTTACAAAAGTTTCTTGCCAGAAAAGCCAACTCAGGGTTTTTCTACTCTAGCGCTGGTTAGTCGTCAACCAATTTTAGCGCCGAATAAAAATAGTTGGGCAGGGGATTTGCTGGCGAAATTTCAAGCGAAAAATATAGCAGCAGATTTACAAGGCAAAAGTCCAGTTGGTGGCTATGTGACGCTTTCGGCTGAGAAAATTTTAGAAGCAAATCCAGAGGTAATAATTTTGGTTAATCCTCCACAAGGAAATTCGGAAGCGGCGCTTTTAGATTCTTTAAAAAAGGAAGCTTTTTGGCAGCAACTACAAGCGACCAAAAATAACCGAGTCTATGTGTTTGATTATTTTGGTCTGGTGAATCCAGGTAGCATAAATGCAATTGAAAAGGCTTGTCAGCAGCTTAAACAAGTTGTTTAAACAAGGGGAGCATCCACTTTTGGCAGAAAGACTCAAATAGCTAATAAACCATTGAGATAAGCACAACGAATAGAGAGGATGTGATTAACACTATCAACATTCCACTGTGCGCCAGAAATTTTAATCCTCGCACCAATTTGTTTAATAGCAGATTCAACTGCTCCAGAACCAATAGAACAAAGTTGTTCAGCCTGGTAATAGGCATAGTTGACAATACGAGAGCGATGTTTTTCAAGATAAGTAATGAAGTTCT
>NZ_JACJSI010000060.1 GCF_014698065.1 Nostoc flagelliforme FACHB-838
TGAGGAGTCCAATTAAAATGGGCAGCTATTTTTTCCACGTACCAGCCATGTGCATTTAGCCTAACCACCTCTGCTCGGTCTTTAACTTTCTGTGGTACATCCACAGTTCTTAGGTTTAACAGGGTTTTGTCATCTTCACGAGTTAAGAATACCCTTATACGAGCACCCATATCTTGCTTACCTCAGTAGATACATTCTCTGTATTTATTTATCTTTACATAGTTTGGTTTTTCCACGCCATTCTACTTACCCTTATCCACATCTAAATCGCGTTTACCATGAAAACTATAGTTTTTTGGAATTAGGGTAAAGCTCATAACTCAAGCTACAATCAAATAATACACTCTCCTTAAAAACTCCAAGTTTCAAAATGGATGGGGTTTATGTCTGTGTAGTAGGTATTTCTTTAATTTTGGTTACATCAATTTTGCTTAACCAAGTAACTAAGTCTTCTGAGTCAAGTGCTATCTCGCTTCCTAAGGTTTTGATATAAAGAAGTCCGTCACTAATAATTAAATCTCGAATTGGATACCATGAATCACGTCTTCTAATCAGAAGTTCCAACGGAATCCCTGGTCTTAAAGTATACTTACGATATTTCCACCAAGCTCGCCATAGAAGCACAGATTTAGTACAGTACATCTGATAGCCTTTGGGAATTTCGCTGTATTGATACTGATAAAAACCCCGACTATCTACTTCTCCTTTGAGGAGATAACTATATTCTGCTAATGCCTGATTTATCAATTCCCACTGGGATGATTTTGGAGAAATCGAGAATTCAGATAGGGTGTTAGATAACTGGACGGTGGCAATCACGCCTTCAGATTTCGCTGTAAGTTGGTTTGTTTTATACACTGTTTGCGCTGTCAAAACGGGATTTGACAACAAAACGTCTTTTTTTTGGATAGAGTTTTGCACAAACTCTCGAATTAAATCTAGATTAGACAACATAAAACTATTTATACTAAATCAACCAGTGTGATCAAAGTCACAGCTTTACTTAAATTAATAACTACACTGGTCTTGTATTTAAATCAGGATTATTACTAACTTTATTTATACTAGATTCTTTATTTGACTATGGATTTGTGAAGTTTAATATCAGTATACTGATGTCTATTAGGCTGGTTGACAAAATCATTGTTTCCAGATAAATGAACGGCAAATTAAATTTTTACGCCTTCGAGTAAAGGCTGAAATACCGGAACTAATTCGGGACGACTGACAACAAGGGTAGGAAAAGAGCGATCGCTATAATCTTCTCCCGGTGATAATGGAAACGGTTCTAATTTCAGCGATGACCAGACACCGCCAGCAGCCTGGACAATTACCCAAGCCCCGGCTAAGTCCCAAACTTTTGGTGTCGCCTCAATACCGCCTAGAGTAGCTCCAGTAGCAACTGTCAAAAAGTTATAGCTAGCCACACCTAACATCCGAATTTTGCAGGGAAAGCCGTTTTTAATAGCTGCGGTGCTGCGCGAACAGAGGTTAAAAAAGTGATTATTGCTAGGACTATCTACACTGCTGTGGATGGGGTGGTTGTTGAGAAATGCTCCTGTTGGTGTTGCTAAACCAGATGAACCCGCCCAAAAACCATGAAAAGCTTGATTCAAGGTTGGTGCATAAATATACCCAAAAATGGGTGTGCCTCGATACAGTAAACCCAGAGATATTGTCCAGAGAGGAATGCCGCGTGTAAAGTTGGTTGTGCCGTCGAGAGGGTCAATTACCCAGCACCACTCCGTACCGGGAAATGACTGATCGCTCTCTTCACTCAAAATGCCATAACCAGAGAAATTAGAAGCGATCGCATCCCTAATTTCCTGATCTGCCCATTTATCTGCTTGCGTCACCAAACTACCATCAGCTTTTTGGTCAGCCTGTACTTTCCCAAAATCTTGCATTAGCTGCTTGCCCACTCTAGTAGTCGTAGTTTGGGCAAAATCTAGAATTGTTGTCCAAAAATCATTCATTAGTTATTAGTCATTTGTCATTTGTCATTTGTCCCATGCCCTATGCCCTATACAGTTTAATCTAAATCGCTTTCCAAAACCGAAGCGATCGCTTGCTTGGTACTCGTTTGAAATTCTGTGATGTTCACTCGATTCAGAAACCAAATTGATAGCACCATTCCCACGGCTTCTAGAGCAAATACCAGCCCATAGGCTAGTTCTAGGCTAGGTAGCAGCTTGCGTCCAATATCCAAAACTGTACCTCCGATTACTACCGCCACACCTCTAGAAAGGGACTGCGCTAATCCCCATGCCCCAATAAACGTACCTGCGGCTTCTGCTGCGGTCAGATCCAACATTAAGCTAATTGCTGCTGTAGTTAAGAAACCTGCGGCTAAACCGAAAAAGAACAAACCTAGTTTGAGAACTGCTGCATTAGCTGTGAATCCTGATATACCTAGCAATATTGCACAGAATGCTACTAACATACAGCCTAGACGTGCAGTTCTGCGCTTACCCAAACGCGGGACAATATAAAAGCCCGTAACGCCGTAGGCAATTAGTAAACCCATCCCATAAAAAATATTTAATTTGGTACTTTCTGCTAGGGGCATTTTAAACACTTGACCTGCATAAGGTTCCAAAATCGGGTCTTGCATAAACAAACTGATGGTCATCACCAGTAAAAAGGTGAAGAATATACCTGTTTGTGGGCTAGCTGTCAAGATTTTCCAAGCACTGCCTAGAGTAATGCTATCTTCCCGGTTCACCAGTGTGGAACGGGTTAAGTATTGAGAGTATTTTTTTTCTACACCGAATGTTGCTGCGATCGCTAAACCAAATACAATTGCTGGGACGATAGTAAACAATCTATTGATTGCTGGCTGCAAGGTTTCTACTGTTGCTTCTGGAGTTAACTGTCTTAGCAAGCTGGCACTAATAATCGCCCCAACAATAATCCCCACCATTAGCATCGACCAAACTACACCGACTACTTTGGAACGGTTATCTTCTTCAGATATATCCACCAACAAAGCAGCAAAAGCAGTACCGCTAGCACAAATTCCTAGACCGTATATAGCGAAAACTAAAGCCAAAAGTGCTGTCCAGCCGATTGTTTGGGTTGTCCATACCCAAGTACCTGCACTATTTCCAGCAACATTCATCTGCCACATTACTTGTACAGCTAAAAATGCTGCGATCGCAAATATTGCCGCGCCCACCCAAACATAAGCTGTGCGGTGATATCCCCATAGCGGCTTGGCATCGGAAATCTGGCCGAACCAGACACGCGAAGGAGCAACAAATAAAGGCAGTGCTAGAACTACTGAAACTAGCGTCGCCGGAATTGCTATTTCTTGAATCATGACTCTGTTGAGTACGCCCAGAGTCAAGATAGACATCATGCTCAACCCCATCTGAAATAAACCCAGGCGGAACATAGTCAGCAGGTTTACCCTTGGCACAGATAGGGATTTTGTTTTGGGATCAAATACTTCACCGCTTGCCATAGCTACTTTTTCGTATAGTTTATAGGATTTAATCTCTCTCTCTTTAAATAAAGATAAACCCTACCCGCTCAAAATCAGCGAACGAAAAGTTGAAGTTGCGTTTGGCAAGCGATTATACACCCAATTAGGGTATGCTTCAGCCAAGTTAGGATTAATTTTTAGGGCTTGGTTGTAATCTGCGATACCTACGACGGGCTACGCCTACGCATAACAAGAGAATTTTAGGATGAAGTAGTGAAACGAGACTGCATTTACTATCAAATTTTTAAGCGCTTTCCTGGGTTACTCTTTGAACTGATTGATAATCCTCCTCTGCAAGGGCAAAACTAGCGATTTGAATCAGTTGAAGTCAAAGAAACCGCTTTTCGCATGGATGGTGTGTTTTTACCTCCAGAGGATGCAACATCCAAAGTGATCTTTTTTGCTGAAGTTCAATTCCAAAGAGATGAAGCTCTTTACCATCGGTTCTTCATCGAGTCGCTGATGTACCTGAACCGAAATCGTTCTCAGTACGATGACTGGTTCTGTGTAGTAATTTTTTCATCACGCTCTTTGGAACCAAGAGATCAAAAAACTCATCGAATATTTCTCAACAGCGATCAAGTACAGCGAATCTATTTAGATGAGTTAAGCGCGACTAATCAGCAGCCAATAGGCATCAACTTGATGCAGTTGACTCTAGCATCGGATGAAGTGATGGCAGAGCAAGCAAAGCAATTGATTAAGCGGGTAAAATTAGAAGAAACGGACACACTGCCGAAAAACGAAATACTGGACATCATAACCACAATCGCCGTTTATAAGTTTTCGACCTTGAGTAGAGAGGAAGTTGAAGCTATGCTAGGACTGACTTTGGAACAAACAAAGGTTTATCAGGAAGCGAAAGCCGAGGGACGAGAAGAAGGTCGACAAGAACAGAAAGCTGAAATGTTGAAACTTACGGTACCTCTGTTACTACAGACAGGGATGAGTATGGAGCAGATTGCTCAACACCTCAATGTTGATATAGAAGCTGTCCAGATTGCCGCACAGCAAAACATATAGAATGGTCATTTCATATCTGTTGTCATATTTTTGCAAAATGAGGAAAGCTTGATTAAAATCCTCAATTGCCTTTTTCTAGTTTACAGAGCGATGCCCCAAAATATGACAGATTAAATTATGCCTATTTGAGATTCAGAAGTTGAAGCAGATTTTGAAGCTTAAAATTATTCCAACTCAGAGCTACTGAAGTTTCAATAGTTAAATTTCCTTGTTGAAGGTTAGTTATCAAAGCAGAACCATTTTCAAGACTATGGAAAAGGGAATCTAAAAGCTGCAATTGATTTCGAAGAAGAGTATAGTAAACCTTATTATTTTCAATTCTAACCTCTTTTGGTAAAGCCCCATTGGGAAGTTTACCTCCCAAAAATCTTGTCCAACCTGCAATCAGGTAACGGTAAACTATGGATTCGGTTTCAAACTGAGGGGGGTTCAATAAGCGAAGTTCCCCTTCAATGCAATCTTTATTAAGAGTTATTTTTTCAGGAGTAAAATGTAATTTTATTTGAATTTTATTGTACTCTATTGTCGCAATAACTCCTTCCTCCGAGTGTGGTTCTAAGTTTTTTAATTGCTCAACTCTAGATTCTGCTTGTTGACAGAGAAGTAAAACCATTTTTTTTGTCAAAGTTAACTGTTTAGCATCTGAGCTAAACATTATGTATTCTTCTAGACTTCTTTTTAGAAATTGTCTAGACTCGTGAAACGTTGCTGTAAATTTGTTAAATACACCCATATTTAGTTATTTAGAGAAGATAAAATTATTGGAAGCCGAACTGTCCAGGTTCATAGACTTGATAGCACTTATAGGGTATTATTTCCATTGGAACAAAAACCGAGATAAGCCATACTATATAGACAAATGGTAGATTAGCTACTAGTAATGTTAAAAAATCAACTACTAAATCTATCGACACAATCTTTATACAGTAGGCGTTTTGAGATTAACCCGGTTTTTTGTTCATTTGCTACACTCTCCCCTTTTACCTGAAGTAGAGAGAATTAGCTGTCACTTTTATCCTTATCATTATTATTTAGTTCATCTCCAACACTCTCTGCGAACCAAGTTGCACCAGCCCCAGCAGCCGTAAGCCCAACAACAGCAACTACCCCTATAGGTGCAGCTATAGCTACAGCACCAACTCCAACAGCAACTGTTGCAGCTTTTAATACTTTTCCAACTGTTATCTTTTCAAGTCCAAGCATAATGCTCTCCCAAAAATATTTAGGTTTCCATTTATAAGTATTCCCGTAAAATTGGGTTGAATTATCATGATCAGAATAAAAGTCAAAGAACTTGAACAAATAATTATCACAACATTGAGCAGGAATTAGCTAAAAAATAGCGATCACGCTCCAGCATTAGTGAAAACACAGTGATTGTACTAGTGAGTATGGAAATGTTTCAGGATATTTACTAGCATGGTTCGCCATAAGAAGTCTTTAATCTATGGATTGCTTTAATAAGCGATCTAGAAGTAATTAAACTCTGATTATAGGTGCTTATTAGAGTCATAGTATTTCTCTGTAACTTTATCGGATGCAATCAAACCACATAAAAATATCACTATTAAATTGTGGTTTTAACTACGCTATTCCCTTGAATTAGTAAGATAAACTTGCCGTATGCATGTCATCCAACTACTTACCTTCATCTAGTAATCAAAAAGGCATAGGCAATGAGTAAAGAACCAGCCAAAGTAATATTATGGGAAGAAAATCAAAAAGATTTTCTAAAAAAATTCTACGATCTCCAATTTACTCCCAGAGTAGGAGAGGAAGTATACCTAAAAAAAGAGAAATGGAAAGTAACCAGAGTTGAGCATGATATAGAAATTAGTGAGATTAATGTCTACATGGAATTAATCAAAAAAGCCAAGCAGGATAAATCATCTAATTCATAAATACAAGTAAATACGCTCAACTATTATAAAAGGGAGGCTAATAACCTCCCTGAATTCTGAGAATAGATATATTGTCAGGTGTAATTTGTAAATCTTTATGCAAGCCGCAATGTCTACGACGGGCTACGCCTACGCACAATAAGAGTTGCGGCGAAATGGTGGCGATCGCATTATGAAAATACTGCATCAACTTCCCCACACCCAATCTTGTCTGTAACGATACACTATAAAAGTAAAGAAATGTAAATAAATTAAATTTTGCAACCGTGGAAAACATCACATTGGGGCAAAATGGCCCATCTGTTACACCTTTGTGCATAGGCACTTGGGCTTGGGGTGATAAACTATTTTGGAATTATGGCAGTGCCTACGGCCCAGAACAGTTACAAGAAGCCTTTACCGCAGCTTTAGAAGCTGGGATTACCTTCTTTGATACTGCCGAAATCTATGGAATGGGAAAGAGCGAGGAATTTTTAGGGCAATTTCTGCAACAGACACAACAACCTGTACAAATCGCTACAAAATTTGGCCCCCTACCGTGGCGATTTACAGCCCAATCTGTCTCAGATGCTTTAACAGCCAGCCTCAAACGGCTACAACTTGAGCGGATCGCACTGTACCAAGTGCATTGGCCTTTTGCCTTCTTTTTAAGTCAACAAACTTTGATGAATGCCTTAGCAGATGAAGTGAAGCGGGGCAGAATTGCGGCAGTCGGTGTGAGTAACTACTCAGCAGAGCAAATGCGAGACGCGCATCAAATATTGGCGGCCCGGGGAGTGCCTTTGGCTGTTAACCAAGTGCGCTATTCTTTACTCACTCGTCAAGTTGAAAGTAAAGGTATTATGGCAACTGCCCGTGAGTTGGGTGTGACTATTTTGGCTTATAGTCCCTTAGCACAGGGATTACTTACAGGCAAGTACAGTATTGATAGTACTGAAACCCCCACTGGTGCAAGGAAAGTAGATCCGCGATTTAACAAAGAAGGGTTGCAAAAAATTGCCCCAGTTATCTCTTTGCTACGCAAGTTCGGAGAAAAATACGATCGCACTCCTGCTCAAGTTGCTCTCAACTGGTTAATTGCTCAGGGGAATGTTATTCCCATTGCTGGGGTAAAGACAGCCGAACAGGTACGACAGAATGCTGGTGCTTTGGGCTGGAGATTGAGCGATGATGAAATTGGAGAATTAGAACAAGTTAGTCGTCCTTGGCTGTAGTATTTTTGAACTACTCAAACACAGGAGTTCAAATTTCTGACACTACTAGCTCCCAACCAGGTAGTAAGTCTAGTAGTGTCCGTTTGTCATTGCATCTTTAATTGATCTTCCTACAAACTGGTAGAAAAAGTTACCAAAAAAGCCAGAAAGTCAAGAGCCAAAGCCAAAATCTTGACTCTTAACTCTCAACTCTCCAATTTTATATTTGGATTTTGGATTGAAGAAAAAATCTAAAAATCTAAAATCCAAAATTGATTAACTTCTAACTGTTGACTAAGAAGCTGATTCTCTAGCTGTAGGTGAACCTATCTTTTTACTAGGAGATGCAGAAGAATCCTGTCCACTTGTCCGTAGTTTGGGCTTGGGAGAAGAGTGTCTTTCTTCACCATTGCTGCTATCTGATTTCCAGGCAGCACGGGGGCGATCGCTGGAAGATTCACGACGTTTGCCGAGTCTTGGTTTGGGAGCAGAGGATTCCTCTTGGGGAATTTCTACATCTGAACTCAACCAAGCGGGACGAGTTTGATCGTAAGCGATTTGCAGTGCAGCTGCGGCGATCGCTTGAGCATCGTATTCTTCAATTAGTTCGCTAACAATCGGCAAGAATGAAGCCAAACGCTCACCTGTCAAAGCTTCCCTCACCTGTTCTTGCAATTTCAGAATGTGTCTTGCTTCAATCTGGGCGCGTGTAGGAATGGTCAACAGTTGCCAACTTTGGCGGTTATGACGTTCAAATGTTTGCTGCTTGCGTCGCTCAAATGGTTGTACTAAGGAAATTGCTGTTCCTTCTTTTCCAGCACGACCAGTACGGCCAATGCGGTGGACGTAAGTTTCTACGCTATCGGGTAAGTCGAAGTTGATTACATGAGAGAGTTGATCGACATCTAATCCTCGTGCTGCAATATCAGTTGCTACCACCCAACGAACTTGACGGTTACGGAATCTGACTAATAACCGTTCCCGCGCTTGTTGGGATAAGTCACCGTGGTATTCATCAACACTGTGACCAGCGCCTTGTAACTGACTGGTTAGTTCTGCGGCTGTGCGTCTGGTGCGGACAAAGATTAAAGCTGTTTCTGGATCTTCCATTTCCAGAATTGGCTGTAAAGCTTTAGCTTTTGTCCAGTGGCGGGGGATCAAGTAAGCTACTTGATTGATTTTGTTGGGAGCAGCTTTTGGCTGTTCAACGGTGACAGTTGCAGGCGATCGCAAGAACTTGTTTACCAACATCCGAATCGATGGTGGCATTGTTGCCGAGAATAAAGCTGTTTGGCGATCTACGGGCGCTTGTGAGAGGATTTTGATCACATCGTCGATAAAGCCCATGCTCAACATTTCATCAGCTTCATCCAACACAAACCACTTCACTTGATCCAGCTTTAAACAGCCGCGATCGAGCAAATCGATCACCCGTCCGGGCGTGCCCACAACCATGTGAACGCCACGCTTTAGTTGTAACATTTGACGGTCAATTGATTGACCACCGTAGATTGCTAATACCCGCAATCCTTCATTACCGATGAATTGCGCGATCGCATCGTGAACTTGCATTGCTAATTCACGAGTTGGTGTTAACACTATGGCTTGCACGGCTCTTTGATTAATATCTAGCCGCTCTAAAATAGGCAGTGAAAATGCTGCGGTTTTGCCTGTTCCAGTTTGAGATTGACCTACCACATCACGACCGGCTAGCAATTGGGGAATTGCTTGCACTTGAATATTAGTGGGTTCGGTAAAACCGATTTTTTCTAGTTGTTCGACACGCTCTTGGGAAATGCCTAATTCTTGAAATGAAAGAGTCATTAATTCGTCCTAAATTTTATCTAAGGATTTTTGGATTAGTCATTTAGTCATTAGTTATTAGTCATTAGTCATTAGTCATTAGTCATTAGTGAGCCTAGGGCGGTAGCGAGGCCTCAAATCTTGGAGAGGCTATGCCAACAAGTCCGCCCGCATTTCAGGTAAACCCTCATGAAAACTGCCATTAATGCAGCATTGACCTTAGTATAAGGATGAATTTGTAAGGGTCATTTAACAAAAGACAAAGAACAAAAGACAAATGACAACTTAGTTATTGACTACTTGACCATAGAGGTCGTATGTATCAGCGTGGTGAATCGCTATTGGCACGATGGTTCCTAATTTTGCCTGGCCTTTGACATACACCAGACCATCAACCTCTGGGGAAAATCTACCTGAACGACCTATTAGTTCACCACTTTCAGGATTTTCTTGCTCAATCAGGACATCAACTATTTTGCCTACTTCCTGTTGATTTTTCTTTTGAGAAATCGGTTGCTGGAGTTCCATCAGTTGGTATCGGCGATCGTCCATCACCTCTTGGGGCAACTGATTTGGTAGCTTATAAGCTGGGGTTCCTTCCTCAGAGGAAAAGGTGAAGACGCCAACATGATCGAATTCATGTCGCCCAACGAACTCTAGTAGATGCTCAAAATGCTCGCTTGTTTCTCCTGGGAAACCAACAATAAATGTTGTCCGCAGTACGGCTGTTGGTAGCGCCGTTTTGATGCGATCTATAATCCCATCATTTACCTGTCCTTGCCAAGGACGGTTCATGGCGCGGAGAATTTCTGGATGAGAATGTTGCAAGGGCAAATCCAGATAAGGCAAGACGTTTGGTGTTTCTTGGATCGCCGCGATCACATCTGGGGTCAGTCCCGTGGGATAAGCGTAGTGCATTCTAATCCACGGTATATCTACTTTCCCCAAAGCGCGAAGTAATTCGGCTAATTTTGGCTTACCGTAAATATCCAAACCGTAATTAGTGGTGATTTGGGAAATTAGAATAATTTCCTTTACCCCTTGACTAACTAACTGCTCGGCTTCGCCGACTATAGATTCAATAGTACGCGATCGCTGGTTCCCTCGAAGATGAGGAATTATACAAAATGCACAACGATAATCACATCCTTCTGCAACCCGCAGGTAAGCTACGCCCTCGGTTGTAGTGCGATAGCGCGGTGTAGTTTCATCGGCAATATAGGTTGGCTCAATACTAACCTGTTTAACCCGCTCACCTTGTTCTACACGCTCAATTACATTTACAATTTTGTGATAATCGCCTGTACCCACCACTGCAACTGCTTCGGGCAACTCCTCCAAAAGTTGTTCTTGGAAGTGTTGCGCCATACAGCCAGTGATGACGATTTTTTTGTTTGCCTCTGCCAGTTCTACCAAAGTTCTGACAGATTCTTGCCGGGCTGCTTCAATAAAACTACAAGTATTAACAATAACGTAATCTGCTAACTCTTCATTTGTATCTACACCGTAGCCTGCTTCTACGAGCATTCCCAGCATGTGTTCTGTATCAATTCGATTTTTCTCGCAGCCCAGGTGAGAAATGGCAATTGTTGGCTTGTCACCCATATTTGAAAAATATCTTCATTTTTTTTCTTGTAGTCAAACATTCCAGCGCTAATTTCGCTTTTTTCCTAATCACTATCCTTCTAATAACAGTACAGTGGCAAATTTCCACTGTCAGCAACTGTCCGTGGACTTATGACCCTATTAATAATAAAAATAGAGGTCATGTTATGATATTTTTATCAATCTGTTCCCCAGGGTAAATTGAAGTGTCTTTGGGTACATTTGACACTTGTAATGTTTTTTAACAATTCGCTTATTGGTATTTTACATTACCGCAGCGTGTGCGTTGTTAACCTACCCATCGGGAAGCCGCCCAAAGGGCTTGTTGTGAGAAGTCGCTACCCTCAGGGAAATCGACGAAAGCGACTACGCCTATAAAGCAGTAATGCTACCCTGGCCATTGGCAAGTCCTACGACTGTGCGCGGACAAGATGCCTAAACCACGGAAAGCTGCCTTGCGTCTAGTGAGTGGCAAACTCCTCTTGTAGCCAGATTTTATCTTAACATATCTTATGGGAGGTTTCACGCCAATTTCCATCTAAGGAAGGAGGCAGTAAACCGACTATCATAAAACACATTTGACTAGTTAATGAAAAGTCAAGAGTCAAGGGTCAAGGGGAGCCAGTCATGTGCGGGGTTCCCCCGTTGAAGAGCCACCCCCATATAGAGGTTTCCTCTGTTCAGGGGAGTGGTGTTGAACTGGCGTTCAATAGTCAAAAAATTCTGGACTCTGGACTCCGCAAGGCGGATTAAAGACGTGGACTTATATCAGATATTTAAAACTCGCTCACCAATTATTGGCGTGGTTCACCTGCTACCACTGCCTACCTCACCCCGTTGGGGAGGTAGTTTAAAAGCGGTGATTGATCGTGCCGAACAAGAAGCCGCAGCCCTAGCAAGTGGAGGGGTTAATGGTCTAATTGTAGAGAATTTTTTCGACGCGCCATTTACCAAAAACCAAGTCGATCCAGTGGTTGTGAGTGCCATGACCATTGTGGTGCAGCGGATACAGAATTTGGTGACTTTGCCAATAGGGTTAAATGTTTTGCGAAACGATGCCAAAAGCGCAATGGCGATCGCTAGCTGTGTACACGCGCAATTTATCCGCGTTAACGTCCTCACAGGCGTGATGGCAACCGACCAAGGATTAATTGAGGGAGAAGCCCATCAACTACTCCGCTATCGACGGGAGTTGGGTTGTGATGTTAAAATCCTGGCCGATGTGTTGGTGAAACACGCCCGTCCTTTGAGTTCTCCAAATCTCACAGTCGCTGTGAAAGACACCATTGAAAGGGGTTTAGCAGACGGAGTAATTTTGTCAGGCTGGGCTACTGGTAGTCCTCCTAACTTAGAAGATTTGGAACTAGCTTGTGGTGCAGCAAATGGCACACCAGTATTTATCGGTAGTGGGGCTAATTGGGAAAATATTGATACATTGATGCAAGCAGCAGATGGTGTAATAGTTTCCAGTTCCCTGAAACGTCACGGACGCATTGAGCAACCAATTGACCCAATTCGCGTCAGTCAATTTGTGGAAGCTTCCCGTCGCAATTGGAACTCCAAAGGTGAAAGCAAATCAGCAAAACAAGTGAAGTTACATTCTTAATTGGGGAATGGGGCATGGGACATGGGGATAAATAAATATAAATAATTAATAATTAATGCCCAATGCCCAATGCCCAATGCCCAATGATGGCAGTTGCTCCACTTGGAGAGACCCCAAGACCGCACTGCCTCCCCAATGCCCATTAACCAATAACAATTTATGATTCGCCGCCGTTCTACTCCTTGGATTCATAAATGGTCACGTCCATTGATTGCCGCGATCGCTGGATGTGGTGCCCTGATAACAGGTTATCTCACCATAGAAAAGTTAACCGGAGGCAGTGCCGCTTGCTTGGCACAGGCTGGTGCTAAGGGCTGTAATGATGTGCTTTCCAGTCCTTGGGCAACGGTTTTTGGTCAGCCATTAGCTTTATTTGGGTTTTTGGCATACACCAGTATGGTTGTATTTGCTTTGGCTCCCTTGGTATTGAAATCAGGAGAAAATAATAGCCGCAAACAATTGGAAAATTGGACGTGGTTCCTGCTGCTGGCGGGTGCGATCGCTATGTCTGTTTTTAGCGGCTACTTGATGTACGTGCTGACATCTCAAATCAAAGCTATTTGTCTATACTGTATCGGTTCAGCTTTATTCTCCCTCAGCCTGTTGGTACTAACGATTATCGGTCGGACTTGGGAGGATATTGGACAAATCTTTTTTACCGCCATCATTGTCGGCATGGTAACGCTGATTGGTACTTTAGGTGTCTATGCTGGCGTGAATCAATCAAATGTTACACCTGGAACTCCTGGACAACCTACAAAAATTACCTTTACTCCCAAAGAAAACCCTAACCCAGCGTTCGGTTGGGAAGTTACCACTACTTCTGGTGAGGCAGAAATAGCTTTAGCACAGCATCTGGCAAAAGTAGGCGCAAAGGAATATAGTGCTTACTGGTGTCCTCACTGCCATGAACAAAAGCTGCTTTTTGGTAAAGAAGCTGAGGAAATAATCAATAATGATATTAAGGTAGAGTGCGCTCCCGAGGGATTCAAAGCTCAAACAGAACTGTGTAAAGCCGCGAAAATTGAAGGCTTCCCCACTTGGATCATCAATGGTATAAGCTATAGCGGAGTTCAGAACTTGGAGGAACTAGCGAAAGTTTCTGGTTACACAGGCCCTCGAAACTTCAAGTATTTTAGGTAAATACACTGTCCTTCAGTAATTCTCACTCCATAGTCAACTGGATGCATACAGTAAAAGCTGTTTCCAGTTGGCTATTTTGTTTTTGGTAATAGATAATAAGTGTTGTCCAATACCCTATTACCAATTTTCTGCGGCTTTTATCCGCAAAAATCTTAACCTAAAGGAAATTATTTAAGTAGATTGACTCTGGTATACTTTCTACTTTTATTTCCTGTTGTAGTACTTGTTACCCATCTTAATATGTAATCATGTAAGCATTGACTTAAAGCTCTATCTGTTGGAAGTTATCGTAATTCTCAGTAAAATATCTAATTGATCATAAATGTGCGAGTTTAATTGAGTAAGCTTTACCTAACAAGGTTTTGAGCATTAAATTCACTTAACTCACTTTCAGCAATAATGTTTATTCAGATAATTGGTCTCAATATATGGTGATGCATTACAAATACTACGATGTCTTGAAGAACCTTACTGAGTTGAAAAAACTTTTGGAAACTCTATTTTGCTCCCACTTGAGCTATGTTAGTCCGATAGTTAATAGCTATTGGAAATAGAGAATATTTCTGCCTACTAGGTAATGGAAATGAATCAGTTGCTAGGCAAGCGTTTTGTGAAGTTAATTTTTGGACTGAAACAATCGCTTAGTCGAGGACACAGAGAATTGGTTACTGCCGCCAGCGTTGCAGTCTGCGTTCTGTTTTTGCACTCCATTGGATTATTGCAATCTTTGGAGTTGCCAGCTTTGGATCAATTTTTTCGCTTACGTCCAAATGAACCGCCAGAACAGCGTATTACGATCGTAGTAATTGATGAGACTTATTTAGACGAAGTAGGTTCATGGCCGATTCCAGATGCGAAGATTGCTCAGTTGTTGCAAAAATTAAATATCCACAAACCCCGTGCTATTGGCTTAGATATCTACAGAAATTTATCAGTAGAGCCGGGTAATCAAGAACTCCGTAATACTTATAAGTCAATACCCAACCTAATTGGTATTGAACTACTAGCAAATGATAAAAACAAAAACTTTAGTGTTTTGCCTCCACTAGGACTGAATCAGAATCAAGTGGGCTTTAACAACGTGCTGTATGATATTGACGGTAAAGTACGTCGCAGTTTGTTGTATTGGCACGTTAAAAATCAAGTACACGAAAGTTTTGCCCTGAAGCTGGCTTTATTGTATTTAAAGCCAAAGGGGATTACTCCCGCTAAAGCAAAAAGCAACCCTGAGTATTTGCAATTGGGTAAGGCAACATTTGCTCGTTTTGAGCCTAATGATGGTGCTTATGTAGGCGCTGATGCTAGAGGCTACCAAATTTTAGCCAATTTTCCCAAACCCCAATGTCAAAGTTTATCTAGAGAATTTTGTAGTTTTACTCAGGTATCGATAAAAGATGTATTGACAGGTAAAGTTAAAGAAAACTTGATCAAAGATCGGATTATACTTATTGGTTCTACTGCACCCAGTCTCCAAGATTTTGTATTTATTCCCTACTCCAGCAGTGTAATGGGTACGGCAAAGCCTGTACCTGGTATTGAACTGCAAGCTTATTTTATTAGTGAGTTAATCTCTGCTGCTGTTGATGGACGACCATTACTCAAAGTCTGGTCTGACTTGGTGGAATACTTGTGGATTTTTGTCTGGTCTTATTTGGGAGCCATGATGACATGGCGAATACAAAACGCATCTAGGAGCCTTCTCGGTATTCTAGTTTCTTCCTTTGTATTAACCCTGAGTGCATACTTTGCTTTCTTATACGGTTGGTGGATACCGCTTATTCCCTCACTGTTGAGCTTTGGCATTTCAGCTATTTGGATGACCAGTCATATTGCCCACATGCAGCAAGAGTGGAAACGTTCTAAGGAATTTTTGTATCACGTAATCAACACGATTCCTGATCCCATTTTTGTGAAAAATGAACTGCATCAGTGGATTGTTTTAAATGAGGCGTATTGTCAATTTATCGGTTATCCGAATAAGTTTTTAATTGAAAAGTCAGACTATGACTTTTTCCCTAAACATGAAGCTGATGTGTTTCGCCAACAGGATGATCTGGTTTTTCTGACTCAGCAATCCCAGGAACATGAAGAAGAATTTACAAATGCCGATGGACAAACTTATAAAATTGCCACTAAGCGATCGCTCCATAAAGACTCAGCTGGCAATTTCTTTTTAGTTGGCGTTATCCGAGATATTACTAAGCGAAAGCTGATGGAAGAACAGCTTAAGCGAACTGCTGCTGAACTATTCCGTTCTAACAATGAATTAAAACTCAAAGAAAACCACTTGCGTTATTTAGCGTATCACGATCCCCTGACGGGTTTATCCAATCGCAAATTTTTTGCTGAACAACTTAACGAGTCGTTACATTGGGCGCAACATAACAATTTGTTACTGGGACTGCTGTTTATTGATCTAGATGGCTTTAAGCAAGTCAATGATACTCTAGGGCACGAGACGGGCGATCGCCTGCTAAGGACTGTCGCTGAAAGACTTAGCAACTCTTTACGTGCTAGTGACACAGTTTCTCGTTTAGGTGGCGATGAATTTACCATAATTTTACGGGCAATTCCTAATGTCCAAATAGCTGCTAAAGTAGCTGAAAAAATTTTAAGCAGTATTACCAAGCCAATTGTTTTGGACGGCTATGCAATCCGAATCTCTGCCAGTATTGGCATTAGTGTTTATCCTTACAATAGCCAAGACTGTGAAACCTTGATGAAACAAGCAGATGCAGCAATGTATCGCGCTAAGCACCTGGGTAAAAATCGCTACGAGTTTGCTTAATTAGTCAAAATGCAGACTCTAAATGTTTTCTTATTAGTCAATATTTATACTTTTCAATTAGGAATATAGGCTTGAGAGACATCCAACACACTGTCTTGAAAAGGCCTAGTGTATGTGATTAAAGGTAGATTTTTAGGCAAAATGTAGATATAGCAAGGCTTTTTCACCTAAAGAACATACCTAAAAAACCAATTAATCATCAGAGATAATCAAAAAGTTGTTTTTTTGTAAATATTTTTACAATTAAAAATATACCTATACTAGATCGGCTTGTACTGTACTTTATGGTTTCAGAGTTTTTAAAAACCTCATCATATTGCACTTACGTTACTTTATCTTTATATATATTTACTTTAGTTAAGATTAAACTATACGATAAATAAGTATTATTTAAGGTTTTAATGAAGTCGCTATTAAGCAAACATAGTGTATATACTTATAAATATTAAGAAATTATTAATAAATAGTGAATTAAACACAATCCTTCCGAAAAGCAATTGACATATCTAACTTTAGACTGATGCAAAAACGGCTAATTAAGAATATCACTGTAAGTATAAATACTTCTTAATACTAGCAAAGCAAGTTAATCTACAACTGATACCAAAATTACTTGTACCCTACTGAGAATAATTTAATAAAGTTAAAATATTTTTTTAAAAAACCCAGTATATATACGAGAGACAATAAAAATACCCTTTAAAATAAAAACTAGTAAATTTACTGAGGGCTATGAAACCTAAGATCCAAATCACAAAAATTATAATATTTTGTATAAGCGCTTACATATTGATACCAAAAGTTGCCGTTTGCACAGGTATAATCAATACTGCAAGTGCTAATACTTTTGGTGCTACTGGCAGCAACACCTTAATCGCCCACGAAGTCAATTCTCAAAATTTAAAAGACACTTATGTTCCACCAAATTATGGTGGCCCCGACAGTAATCATGGTAGCGGCACTCGCTGATGGCAATTTTAGGTTTTTGATTAAACCTATTGCAAAAATATTTGAACTGCCTGAGACTCAAGTCTCTGCCTAATAGCAAGAGTTTTTTACTACAAGCCTCTTCCACAAACTTCAATCAAGATAATGGTGGAGATTTCCACCAATGATCTGTTTCTATAAGTGTATGGACTTGCCAATTGGGATCTGGTTGAGGATAATCTAAACGGTAGTGTCCGCCTCGGCTTTCGGTTCTAAAAGCAGCACTTTTGAGAATTAAATCAGCTACATCTAATAAATTGTGGGTTTCTGCCCAAACTCCCAACAGCCTTTCAACATTTGGTAGTTCAAAACTAGCTGGTTCTAATGGACGTAAATTAAGCAAAAATTGACTTAAAGGCAAGGCAGCAAAATCTTGCCGCCAAGATTCAATAGTAGCGATCGCACTTTCCAACCTTGATTGCTCCCGACAAATACCAGCACTTTCCCACACTAGACGCGGTAACTTCTCTCTGAGTGCTTCTAGCTGTGCTTGCTGAATCTGCCACTCACTAGCATCAACATTAAATTTCTGTAATGGCAGCACTGGTATTTCTGACGGCAACCCAATATTTTCTAACTCAATATGAGCCATCTGGGCCCCAAACACAATACATTCTAGTAGGGAATTACTGGCAAGACGATTTGCCCCATGTACCCCGGTACTAGCGGTTTCACCCACTGCGTACAAACCGGGGATATTTGTACGATTCATCAAATCCGCGACAATTCCACCCATCCAGTAATGGGCAGCTGGTGCTACAGGAATTGGTTCATGGAAGACATCAACACCCCAATGCTGACAAACTTTGATGATGTTGGGAAAGCGATGACGAATCTTGTCGGCAGGGATGGGGCGCATATCCAACCACACATGGGCAGTAGCCAGATCAAGGGCGGTACGTTGTAAATGGCTGAAAATTGCTCTACTGACCACATCTCTAGGTGCAAGTTCACCGGCAGGGTGGTAGTCAAAGGCAAAACGCCGCCCCTCGTTATCAACAAGATGTGCCCCCTCGCCGCGTACAGCTTCGCTGATCAAGAAGCGATCGGCACCAGGTTTAGTGAGGGCAGTGGGATGAAATTGAACAAATTCTAAATCGCGGAGGATAGCCCCAGCCCGATAGGCGATCGCTACCCCATCACCCGTACTAACAGCCGGGTTAGTGGTTTGGGCAAATACTTGACCGCCGCCGCCAGTTGCCAATACGACAGCACCAGCTCTTAGCCATGTAATTTTACCTTGATAAAACAGGCTAATTCCTTGACAGCGACCAGTTTCCGGTTCAGTCCACAAACTCAAGGCTAAAGCTTGCTGAATGACTTGAATATTTTGGCGGCGTAATACTTGGGCGGTGAGGGTGGTGGTAACTTCCCTGCCTGTAGTGTCGGCAGCGTGGAGAACACGACGGCGAGAATGAGCAGCTTCTAAAGTTAAAGCCAAGGCTTGACCCTGACGGTCAAAAGCTACCCCCAGGTTAACTAGGGATTGAATGCAGCTAGGGGCATGTTCGGCGAGAAATTCTACAGCAGTGCGATCGCATAAACCCGCACCCGCCTGGATCGTATCTTCAATGTGCAGCCGGGGAGAATCTTCTGGGGCTACCGCTGCGGCAATGCCACCTTGTGCCCAATCACTGGCGGACAAAGCAACGGTTTCTTTGGTAATTAAGCCGACTTGCAAGGATTCTGGTAGACACAGCGCTGTGTATAGTCCAGCTGCACCCGCGCCGACTACTAAGACATCAAATTGGCTAGGAATATCTATTTGGGGCAAGGTAATGGGGGAGAAGGGGGAGCAGGGGGAGCAGGGGGAGCAGGGGAGCAGGGGGAGACTAGGAAAAAATTTTACTTTGTCTCCCTTATTCTCGTTGTCCCCCCTCATCTCTAATCAAATACTCCCACTCCTTAGAATCAGGAATGGGCTGCTATTTGCTACATTAACTGCAATTCAGTTATCTGTAGATACCGTTGTTAAAGCGATCATCTCCTTCATTGAAGGCAGGCTCTAATTCTGTCACGGTGAATTTATCAAGGTTAGCTTGCAGGGTTTGTTTTTGGCGATCGCTCAATCCTGGAAGATCCAATACATCCTCTACATTTTTGTAAGGAGCATTTATGATGATTTTCTTAGCCAAGGTGGGATAAAGCCCTGGAAATTGTTGAAAAGCTCGGACGTTGGTATTATTCAAATCAATTTTTTTCCCAAATTCCGTTCCTAGTTTAGCGTCTGCCCGATTCTGCCGCTCAATTGCCAGAACTGGGACTTGCACAAAAGCAAAACTGTTGAAACTAGCAGCTTGGGCTATCTGAGTTGTTCCCAACCATCCCCAGCAACCAAGTAACAAACTAAACACTGTTAATAAACGCGCCAATCCTTTCACGATTTTCTACCTCTTTCCATCAAACAGAAATAAAAGTTTTAAGCTAACAGCTGCCAGCGGTCATTAGTCATTAGTCAGAACGCCAAAGACAAAGGACAAGGGACAAAACCTGATAGCTTAGTCAACACAGCAGTCATCAGAAACTAATATACAGCGTATTAATATCCACAATATTTACCATTACTGGGTTTGAATGTACTTTTGCCAAAAATTTTCATCGGTATCAGAGTGTCTGCATCGCTGCAATAGCTTTGCATCCATGATCCCGGTAGCATTCCCAGCTAGACGAAACCTTTTCGCGGTGGCTGATTCTACCCCTCAACCAGACGAGAACTCTCCAAAAAAAAATTTGATCTCGATGGATTGTTATGTAATATTTCTTAACTAATTAATCATCTACAACACCATTTTTGATGTGTTGCAGATTAGGTTGGGAGAAGTTTCGCTAAAAGAAACCGACACTGGCTTCTTCAGGCTGCGATCGCAGCTAACAAAAATAGACTATCTACCAATATTGTGCTTAAAACTGCGCCACTAAAGGCATACCAGTGTTTTTGCTTTCGACTTAAGGGTAAAATCCCAACTGTTAATAGCACTAGAGCGAGAATTATTGCCCAACTTTGTCCCCAAGGTGTTTGTACCTGTATCAGGGCATTTTGTAAAACTTGCGGTGCTAAATCTGCATCTACTCTCATGATTTGCCGCCAATAGGGCATCAAATCTACTATATAAAAATATACATCTGTTAAAACTGTACCCAGTAAAGAACCTAAATAAAACCAGTTACCTACCTTGCCCCAATTCTTCGCCAGACACCAGCAAGCAAACGGGAAACCAATAAACTCCACTGGCAGATGCCATACAGGTTCCCAACGTAACCAACCCCAATAAATCGCTCCTGCTAACCAACTCCAGCTAAATCCTAGGAGCAAATCCCCCCAGACATAAGTTGCAGGACGTGACATTAAGGTAAAACTTAGCCACACCCAAAATGCTGTTAGGGCTAAACTCAGGCTTGGTAGCGATCGCACAATAGGCGCTTCTATAAATACTGGCACTGATACCAAGAACACCGCCGCCCCAAACACTAACCAAGTTTGTCGGGCAGAAATAGATAAGGGTAAAGAGGGAGAAAAGGAGAGTGTAGATTCTAATTGCTTGATACCCGTCAGCCCAGTATCAGCTAAATCCAACTCAGTATCTATAGAAGGGGTAGAGGCGGTGTAGGAAGACAATGTATTATTAATCAAAGTTTTTAATATTTGTTACTAAACTTTATCTTATTTAAGATATCACATTTTAAAATCCCCCCCTGGGGCATTGCAATTATACTGAAATTTTGGGCAATGCTGACACAAACCAAACAAAATATACTGCAACAGACTCATCCATCTAAAAGTTGCACTATGTACAGAACTCCTCTGTAGTTCTTTGTAGATGGGGAATTACAGAGAGGTGAGGGGTAAAATTTAACAGTTAAAAAGCGAACTGGCATCAGTCCGCTAAATATTAAAGTTTGATGAATTGACAAAATTTCGTTGACTTATTGAGGTGGGTGTAAGAACATGGCCAGCGTCTTCGATGATGTTATTGATTGGTTAAATTTAATTTTTTACAAGATTAGGTGCAATAGAGAGTATAGAAAGCAACATCATCTAAAGAATAATGTCTAAAACACGGAAAAGGTATTAATTGGATATGGAGTTTATTCAAGCTTTTATTTTGGGTATTGTTCAAGGTGTTACAGAGTTTTTGCCAATCAGCAGTACTGCACATCTTTTGATTGTGACAAAGGTATTTGGTTGGAAAGAGCTAGGCTCTAAAGATTTTGTTGATGCAATTCAATTTGGTAGTGTTATAGCAATTTTGGGGTATTTTTGGTCACTGGTTTTTAGTATTGTTAAAGGTGGAATCGAAGCAGTAAAAGACAAGGACTGGCAACGCGAAGAATGGAAAATTCTTGTCGGTATTGTAGTAGGAACAATGCCTGCCTTAATTTTCGGCTTTCTTTTGAAAGATGTTTTACCTGAGAGTGCATTAATTATTGCCATCATGTCAGTTATCATGGCAATTTTACTGGCTTTGGCAGAAAAAATTGGCACTCGCAAGCGAGGTTTCGATTCATTGCAGATTCGGGATGGTATTTTAGTTGGATTAGGACAAACACTTGCTTTGATTCCGGGCGTTTCTCGTTCTGGCTCGACGTTGACGACTGCCTTATTTTTAGGATTAGAACGCGATACAGCAGCAAAATTCTCATTTTTGTTAGGGTTTCCAACTCTTACCGTTGCTACTCTGTATAAAAGCCTGAAAATCTTCAAGTTATTTCAAGATCAACAGTTGCCAGATAACATTGTTGGATTGTTAGTTGTCGGGATTATTTCAACCTTTATTTTTTCTTACCTATCAATTGCATTTTTGATCAAATACTTAGCAACCAAAAACACTTTGATTTTCGTATGGTATAGATTAGCATTCGGTAGTGTGATCTTACTAGCGATCGCAGCAGGTTGGAAAGGATAATAGTCATTAGTCATTTGCTTTGGACAAATGACTATAGCGATCGCTCGTAGGGGAGGGGCTGTATTGGACTCAACCCAGAAGCGCTATAATGCCCAATGCCCCATGCCCAATGTCCCATGAATACCATTCATCCTGCCCGAATTACCAAGGTTCTTCCAGACTCTATAGCCGCAGAGATTGGCTTTGAGTCTGGGGATGCGATCGTTGCAATCAATGGTACACGTCCGCGTGACTTAATTGATTATCAGTTCTTGTGTGCTGATGAAATCTTGGAACTAGAAGTTTTAGATGCTGCTGGTAAAACTCATAGCCTGGAAATCGAAAAAGATTACGATCAAGACTTGGGGCTAGAATTTGAAACTGCCCTATTTGATGGCTTAATTCAGTGCAATAACCGCTGCCCATTTTGCTTTATTGATCAACAGCCACCAGGAAAGCGTACTAGCTTATACTTTAAAGACGACGATTACCGTTTAAGCTTTTTGTACGGCTCTTATCTTACCCTTACCAATTTGTCAGAAAGAGAATGGCAGCGGATTGAGCAAATGCGCTTGTCTCCGTTGTATGTTTCTGTTCATGCTACAGAGCCTGAAGTTAGAATTAGACTACTAAAAAATCCCCGTGCGGGACAAATCTTGCAACAACTCAAATGGTTTCAAGAAAGGCGACTACAAATTCATGCTCAAGTGGTTGTTTGTCCTGGTATAAATGATGGCGAACATCTGGAGAAAACCCTAAAAGATTTAGCATCTTTTCATACTGATGAAGTGCCTGCGGTGGCATCAGTAGCAGTGGTACCAGTCGGATTGACACGATTTCGGCCCCAAGAAGATGAACTCATACCAGTAACCAAAGAAAAAGCTAAAGAGGTGATTTCTCAAGTCAAAATGCTTACCCAGCAATTTCGCCAACAATTAGGTTCTAGTGTTGCTTGGTTAGCCGATGAGTGGTTTTTGATTGCAGGTGAGGAATTACCAAGCGAATCTGCATATGAAGAGTATCCTCAAATTGATAATGGTGTTGGTTCTATTCAGTTGTTTATCAAGCAATTTGCAGCCGCCGCAACAGAATCACTACCACCAAAAGTTTCTCCTCAGAGAAAATTAACTTGGGTAGTAGGCAACGCAGTAGAAAAGGCATTTCAACCTATTTTGCAACGGTTAAATTCTGTTGAAGGTTTAGAAGTAAATATGCGTGCTTTATGCAGTGATTATTGGGGACAGAAGATTACTGTAACAGGGTTGCTAACAGGCCATGATTTGCTGTTGAACTTACAAGGGCAAGATTTAGGTGAAGGGATTTTATTGCCAAATGTAATGCTCAAACATGGTGAACTGGTATTTTTAGATGATATGAGTATTGAAGAATTAGCCTGCAAATTGGAGATAAAAATCCTACCAATAGCAGGAGTTGAAGATTTAATTAATACCTGTATTGTTTAAGCTGTTTTTGTTAATCTTTTAGTCTAGACGATTTAACTCCGTTCTGCAAGACCTTCTTGTTTACTACTTTAGAGAACGCATTTTTTGCCTAGTTTTTTGATGCCTTCTAGTGTAGAATGAGAACTAATAGGTAAATGTAGCAATAGCGTGCAAAAACTAAGCTAATCAACTAACCAACGCTAGCTATCTGGTTATTGCTGCTGGTATATACGGCAGTTTAAGGTTAGCAACATAAAAAGAGCTTTAGTAAAAGCCTACTCAAGAACAGGATAAGTATATCTTATTACCTTTTCAACTATCTACCTGAATAGAATTCAGGGGATGAAGACCACAAACTGCACGTGTTTGTATGGTTAATTTTTGGATAGATAGCTTTCGTGGTTAGTCATATTTAGGCTATCCCCTAAATACGAAGTTTCATCGATTCAGCGACCCGATTAAATTTACCTAGTCCAAGCCTTTGGGCTAAAACCTTTTTGCATCCAGATATTTGGATGTAGTATCCAAAGATTACAAATTAGAATTTGTAATCTTCTTGCTCACCATTACGTTTAATTAAATGTCATGACTGATGTTAACTTTATCAGCACTATCTGCATCTTGGCAGTAGCATATCTAACTAGCGTCTATTTTTGGATAGCTTTTTCTCAAAATTCAAATGAGTCAGACAACTACTAAAACATCAACTCTAAAGAGAATTTTAGTAGTTGGCACAATTTAAACCATAAGTTGGTCTTTGATAGCATTGGCTACTATATCATTGTGGAAACTAATCTGTCAATGAATTGGAGGATATTTCAGAAATAGGCAGCCAAAGGAAACTTATATCAGGAGTTCAGATAGATAGTAAGGGAACATCCCAATTTTGCAAAAACACGAATAAATCTCCACCCTCAATATTTTTAGTCTGGCGCACAGGAGGACACTTGTATAGTGAGTACAGGATTGTACTTCTACTCTTAAAACTTGCGTAGCATATCTGTCAGAAAAAGCTGAGTTTCCAGCTTCAAAAGCCAGTGCGTTGCTTATTTTAACAAAGTTGTAAGTTGTTAAAAAGATTGCATATTTAATTGTATAGTTTTTTAATGTTGACTTTCAGCGGTCAGCTATCAGCAATCCTGATGATTGACTGTGCTTTATGGATGTGTTTGAACTTAGCAACTGGCCACAAACTGTCCATTGTGACTATAAAGATTGAAAGTAGATTTACCAATTTGGGATGTTCCTGATAGCAATTTGTACATTAATTTTAGAAATGGTTGTTTTTTTATCAGAAATTTTTACAAACAGAGAAATACAAATTGGCTTACTAGGACTGGGAGTCGGATTTTTTATTTTCATAGTTGGTCGTTTCATGATCTCATTGACAAACTTACTCTGGAAACGTTTTAATTTTCTCCAAATTACTGATATTTACCAAAAGTTAATTAAGCCAAATGAAGACTTATTAATTGTGGTATCTGTAATTGGTATTTTTGAGTTTGTTACATCCTTTTTACCTAGAAATCAATGGACAAACTCATTAGAAATTATTGTGAGTTTAACTCTGGCGATCGCAGTCAGCTGGTTAGCCACTAAATTATTTCAAAAGTTTTTTGATTTTTATTTATTAAATGCTGCTTTCAAAACTGGGCAAAAAATTAGCAGTGAGTTACTCATCCTTTTAAAATGGGTTGCTAACCTCGTCATTATCTTTTTAGCAATTCTTACCTATGCTCAAACACATCAAATTAATCTTTTAGGATTGCTAGCTAGTTTAGGAATCGGTGGTTTAGCAGTAGCCTTTGCTGCTCAAAAAACTCTGGAACAAGTTCTAGGTGGTATTGTTCTTTATCTTGATCGCCCCTTCGTGATTGATGATTATATTGGTCTTCCCGATGGAACTTTTGGACGAGTTGAATCTATAGGATTAAGATCCACCCGAATTAGAACATCTGGTAAGGGAACTGTGATGATAGTTCCCAACAGTTCTCTGACTCAAGTTAATATTGAAAATTTCACTGGTGGGAAGAAAGTCATGTCTATTCTTTATTTGACCTTCTACCGAGTACTAAGTAGTGAAGATAGAGCCTTAATTCGCCAAGTTATTCTAGATAGTACGAATGGTATTTTTGGGATTGATTCGCAAAATACAGGAGTTACTTTTAAAAGTATCAGTAATTCCCTAGAACCAGATAAAACTCAAGCACAAGTTACTTTGTTTATCTTAGGTTCTGGAGATGTTTCAATGGAATTACGTCGCCAACTGCTAAATATGGCAACTGAAAGCATGACTCAGTGTTTAAAAGAATATGGTATTGCGTTTGATATAGAAGAACCAACAATTTATGTTGATTCACCAATTACAATTTAGAGAGAATGACGAATATTTCACGTATTATTCTAGATTTTTTTCAACGTGATAGCACAATATCAGCCTTATCTAGATTTGGAGTCTTTCTAGTTTTTATTTTGCTGTCTTTGCTAGTAGGGCAATATACTCCTACATTCTTGCGAATTATTATTCGTCGTTTTGCACCGCAGCAAGTTGCCAGTATTTATAATAATTTGATTGACCCAATTAGAAACTTATTTAGAATCACAGGTAGCTTAATTCTGATTTCATTATCTTTAGCATGGATTGTGGAATATGAATCTATCTATAGATTTCTTTCTCCTATTGTTGATTTAGCTGTTATTGTCAGTATCTCTTGGCTATGCTCTCGTTTATTTCGACAGTTTATTCGAGTGTATGGAATTGAAATATTACGTAAATTTGGTCGAGAGGTAGATGAAGTACTTTTAGTATTTGAAACAATTGCAAATGTAATTATCGGATTTATTGCTGTTCTGGCTTTTGCCCAAAGTCAACAGTTTAATTTAATTGGGTTAATAACTGGATTAGGAATTGGTGGATTAGCTGTAGCTTTTGCGGCTCAAAAAACTCTAGAGCAGTTGTTGGGAACAATTGTGTTGTATTTAGATCGCCCCTTTGTCCCTGGAGAATATATTCGTTTACAAAAATTTCAACAAATCCCTGAAGGTTTATTTGGACGAGTTGAGTCAATTGGTATACGCTCAACCAAAATTCGCGCTGCTGCTAAAAGTACATTGTTTATTATTCCCAATTCAATATTAGCCAACTTAGAAATTGAAAATATTACTCGAGGGAAGAAAGTTATGGTTCTACTCTACCTCGATTTTTTAGACTTGCTGCAAGACCGAGAACAAGCTCTGGTTCAACAGGTAATTGTCGAGAGTACTAATTCACTATTTGGTATCGATCCAGGTAGCACCAGCATTACTTTTTTAACCCATAAAAATGCAGAAAAAAAGATAACTCGAACAAGAGTAACATTTTTTATTTTGGGTTCTAGTGACAACTGTCTGCAATTACGCAAACGTTTATTAGAATTAGCAAATGAAAAAATTTCTAAAAAGCTAGTCACGAATGGAATTAAATTCACGATGCAAGAGCCAACAATTTATCTGGAATCGCCTGTGACAATTTGAGTATCAATCTTGGCATTTTTTATTGGTTTTGATAGGCTAGATTGATAAAGGTAATTCATTAAGTAGTTATATATAAAATCTATAGGAGCCTTATTTGGTTTTGCAAAAGCCATACTAATAGTAAATTTACGTAACTAAGGTTATATATCAGTAAACTTACCATAAATTAAGCCAGAGTCCTAGATGATGTACTAATGAATTCTGATTAATAACTCAATTAATTAATAATGAAATGAGGAGTTACTGGTGAGGCATCAAGAAAATCAAAAAGATATAAGTTTAAAAATTAAAGAAGCTAGAAAATTATTTATTTTAAGTTGTGAAATTGTAATTTTAAATTTTTTGAGTATTTTGCCAGTAACGGCAGCAACCGAAGAACCTGTATTGAGCGTAGTGCATAGCCAAGAAAATGCAAATCAGTGGACAGGCATAACTGACCGCTTAGAGGCAATAGGGGCGAAATATTGTGTAATTCCCCTAAATGATGTGCGGAGTATGGCAGATTGGGGCGATCGCCGGGTATTATTTTTGCCAAATGTCGAGACATTAACACCAACCCAAGTGATCGCTTTGGAAGAATGGATGAGTAAGGGAGGGCGCTTGATTGCTAGTGGCCCTATAGGTAGTCTGTCATCGCCAGGAGTACGGCAATTATTGCGATCGCTCTTGGGAGGTTATTGGGGATTCAGCCTCAGTGATACACAACAGATTAAACCTGCAAAAACCAAGATCCCAGGATGGGCAAATCAAACTGGACTCTTTGGAAAAGTCCGTGGCGGCGTTGTGATTCCTAATGATATGGGCACTCAATCTCCTGCTGTTTGGAATTCTAAAGATAATCCAGCCGCAGTAGTAACAACTGAGCGCTCCACCTTTATGGGCTGGCGTTGGGGAACAGATACAGCCTCAGCAGCTGAGTTAGATAATGCCTGGTTAAAAGCTACTGTTGATTACTATTTCACAGCACTAGCGCCATCAAATCGTACCAAAAAAATAGCAGGAGGTTCCCAAACCTGCTCTACGACTGTGGCGGCTGCACCGAGGGAGCAAGGCAGCAGGGGTGCAGGGGTGCAGAGGGGCAGTTCATCTCCTTCATCTCCTCCTCCTAAAATTGCCACCGCTCCTATACCTAGACCACTTCCTATAGTCAAACCCCCGAGTTCTCAGGAAGCTATTGATCAGTTGGAACAAGCGGTGCGTCTAGATGTTGCGCCTAACTCTAATGAGCCGATTGACACCAACCAAGCGATCGCCCTCCAGCAAGAGCTAGAAAACCTGATTGGTCGAGTGGAAAGCGCTCATTTAGCAGTATTAGCTGATGCGGCTAATGTTGGTGAAACTATATCTGAACAGAAGCAATTTTCTAGACATTTAGACAATTACGCCTCTTTGCCTGTCAAAGAGCAGCAGACACAATTGGCCTCAACCAAACCAGGGGGGCTAGTTATAGGTAAAGAGCAAGCCTTGGCACAAGCAAGGGTAATTGCCAAAAATTTACCCCAACAGATTGCCCAAAAAAACTACGCTCTAGCTCGTCAGCAGTGGCTGCTTGCTAAAACAAGTTTGTGGCAGCAGTTTCCAGTTGATCAAAAACTAGCTCAACCAGAAATTCGGGCAGTTTGGTTAGATCGGGGGACGATTGTTCGTGCTGGTAGCAAAGCCGGACTAGCCCAGATTTTTGATCGCCTCACCCAAGCTGGAATCAATACCGTCTTTTTTGAAACTGTTAACGCTGGTTATACAATTTATCCGAGCCAAGTTGCAAAAGAGCAAAACCCCTTGATTCGTGGGTGGGATCCACTAGCAGAGGCAGTGAAATTAGCCCATGAGCGAGACATGGAATTACACGCTTGGGTTTGGACTTTTGCTGCTGGCAACCAACGTCACAATGAAATTCTCAACGTTAATCCTGATTATCCAGGGCCAGTACTGGCGGCTCATCCCGATTGGGCAAACTACGATAACCTTGGCAACATGATTCCCGTTGGCCAGAGCAAGCCATTCTTCGATCCAGCCAACCCCGAAGTACGGCAATACTTGCTCAAGCTGTATGAGGAAATTGTCACTCGCTATAAGGTGGATGGTTTACAGCTAGACTACATTCGCTACCCTTTCCAAGACCCATCAGCAGGTCGAAGCTATGGCTATGGGAAAGCTGCAAGAGCGCAATTTCAGCGGCTTACTGGTGTAGATCCATTGAATATTTCTCCTAGCCAACCAGACTTGTGGCAAAAGTGGACGACATTTCGCACCGATCAAGTTGATAGTTTTGTCGCCCAAGCATCACAGCAGTTGCGACAAAAGCAACCAAATTTGATTTTGTCAGTTGCGGTATTTCCTTTACCGGAAATAGAGCGGATTCAGAAAATTCAACAAAATTGGGAAACTTGGGCAAGGCGGGGGGATGTAGATTTAATCGTTCCCATGACTTATGCTCTGGATACTTCTCGCTTCCAACGACTTGCTCAACCCTGGATTGCTTCTAAACAATTGGGAGTTACCTTGTTAGTGCCGGGAATTCGCTTACTTTCTTTGCCAACCATCGGGGCATTTGATCAACTCCAGTTGGTAAGGGACTTGCCAGTTAGTGGTTATGCACTCTTTGCCGCAGAGAATTTTAACAACGATTTACAAAAACTTTTTAATAGCACCCAAGGTAGGGTTCAATCTAAAACAAGTCAACCGATTCCTCACCGTCAGCCTTTTCAAACTGCCGCCATCCGTTACACCGCACTGCAACGGGAATGGAAATTTGTTTTCCAAAATGACCAACTACAAAGGTCTGCTCAGAAAATATCAGATTTTAACAATCAGGCAGAAGTTTTACGCAGTGCTTTAAATCAGCTTGCCACTTCCCCTTCTCCTAGTAAGTTGCTAGTAGCGAAAGCCTCTCTAACTCGCTTCCAGTCACAATTTCGAGTATTGATGAGCCAAGAACTTAAGTCGAATTCCTATCAAGTCAAAGTTTGGGAAAATCGACTTGTAACTATAGAAAGGCTATTACGTTACGGCGAACGGCGGGTACAGTTGCGTCCTTAGTAGAGAGGCAAGGGGAGCAGGCTTGCCGTGAGCGTAGCCGAATGGGAGCAGGGGGAAATTCCTCTCTTCTGCACCCTTCCCCATGCCTAATGTCCAATTTCCAACTAGCTGGATATAAGCTAGTTTGTAATTCTTAACACACTTTTGCCGTGTTTATATCCCAAATATTACTATCTGTTTAGCGTCAAAATATTGGAAAATACTTAGATAACCAGTTTGAAATAAGTATTGTTTGATAATAGCTATCGGAAAAATCTATGCAAGCTTTACCTCAGCTTATCGGGTTACAAAGCAAACAGCCAGTAATTAACTGTTTGCTGCTGATGGTTGTGCCGCCAAAATCAATATTAGATGGAATGTCTACAACGGGCTACACCTATGTACTGATGTTAATACGGCGCAAAAGTGTCCTCTTCTCTTCATGTTCCCACGTAGTGGGCTGCTTCACAAAGTATTGTCAAATAATGCTTGTAGCTTCAAGAGCTAGTTTCAGAACAACCAATATTTTTGAAGTTATGCATACCTTGGTCATAACATTTAGCATATCAGAATTTTCAAAGATAGCCTCAGTGCTATCACCCCTATGTCCGTCAGCAACAGTGATATTTACTACCAGTTTAAGATAACCAAAGTAACATAATCGTGTGAATCACCCTTCAAGGTATCTGTAAAGCATAAGGCTAGTATTGGTTCTTTGGAGGAAGAAGATTAGATTCTTTCTAAGAGGTAATATACTAGGCACTGGATTAGGGATGTAAATTGTAAAAAAACGTGTAGATATTTGCTAAGGTGAAATTTTTGTCATAAGTATGCTGAAGTTTGGTATAAAGTTTACTGTTATTTTGTGATTAATTAAATAATAAAATATAAATCGAGGGAAATATATGTCCAAAATTTTAATAATAGAAGATGAAGAAGCAGTCCGTGAAAACATTTTAGATTTGCTAGAAGCTGAGGATTTTGAAACTATCGCTGCGGCTAATGGTAGAATCGGGATAAATTTGGCTATCTCCGAAGTTCCCGATTTAATTCTATGCGATATGATGATGCCAGAAATTGACGGTCATGGCGTGTTAACAGCGTTACGCCAAGAACCATCAACGGCAACAATTCCCTTCATTTTTCTAACTGCCAAATCTGCTAAATCAGATTTTCGTCAAGGCATGAATATGGGTGCTGATGACTATATAACTAAGCCATTCACTCGGTCTGAGTTATTAAGCACTATAATCAACAGGTTGGAAAAACACGCTACTTTAAAAAGGTATTTATCTCCTAAAACTGTCATTAACAACTTGTCTCCAAAAATGCAGTTGTTAGAGATTAGCTTACACCGGGCTATCAAACAACATAACTTTCAAGAGTTTGAAATTTATTATCAACCAATAGTCGATATTGCTTCTGGGAAAATAGTAGCGGCGGAAAGTTTATTACGCTGGCAAAGTCCAGAGTTAGGGATGATTTACCCAACAGAATTTATTCCCTTAGCAGAGTCTACAGGTTTAATTGTTCCTATTGGTAAATGGGTATTAAAAAAGGTATGCAAACAAATTAAAAGCTGGCGTGATGCTGGAATTTATTCTTTACTTGTTGCTGTAAATTTGTCAGTAATTGAATTTAATCAACCAGATTTTATTCATAAAATAGTTAATTTTATAACTGCCAATGATTTAGAACCACATTACTTAGAACTAGAACTCACCGAAAGTATGATTATGCAAGATGTAAATAGTGCGATCGCTACTATGAGCAAATTGCAATCTTTGGGTGTAAAGATTGCGGTCGATGATTTTGGTACGGGCTACTCTTCTTTAATTTATTTGAAAAACTTACCAATTAATACGTTAAAAATAGACCGTTATTTTATCCATAATGTCGCAAATGATCTACAGAAATCAGCCATTACTAAAGCATTAATTCAAATGGCTCATAATCTCAATCTAGATGTAATAGCTGAAGGTGTAGAGACGGAAGCAGAACTGGCTTTTTTGCGCCAATACAACTGTAATTCTATGCAAGGTTTTCTATTTAGCCGTCCATTACCATCAGCAGAATTTGAAAAGTTTTTGTTGACTAACAAATGCTTATATGTCTGAATACTGGACATCGGGCAGTAAATGATTTTTCCAGCACCCAATCCTCTAATAGCTTAACTAACTAATAAAAATCGGACTTTAGACTGGCGACAATTATTAAGCCTCAAGTCTACAGTAAGAAAATTGTGTATAGTGTCTACTCCCATGAAAATCTTTGCGCGTTTTTTGCTGCCAGTTTTTTTACTGACTTTAGCAGTAGCCTGTAACCAGACTCGCGCTTCATCAGATAATGCCATAGCACAAACATCTGTACCTTCTGCCCAACCGACACAGAATTCCACACAGCCAAAAAATATCGTCCGTACTGAAGCACTTTCACCTACACCCATCCGCATCGATCTGAAGAATTTGCCAGCACCCTTCGCAACAGAAAGTGCCTCCAAGCGGCCTGAGGTAGTGGCGATTCCGCAAAATCCCGTGCTGCGCGTACCACCAGGGTTCACAGTAAACGTCTTTGCCGAAGGTTTAGATGCCCCACGCTGGCTAGCTTTAACTCCCAGTGGTGATGTCCTAGTGACTGAAACTGGGCAAAATCGCATTCGTTTGTTGCGTGACAGCAACAGCGATGGTATCGCCGACGTTCGAGAAACCTTTGCTAGTAGAGATAACGGACTCAATAGACCCTTTGGTATGGCTTTTGTAGATAATTCCTTTTTTCTGGGGAACACAGATGCTGTGGTGCGTTTTTCCTATACCCAAGGTCAAAACAAGATTACAGGTAAGGGAAAAAAAATCGCCGACTTGCCCGCTCAAGGTTATAACAATCATTGGACGCGCAATGTCGTTGTCTCGCCCGATGGCAATAAATTATATGTTTCAGTTGGTTCAGGAACCAATGTGGATGAAGAACCCCTACCACGGGCTTCAATACAGGTGATGAATTTAGATGGTTCCCAGCAAGAAACTTTCGCTTCTGGCTTGCGTAACCCTGTTGGTTTAGACTTTCACCCTGTAACTAAGGAACTTTACACTACCGTCAACGAACGGGATGGAATTGGTGATGATTTGGTTCCAGATTATCTAACACGCGTTCAACAGGGAGCATTTTACGGCTGGCCCTATGCTTATCTAACACCAAACAACCTTGATCCGCGACAAAAAACAGATGACAAAAGTAAACGCCCCGACTTAGTAGCCCGTACCCAAACGCCAGATGTGCTGTTTCAGGCGCACTCAGCAGCATTGGGTTTGCAGTTTTATGATGGTAAAACGTTTCCAGAAAAGTACCGAAATGGTGCTTTTGCTGCTTTCCGTGGTTCTTGGAATCGCGATCGCGGCACCGGTTATAAAATTGTATTTGTTCCCTTTGATGGTAAAGGGCGATCGCTTGGCTACTACGAAGATTTTCTCACAGGATTTTTGTTAAATCCATCTGTACCAACTACTTGGGGACGACCTGTTGGTTTACTTGTGTTACCAGATGGCAGTCTTCTATTAACAGAAGAAGCCAATAATCGAATTTATCGAATTCAGTATACGGGGGGTTAAGCAATTTACGCATTCAAACATTTAAAAATTTACGGATAGGATCTGTTGCCTGGAGTAAAGTTAGAGCAGTTGTCATCAATAGAGATGTTGTGGCTGCATCTCTCTATCCAGGTTTATGTCGTTTACGGTAAATTACTTAAAAATCCTAATACTCATCCGGTTGAGAAATTAATTATGGCTTCTAATGAAAATAATACTCAGTCAAATATCAACGAATTGTCTCCACATTCAGGTACACGATACTGGGGTGAAGTAGAGGTGATCGAGGAGGGAGAAACCTATAGAATTAGTCGTCTTGAAATCAAGCCCAGGCACGGAATTAAACCACAAATCCATTATCATCGCAATGAACATTGGGTTGTAGTTTCTGGTGTAGCAAAGGTAACTTGTGGCGATACGGAAATATTATTGAATCGAAACGAATCAACTTATGTTCCCGCGGCAACTCTACATAAGGTAGAAAATCCTGGACAGATTCCGCTAGTTATTCTGGAAATTCAAAATGGTGAATATTTGGGCGAAGATGATACGGAACGCCCTTATGATTTAAATTTGGTAAAACCTGTAGCTGAAGGTGAGTAAGGACGGGGGAAGTAGATGAGGGAGCAGGGGGCAATGAGGAGAATAAAAAATTAGCTCTTCCCATCTGCTCCCAGCTAAGAGCCACTCTGCCTCTTCCCAATGCCCAAATAAATCAAAACCACCCTTCTTGTTCTAAGGTTTCAATCAGCTGCAAGCCTCGGGGATCACCCACTCCTAACAGTGAGGCTTTAGCGTCTTCCCGGACTCCTAAATCTTGGTCTTCGGCAAAGGCTTGAATTAAAGCGTCGATCGCTGTGGCATAAACTACATTAGAAGGCAGTTCGCGGCACAGTTGACCAATTGCCCAAGCACTGTTACTCCGCACTGCTTCTACAGGATCTTTGACCAAGGCTTCAATTAATGGTGGTATTGCCCTTATAACCGCCTCATAACCCACATCTGCCATTTGTGCTAAGGCGCTAGCAGCCCACAAACGGACTGCGGAAATGTCAGTTCTTAAAGCATCTGCTAGGGGTGGTAAACAACGGCGATCGCGACAGTTTCCTAAAGCCCAAACAACACCTTTACGCACATAGCCATTCCAATCACTGTTTAGTTGAGCAATTAATGGTCTCACTGCCTCTGAACTAGGATTGCGTCCAAGTCCATAAGCTGCACTCACCCGCACTAAGGGACAAGTATCACTTAACAGGCGAATTAGATGGGGGGTAGCACGCGCATCTTCTATATCACAAAAAGCACGCGCTGCTAACATTTTTTGTTGGGGCTGGGGATTTTCCAGCAGGGCTAGCATCTCTTCTGGATCTGGCTTTGCCACAACTGATTCGGCAGTTAGCGGCTCTATTTTATCTAGGGGGCTTTCTAGCTCCTCCTCAATATCGAGTAGGCTTAGATCATCTGCGTCATACATAATTTCATTTCAATCCCTTTTCGGGATTAACACATAATCCCCCGCGCCAATAAGTTAAAGCTTTATAAGTATTAGTTGCGTAATTATACACTTTCCTTTCCCCTCGTTGAGTTTTATCCAAACGAGAAACGCCATAACTTAGACGCTAAAATTATGTTACTGCTATCCTACCTATAGTTTATTTTTCTGCACTCAGGAATTTTACCATCCACAGGGATTGGGTTTGATAACCTAAGTGATTGTAAAGATTTAATGCGGGTTTGTTTGATTGAAAAACTTGCAATCCAATCTGGCGATCGCCTCTTTGAATAGCCCAATTTTCTACATATTGCATTAAGGCTCTACCAATACCCCGTCGCCGATGCTCTGGTACAACGTAGAGAATAAAAATATGAGCATGACGGTTCCCATGTACTTGATCTAAAGCATTGCCCACCCAGAGGCAAGCGATAGGGGGTAGAGGAGCAGAGGAGAGAGATTCTTTATTACTCCCCTGCTCCCTGCTCCCTGCTTCCTGCTCCCCCTCCTCTTCTACCCACCACAAGGGCGTATCGCTAGAAAAGTATTGCTTAACTGTTTGCTCTAGGTGGGAAAAATCCTCATTGGGATAGAGATCCTGGTAAGTTCGCTGCATGAATTTAAGCAGCAGCGCCCGATCCAAAGTGGAACCACGGCGAATAATATACCCAGGTAGTAGTTGCTCAGACACTTCTAACGTTTATTAACTTAGCTAGCTAAATTATGTGCTGCTGGCGGTAAATTAGTTGGAGTAGGTTGAAAACTTACCCCCACCTCTTCAATTGGTGCGGGTGCTGCCATATCAGACGGTAAAAAGATGCGGGCGCTGACTGCCACTAAAGCAAAGAAAAATACTAATACTGCAAGCAGTGGGGCGATGTATTGACGAAAAATAGCCATATTTTAATTGCAAGAAGCTAGGAACTTTTATGAGAACCTAGCTGAAGATTTGTGAAGTATTCTTGATTTATTTTAGCAATTTTCTGTGCATGGAAATGGGGAATTGGGCAATACTTCTCTCCCCCTGCTTCCCCTCCCCTGCCTCCCTTACTCCCGCTGGCGATCGCTCTCCAAGTCATCAAGCACTCTTTCGCAATACCAATTCTCCGGCATCCCAGGATAAGTTTCCTTTGCCTGTTCAATTAAGCGTTCGGCTGCGGCAGTGTCACCAGATAATTTAGCGATTAGCCTGTTTTTGAGATAGCTATCAGATAAACCCTCCTCTACCTGGGTTGGTATCCCTTGATTTATGCTTGATGGAGTTGATGGTCGGGATTGCTCTCTCCGCAACTGCCAAAATAAAACGTAATAAAGTGTACCAAAAATTAAAATTAGGCTGAGGGTTCCGAAAAAAGTTAGGAGGTTAAATGCTAGAAATCCTAGAACTAACTGTGAGAGAACATAGCCAAGTAATAAACCAGTGAGTAAGAGGATGAATGTGCCGACAGCAATAACTACTTGATTCCCCATATATCCTCTTCTTCGTCCTCAAGTCCTGGTCTGGATACTGCCACTGGCTGAGGGTTCCAGGGGGCAAATACTGGTAATAGAAGTAGTCCTGGTACAGCGGCGGCGATGGTAATTAAGAAAAATACTGGCCAACCCGTGCTTTGTGCGATCGCACCTCCAGGTGCCGCCAGAATATCTCGGCTGACAGCCATTAAGCTGGATAATAAAGCATATTGGGTTGCGGAAAACCGCTGGTTACAAAGACTCATCAAAAAGGCAACAAAGGCTGCTGTCCCCAATCCACCACAAAATTGTTCTACGTTGATGGCGAGTACCATAGCTTGGTAGTTTTGACCGATGTACGCTAGAAAAAAGTAAGCTAAATTACTTACTGCTTGTAGAATACCAAAAACCCAAAGTGATCGATTGATGCCAATAGCACTCAAAATTGAACCACCTGCTAAAGCGCCAACAATCGTAGCAATTAAACCCATCCCCACTTGAATTGCCCCAATGTCGGTTTTGGTAAAACCAGTTTGCAGCAAAAAAGGTGTGGTCATATTGCTCAACAAAGCATCACCTAGCTTGTATAGAGTAATGAATGCAAGCATTAGAATACCTTGTATGATGCTCTGACGCTGAAAAAATTCCTTAAAAGGCAAGATTACAGCATCCCTTAGAGAAGCTGGAGGGCTAATTTCCTTGGGTTCTGGTGCAAACAACGTGGCAAGAATACCAATTACCATCATCCCTGCCATAAATAAGTAAACCGATGACCAAGGCAGTTTATCAGCAAGTATCAAGGCTAAAGCACCTGCGGCTAATAGGGCTATTCGATAACCTAAGATAAAAACAGCTGCACCAGCACCCATTTCTAGTTTTTCTAAAACGTCGGTGCGGTAGGCATCAACGGCAATATCTTGAGTTGCACTGATAAAAGCAATGAGTATGGCGTTGATGGCTAGTAGCTGTAATGCTTGTTTGGGTTGTTGAAAAGCCATGACTGCGATCGCTACGATCAAAGCAATCTGCGTCAAAATTAACCAACCCCGTCGTCGTCCCAAAACTGGTAAGGTGAACCTGTCCACCAAGGGTGCCCACAAAAACTTCAAGGAATAAGGCAAACTAGCAAGGCTAAACCAACCAATAGCGGCTAAATCTACCTTCTCCTCGGTCATCCAAGCCTTTAAGGTATTACCGATTAACAATAATGGTAAACCCGATGAAAAACCTAAAAATAATAAAGCCGCCATCTTGCGGCTACCGAAAACTCCCAGTAGCGATTTAATTTTCCTCATAGTTTCAACTTTTTGCCTCTTTTGAGGAAATATCAATAAAATACAACGAGGAAATCGAAAAGTATATCATCTAACTACTACCTATAAGGGTTTGGATTATCGGAGTGGCAGCAGTTCCGATTAATTTCTATCAAAGATTGAAACTTGCCATAGCTGCTATGTGATTTTCCGTAAACATGAGAAACTACCAAGATTTACTTGGGTTAAATACAAATTCAGGATAACCTTATAGCGTCAGCGTTTTTTTAACTTTCTTGAATTGGATAAACCTGATGTCCCTTGATTTCTACTTTGTGTGCAGCGAGGCATTTTTCCCACCCTTCACGCGTACCAATGTCGCTTTTTTGGTTAAGCAGCCCTAATTCCTGTTCTTGTTGGGTGAGTTTAGCAAATTCTTCGTAGCGTGGGTAGTTGCTGGTAACAAATGTTTCCTTACGGTGCAAAATTGGCGGATTTGCTCTATTTTCGTAGTCTCGGTGAGTGACAAATAGGGTTTTTAAATCAATACCGATGCTGGCTTTTAAAGCTGGGTGGGGATCAGTGTCGAATTCGGGGTAAAACAGATAAGATATTTGCGGCTTATCAGTGTGATATTTGATCAATGTGGCTCCATCTACACGCCCGATGGTGCGGCTAGCGCAGCCTTCACAAATTCGCAGCAATGGATCAAGTGCTGCTAATGCCGAAACATGGATGTAAATAGCACCGCGTGTATGTTTACCAATTTTGCTTTTTTCGCAAGCAGTTTGAATCACCCCAGGTTTACCTAAGCTGAAAAGCTTTTGATCGGCTACTTGACACGCTTCTTCATAACTACTAAAAAAGGCTTTGATATCGTGACGCATTTCTGCTGCTAACTTTTGCCATGCAGGGCGTTGATCAAAGTGGGTGAGGGCAAGATAAACTTGGATATCTAGAGAACGACGATAAGCGATCGCATCCCATTCAGCCTCATCAGTAGCTTGCAAAACTACACCGAAGGCACGGCGAAAGTTACCAAATTCGCCCAGTAATTCCTGTTCATTTTCCAATTCGCCTTTCACGGGAAGTCTACCGCGCTTGGTAAAAAAAGCCATGAGTGGTTGCAGCTGTTCTTGATAATCTTCAAACCGCTTAACGGGGATGCGGACTCGCGGTGTAGAAGTGGTAGAAAAGAAGCGGATAGCTTTGTAACTTTCTTTTTGGGCTTCATCTCGAAAAACAAAATAAACGCCTAGTGCGATCGGTACTGCATCAACATTTAGGACTTCATCAATATAAGTTTTGAGTTCTTGTTGTTCGTAATATTTCTGAAAAGTATTGCGGCGCGTCACAATGCCGTCATTGTAAGCAAGTTGGGTTTTGCTGGGAGCGTTAATGAGTATTTGAGCCGCGACAATTAAAACTTTCCCGGTGAGTTCCCAAGCTTGGATCAGGCTTTGACGGCGTTCTTCTGAGTCTTCAATAACATTGAGGACATAGCCCAAGTTGACCACATCGGCGGCGGTGCGTGGTACATCAGGATAGTAGTAAGGATCCCAGCCTGTACTGGTGTAGCCTAAGTTTTTTACTCGCTGGACATCGCCACCGTAGCCGCAACCGTAGTCAAAAAAAGTGGTGTCTGGATTGAGGATTGATCCTTCTATAGCCAATCGCACGGGGCGAGATATATCAGTGCGAGCGATCGCAGCTCTATGACGCTCAATTTCTAGTGCTTCAGGCATAATATTAGTTGTCAGTTAACAGTGAACAGTTAACAGTCAACTAATATCCTTTCAATTTTTAACAGCCAGTTCAATTAAATCTTCAATTTTCTTGATATTTGGATCGCCTGCTAAGTAACCAATACCGCGATGGAGATGTAAGCGGAATTGGGTGGCTAGGGTTTCTTTGTCGGTGGGATAACCGTCATTGTGACAGCGTTGCTTGAGGGCGAGGAGGAGAATATCGGACATTTCGCCGCCAAAGACGCGCCAACTCATTTCGACATTGCTATCCTGGGGAATTGGGACGGGGGAGGGTGCGGTTGCTTCTGCGAGGGAACGGCAAAACGCCCAAGGGCATAGGATATTCCATTGGTCGATTTTGGTGCTGCGCTTAAGTTTGGTAAGTTGGTCTTTGGCTGTTTGGGAGAGACGAATACGTTCTATTGGTGATTCCATAATTTTCCTAAAAATTGAGATAATTTTCGCTCATAAACCCAAACAGTAGCGAACCGCAGTTTCAACTTCAAGCATTTTGGAGTCAGAAATCTTGCCAGATGGATCAGCAGGAAAGCGATTTGGATCTAAAGAACGAATTTGAAAAGATAAGAACACTGTTTCTATAAGCAATCCACTGTCACCTGGCGAGACTCGTATATTGGTTGGATAATCACGCTTAATATTTGTTCCTTTCGTACCGACAATTACAGTCACAACCAAAGGTAATTGATTGATAGCGTCTATAGATAAAACTAAAACTGGTCTTGTTCCTGCCTGTTCTCGGCCCAGCACTGGATTAAGATTGACAAAATAAATTTGTCCTCTCTCGATGCTCACAGCTTCTCTAAACCATCCATTTCTGTGATACTAAATTCATTATTAATAGTGGTAATTTCTGTTTGTATATCTAAATCACTAGCCATTGCAACTAGTTGTTCATTCATATATTTAACATCATTGAATTTATTTAATATTTGCTTTTTTTCTTGAACTCGCTTTTCGATACGTTCTAATAGCCATTCTAATTCTTCTAAGGACAAAACACGTAGGTCATGCTCTATTTTTATTAAATGTGGTGAGTTCATAATTGATCTCGTTTCCAAAGTCCGTTAGATATATTGTAAAGATGTAGGCTTCAAAAAATTGCGTAGACGCATAGCGGCTTGTCGTTAGACATCGCTCAATTTTTTAACAATATCTACTACCAAAAATATCCTGGTTGGATAGTTGTTTGGCGGGTAGTGGAGTCATACTTAAGCAGATATTCACGAGCGATCGCTTCGTTTTCTCGCAGTGTTTCTACTTCTTTCTTTCCAATCTCTGTGTCGGTAGATAGCAGAATCACTTGATGACTGGCGGATGGAAAGTAACGTTCAACTAAGTTGCTGCGGTGAGAGGAGTCTAGTCTACCTAGTGGCGTATCGATTGCTACTGGTAGGCGGTGTCCAGATACTTTGGCTAAACCCCAGAGGAAAGCGATCGCAAGTAGTTGTTTTTCGCCAGCCGAGAGGCGATGTTTCGGGACAAGTTTACCATTTAAATCGTAAAGCAAAAGGCTAAAAGTCTTAGTAAGCTGTTCCACATTTAGTTTGCAATAGCAGCATTACCTTTATTTTTAATTTTTCTTCCCCATCTAATTATTAACTCTCCCTGATTTAACAACCTATTTAATAAGTTTTTCAGTTCCTCTACTGATTTAAATAGGCGATGAGATATGTATTCTTTCGCCGAATGCCATACAAGTTCGGCTAAATTCAAATCTGGGCTATACTCAGGCAGAAAATATAGTTGAATATTTGGTAAGTTTTTTTCAATCTCTGCCAATATAGTTTTCTTTTTATGGTAACTAGCGTTATCTAGAATTATCAAGATTT
>NZ_JACJSI010000600.1 GCF_014698065.1 Nostoc flagelliforme FACHB-838
TGATTCGACTACAGGTGAGATCAGTGAGAATTCTTTGAGTTGCATTCAACATCAGTGCATTCAGGGAATAACCCTCACCTTACCTGATTTTGGGCTTAACCGAACCGTATTGACTCCACTTCTCCCTCCACCACATGAAATATCTCGGTTAATTGCTTGTGGATGTGTGGACTGGCTCCTTTCGTTCCTGGTTCCATAACAAATTCAAACAAGCCAAAGTGTCCATTTGTATTCTCCCCAGTCACTTTGAATGTGCAGGTACTGGTGCCGAGTTTAACGAACTTTCCTCTACCGGGTTGCAGAACAATCGGTAACGACATCAGAAGCTCCTTTGGATTAAGAATTGGGAATTGCAGCAACCGCGTCTATCTCAAACAATAGCCCCTCGACTGCTAATCTCGGTACAGGAATCAAAGTACTGGTGGGTTTGCGATCGCCCGACCACATCTCATTCCGTGCGGCTGAGATCAATTGCTGTTTTTCGGCATCGTGATCAACGGAGAGTACTGTAATTTTCACAACGTCTTCTGGGGTTGCCCCAACCGCTGCTAATGCTGCACGAAGGTTAGCAAATGCCTGTTTCAACTGAACTGCAAAGTCAGCCGCAATCAGATTGCCCGTCTCATCCATGCCCAATTGACCTGCGATATAGACAAGAGTTGTGTTAGTGGGAACCGTTACAACATGGGTGAAACCGTAATCAGATGGATCGAAGAACCCAGGGGGATTAAGGTGCTGAATTTGTTGAACCATGATTTGACTACTCCTAAATCAATTTTATTCAAAGTTGCCAGTGCAGGAGATCAACCCGGTGGAGACACAATTGCTCAGGCATAGCGGTCGGACATCGCCGGAATATCAATCTCTTTCACACAGGAAACGCGCGATAGTTGGCGTAAACAGCGCAGTAAGAGAACCAAATCCTGCATTGGAATTTGCCTGCTGTCGTAGGTTTGGATTGCTGCCTCTGCCCCAGCTTCATAGGCGATTTCTGCCGCAATACTACCTGGGTTGAGCGAAGTCACTGGAATACGATGCTCTCGTAAACATTCCCGCAGCGCATGAACCACACCCCGCAGACCAAATTTAGATGCGGTATTCGCTACTTCCGGTGCGCCAGAGTTATCTAAACCCGAAAGCGAACTCATATAGACAACACGGGGATTGCTTGAACGTTTAAGATTTGGCAACAACCGATGAGTACAGAGAATAGCAGCCAGCAGATTCACTTGGATAATTTGTTCCATCTCTTCTAGAGTGGATTGTTCAAATGAATAGGTTGGCTCAAACGCATTCTCCTCCCAAATCCCGGCGTTGTAAAACAGGAAGTCAACCGCGCGATCGCCAATTGCCTCAGCCACCTTGACCGCAGCAGTTTGAGGAACCGACAAGTCTGCCCAAATCCAAACTCTAGACACTTGATCGGTGCGATCAAGGCTAGCAGGGCGAGTTCTGGAAATGAGAAACACAGTATCGCCTGCATCTGGCAACCCAACGCTGAAGCCTAAGCCAACGCCGCGACTAGCTCCAAAGATCACAATATTTGCCATTACTGCACCAACTTCAGAAGTTGCGACTTTATAAAGAAAAACCTTTAGTAAGAATCATAAGTGCTTAACTTGACTTTGTAAAGCTTTTTCTTTAATTTGTTAAGTATGAAAGCAGAATCAACTAGCGTTCGGACTCGACGGGCGATCATCCAATATCTCAAACAGGAAGGAGCAGCGGATGCGGAAACGCTCGCCTCCCACTTAAACATCACCGCAATGGCAGTGCGGCAGCATATCTACGCTTTGCAAAAAGAAGGATTGGTGATGTACCAGAAAGAAGCACGTCCGATGGGACGGCCTGCCAAGTTATGGGAGTTAACGCCTGCTGCTGATCATTTCTTCCCTGATCGCTACGCTGAGTTAACGTTGTGTCTGATTAATTCAATGAAAGAGGGATTTGGTGAAGAGGGATTTGATCGGCTATTGGAAGTTAGAACTCGCGAACAAATTCAAGCGTATCAAGCGATCATGCCTCGGCTTGCTCCACTTCAACAGCAGCTAGAAGCGTTAGCAGAGCGGCGAACCGAGGAAGGCTACATGGCAGAGGTCACGGCTCAAGCCGATGGCACTTTTCTCCTCGCTGAAAAGCATTGCCCTATTTGTGCGGTGGCAACTGCTTGTACCGGGCTTTGTCGCATGGAGTTAGAAATCTTTCAAGCGGTTTTAGGTAACGATGTGAGCATTGAACGAATTGAACACATTTTGGCAGGCGATAGACGTTGTGTATACCTGGTTATCAGTGCTTAAAAAGAACTGAACAATAAAAAATTCAATTCTGACTCCTGAATTCTGAATTCTCTATTATTAAGAAGTAAGGCCATTTTATTAGCCGATGCCCAGCAAAACTATTGAAGTCCGAGAGTACACCGTCAGAGCGCACAAGCGGGAAATTCATACTCCGTTTTCAACTTCGTGTGTAAGCAATGCGAACAACCCACACAACGAGAAACCTTTAGTGTGCGACCGCTCTACTGTGAAACATGCCGTCCGCCACAAGCACCCAAGCAATCGAAAGTAGTCCCTATAGGCAAGAGGAAACCCAGAGCTATGAACTATGAGAGTGGCAAAGGTATTGGGGGGTGATTTTTTGTTTTGAGATAAGGGCAATACC
>NZ_JACJSI010000601.1 GCF_014698065.1 Nostoc flagelliforme FACHB-838
CGTCCAAATGACTGCTTACAGTAGATTTCGGCAGTCTCTCCAATCAACCACTTAGAGCCAGATAGATCAGAGCGTTCGCCTTGAAGATATTCGACTACCGCACCGTTGCCTAAACTTTCGTAGTCGTTAGAGTCCGTTTCAATGACTTGTTTAAAGTAGGAGGGAATAAGTATCTCTCCTTGGGTCAAATGTAGTTTAGAATACCCGTTACCACAATCCCAAGAAGCAGGGGTCAACGATGGGGCTAGAATCCCAATAGTGGGACAAGATGCCAAATCTACCATCTGATTGAAGTCCTTAAATTTGTTTCAATTTTTCGTAAAACCTTTGTGGTGAAAAAGCTTTGGATATCTGCGGTTACTGTTCTATCCGGATTACGGGGTCTGTTATCCGCTTCCATCTGCGGTTGTTTTCGCCACTTGTGGGTTTATATCTTACACTTCTCAACTTAGCATATAATATGAGAAGTTAGTAACATATGAGAAAATGAGAAGTGTAAAAATATCAGCAAAAGGATATATCTTGAGAAGGGAGAACATGACCGAAGATGACGTGAGAACAGAGAAGATAAACTTCACTTGTGAGACAGAAACGAAGCAGTACTTAAGATTGTGGGCAGCAAAGGAGGGTAGAACACTTAGCAATCTTGTCGAGAGGATTATTCTTGATGCGATAGAGAGAGATAAGCAGTCTGGGGGCGATAAGTAATGATTGACCTTCTTTCCCTTCCTCCATTGCCACTATCTGACCACAAGCTTCTACCAGAATGCCTAGCTGTTTACTTTGTTTTAGATAGTAATCGCATCTTATATGTAGAGCAGGACGCAGTACAATCATCAAGAAAATGTTTAAAAACTGGCTAAAAAACAAAAATTCCCAAGCAGATTGAATGCTTGGGTACAAAAAAAAAGGAGTAGCTCTTGCTGCTTCGGGTGCGCTCTGTTAGATGATGAGGCGAACACCAAGAACGATTTACGGTCGTTCACGAGTAGTCAACAAAAACTACAACCAGATTATTTCGATAATTGTTCACCTTCTAACCTAACAGAACGCGACGACAACGGCAAAGAACTACTCCAGAAACACACAAAAAATACATGGAGTAGTACAAATGAATACACTAGAAATGCAAAGTGCGCCCGGACTGTTAGATCATGGCGCAACGCCGAATATTTCTGAGCCGCTTAAAATAGCACAATCTGCCCCAATTAAGCAAGAGTTAGCAGCACACAGTACCAAAACTGCCAGTGTAGAAAATAAACGCCTGTTCGGTACACCACAAAAAACTAATGCCTCAAGAACTCAACAGGCATTTGAAAAATTCGACATCCGAAATTTTCAAGACCAGCTAGAACCGTCCAAAGCTAAAGATAAGTTTATTTGTCCAGTTTGTGGCGGTAATGACTTATCTATTGTCCCAGAAACCGGGAAGTATCGATGCTTTAACGGCTGTGAATGCAAACACGTCAGAGAGGCGATTAAACCTTGGGCTGAAGTGGTGGCAGAAAGGGCAGGGGCTAATTACATTCCATCCCTAAACCGAAATGCTGCAAAGCCCAAGAAAATCTTGCCCAAAAGTGCGCCAATTCCAGATGGTGAATTAGGTTTGGTGATGTTGACCTCTACTGTAACAGATATTCCCCAACCGAAAAAATTAACGAGTAGACCACCAAAAGATGTTGAGGGCAATGCCACCGAAACAATTTATCCTTACTCAGAATCGCAATGGGTGGTTCGCTACCAGTGGCCAGATGCCAATAAGGAGAAAGGTTACAGCAAGACCTTTCGGCAATGGCATAGGCGACTTGATGGCACACCCCAAATGAAAAAAGGCGATTTGCCTTGGGGAGCATATCGCATTGATGAAGCTTTAGCCGCAGCTAAATCAGTAAATGGAACTCCGGCACTACTTCAGCATGAAGGCGAGGGATGCGTAGAAGTTGGTCGCTCACATGGTCTTGCTGGAATTACGTTTCAGGGCAGTGGATGGGATAAAAAGACTATCACGCCTGAATATCAACGCGCAATTGAAGCAGGCATAGGATTAATCGTTTTTCTGCATGACCCCGATGACACTGGTTTGAAAAAACTCCAGACGTGTTCTGAATGTGCTGCCGAAGTAGGAATTGCATTTATTGGAATTAGCCCCAATAGCATCTGCCCCGATTTACCATATAAATCGAGCGACATTAAAGAAATTTTGGGGCAAATGGAAACACCAGAATTTATCCGCAGGTTAGAGCAGGAGATTCACGCAGCTGTAGCAGAGCGAAAGCAAGCAGAGCGATCGCTTGAGTTGGCAGAATCCGAAACTCTTGAAAAAGAAGTTACGGATTTATCTAATTTCAGTATAGATATTGACCCAGCAGACCCGGAGGCATTCTACAAATCCGTCTGCCAATCCATGAATTTACCCTACTCTAACTGCGTAACGGCGGGTACTTTTGATGGCTGGGCTTACCGAAAAATCTTTCCTCAAACTGAATGGATGGTACTGAATTCATCCTTTTACAAGTGGTCACAAGAGAATAACCAATGGCAACACCAAGATGATAATAAAGCTTACAAGCTCCTCGCTGACGCTGGAGAATCCGCTTACAAGCTCTCTTACACAAAGACATTTGGCTGGAGAATAACCAAGCCTTACGAAACTAA
>NZ_JACJSI010000602.1 GCF_014698065.1 Nostoc flagelliforme FACHB-838
ACGCGAGCGCATTCAAGAAATCTTCGACCAACTCACATTTGAGCAGGTAATTTCTATCTCTTCTTATAACTTTATCCTGGAAGCTCTATTCTATGCAGCTTCATATTAAATTGTATTAGAAGTCTTTGTTTTTGATCGGGATAAAGAAGCAATCTATTCTGGTTGGCTAAGTGCCGATCCATTACCTTACTATGTTGATAAAGAAGACGGGCTAGTAGTTCTTAGAGATATTTCAGATGATGCTGTGTCAGCCGGATGGTGCAAATCTACTGATATACGCATTCACATTTACTCTTCTCTCTACCAATGAGATTACCAAAGCATGGATTTATACAATGAGAATTACTGAGATTTACGTTAGGAATAATTGTTTAGTATTTTGTACCGATGATGTAAATCAATTTATCATTTATCAAATATTGTTGTAGATACAGGCTTATCAATAGATTCGCTCTCTCCCGAAAACCTACCAGAATCAAGAGTACAAACAATTATTGAAGCTGAAGGTGAACAAATAGCAATGATTGAAATCAAAGGCCCAGTTGGTAGATTAGAAAATGCAGAAAATTGCCTTGAGGCTAATTATAATGAAGCTACTCACAGCTGTTCTTATTGCTTTTCCGGGCAAATAAATAATATTTTAAATCAACTTTTTAGTTAACTTTATAAATTGAAAAGGGAATTACGACAAATGACTGAGGACGAAGCCAAAAAATTAATGCAGGATATGCAAGACCGAGGTACTAAGCTTTTTAAGGAAAAATTAGCCCGAGGAATACCGTTCACAGAATAACTTATACAAGAGGTATCTGATCAAGCATTGGTGGAATCTATTAATGAATTAAACGCGGATAACGAAACCACTTCGCTAGATGGGTAAAAGAAGATTAAAACCCGGCGATCGTGTAAGTTTGAGTCGCACGATCAACAGTGCAAGCCATTTCAAGAATTTGGCATTGTAAAAAATTATATTTATCCAGATTTTCACCCAAATGAATACATTGAGATAGTAAATTAAGTCGGCGACACAATTCTTTACGGCAATGCAGGTAAAGAGATTCAGAAGGCAACATGACAAAATGGAGATTTTTAGCAATGAGCGAACAAGCTTTAGAAAAAATGATTCGGGATGCGGCTGGAACAAATTGAGGGCTTTCCAGCCCTCAATTTGCAAGATTAAAAGGAGTTGGGATTGAGGTAGTAAATAGGTGGAAAAACGGACAGGAGCCGATGCCAAGTGGATGGGCTTTTTTTGAAAGAAAGTGGATACCCCAAGCGCAAGAAAATTGCACCAAGTGACAAAATGGAGAATCATGACCGATCGAGAATATCCACTTTATAAAATTGAATATGTTGAAATGACTCCAGCCGAGGCGGAAGAATCAGAGGAAGGGCTGGAAATTTTGGAAGTTATCGCGGAGGTTGATGGCGATCCCTTTGATGCGATCAATTCTTGGGCAAAAGATATGGAATGGAGCATAGTGAATTACCGCCAAGTAAAAGAAGGTATTCCATTTATTTATTTATCACCAACGGGTTACATAGAGTTGGAAGCGCCCAAATGACGAAATGGAGATTTTGAGCAATTTAGTTTTTTGGATACTAGCATTACTTGAATCTGGCTTGGTTTCATGTCAAATAGCAACAATTAGCAAGCAAAGATAAATGAATAATAGACTGTCTAAATCTTATAGCAAGGGAATAAAAATGAAAAATGAATATCAAGAATGAAAATTATGCTGGTTTTCAAGCTTGGTCAAAGCAAGTTGCATCTTGGCGATGTATTACTCCGATACTTTCGATTGACATTGAACGAGAACGTAGTTGCGTGTGATTTAATGTAGGTGGCGAAAATCGTCCTCTTGTTAGGTACGAAATTTTTTCCAATATGGGTGGTTGGCAAAGTGGTCATGAAGCTAATGCTGCTGCTAATCTATCCGCTTTTTCATTAGAAGAAGCCAAATATTTATACAACCAACTTATTACTGGCAAGATGAATAATGAAGTCAAGTCAATTTTGACTATTGTTGCAATTGCTACAAAACATGAAAACAGTCCTCAAAATAAAATGGGATATCAGAAATAGGGTTAGATATAGCGGAGATGACACATTGTTTAGTTTAAATAGCAGTCTAGAAATAAAGTGATTAAACCAAGCAGTGCCTAAGTTTTAGTGACAGGAACACTTCTTTAATATGGATGAAGTTTGTAAGTTGGAGGATTTGCGGGCGCTTTCGCCTTTAATTTGGGGTCATATTAATCCCTATGCTACTTTTCGTCTGGATCTTAATGTCAGCTTGCCAATTGAGACAAAGTAAATGTGTCTAAAAATACTAATACTAGTATTTTTGAGAATCTGATAGTCTGGAAGTGATTCATAGCAGTACTTTCAGCCTATCTTGCCTCTGCTGAAAGCTTCGCTGTATCTACGTATCTACGCCAAATTACACCTATCTCAGCTCAATTTCACTTACGGGTGTTATTGAAAAATGGATGGCTAAGATGCTTATGGGGGAAGGCTTTTAGCCAAGCGCGTACAATTTTCCCGTTTTGGGTGCGACACGATGGCGCACGAAGGGCTGGAAGCCCCTATATACAAAGCTTCCAAAAGATGAGTGAGGAACCGATTCCTCCAGTCTA
>NZ_JACJSI010000603.1 GCF_014698065.1 Nostoc flagelliforme FACHB-838
ACGTCTTTCAAGCCGTTGTTTTTGAGTATGTCTGCAACTAATTCACTAACCGTAGAGTGATTGATAGCTGCTTCTTGTTTTAAGTCCTGACAAACTTCTCGCCAATTCCCATCGCTGGAAACCCGATCAATCAAAATTGCTTCTGCCATACGAGTTTTGCTTACTCCTCTGGTGTGTCCCCATAGAATCAGGCGTATCTCCTTAACTAAGGGAAGGTTAACGGAAAATCTTCGGTCGCGTTTATCTGCCATATTTATGATGCCAATTAGATTCCATGATTATACTTTTTAGCGTCCTATTTCCTAATTTTAATGCCTATTTCAATAAATAGATGCTAAAATGACACCATTACTTGTACAAATGGAAGCATTCTATGGATAAAATTCAACAACTCCTTCAACCCTACAATATAGAAGTCACTCAGTCAGAAGTCGCTAACCTCTGCGCCCAAGTTGACGCTGACATCGACCAATTGACCGAGCAACAAGCCCAAGCGATCGCTATTCAGATTCTTGAGCAAAGACAAGTAAGCGGGAAACTTGCTACCAATAACAAGTCCAAAAATGGCAACGGTAAATTAGGTAAAAACTCCCCACGCCGTAAATCCGTTCCCCCACTGCAAGGAGCGATCGCTCATGCATCCCAGGTTTCTAAGCAAGAAATTCAATCTCTGGAGGATGTTCTCAACGTCGGGATTGATGCTTACACAACTGATAAAGCTGACCAGTTGTTATCGACGATTCGCAATGCCCCCAAGGACGTGGTGAGTAAGTTTGTCTCTAAAGCGATGGAGGAAGAAGCTGACGTAGATTCCTTTCGTGCAATCGGTGACGAACTCGTTGCGGGTATTTTCGGTATTAGCCCAACAAATGCAGCCGAATAAATTGATCTTGGTAGCAGCAGTACTAAATCTGCTGCTATTGACCCTCGTTTTGGGCGTGGCAATATATGGAGCAACAAGACCAAACCCATCGCAAAGCATTAAATATTCACCTGAAGAAGGACGGGGAGTTGAGTCTGTCCGGCTTAACACTAGAAAATCTGACAACAGAAGAATTCCTAATAGTCCAGCAACTTATTGATGAGTCAAAGGCGCGATCGCAGTCCAATAGACAGATTGAGGAGTTAATGCAACGGGGAATGATGGCTCAAACTGTGATCGCAGCAATAACAATATTGATGTTTTCGTTCATGGGCATATATGGCATAACCCGATATATCGGGTCACAAGTTCAACAAGTTCAGCAGACTTATACCAATTTTAAGTAGTAAGGGGGAGAAAGGAATGTTAGGGAAATGGCTTCCTGGTTTGTTTGGCGGTAAAGGTGATGGAGTAGTATCAACGGATTTAAGAGTTGGGGATGCTACCCAAATTGAGGGTAATTTACCTTCATCAATCCGCTCACGCTACACATTGCCAGCTTACACTACAACACAGCAGGTTCTGGATGAAGCAGAAGTGGCTGGCAATTTAAAAGCACAGAAGTGGTTACATACAAAGTTCTCCCGGCACAAGCTCAAACAGTTGCAATCTTTGGCAGAGATGTATAAAAACCAATTGGCATATTCCCAAGAAGCCATGAAGGTTGAGGAAGATTTGCAGCGAACCAGGGCGTTACAAGGGGAGGCGGTAATTCGTCATGCTTTCGGTTCACAGGAACAACAACGCCAGTTGGGAGGATATGAGAAAGCATTTGATGAAGTGGGTGATAGTTTCAGGTTCTAGGTTATGCAAAGTATCAAGCTCTCTCATATAGGATATGCAGTGTCTGGGGTTGGCTTTTCTATGTTTATGGGTTATTTATCCGTTGCCAGCCCCGTTAGTCGATACATTCTTTGGTTTATTGGCATAATCTCCATCTGCTGCATAGTTCTGGGGTTATTCAACTTTGGCGGTTTAGTCATCAAAGGTTTTGGCTTCAACCGTAAAACTTTCACCATTGGCTTGATGCCTGGAGTGATATTTCTGTTTGTCTTTTTGACCTTAGTTACAGCTGGTGTCGCTTTGGGGGTGAGGTAATGCCATTTGAATTACAACGACTAACTGCCAGTGGGGTGATTCATGCAGAACGAACTATCTTATGTTCTTTAGGAGCGAGTGCAGTATTATGCTTATCTGCTCCTTTTTTCTTAAATACTGACCGAATAACAACCGGGATGCTGCTTGGTGCTGGAACGCTGAGTGCTGGCTTATTTGGAGTATCTGCCCAAATCAGCGAAGGCAAACAGAAAGTATACCGCTCTTTAGAACAAGCTGACCTAAAATCACTTAAGCAGTATTTACAAGGTGAAGCTGTTTATGATTATGTCACCACTGCGATCGCAGCTAAACGGCGAGTTGCTGATTATGTGAATCGGCTACCAGTACAAGAGCGCCCCCGGTGGATAGCTGAATATCAGTTGCAAGGGTTGGTTACACTTCCAGAACCGCCAGCACAACAATCACCTTCACCGACTGGGATTCCTAATCCTGATATTACTGACATTGATGAAGAATTTGTGCAGTCGGTGATTAATCCGGGTGCGATGAAAGTTCTCCAAGCCCTAGCAGCAAATTATCCTGGTTACATCAGAATTGATGGTGCTTGGATTGATGAACTGTGTGATGCTGCATCTAATCAAAATATGACTCTTCGCAG
>NZ_JACJSI010000604.1 GCF_014698065.1 Nostoc flagelliforme FACHB-838
CAAGCATCATTTGAGTCTTGTAAACAGTCCTGTAATATCCTGTTCTTCATTAATTGGCTTATTTTTGAAGCCGAGCTAATTCTGAAACTTCAGAGTCTGGCGAAATTTCCGATGCTTCGTCACTATCAACCTTTAAAGAACGCAGTAATTCCCGAATTACATCGTTCATGGATCTTCCTGTTTTTGCACAGTATTGTGACAATTTCTGTCTTTCTATTGACGTGAGATTTACTGTCAATCGTTTTACTGCCCATTTTTTATTGACCATTTACTTTTTATACTGCCCTATTATTGTCACAGAAAATTATACCTTTGTTTCAAAGCCTCTCCTAATCTGGCTTTTAGCCTATTTAATACAATCAATCTCAAAATATCTGGGGCAGTGGTCAGGGCGACCGCATCATGTCAATAAGCAAATTCTATTTTCAATAGAACCAAAAATAATGTCATTAACTCTTGCTTGTTGTAAAAATTTTAGGTATTGGCGTAGCTGATCGCAGGCATCGCTTTGGGGCTTAAAAAATAATCAAGCGCGAAAGGAAAAATTTTTTCGTTGGTTCTTAGCCTTCGTTGTAATCAAGAGTAATTTAGATGCGTTTGCCCTGGCTGCGGCACTTCCCTATCTTAAGCCCTGACCATAAATAAAAATTTACTTATTTTTAAATTAAATTTATACTAATTTTAACAAGAATATCAATTAGTTATTTTAAAGTTAATTATCCCACAATGAGTTTTTAAAATTATTTGGATTGATATTTACTGTTCAATTAAAATATAAATTTAGAGACAAAGCAGCTGTAACATAATCTTTTGAAAAATGTTTTACAATTATCTAAAATCGTTTTTATACATGGGATCAATTACCCTAAATGGTTTTCTACTTACTATTTATTTTTCAGTAACCATTTAAGCGATGAAGTAAGTGCAGTTTTTGCTGAAAAATAATTTTATCTTCAAGAAACAAAGATTTTCCACATAGGATTTTTCAGATGGTTGAAGTCAACTTTAATATTTGGGGTAACGGTTCTATCAACCGTTCTGGGCGCATTACTTCTGAGGCACCGACTTATGTTGTTATTCATGGTTATCAAAGCACTGGCGGCAATGCAGGCAATAACTACAAACCCGCTGGCTGGATGGCAAACATAGCCCAAACTATTCGGCAGCGCGAGTCAAATGCTAATATCATTCTGCTAGATTGGGAACAAGGAGCTAGTTCCTTGTGGTATTCCACTTCCGCCGCCAGAACACGCGATGTCGCTAGTCAGTTGGCTACCTACTTAATAAATAATGGCGTAGATCCGACTTACACCAACCTAATCGGGCATAGTCTGGGAGCGCACATTGCTGGATTCACTGGCTCAACCTACCGTGAATCTACAGGGCGTTCTCTTACTCAAATAGTAGGTTTAGATCCAGCAGGACCTGAGTTTGAAGGCAAAACAGCAAGCGAACGCTTAGATCCGAGCGACGCCAATCGCGTTGTCTCTATTCATACTAGTGAAACTTTAGGCTATGATGCTCGCTTGGCTACCCTGGATGTCTATACCAACTGGAATGACCTATTTCAGCCTGGACAGTGGAATTTTGCTGGCAATCACAGTTATGCTCACACTCTCTATACAGAATTACTCCAAGGCAATAGCTTTATCCAATCCAACGGTGTTCTCCTGAACTTGAATACAGTAGTTAATGCTGAATTCACTGGACAGAACGATGCCAGTACTAAAAATAACAAAGCTATTGTTGCTCTCAATCTTTTGGGTACCGCTAACAACGACACACAAGCGGGTGGTGCAGCCAATGATACCATCCGTGGTAATGCAGGAATTGACTACATTACAGGTGGTGATGGTGGCGATTCTGTTTTCGGCGACAGTGGTAATGACCTTGTTTATGGCGGACGTGGGAATGATTCTGTATTCGGTGGCACTGGAAGCGATCGCCTGTTTGGAGATGAAGGTGGCGACGTACTCACTGGAACAGATACAGCAGCAAGAGGTGTTGCTGAAGTTGACCTTTTGACTGGTGGCACTGGCAGTGATCAGTTTATCTTAGGTGCGATTGTCGGTGTCTTCTACAGCGATAGTAATACTAGTACTTCGGGACTGGGCGACTACGCTATAATTGCTGATTTCAATGCCACCGAAGATACGCTGCAATTGTCTGGCTCCAACTCGAGCTATAGCTTGGGAGCAGCGCCAACTGGTTTAGCTACAGGTACAGCCTTATTTCTGAATGAAACTAGTCCTGAGTTAATTGCGATCATTCAAGGTTCTAGTAACCTCACTCTTAGTGCCAGCTATTTCCTAACTGTCTAAAACATTATCTCAAATACAACCTAAAACTCTTTATCAAGTTTTAAACTTGCACTACTCAAAGCTTTCTATTTTTTATGATGCCTAGATAAATAATTAAAAGTAGTTAATAAAACCAGTAACTTGAGATTAATAACCCAAGTTGTTAGTTACTGTCGGTTCGCTCATTTGAGGATGACAAGAAGAATTAATGCCTTGAGGAGAAAGGAATACGGCAATTGTACGAATCCTCAAACATTATTAGCACCATTTCCCGGTAGTCTGGAGGACATCTGTTGAGATGGGTGCGCGGATGAGCAGTGAACTCT
>NZ_JACJSI010000605.1 GCF_014698065.1 Nostoc flagelliforme FACHB-838
TCACCCCATATTTTGAAGCGATATGGTAGTCTAATTCATTTAAAGTCCATCTGTCTTTGGTTTGCAACCATTCCATTACCTCGGCACGTTGAAGATCATCCAGAAAACTTTTACTTCCTTTATGCCCTAGTTTTAATCCTTCCAGCCCCAGTTGAAAAAATGCTTTTTTATAGGTACTAATGAAGCCAGATGAGACACCTAATATTGGCATTATCTCTTCATGCTTGTATCCACATAACAGCATTTTTACTGCTGTAGCTCGCTTGATTTCACGCGGCTCTTTATTATTTTTGATAAAATCTTCTAATAATTCCATCCACATCACTACACCTGCATTTAGTTTCAAACGTTACTTTTATGCTCTCTCAGTATTTTCTCATGAATGATTCCGGATTGCTATAGTGCGATAAGCTTAGAAGAAATAGATGAACTTCTATATTACCTAAATAGTTCATATTACCTAAACAATTCATATTACCTAAACAGTCTAAATAGTGGCTTATCTAATATTTTAGGTAGATCACAAAATCTTATCAATGCAGTCTAGACAATGCCATAACTGCTAAGGTTTGCAAAAATATGTTCACGTACAACTAACGTGAACATATTTCATTGTACGTTTATTATTTCACTCACCATTTCTCTAAAATAATCGTTTTTTGTTTTCCTCTCCTTTTTGCCATACATTTTGTAGTTTATTAGTACTGAATTACCATTAATATCGCGTAAGTCCTATTTTAATAATCTTGAGCCGTCAAACTCGCGTTAAACCAGACTAACAGCCGACTCTAGCATTCGTATTGTCCCAAGTTCGGCATTTATTTCTACTTCCACACCGATTGGCAAGGTAAATTTATCTTTAATATGACCAATCATTGAACCATACCAAGCAGGAATACCTAAAGGAAGTATGTGTTGTTGTAATACTTGCATTAATGTAAATGACGGTTCATCTCCAAGATTACATTTAGTGCATTGCCCAAAGATAAAGCCAGCAATTTGATTAAGTATCCCAGCAGTTTTTAACTGCGTCAGCATCCTATCTATACGATAAACATCTTCGCCAATTTCTTCCACAAACAAAATGCTTTTGTTCCAAGAAGGTAGGTAAGGTGAACCTACCATTGCTGATAGGACTGATAAGTTTCCACCCACAAGTTTACCTCTCGCCTTTCCCGGTGCTATTATCTCCATCCGCACTTCGTTAGGGTTGAGATTTTGCATAGTCACCGCTTCAGCATTAAATAGGATGCGCTTGAAGTAATCGACTGTAAATTGATTCCAAGTAGACGTAGCAACTGGCCCATGAAAAGTAATCATTTGACTACGGGCATTAATTGCTAACAACAGCGTCGTAATATCGCTGTAACCGATGATAATTTTCGGATGGGAGCGGATTAGCGAGTAGTTGAGTAGGGGTAAAATGCGATTACAACCCCAACCGCCACGCATGGGAATAATTGCTTTTATGGTGCGATCGCTAAACATCAAGTTTACATCATGGGCGCGATCGCTATCTTTACCAGCTAAATAGCCGTAACGGTCTAAAATATGCTTCCCCAGCTTGACTTTTAACCCTAACTGTGAAATTGATTTCTGCGCCGCTTCAATGTCTTTAGCGTCAACGATACTCGCAGGGGCTATCAATCCTACGGTATCGCCAGCTTGCAGGCGGGGTGGCTTACGGATGGTGTTTAGAGATGGCTTCCCTTGGGCGGTAAGTGTTGGTATTTGAGTGGCTAAGGTAGCCAGCCCACAAGTTGCAAGAAATTCTCGACGCTTGATATTCATAATCATTCAGTTAGGGATTAGGATTCTAAAAAGTTACATCCCCGGCAACTTTTACGAAGCCGGGGATCTGGATACCGCAAATTTTCACAAATTAAATAGGATTGCGATATATAAAATTAAACCTTTTGTACCATATCTGAAATCACAAATCCATTATTAGCGAACCTAGCATCAGTATCAAATGAATCACCAATGACAGGCAAAAGATGGTCAGACAATTGCATCGCCTGTAAACAACTATTAATGCTAGAAACTGCCAAATTATATGCTGCAATATTTTCTTCAACAACACTTAATAATCGGCGATTAGTTGCAATTTTTTCTTCAGCTTCTTGTTGCAGTGTTTTCTCTAAATAAGCCCGCGCCTGTGGGTATTGCTGCAAAATCTCATCTGCTTGCTGTTCTGCCATTGGTAACAAAAGAGTTTTCAATGTTTGATTAATGGTTTGACGGAAAGATTTACGAATAGTGTGAGACACTTTTGGTTCAAAATCTAACTTCAATAATTGCCTAATTGCTGGTTCTGCTTCTACGATACTTTCAGCGTCATAACCTTGAGAAGTTTGTGATAAAGTTTGGCGAAATTGATATATAGAAAAAGTGCCTTCATCGTAAAATCTGGGACTTTCTCGCACAAAGCGATCGCACTCTACACTAGCTGCACTAACTAATGCTTGACTAACTCGTTTTTCTAAAATTCTCATTTCGTGTTCAATACAGGGTCAGCGCGTCTCAAACCCTATTGACAAGCGGACTTGCCTGATCAGCAATCAGGTCGGAAACAAAGTGTCACTATCCGAGCTAGGGTAAGATTTAATCCATCTAGGTGC
>NZ_JACJSI010000606.1 GCF_014698065.1 Nostoc flagelliforme FACHB-838
CCTAATTATTGCTAATCATAGTTATTACTCCAGTACTTTTCGTTTTATTCGTATTTTATTTATCTTTAAAACTTCGGATAATACGTGATTGTCTTCGGTTCCTGAATTTAATCCACTGATGTATAAAATATCCTTTCCTAAATTTTACTCATCTCAATGATTTTTTCGCACTTGTGAGAAATCCGGGTTATTGACTCCGGAAAACTCCACTGTCATCTTTATTGATCATCAGCCACAAATGACCTTTGGCGTGGTGAATATCGATGGTCAGACGTTGATTAATAATACTGTCGGCTTGGCAAAAGCAGCAAAGATTTTCAATGTCCCAACTATCCTGACTACTGTTGAGACCAAAGGTTTTAGCGGCTATATGTGGCCCCAACTGCTAGAAATCTTCCCTAACCAAACGCCAATTGAACGCACTAGCATGAACTCCTGGGAAGAGGCCAAATTTGTAGAGCAAGTCGAGCGCATCGGTCGCAAGAAACTGGTAATAGCGGCATTGTGGACAGAAGTATGTTTAGTGTTCCCGGCGATTCAAGCGATAGAAGCGGGTTATGAAGTATATGCAGTTGTGGATGCGTCCGGTGGTACTAGTCAGGTTGCTCACGATGCTGCCATTCAACGCATTGTCCAAGCTGGAGGTGTACCTGTGACATGGCAGCAAGTGTTGTTGGAATATCAACGTGATTGGGCACGTAAGAAACCTACGATGCCGTAATGGATCTGGTTAAGGAACACTCCGGAACCTATGGAGTGGGCGTTGAGTATGCCTACACAATGGTACATGGTGCGCCGCCGAGTAATAAGAAAGTGCCTGCCTTGTCTGAGGGAAAATATATCTCTAACCAGCTTTTAATAATTGGGAACCAAATTTCTTCAATATTTATATAATTTAAAGATAAAAATCGTTGGATTTTCTTCCTTCTACTTTCAAAAAATATTGGTATAGGTAAAGCAGTTGCTAGTGCTTCTATGTTGACACTTTTTATCGATTGTAATAGATTTATCAGAGTTTTTAGTAATAAATATTCTGCACGTCCCAATTCTCGCTTGAGGTTTGTTTTGTAGAATTCTGGTAACATTATCATTAAATAGAGCTTGTTGCGAATGAAGGCTCTTTTTCTTTTACCACAAATTGCTACACTACTTGCCATATATCTATTTCAGGGTATTTTGTCTCCCCTCAAGATTTATTATTGACATATTTTTGTAACCAAGTCTCTGAAACACGAGCAGCACGAGCAATACCTGCGAGAGATATCTTTTCCAGTAAAAGTCTATCAATTAGTTCTATAGTATCTTTACTAATAATTTTATTAATGGGATTTTCTATAAACTGTCTTTTACAACTTTGACACTGGTATTTTGGTTTTTGATTATGAATACTGCCATTTTTGACGGTGTGTTGGGAACCGCAATTTGGGCAAGTAGGTCTGGAGGCTGACATCAGTTCTAAGACAATCAGATTTTCAAGTACTGGGATCTAATAAAAATTAACACATTCTCGTTCAAGTATTTATTTTAAATATTAATAAATTGTTGATATTTAAATTACTTAAATAAATATATTTCAAAAGTTAAACAGCTAAAAATAAATAATTTGAGTAACAAATCCCCATTTTCACTACATATTTACCACTACCCAATTCTTAATCGATTGAGTTACCGATTATATTTTTTCTGTTCTTTCGTCAACTTTTTATTTTTTGTTGTTTTAATTAGTGTTTCACTTAATTAATTAATGAATTTTATTAATTTCTTAACACTCTGAGATTTTCACCTTTTTTAACAAACTAGAAATTAGTCCATTATACAACACCTTGAAAGGGCTAGTCCTAGTTGTTATACTACTAGTTAAACTTATTTAATATCTCTACTTAAAACTTATTTAAGATATTTGGTTTTAACCCAAATTTAACTTGAATTTAAGTCATCGGTAAATAAACGTTAAAGCATAGCCTTCAAACTAAAGCACAATCAGAAGCAGTGAATATATAAGCTTGTTTTTATAAATGAAAACAATATTTGTATTTGCCCTTTCCTTAGCAATAAAGCTCATTTTAAGCATCTTTGCTCTTCAAGTAGCTATTACTTAAAGCAAGGATTACTAGGTAGTGCCTCGCAATGAATTTTAAAACAGAGATTGTATGAACAAAAACAAAAGAGAACTTTTACCACTTTCGCTCTCAAACAAGATTCCCAAAATGCTCCCTGGTAGAGTTAAGCGACGTTTGTTTTTGAGTAGGTTAATTATTGAGATGTCTGCTGTTACTTTCTGGGGAGGAGAATTCTTCTTACGCCAGAATCCAATAACATTGGCTGATATAGCCAACCAAAAGAAGCTTATCTCTTACCACCTGGGCAAGCTCGTCTCAATGTAGTTTTAATTATAGATGGGCTACGCCCTGATTCCATCAATCCACAAAATACACCAAACATATATCGTATACAACAAGGTGTCAACTACGTCAATGGACACGCTGTTTTTCCAGCAATTCTCATTACGAGAATAATTATCAATATCATTGTCATCTATGCAAAATTTTCAGTTAAAGGTATGGTTTTTATATCCTTTAACTCGTAAGTGCAGGAGCTTTTTTGAATCAGCCAGGAATTTT
>NZ_JACJSI010000607.1 GCF_014698065.1 Nostoc flagelliforme FACHB-838
CGCTCTAGTCAACCAACTCCATCCTTACTCCCCAAAGTTCCTACTACTGATTAAGTAATAAATGCTTCCTATACATTATGTGTCTTCCGAGATGATTTAGTCTTAATTTTCATCGATGAGCTTGTGTGTTTAGTCGCTGTAGCTTCTTCAATCATTATATTTTGCTCGATTTCAGCAATAAATTACCCCCATGAACGATTACAATTATGCATTTGAACTGCGCTCGCCTAACTAGTGCTGTTATTGAACAAGCTTTAATAGAAGGTCCGTTTTCAGTTCCTACGCCTACAGAAGCAGAAGCTTCAGTTAAATCCAATTCTTTATTTATAGAATTCACAGAAAATATAGTGGATTCTAATTTTTATTTGATAATGTAATTCTGGTTAAGATTTGCTATCAAGATTGGAGGAAATAGCAGCATGGAACATACAAATATTCAAAGTCCGGAATCGCTTTTTTTCTTGTGGTTGTTATGGGTGATAGCTACTACAATAGGCGGAATAATTTTTGGAGCTTGGATTTTTGGCAATGAAGATCATTTCTCCTTTATATTCATGACTGGTCTTATCATCGGAGTCGCTCAATGGTTGATTCTACGCCATTACATTCCATACGCTGGCTGGTGGATACTTGCTACCTTTCTTGGTTGGTTTGTGCGTATTTTTGTACCATACTACCAAACGACTATAGGACCTTTCGGATATGATGTCGTCAATAATTCTATAACTTTTACCTTACTTGGGGTTGCCCAATGGTTAGTTCTACGCCACCACACTCAATACGCAGCGTGGTGGATACCCGTTAGTACGGTAAGTGGGGTCGTGAGTGCAGCAGTGAGGTTGACTGTTACTGCATTTCTGGGTGATGTTAGCAGTTTGCATTATGTTATAAAAAACGTTTTGTTCTATGGTATAAGTTGGGCTGCGAGTGCGGCAGTAACCGGTATTATGCTGGCGTGGCTATTACGGTTTAAAAGTTTGCTGAGTTGAAAAAACACGCCCTTCATCATTCATGCAATCACCGCCGTTTTCACCATCCAAGGGCGTACTAATAGCTGTACTAGTGGCTCGCCCCCCGCCCAGCAGCAGTTTCGATAGCAGTGCTGACGCAATTCCCGCGCCTGCTTAATCGCTGTGACCCCACATTCTTGACAGTCAGGGGAATATCCACGACGTTACGAGGATAAACTTGAAACCGCTTTACGGGTAGTCCGATCCGCAGTAGATTTAATTCACCACTTGGTTCTAACGTTAACCGTAGAACTAATCGTCGTTCTTCAGAGAGCTGGGGCGAAAAAACCCGCACCATTAGATTGACGATCCCGACGAAATAAAGGAGGGGAGAGTCTAAAATCTCAAAGGCTGCATATTCTGATTTCACTTATCCCAATGAGTTATAGAGAAGCGTAAGTCCGGCTATAGAACTCTTTTCAATGTGAGAACAGCAGATGTACCCCAGAAGGTAAAAGACAGACCAGAGGTAATTAGATTGAGGGCACATGGTTGCTATGTAGATAAAATAGCGGCTCAGATTAAAGAGTCATTGACATTCTCAAAAGTTATTAGTTATATCAATGTAGGAGAAATTCAAGATGAAATGTAAGTTACAGATTTCCTTATTATTGTTAAACTTATTTGCTTCTGTAAGCACTTTTATAAATGCAGCAGTTGCACAAGAGATTAATGAGAATTATCAATCAAACAGCGATATTACTGAAAGAGAGGCAAACTTTACAAAGACACCAAAGCCAACAGGTCTAAATAAAGAACTCCAAGCTTTTTTTAGAAGTCAATATCACTATTGGGATGCATGAGTTTTAGCTAATTATTGGGGACAGTCGCTAGAAGATGCGAAAGCTAGAATTGGCAGAAAAATTCTTTGGGGAAGAAAGGATGTTGCTATCCTAGAACAGTTTCTTTTAGATGCTAGAGTGAAAGCTCTCCAGTCAGTAGGAACAACCCCAAACTCTCTATATAATGAGTCAAAATATAAATACGATGATGCCGCATTACTGGCTAAATTTTGGGGTGAACCGTCACCGGAGGATGCCAAAGTAAGGATTGAACGTAACTTAATTTTGGGAAATGACGAGATTATCGAGGAAGCATTGCAATATGCTCGTACCTCAAAATAGTAAGTTTAGACTAATTTTTAGCAATCATTAAACAGTGATGTCTGAGTTGAATTGGAAAATTGGTTTTGAGATTGAGCTAATGGCACCGCCACGACTTAGCAGACAGGATTTAGCAGAGGCCATCGCTCAAGAACATAATGGCGGGAGCATCCACTTTTGGCAGAAAGACTCAAATAGCTAATAAACCATTGAGATAAGCACAACGAATAGAGAGGATGTGATTAACACTATCAACCCACATTCCGCACTTCAATATGTAGTATGAAACTGGATTAGAACTCTCTGGTACGAGTAAATAAAAATACTCATAAGCTTTAAGCGTTTGAGTATTAAGAATAGGCTGAGAGTTACAAATTATACAAATAATTACTTAGACGATGAATACTTAGTTTTAAGCTTTTTAGAAAACTTAATATACATTGTTTTATCGTTTATCGTACCAAATTAGTTAGATACCACTCGTGAGACAATCAAAAAAA
>NZ_JACJSI010000608.1 GCF_014698065.1 Nostoc flagelliforme FACHB-838
AGAAGAACCCAAATCGATCACTTAACTTCCTGCATCGACTCTCTTCGTCAAAATTGGGTGGACTTGTACGATAGCCTCAAAGAGAAGAAGTAAGTCCAATCATCTTATTCGCGAATTATTTACGCGAACATTATTTTCTTTGTTTTACCCTCTATTTCTCCTTAACCGAGCAGTATTGAAAACTAATGGGTTGTGCTTTTAGCTTCGACCAAAGACGTTCACTATTATAGCGGTTCTCAGTTGGGTGCAATATAGTAACAGCAGTGGGTAAACCATCCAATGATGTCTTTTTTAGTTACTGCATCTAGGGCATTTGTAATAGCTTCATCTAACTCTTGATATGTTCTGGCAGCTTGCGATCTCAAAAACTCTTTCACCTTTGACCAACAGTTTTCAATTGGAGAAAAATCAGGAGAATAAGGAGATAAGTATACGAGCCTTGCTCCAACAGCTTCAATAGCTTCTTTTATGCCTGTAACCTTGTGACAACTGAAGTTGTCCATGACAACAGTTGCTCCTGGCCAAAGGCTTGGAACTAGAACTTGAGTGACATAAGTTTGAAAAGCCGATGCATTAGTACCACCAGTAAAAGTCATGGCAGCAATAATCCCTTCAGTTGACATCGCTCCAATCATTATCACATTTTTTCCCCGACCGTCTGGACAATGACCTTCATCTCGACTACCTTGAGGCGAACGAGCGAAGCGTCTGGTCATAGCTATATTAACTCCAGCCTCATCGATAAATACTAAGTCTGTTAAGTTTACTTCTCCAATGATTGTCCAATACTCTGCCCTCAGTTTTTGCACCCGTTCTGTATACTTTTCGCTCGCGTGTAATGTTTTTTTTTGCGTGTCAGATTTAGCTTTTGGGTGATTCTGCCCATTGTGGAGCGACTTATTTTTACCTGGGTATGCAGTTCTAATTGTTCGCACAATTCCACCAAAGTAGCATCATTATCTGACTCTACTAATAACTCTACTAATACCAGTTGCTCATGATTAAGCTTCGATTTTTGACCTCCACCGTGAGCCTTTGCCTCCACTGTTCCACTGTTACGGTATCGTCTGAGTAAACTTTGAACAAAACTCAAGCTGACACTAAATCTTTTTGCAAGTTCTCGTTGAGAGCCTTCTTTATTGTTATGTGCATTGATCACTTTCTGCCGCAGATCATAGGAGTAGGGTTTCATTCCACAGGCACTTAGACGTTAATATACTCCATCATCCCATACTGTATTGCACTCAATCAGGAACCGCTATAGAATCTAAACTGCGGTTATGAGCCGCACGAACAAGAATTCCTGTGTGCTGAAGTTGACGAATTTTATCAAAAACTTCTGTGATATCGCCTTCGCGGTCAAACACATGAATTACTCGTGTGTGATGGCTCACAAGGCTTTCGACAGTGCTGATAGCTTCCACCCATTTGTAAGATTCTTTTTGTTCAAACGGACGGTTTCGGGCTTCTTTACGAGCTTGCGCTTGCTGTTGTTTCTTCTGTGTTGGGGTTTCATCTAGTGGTGACTTCGGCTTTTGCTCCCGATTCCAGAGTTTTTGCCACAACAAACCCATTGATTGACCATTCTGAGGCTCTATGGCTAAGGCACTGTGTAATATTAGACGTTACCTGCCTTACCAATTGGGCCGTAACCTTCTGTTTTAGCTTTAATACTGCCATAATCAAGAAAACTCGTATCTCCGACGCACAGCACGACATCGTGTTCTGCTACAGTTTCCGCCGTCATTTGACAGTGCGGCTCGATCACCCTGGAAAATTCCACTTTTGGGTTAGCAAAAACTCGTAAGCTCTCTTGAGTACGGTTCCACTGTTGAAAACTTCCGACAGTGCTTTGCCAAATCCCAGACTTAGAGCATAACCTATCGACATTGCACGCTCATTTAATCGGCGGTAAGCGAAGCCATGCCGTCAGGCTTATCGCCTAGTTCTAAGGTTGCAAAATTTTTCTCCCACCAGTCCAGCATTGCTTGTTACCTTTAGCACCCAATTTTAATTACTGTACCGTATTTGCTGTACTGTTTCTTAAATCCTTTTCCAGCAAGCTTTTCGAGACTTAACGGGAAAAGTCAGGTTGAACAATATGGCTTACGGGTAGTACCAATTCAGGTTGATTTAGGTGATCCCCAATCTATTGTTGCTGCTCAAACTGCCCCAGATGTGCAAGTGGTTATCAATAATGCAGGAGTCTTTCAAGCTGGAACTCCCCTAGCTGAGAATGCGATCGCCGCTCTCGAATTTCAGATGAACATCAATGTATATGGATTGATCTACATGGCTCAGGCGTTTGCCCCGGTACTCAAAGCCAATGGAGGTGGTGTTTTTGCCCAAATCAATTCTGTTGCTTCGCTCAAGGGTTTCCCCGACTCTGCCACTTACTGTGCCTCAAAAGCTGCGGCCTATTCAATTACCTAGGCATTACGAGAACTATTGAGTAGCAGGGCACACTTGTGCTAAGTGTTCACCCTGGCCCGATACGAAAAGAGCAGTTGCGGACGTAATTAATAATTGATTCAAAAAGTATGCTTATCGTGTCGGATCGTCGCTGACTTGAACAATCAGCTTACCGAAGTTTTTCCCTTGTAGTA
>NZ_JACJSI010000609.1 GCF_014698065.1 Nostoc flagelliforme FACHB-838
TTTAATTCAGCAACTAAAACGCCCAAGTATTCCTATGTGCTTGGTTTGATTTAAATTGTCGTGTGGTAGGGCTACGCCCCGCTCGCTATTTGTTCCAGTTGCGTAAGTCCTGAGTGAAAAAAAATGAGTTGTTTCTGCGGCCAGAAGGAATATTAATTGCACTGCTTGCCTTATGTGGTGTTTTTAGCCTTGCTTTCATGATCCTTCCAAGACCAAATCCTTCAAAGGCTAAGATTAGACAAAGTAGTATAAATGTCAAGGATGTAGCTGCAAATGTAGGAACTCAGCAGCAGATTGAAAAATTAAAGGCGGCGATGCTTACAAGCTGGCAACAAGAAGCACACAAAAAAGGACTATCCTACGCTATACCATTACGTTTTCAAGGGGCAATAGTTAATGCGGCAAAACTAACTAAAGGGGAGAAAGTAATTGCTCTCACTTTTGATGATGGGCCTTGGCCCCAAACCACAGAGCAAGTGCTAGATATTCTGAAATCAAATAACATTAAAGGGACGTTTTTTGTCGTCGGTCAGAACCTAAAAAATTATCCAAAATTAGGAAAGCAGATTGTCTCTCAAGGTCACGTGATTGCCAATCATACTTGGCATCACTGGTATCACTCGTTTAATCCACAAGCAGCTGCTTTTGAAATTGACCGCACAACAGACCTAATTTATCAAATTACAGGTGTTAAAACAAATCTTTTCCGACCGCCTGGTGGCAACCTTCATAATGGATTAGCTGCTTATGCTAAAGGCCAAAAATATACTGTAGTGATGTGGTCTGCTGATTCCATAGATTACAAATTGCCAACGTACCAAAGTTGATCGATAACGTAATTAAAGATTCAAAACCTGGTGGGATTGTGCTAATGCATGATGGTGGCGGCAATCGTTCTAAAACTGTACAAGCTTTACCAGAAATTATTAGCAATTTTAGAAAGCAAGGCTATGACTTTGTTACTATTCCAGAACTTTTAAACATGGAAGATGCAGACCAAAAGTCGGTTGCTAACTACCCTAACGAGTGATGAGCGTTGTGGTGTAATGCTGGAGTTTGAGGATGTTGAACCTCAAAAGCTTCCTCAACTGGTGACAGATGCGCCCCAGTGGACTGAGTGGATGGCGTGAGAAAGTTGGTCACAAAAAGCGACGCTTTATGTTGTTCCGTCAAAATTAGAGATGTTCACGCCTTAAGTGAAGCCTTGGGGACATGGCTGCCTTCATAAAAGTATCATGCGATCGCTTCAGTAAGTCGCTGATGGCAAGATAAAGATGTAGCATTCTTCTTTAATCGAAAAAAAAATCGGCGGACTAATAGTCTTGTCGCCGAAGTCTTCAATGTTTTAATTGCTACTGTTTTGTCTGGTTATCAATTCAGATTTCTGACTCTCAATCGCTTGGAGCATTAGGACTTTGTACATCAATATTAGATGAAGCTAAATTAGGAATTTGCCAGTTGAGTTGCTCGGCTTTGAGTACTTCAATCAGTGCAGTTGGAGCAATGAACTCAAGTTCTTGGGTGTTAGGATTCGTTTTAGCAACTAATTGAGTCCCATCTATAATTTTTAGAATTGCTGGCTCTCCGATTGGCAGTTTTAGCCCAGCAACTTTCGCATCATTTGGCAGGTAAATAGCGTCACAATCCCAGTCTTCATCTGTAGTTTCGCCATGACCGAGATAGTAAAGAGAGTTTAGAGTTGAGTTTTCAGGTTTCCGAGCATAGATAGCTAATGGTTTCCCCGTTTCATTGCGACATCTAGCCCAATCTTCTGAAGTCTCCATAGTCTGTTTTTGCAATTCTAAAGCAGCGATTTTCTGCTGTAGCTCTTCTGTAGTATATCCCATTTGTTCTGGGTTTTTCCTAACTTGAATCAGACTATTAAGTGTTTGAACAACTTTTGGATAGTCAGGGCTATCTTCAGAAATTCTATCTGCCCATGAAGGTTGAGCTAGTCCTATAGTGATCACAAACAGCAAGACGATTAAAATAATTTTCCCAGGTTTCATAAGTTTCTTCTTTTGTGAAAGCATCATTTTTTACTAAAAATTTGCTTTGAATGCGAAAACCGTAAATACATCTTCAACATATTGGGATTGACTAATAAAATCAGATACTCTTAATTGTTAAAACCATAAATTAAAGTAATTGCTTTACGAACTGAGCAAACATAAGACATAAAATTTTCTCTTGGCTCCCCCTGCTCCCCTGCAAAAAACAGTTTGCACCTCCTGAATGATTCCTAAACATTAGAGTTACTTTTTACGAGTTTGAGTTAGGTTGGACGAATGAACGCATTGCTTGCTTCACAAAGCGCGATCACTCAAAACCTTGAGACAACAAATCACCCAGCGATATCCTTCCCGCTTTTATAGTTCATAGCTCTGGGTTTCCTCTTGCCTATAGGGACTACTTTCGATTGCTTGGGTGCTTGTGGTGGACGGCATGTTTCACAGTAGAGCGGTCGCACACCAAAGGTTTCTCGTTGTGTGGGTTGCTCGCACTGCTTACACACAAAGTTAAAAATGCGGGTATGAATTTCCCGCTTGTGCGCTCTAACGGTGTACTCTCTGAC
>NZ_JACJSI010000061.1 GCF_014698065.1 Nostoc flagelliforme FACHB-838
CTGATTCGACTACAGGTGAGATCAGTGAGAATTCTTTGAGTTGCATTCAACATCAGTGCATTCAGGGAATAACCCTCACCTTACCTGATTTTGGGCTTAACCGAACCGTATTGGGTGTAAAACCAGATGCGCTGGTGGGTATTTGTGTAGAACGCTCACTAGAAATGGTGGTGGCACTACTGGGCATTCTCAAAGCAGGCGGAGCATACCTACCACTTGACCCAGAGTATCCCCAAGACCGCTTGAGCTTTATGCTAGAAGATGCTCAAGTTTCGCTACTGTTAACTCAGCGACTTATTGACAGATTTCCTGAGCATCAAGCAAAACAAGTCTTTTTAGATGAAGTCTGGTCACAAATTGCCCAAAACAATCAAGATAACCCAACTAGTGAAGCCAAAGCCTTTCATCTAGCTAATGTAATTTATACGTCAGGATCTACAGGTAGACCTAAAGGTGTCATGGTTGAGCATAAGGGACTGTGCAACTTAGCTCAAGCTCAGATTCAAACTTTTGGCTTGACTTCGGATAGTTGCATTCTCCAGTTTGCCTCCTTCAGTTTTGATGCTTCCATTTGGGAAGTCGTAATGGCGCTGATATCAGGCGGAACCTTATACCTGGGAACAAAAGACTCTCTATTGCCAGGGAAGCCGTTAATTGAGCGATTACGTGATTATTCTATTACCCATATCACACTACCACCATCGGCGTTAGCAGTTATACCCGTGGAGGAGCTTCCGGCACTGCAAACAATAATTGTAGCTGGCGAAGCTTGTCCTGCTGAATTAATCAAACAATGGTCTATTGGCAGAAACTTCTTCAACGCTTACGGGCCAACGGAAGCTACTGTCTGTGCCACGATTGCAAAATGCAATGACGACGAGAAAATATCTATTGGTCGTGCGATCGCCAATACACAAGTCTACATCTTAGACGAAAATTTGCAACCAGTGCCTGTGGGTGTGCCAGGAGAGTTACATATCGGTGGTGTTGGGTTAGCAAGAGGCTACCTTAACCGCCCCGAACTAACTCAGGAAAAATTCATTACCAACCCCTTTAATAATTCAAAATTCAAAATTCAAAATTCAAAATTATATAAAACTGGGGATTTGGCACGTTATTTACCGGATGGCAACATTGAATACCTGGGACGCATTGACAATCAAGTTAAAATTCGAGGCTTCCGCATCGAGTTGGGAGAAATCGAAGCATTACTGAGCCGACATGAAGATGTGCAGATATGTTGTGTCATCGCTCGTGAAGAAACTCCGGGTAATAAGCGCTTACTTGCCTACGTAGTGCCACAAAAAGAGGTGACAATCACAACGGACGAACTGCGCCAGTTCCTTTCCAATAAACTGCCTGGGTATATGGTGCCATCTGCTTTTGTGATATTGGAGTCTTTACCCCTGACACCTAACGAAAAAATAGGTTATTTACATCAAGAGGGAATGATTCTTTCTCCTGATGGACACTGCCGTGCTTTTGATGCTAAAGCACAAGGAACGATCGCGGGTAGCGGTGCTGGGATTGTGGTATTGAAAAGATTAAAGGATGCGATCGCAGACCGCGACTACATTCATGCAATTATTAAAGGCTCGGCCATCAATAACGATGGTGCCATGAAAGTGGGCTTCACTGCTCCTAGTGTTAACGGTCAAGCAGCAGTAATTGGCGAGGCTCAAGCTATAGCGGGTGTAGATGCCGAAACAATTTCCTACATCGAAGCTCATGGTACTGCTACACCTTTAGGTGATCCCATTGAAGTTGCAGCTTTAACTCAAGCTTTTAATCAAAGTACTGATAAAAAAGGTTTCTGCGCTATTGGTTCGTTAAAAACCAACTTAGGACATTTGGATACAGCAGCAGGCGTTGCAGGTTTGATTAAGACTGTCTTAGCACTGCAACATAAAATGCTGCCTCCAAGTTTGCATTTCGAGACACCTAATCCCAAAATTGATTTTGCCAACAGTCCTTTTTATGTCAATACAACCCTGACTGAATGGAAAACAGATAACATTCCTCGCCGTGCTGGGGTTAGTTCCTTTGGTATGGGGGGTACTAATGCTCATGTCATTTTAGAAGAAGCACCAACTCAATTAAAAATTAAAAATTTAAAATTAAAAAGTGAATATTTTCTGTTGTGTCTGTCGGCTAAAACTGCAAATGCACTTGAAAAGGCAACAGCTAATTTAATCACCCATTTAAAACAGCATCCAGAACTTAACTTAGGCGATGTAGCTTATACGCTCAATAGTGGTCGCCGGGGTTTTAATTACCGACGGATGTTGATTTGTCAAGACTTAGAAGATGCTGTTAAAGGTCTTAGTAATTTAGCAGCCCAACAAGTTTTTACCAATTATACAGAGATTACAGAACGGTCTGTTGTCTTTATGTTTCCCGGTCAAGGTTCCCAGTATGTCAACATGGCGCGGGAAATTTACGAAACTGAAACAGTATTTAAAGAACAAGTTGATTATTGCTCAGAATTTCTTAAACCTTTATTAGGGCTAGATTTACGTCATATTCTTTACCCCAGTGACGAAAAAATTGATGAGGTATCAAAACAACTTCAACAGACAGAAATTGCCCAACCTGCTATTTTTGTAATTGAATACGCCCTAGCTAAATTATGGCAGTTTTATGGAGTGGAGCCACAAGCTGCGATCGGTCACAGTATTGGCGAGTATGTAGCAGCAACTCTAGCAGAAGTTTTTTCCCTAGAAGATGCCTTATCTTTGGTAGCAGCACGCGGACAGATGATGCAGCAACTGCCTACTGGCGCAATGCTTTCAATTCCATTGCCCGCAGACAAGATAAAATCCCTATTAGGGACAGAACTTTCTGTTGCAGCAATTAATCAACCCTCCCAGTGTGTAGTTTCCGGTTCCATAGCAGCGATAGATGCACTACAAAATCAGCTTGCTGCTCAAGGGATTGAATGTCGCCAACTGCATACTTCCCATGCCTTCCATTCCCAGATGATGGAACCAATCTTAGAGGCATTTGTAGAGCGAGTCAAAAAAGTTACTTTAAATCCGCCAAAACTTCCTTATATCTCCAACTTAACTGGCACTTGGATTACAGTCACCCAAGCCACAAATCCTAACTACTACGCTCAACATCTGCGTTCCACAGTACAGTTTGCCCAAGGTGTCGAGAAATTATTAGCAACACCGGAGCAAGTATTACTAGAGGTAGGGCCAGGACATACACTAACTACATTAGTTAAAAGGCATCCAGACAAAGCAGCCGCACAAACTGTCTTGAGTTCGGTACGTCATCCTCAAGAAAAGCAATCCGATACTCGTGTTTTATTCAACACATTGGGTCAACTCTGGGTGGCTGGAGTCAAAGTAGATTGGTTTGGATTCTATAGTCAGGACGAATATTACCGTCTTCCCTTACCGACTTATCCCTTTGAACGCCAACGTTATTGGATTGACCCCCCACAAAAAGCAGCTTGGGGACAGTTGCAAATACCCCCAACATCACAATTGTGGACATCGCTTACACAAGCAGGTCAAAAACAAGCAAATACTAGAAATGCAGAACTTAACGAGTTAACCTATCAAGAAAATAGACAATGGTTAGATCGTTTATGTACAGCCTACATCAACTCTGCATTCCAGCAGTTAGGGGCTTTTAGTAATCCCCAAGACAAGTATTCTTTAGAGAGTTTGTTAGCGCAATACGATATTTCTCCTCGCTATCAGCAATTGTTGTCTAGATGGTTGCAAATATTAGTCGAACAAGGACAGCTACAGCAACAGGAGGGATTATTTAGTGGGCTAGTGCCATGTTCACAAGATTATATTAATGAACATTTAGAGCAAGTCAAAGCTAGGTTCGCTGCTTCATCTTTAATAGATTTAGATTTAGTGCAACGTTGTGGTGAAAATTTAGCTGCTGTTGTTGTTGGTGAACAAGAACCATTAGAAATTTTCAATGAACTAGTTTATCAAAAAGAAAACAACGGTTCATATTCAGAATCTCCCTTAATTACTTACTACAATTCTATCTTGCGCTCAAGCTTGGAACAGGTAGTCAAATCATTGCCATCATCGATTCACTTGAGAGTTCTAGAAATCGGTGCAGGTACTGGTGTATCTACGCAAGCATTATTACCTGTGTTGCAGCCTAAACAAACCAACTATACTTTTACTGATATTGGTAGCGGCTTCCTGACTCAAGCGCAAGAGAAGTTTAAAGACTATCCATTTGTTGAATATCGATTACTAGATATAGACAAGTCTCCAACTGAGCAAGGATTTGAGAAGTATAGCTTTCATGTAATAATAGCTTCTAATGTGTTGCACGCAACTCGCAACATAGATCAAACACTCCACCATGTACGCTCTTTATTAGCTCCTGGCGGCTTCCTCCTAGTGTGGGAAATAACGCAGCCGAAAATAGATTTTGATATAAGTTGGGGTCTGCTGTTGAAACCTTTAGACGATAAAAGACGCAATCAAGGTCAGCCTTTTATCATTTTAGACCAGTGGTTTGAAGCACTACGCGCTCAAGACTTTGTTCAAGTTGCCGCTTTTCCTGAAACTGAAGCGCTTGAGCATCAGATTATTATGGCTCAAGCTTCTGCATCAGCCGCATTTAGCACAAAATTTGGGCAAAAAGATACTGAACAGAAATCACAAAGTTCATTACAAAGAAAGCCGGATATTTTTCAGCAAGAAAACTTATTTGCACTCCACTCCAGACCTAATTTGCCAAATTCATATATAGCTCCCCGTAATGAGATTGAGCAAAAAATCGCCGAGATTTGGCAAGAATTATTAGGAATTAAACAGGTAGGAACCCATGATAATTTTTTTGAATTAGGAGGAGATTCTTTAATAGCTGTTCAAGTTCTGTCGAGATTAAGAAACACTTTTTCTATTAAATTAACTGTAGCAAATTTGTTTGAGTCTCCCACAATAGTTGAAATAGCAGCAAAATTAGAAAAACAGTTAGAGCCAGATAGGAACTTAGGTGCAATTGATAGAGAAGAAATAGCAATTTGAATAACAATTAATTTTAAATTACGAATTACGATTTAGCTGACGTGGAGTAATGTTTCTGTGAATATCGAACAATTGGTAGTTGATCTTAATAAACAGGGTGTGAAATTGTGGGTTGAAGGTGAGCAGTTGCGTGTTAATGCTCCAAAGGGAGTATTGACGCTAGAAACTCGTGACTTATTAGCTAAAAATAAAGCGGAACTTATCTTGTTACTGCACGAGAAAAATGCGGCTTCCGATACAGATTTACCCCTGATCAAAACCGAGCGTCCTCAGAACTTACCTCTGTCTTTCGCCCAAGAACGACTCTGGTTATTAAACCAGTTGGAACCAGATAGCCCTTTCTACAACGAACAAATAGTTCTAAAACTTCACGGTCAGTTGAACGTCGTGGCGCTAGAGCAAAGCCTCAACAAAATTATTGAGCGCCACGAAGCTTTACGTACCAACTTCCACACCATCAACGAACAGCCAATCCAGGTAATTGCTGACAGCTTAACTTTAAATGTGCCAGTAGTAGACCTAACAGAACTACCTAAAAGTGAAAGAGAAATCGCTTGCCAACAATTAGCTACGACAGAAGCTGCTCAACCGTTTAACCTTGCTAGTTCTCCTTTAATCCGAGCTTGTGTGGTGAAACTCAAAGAGCTAGAATACGCTTTCGTACTAACAGTACACCACATTTTAGTGGATGGTTGGTCAACAGGCGTATTGATGCGCGAGTTAGCAACCATTTACTCAGCACTCTGCAATAATTTGTCCCCAGAGCTACCTGAGCTACCAATTCAGTATGCCGATTTTGCTATTTGGCAACGGCAATGGTTGCAAAAAGAAGTACTCCAAACGCAGCTTGATTACTGGAAGCAATTACTCAAAAACGCTCCTACCTTACTAGAATTACCCACAGATAGACCTAGACCAGCCATTCAAAATTACCGGGGCGCAGTCCAATATATAGAATTATCAAATGAACTGAGTCAAGCGATCGCTAATTTCAGTAGGCAAGAGGGAGCCACCCTATTCATGACGCTGTTTGCAGCTTATGTTACCTTGCTTTATCGCTATACAGGCTCCGATGACATTGTAGTGGGTACGCCCATTGCTAATCGCGATCGCACCGAACTTGAAGGGTTAATTGGCTTTTTTGTCAACACTTTAGTACTACGTACCGATTTGTCAGGCAACCCTAGTTTTCAGCAATTGCTCAGTCGAGTCCGGCAAATGACACTCTTATCTTACGCTCATCCAGACTTGCCCTTTGAGGAGTTGGTAAAAGCATTGCAGCCACAACGAGACCTCAGCTATACACCACTGTTTCAGGTGATGTTTGTCCTCCAGAATGCGCCTATGTCTGAGATAGAGCTTGCTGGCTTAACTATCAGTTCTTTGCCAACCCAAAGCGCAGTTGCCAAGTTTGATTTAACTTTATCATTGCAGAACACGGCAACTGGACTAGTGGGTATGTGGGAGTACAACGCTGACTTGTTTGATGCAGCCACTATTGAGCGGATGAGTGGGCATTTCCAAACATTGCTTGAAGGAATTGTTGCTAACCCTCAAGAGCGGATTTCACAATTGCCTCTGCTAACAGAACTTGAGCAGCAGCAGTTATTGGTTGACTGGAACGATACCCAGTCCAACTATTCCCAGGATAAATATATTCATCAGTTATTTGAGGAGCAGGTTAAACGTACTCCAGATGCTGTGGCAGTGGTGTTTGAAAATCAACAACTCACTTACCAGCAGTTGAATAGTCGTGCTAATCAGTTAGCGCACTACTTAAGGTCTGTGGGTGTGGGAGCTGATGTACTAGTAGGGTTGTGTGTTGAACGCTCACTAGAGATGGTGGTGGGATTACTTGGCATTCTTAAGGCGGGTGGTGCTTATGTACCACTCGATCCTGAGTATCCCCAAGACCGCTTGAGCTTCATGCTCGAAGATACTCAAATTTCGGTACTCTTAATTCAACAGCATCTAACTGAAAGGCTACCTAAGCATCAGGTACAGCTTGTATGTTTGGATACTGAATGGCAATCTATTTCTCAATTGAGTGATTTTGATTTGGTTAATAGCACCAGCAGCGAAAATTTAGCTTATGTAATTTACACTTCTGGTTCTACAGGCAAACCCAAGGGAGTGATGATTCAACATCACTCCCTAATCAATCTTACACAGGCGGCAATTGTTGAGTATGGGTTAAGCGATGCCTGCGTTGGGCAAAGCCAACGCGTACTACAGTTTTGTTCTATCTGTTTCGATGCAGCAGCAGTAGAAATTTATCCTTCCCTAAGTTGCGGTGCGACGGTAGTGCTGCGAACCAAAAAAATGCTGAGTTCGGTGCAAACGTTCATCGAAAAATGCCGCGATTGGGGTATAACAGTGTTAAATTTGCCAATAGCATACTGGCATCAGCTAACTTTTGAATTAGTCAATGCCAATTTGCTGTTACCCGATTGCATCCGACTAGTAGTTATTGGTGGCGAGCATCCACTTGAGCAACGATTTAGAATGTGGCAACAGCATATAGGCGAGTATCCACAGCTAATAAACGCCTATGGCCCTACTGAAGCGACTGTAGAAGTAACATACAAATTACTGGGTATCCATCAGCAAAAGCTCACAATTGGCCGACCCATTTATAATACTCAGATATACATCCTCGACCAATATCTACAACCAGTCCCCATCGGTGTACCAGGAGAGTTACATATCGGTGGTGCGGGATTGGCAAGAGGCTACCTCAACCGTCCAGAGTTGACCAATGAGAAATTTATCCCCAACCCCTTTAATAATTCAAAATTCAAAATTCAAAATTCAAAATTATATAAAACTGGGGATTTGGCACGTTATTTACCGGATGGTGACATTGAATACTTAGGACGCATCGACAATCAAGTAAAAATTCGTGGCTTCCGCATTGAATTGGGGGAAATTGAAACAGCACTAAGCGAACATGGTGATGTGCAGTCCTGTTGTGTTATCGCCCGTGAAGATACCCCAGGAGAGAAGCGCCTCGTCGCCTATGTGGTGCCGTATCCACAGGTGACACCCATAATCGACCAACTGCGCCACTCCCTGAAAGCAAAACTCCCAGAGTATATGGTGCCAAATGCTTTTGTGGTACTGGAATCCTTACCCCTCACCTCTAACGGTAAAGTAGACCGTCGCGCCCTGCCAACACATAAGTTAGACAGCACACTGCTAGAAAAATATGTTGCCCCACGCACACCCATTGAGGAAATGCTGGCACTTCTTTGGACACAAGTGCTGAAACTAGAGCGAGTGGGGATACATGATAACTTCTTTGAAGTTGGGGGACACTCGTTACTAGCAACGCAACTGCTTTCACGTATCCGCAACATTTTCAAAGTGGAACTCTCATTGCGTGAGTTGTTTGCAAGAGGAACAATTGCAGAATTAGCGCAATCGATTGGGCAATTGCAACAACAGGACTTAGAACTTTCTACACCACCCATCTTACCAAGGGCAGAGAATGCACAATTACCACTGTCTTATGCTCAACAGCGCTCAATACGGTTCGGATAAGCATTTTTCACTTTCCTTGTGGTCTGGGGAATGGGTTTGCGGGTAAAGGATGTATTCAAAACCCTTCCCCTTTTCCCTTTCCCCTTTAACCGAACCGTATTGAGGCTACTCCACCATTTGGAATGACTCTATATCTTAGCCTTTGATACTAATGCTGTACGGGCGCAGTCACAGCCTTATCTAGGTTTAAAACTGTAAAATATAACTATTTTTTAGGATTAGCGGAATCTCCGTCCGTCACCTCGATAGGATATAGAATCTCTGGCGGCAGGAGATTCGGTGATTTGGGAGAGTACATTTTCAGGTGCAGAGCTACCAAGAACTACAAAAGATAAATTATTTACTTTCTGTTGGCAACCAGCGGTTAAGCAAGTACAAATCAAGCTTGTAATCAAAGAATAGAAAAGAGGACGCATACCCAGCACTAACTTCAATATGTACTGAATAGTTCTACAAGAGTTTTGTCGCTAGTCCGGAAAATTTGCTAGAAAGCTTGTGTCTTTAATGACTTGCCAATTATTTGAACGCTGTTGTTAGTATTGTATTTGGCTCAGATGCAAAGGTGGTTGGCATCCACCCGATGAAAACCCGCGACAAGTAAAAGAGTTTTGATTGGCAATTCGTTTAACTACGGTAAAGGAATCTGGAAACAGTCTTTGTGATTGTGTAGTTTAGATATGAATAGCTCTTTTATTCGCTCACACAATTCTTACAAGAGAAAGTCATAATAGAAACTGATGGCAATCAAAGTAAGCTCCAAAGCATTTTGGCTGGAAGTGAAAGCAATAAAATTTAATCTACTCAAGCCAAAACGTATTTTTTGGGGGAGTGTCTTTTCCTCTGTACTCTTGCTTTTTCCTATTTCTGGCTTGGCTGTAACCGTACAAGAAGTTCCAAATCCCCGCAAAGAGTATGGTGGTTGGGTAACTGATATGGCAGGAATCCTCAACGAGGACACAGAAGCCCAAATCAATCAGATGGTTTCTGAATTGGAAGCAAAAAAAGGAATGGAAATGGCGGTAGTAACCGTGCCAGAAACAAATTCTGCTGCATCACCGAAAACATTTGCCACCGAATTGTTTAATTTTTGGGGAATCGGTAAGAAAAGACAAGATAATGGTGTACTAGTTTTGATCTCTGTAGGCGATCGTCGTGTAGAAATTGAAACGGGTTATGGTGTAGAAGCGATTTTACCTGATGCCAAAGTAGGCAATATTATCGATACTCAAATTATCCCCCACTTCAAAAAAGGAGATTTTGCAGACGGTACACTGGCAGGAACCAAAGCATTAATAGTAGTTCTCAAGTCGGATCAACCATCATCTGAAAGTCAGGTAACACCACCAGACACTCAAGCAACCCCAAATAACACAGGTAACGGGATTGTATGGGGAGTTTTAGCTGGAGGTGGAATATTAACACTGGCAGCAGGAAGTGGTGTTTACCTAACTCGTCCTCGTAAAATCTTCATCGCACCAGAAGGGCGCACTCATAAGAGTGAAGGCAACTACACTTTTTTATGTGCTGATTGTCAAAAACCAATGAAACAAGTAGACGATTCTACAGTCCAATCCTATTTGAACAAACCAGAAATAACAGCACAAAAACTAGGTAGTATTAAGTTTCAGGGTTGGAAATGTCTTAGTTGCACTCACAAAACAACTGGTAATGGTTTCCATATTGTTGGCCAACAGTCCCATTCCTCCAGATTTCGCCAGTGTCCTCAATGTCATGATTTGACTCTTACCCATGACGAGAAGACTGTTCAATCACCTACACAAGCTAGTACTGGAAAACGACTAATTACTGATGAGTGCCACAATTGTTCTTACTATAATCAGCGAGAGGAAATAATTCCTCGTTTGCCTCCCCCGCCTCCACCACCACCTCCCAGCAGTTCTTGGGGTAGCGGTGGTGGCTTCAGTGGTGGTGGCGGTGCTGGTGGTGGTAGCTTCGGTGGTGGCAGTAGCGGTGGCGGCGGTGCTGGTGGTAGTTGGTAAATAATTTTATGAACAGTCAAGATAAAAGAATTCCCGAAGATATTGCCCCAGAAGTGCTGGAGCTAGCCTCGCACTATTATGCTGCTCACACTCAAAGTTATTCAGCTTCGGAGTTGGTAGCCGCAGGTAAGGAAGTTGATATTCCTGCTGAGTTTATTCAGCAAGCCATTCTGGATGTACAAGCAAGGCATAAGCAACAACAACAGCAACAACAGCGATTAGCCCACCTACGTCAAAGACTGCTAATTGTTGTCACTGGCGTAATAGCTGCACTGAGTGTCTGGAGTGCCTGGACTTACAACTCCATCCAAAATAGTAACTCCAGAGTAGAAGCAGCTTGGGCACAAGTCGAAAATCAACTCCAACGACGTGCTGATTTGATCCCTAACCTTGTAAATGTCACCCAAGCTTATGCTAAACAGGAAAAAGAGTTACTCCCTTTATTGATACGATCACGCCAAGCTTATTTGCAAGCAACGACTCCCGATCAAAAGGTTGCTGCAACAGTGCAAGTCAATCAAGCAATTGACCATTTCCGTGATTATGCCAGGGTCAATCCCCAATTGCAATCAAGCCAACTATTTACCAATCTTCAATACGAACTTACGGGTACTGAAAATCGTTTAGCTGTAGAAAGAATGCGTTATAATCAAGCAGTGCAAGCTTATAATCAAAAAATTCAAAGTTTTCCTAACTTCTTAGTTTCTAATATTCTTGGGTTTGAGAAGAAAGAATTTTTCTAAGCTGCAAATACTGGTATTCCCAAAATTCAAATTTTTAGGGAATAAAAAGTAATAATAACTACGCCACACAGCAGGCTTACAGGCGTATGGAAGCAGTTATTGAGCAGGGGGAAAAGAGAAGCAGGGGAAGAGGAATTGCTTAATAATACAGCGCTTCCCGCTATTATGCAGTACAGTTTTTTCCTTGCCCCTTTATTAGCATACTTTTCAGTTTTAATGATGTACCTCATAGCTGCCGGAGGTGCTGTAAATAACTCTCTTTCCTCCCCTGCCTCCCCCGCACCCCCTGCCTCCCCTGCTTATCCGAACCGTATTGGGAGTGATGAATGGTGTGTTGGGGGGAAATCTTAGGTCAAAATTTGGCTTGGTAGCTTTTTTAGACCGATGTACACTATCTTTCAAATAAGTTTCCTGCATACCGATTAAGTGCCAGCAGGTTTCGAGTAATAATTGTGCTGTTATACTTACTATTTGCGTTTCCAAAATAATTTAATACTAAAAGCACTTGATACGAAGAACCCCCACATCAAAGAAGGTTCAGGAACACTTGTGGAATGTTCAGAGATAAAGATAGCTTTGAAATTAAGATCAGCCGAAGGCGTATCCAAGTTCCATGAGTTATTAATTATTGAATCAAAGTTTGTAGTACTAATCAAAAAGGTTTTCCCACCAAGGTAACGGTCAAAGACTGGACTCAGTGGGCTTTCGCCAACCCAAGCATAGCCAGGTAATATCATGTTCGACTTAATACTTATGTCATTGCGAGCGTAGCGCGGCAATCCCAAATCTTTGCGATTGCTTCATTCCACTTCGTTGCATTCGCAATGACATATTATAAGTGATTTGCCGAACATGATATAATCCGTGACCATTCCAGCTACTAGAGTTCCTGCGTTTTCTCCTGGAAAGCTGTTTCGAGAAAAAGTAGCACCTTAAACAATACAGATGTATTTACCTTACTAGTATCAGTCTAGTATCAATCTAATCATTGCAAAGCCAGACAAGCTACTGAGTACTGCTGCTTACAAATGCATGATCTCACGCTGACTGGGGATATCGAAATATCGAAGTTATCGGTTGTTGTACTACTGTTGGATTAAGGGCAATGGATAGCGTGGGTTGCTGTCGGGGAAGCATTAGAGGGATTGTTGGAGAGCTAAAATGAGTTGTCTAGTTTAATCGCGTAGGCGCAGCCGTAGGCATCGCTTCCTCAATCGCCTTAATGTCTTCAACTCTGTGCTTTGGCAATGGATGCTGATGTATATCAAAATGCTGCCGATGCTTTTTTAAGAAACGATAAAAGCTACATCTTCAGCATCGTCTACGAGTTTAGGTTCTGCTGCATCTGAGAGTGGCGATACTACAATAGTAGATGTTTCCGATTTTAACTCGTTTTTACTTACCATTAATCCTGAGTGAAGGAATCTTTCTGAGTGTATCGTTTGGTTGACCTTTTATTTAGTATGACTTCTAGGGAATAGCATTAGCCACGACGAAATAGAGTTTCGAGATAAACTTGGGAAACACGGTGGTCACCATCAGCATTTTGCAGCAGAAAAAGGGAAATAGCTGCGGTAATAAGGCGACGTTCATCCCAATCAGGATGCTTTTCTAAGTAGGTGTTGAGAGATTGATGTAGGGTTTCAGGAAGGGTAGTAAAGATGTTTTGGGTTGAGTTCATCCGATCAAAGCTTCCGAAAGAGCAAATTATAGAGACAATAAGCTAGAGGTGATGCACTGCTTATGCAGTTTCACCCCGTTCCTCGCTTGCCAAACCATTTGCACTAACAACTGAATATTTTTATACAGTTGATGTTCAAAATGGAACGGGCGACAAAGGCTAGTCGATTTATTGTGTGCTGATTGGCTCGGTTTGTCAATGTTGCTAAATGTTAAAGAGAAATATAGAAAAAATAAATAGTTACGTGAAAATGAGGGTTAGAAGCAGGTTTTCTTTACCTTATGTAACAATAACTCGGTAAAGCAAAGCGATGACTACAGTTATCACAAAATCCCTGATGGGGAACAGAAGCCGATTCTCTTGTAAAACAACTGTGGAAAACAGTAGGAATAGCTGTGGAAACTCTGTGGAATCTGCCAGAAAAAGTAGAACTAATGATAAGAATACTTAAGTATGAATAATAGTCTATCTTAAGTAAGTTTTTACAGATAAATACAGCAACTAAGCTGTTGTTTATAGCGGGAAATAGCTTTCCATAAGGGGAGTGCTTAAACATGAAGAGTTTAAGTACTCTTTATCTAAGCAGAGACATAAACTAGGTTTTCAGCTTCATACGTTGAGTTAGTGTATGCTTGTTAATGTATAAATCTAATTCTATTTTACGTTCAAATGTCTATTCCTGAAATTACCCAAAAACTTTTAACAGCTAAAGAGAACAAGGGGCTGACTTTTGCACAATTAGCAGAAGTTCTGCAATGTAACGAAGTATGGATTGCCTCTGTAATTTATCGCCAAGCGAGTGCTTCACCTGAAGAAGCAAAGTTATTAGTTGATACATTAGGGCTTGATATAGACAATGCTAAAGAGCTGAGTAAGTATCCGATAAAAGGTAGTGATGCTGTTGTTCCAACTGATCCTTTTATTTATCGCTTCTATGAAATTATGCAGGTGTATGGACTTCCACTAAAAGATGTAGTTCAAGAAAAGTTTGGTGATGGAATTATAAGTGCTATTGATTTTACTTTGGATGTAGACAGGGAAGAAAACCCAAAAGGCGAACGCGTGAAAATTGTTATGTCAGGTAAATTCCTCCCTTACAAAAAATGGTAATTCTCTTGGGCGTAGATACTTTCAATTGAATTGCAAACCGCCTGCAAGTGTTTGTTAATATACATTTAACTTCATAAAAATTCCTCAGAGCAGATTTCCTCTGTTGGAGAATCTTAATGACTTTACCAAGTTTTGGTATCAGCAGTAAAAGTAAATCGCACCCCCAACCATGACAAACAGAGCGATGGTCTTGAAGAGTACCACCGTAGGTGATCGCTCTTTGCGTGTACTAGACTGCCGACGCACCAGAAGACATCGCTTGTATGTGAGTCTTGGGTATAAAGTTATGTTAAAGTGTGTGCGAGTTTGAAGTGCGTTTTCCTAAATGCGAATGCTATTAATAGCCAATACTGTTTTTGAAATAGGAATTGGTTGCGTATTTCTCTTGTTTCCAACTTTGCTTACCCTGGATAGCCAACTGTCTATTTCCTTACTGCGGGTAATTGGATGCGGTGCTTTGTCTTTGGGGACTTTGAGTTTTTTAATGCTGGATTTGACTGATAAAAAAGAACTAAAACCAGGATTAATCGCTTTGTCTATTTTTCATAGTCTGGTAGCGCTCGCCCAAATTTACAGTTTTGTTGGCAGCATGATTAATACACCTATAATCATTGCACATTCAGTATTTGCAGTGTTATTTATCAGTGTTTTATGGCAGCGAATTAGATAAATTTAAAAGCGTTTCAATTCATAGCACATCCGTGCCTGGGCGATCGCAGTTACGCCAATTCCAGAAACACTGCAAGCATAGAGGAAAGCATACGCCGGACTCTCAGGTAAAAATGTTACAATATGTTACTCAAATGGTTGTGCTCGCCGTCACAGTCACGCTGGGGCTGATAAACAACGTTGCAATTCCAATAATTGCACCCCAAAGACAGCCATAGCAGCAAACGATAATCAACTGATTTCTGGGTTTAGCCCTGTCGTTTGATATTGTATGAACGAGCAGGATTTAGCCGTTGAGCAGGAATATAGCTTAGAAAATACCAATGAACTTAAGCATTCAACAGATTGTGCCGGAGGACGTTGCATTAATGGAAGCTCTATTAGCGACCTTTGGTGAGGCATTCGATGAGGTGGAGACATATAGAAATCCGCCTAGTGCAGACTACCTGCGGCAACTGCTCGATAGTGACTACTTCATTGCGATCGCCGCATTGAAAGGAGGTGAGGTGGTTGGCGGTCTCACTGCCTACGAGCTTAAAAAGTTCGAGCAGGAGCGCAGCGAGATTTACATCTACGATCTAGCTGTTGCCGCCGCACACCGACGGCAGGGGATCGCAACAGCATTAATTCAGAAGCTGAAGGAAGTAGCAGCAGCATCTGGAGCTTATGTCATTTTCGTCCAGGCGGATATCGGTGACGATCCAGCCATTAAACTTTATACAAAGCTGGGCGATCGCGAAGACGTATTGCATTTCGATATAGCAGTTAATAGCGGCAATGACAATGCCTAGCGCTTATCTGAGTAGTGGCTTTTCGAGAAGAGCATATTAGAGATCGGGTCAATACAATCTTTCTAAATCCTGGTTGAGTCATAATCAGCGATTAAACGCAGTTTATTTTTCGTGCGAAAACCCTATGAAAATTACAGCTTCAGCACTTTGGCTCAACGCCCTTGGATGTCACGGCATCCGCTAATTTCGTCAAACAATATTTTGGTTTTAGCGAAGAGATGTCAGCCGAAGGTTTTGTGTCGCTGTCTAGACCAGATGCTGGCTTTAACCTTATTTTTCTGAAAACTGGACTAGAAACTTTTAAACCAATTCACATACGCGGACATTGAGCAGATGGTTTGCTTGTTGCGTTTGTTGTGAACGACATCGATCGTGAATATGCCCGATTACAATCAGAAGGGGTGACGATTACTACACCGATCGAGACTGAACCTTGGGGCGAAAAATTCTTTCAAGTCACCAATCCAAATGGTGTGGTGATCCAATTGGTTACTCTTGAAAATTTGCGGTTACTAGATAAAGTTTGAACAGGAGAAAATATGCGAGTGTTGGAATTAATTGCCATCTTGGAAAAAGATGGCGAATGAGATTTTTAATCAAGATGCACTCGCTACGGCAATTGTGCGGATTCATGAAGTTGGCTGATTAATAAGTCCCGCACAAACACGGATTCATTCCTGCTGCCTTTAAGTAAAACTGCATTATACAAGTTTTGAAGGTGCATTTATGGCTGATACTGCAATCTTAGATAACCGTATAAATAAGCAAATAAAATTTGGACCATTAGAAGCGACAGTAGCAGCAACAGAAGAAGAGTCAGTAATATTAGCCGAAAAGCTCACACAGGTGGCAATTCCTTTATACGTATTGTTACAAGCACTGAACATAGCAAAATACAATAAGGCAGCAGCTTTCCGCTACGCTGACAAATATCTAAACGATATCAAAAAGTCAAAATGGGTTGTTATGAAAACGGCTTGAAATTTTTCGATGAAACGCTCGGTTGGATATTTTCTCCTGATGTAAATTCTCAGTTTTGATTATTCCAATCATTGAACTTATATTTAACTGGAGAATTTTGGAGTAATTTTTCAATTCCCAAACGGATTAGCTCTGGTGGAATCCCATCTAATTTCAACTCGGTTTGGATAAACTCATCAATTAAATTGGCTTTCGTTTTCTCCAAAAGTGCCAACATCTGTTGAGCTTGGGTTGTTGGTGTGCTTGATGAATTACTTTCGAGATGAGAAGAATGTTGATCGCTGGGTGCAGAATTAACAAACTGTTTGGTATCCCGGTCATAGCCAGAGAAGTTTTTCAGATATAGCATAGGGAACCATTGATTAACACCCCCGTAATAAACCGCTCGACCAACTGGTGATTGTGCGGCAATCTCCATGACTTGGGTTATTGTTGAAATTACTTGAGAAGAAACCGTCGTTATATCTCAAACTCAAACGACGGTTTCTTCATAACTCCTCGGTTCTTATCCCAAACTTACGTTACTTCAAATGTTCGGTAAAAAATGACGTGAGTTTATCAAAGGGAATTAACTCAACTCTGTCATATAAATCAACGTGTCCTGCTTTGGGAATGATATACAATTCTTTGGGTTCGGCTGCACCTTTGTAGGCATCCTCACTAAACTCTCTTGAGTGAGCCTTATCACCCGTGATGAAAAGCATAGGACGAGGGGAAATCGTTTCTATATCATTAAAGGGATAAAAATTCATAAACTTAACGTTACTGCTTAACGTCGGGTGCGTTGTCAGTTCCGGTGATCCTCCTTTAGGCGTGTATTCACCTCTCGGTGTACGGTAGAAATCATAAAACTCACGCTGGATAGGGTGTGTGTTTTCATCTAACCTATGTACAGTCCCACTGGTGTATTTGGTTTCACCATCGGTAAACTCTACATAACGTTGCTTTGCAGCCTCCTGCTGGATTTTCTTTCTCTGCTCAAGGGTGAGCGAATGGTTAAGTGCATTTCGATTGGCTGCTCCCATATCGTACATGCTGACAGTTGCGATCGCTTTCATTCGCGGATCAATCTTAGCGGCACTGATAACAAAGCTTCCGCTACCACAAATTCCAATTATTCCGATTCGGTTTCTGTCAATAAATGGACGCGTCCCAAGAAAGTCAACTGCTGCACTGAAATCTTCAGAATAAATATCAGGCGCAACAGTGTTGCGTGGTTCGCCCTCACTCTCACCCCAGAAAGACAAGTCAACAGATAAAGTCACAAACCCTCGTTCAGCCATATTTGCAGCATACACGTTGGCACTTTGTTCTTTTACCGCTCCCATAGGATGCCCAACAATGATCGCCGAATGTTTTTTACTCTGATCTAAATTCTTGGGAATAAATAGATGTCCCGCAACATTCATTTTGTATTGGTTTTTAAAAGTAACCTTATACATCGTAACGTTGTCGCTTACCTGAAAAGTTGTATATCCCTTTGGTGTTATTTGTTCCATTTGTTTTGTTTTTTCTGATTGTCCTTTTTGTTCTGTTTGTGTGTAAGCTTGCCCGCTTATCATAGGAGCTATCATCGCTAAAATTAATATATATTTCAGATAATTTCTCCCCTTTTGATTGTGAGATTGACAGATTGAAATTGTTGCTCTATTAATCTTAAATTTCTCCAAATATCAATCTGGTTTTATCAGCAGCGTTTCTACCGTTTGCTGTATGAGTTCAATTATGCGGACGTGAAAACGGATAGCGTTAGGACGTTTATTGAAAAAAACCGGACAATTCTCCAAAAAATCGCCATGCAACGTGCTGAACAAAAACAAAATGTTTAATATAAATTTATGAACGCAAAAGAAGCAGAATTTGAAAAGCGAAAGATGCAGATCAATCGGGAAGAGCTGATCGAAAGGATGATCCGTCTCGCTCCCGAAAACAGCCTTTTTGAAGTGTTTCGGGGCATTTTCATATATCAATCGTCGAAACCGACCGAGAGCCAGGTATCGGTATTAAAGCCCGCCTTCTGCGTCATCGCGCAGGGCAGCAAAGATGTGCTTTTGGACGATGAATTATTTCACTATGATTCCGGTCATTACTTAATCTCGACGCTTGATTTGCCGATTATGAGTAATGTCGTCGAAGCGTCCGAGGAAAAACCTTATTTGAATCTTCGGATAGACCTCGATCCGGCACTTGTTGCTGCGGTGATGATTGAATCTGGCATCGAAACTAAAAAAAGCGGCACGGGAGTCAAGGCGATGGATGTCAGCCCGGTTGATGCCGATTTGCTGGAAGCAGTCGTCAAACTGGTGAAACTATTTGACACACCGGACGAAATGAAGTTTCTCGCGCCGCTCATCATCCGCGAGATCATCTACCGGCTTTTAAAGGGAAAACAGAGCGCACGGCTCAACCAGCTTATCACTACCGAAGGCGACGCGCAGCGCATCTCTAGGGTGGTCAAGCAAATCCGCGAGAACATTGATCAGCCTCTGAAAATCGAAGATACAGCCCGCGAACTTGGCATGAGCGTGTCAGGCTTTCACCAACATTTTAAGTCCGTCACGGCGATGAGTCCTTTGCAGTTCCAGAAACAAATTCGGCTTCAGGAAGCGCGCCGTCTGATGCTCGGCGAAAACATGGATGTGGCGATGGCCAGCTTTCGTGTCGGTTACGATGACCCGTCTTATTTTAGCCGGGAATATAAAAAACTATTTGGTATTCCCCCGCATCGTGATATCGCCAAGCTACGCAGCAATTTAGGGCAATAAGAATTGGCTATGTATTAGTCACATCTTTCTTAACAAAAGATTGAAAGTTTAGAAAGTAGCTATGCATTAGTCACATTGCACCATCAATTCTGATGTAACCAGGATAATTTGCTGCGATCGCTTGCAGAATTCTCATTGCGCCCGGATTAATCACGGACTGCACAAATTCTTCATCAATGTCAGCAATATCGGGATTGGGAATACCAGTCGGTGAGGGTGATTGTTGTGCTGGTGGTTCTGGGAGTGTAACCAACCCTTGCAACTGATATTCAGCAATCCACCGGGGGCGCTCTTGCATTGGTAGCCGATTCACATAATCAGCAACTCGGCGTTTAGCTGCGATCGCACTTTGGGAAAACTTTTTGGTTTACTGTCAATGGATTATTGTCTGTTTGAGCCACTTCAAAAAGTGAGATGCTCCCTAGTGAGGAATTGTCAGTAGGAGTGGAATTAGTTGATTGGAATCGGTAGCGATTACTATTCATGTTGTGGTTTCATGCGATGTTTACGACAATCCTCTGAGCGATGTCTGCGACGGGCTACGCCTACGCACTTCAACTGTTGGCGTATCCAGCACTCGTTCCCACTCCCAACGCCAAGCAGTCTCTACCAATATTTCTTTGCCGTTGGTGAATTTGATAAATTCTGTGCCATTGTCGTAAAACACATCAGCAACGAGTCGATTAAGCAATGTTATAATCCCTGCATCTCCATCTGCAAAATTGCTGGCAACTAACTGAGCACCGTTCTGGAGGTTAGTTCATTTGTTTTAATACTAATGGTTACAGCGTTTCCCATTGCACCTTTTTCTCCCTCTTAAAATGATTATCATTCTTTAAATTAACCTTTCTCTTCTTTTTTTTGGAATAATTTATTCTTTGGAAGTCCCCAAAGCCAGTTTGGGCTTCATTTTTGTTTAAGTCCCAATAGTGGCTTAAAAACAAGCTTTTGTAAAATCATAAAAAAACTTAGCAAGAGAATTATTGTCTACAAATAAAGATCTGTGAATAATTATTACAACAATTAATATTTGAAGTCTTCTCGATTTCTGTATCATTGCAAATAAGTTAAACTTCTAACGCAAATTGAATTTGCAAATCAAACAGGTGCTTTAGGAAAATGCACAAAGTTCAAAAATCTGTTTTTTCAAGTTCCTCAGAATCAGAAAATACTTCTCAGTTAACATCTAGAGGCTTTCGTATCTCGCCTCAAAATACTTCAGTTGCGCCAAAGACACAACAGGACATAGAGGATCAAGCCTTTACTGAGCAAAAAATGGAGGCAAATCAACTACAGTTAGAGGCGAAGTATGGCACCTTGACAGCACAAGGGCAAGAACGCCTAACTGTATTGCAAGCCAAAATGGACGGGTTATTGCATTCGAGATACGAAAGAGCATCTCAATTTGCTCATAACATTGCCAATATTTCATTCCATCGACCAAACACAGCCCTACCAATTCAGACAAAGCCGACTGTCAGACTACCAAGAGAACAGGTAGCGCATCAGCCACAGAGCAAGCAACTCCAGCGACAATCACTGCCGTTGATGGGCCAATCATCCCAGGTTCAGCAGCGCATGGGCTCTGGTGTAATACAGCGCAAAGAACTGGATTCAAACGATATCCTCAAAGCTCTCAGTTCTATTTCCTTGGTCAAAAAGAAGCTCAAACAAACACAGCACCTCCGCCGAGATGATCGAGACACAGCTCCTAGTGTAGAAACTATGCGTCAGGATGTAGAGAAGGTACTCGCCCAGTATGACAACAAGCTCAAGGGCGGTAACGACAGCATAACTAACCAAGCCATATCTGTTGCTGTTGTACTAGAAGCCGTAGCCAGAGTCATTGCCGTTAACGAACTCAATGATCCTGCTCTCACTCCTAATTTGACCATGAAGCTGATAGAGCTATACCGAAGCGAGATCGAGTCTAAACTTAAGAAGATGGATGATAAGCAAGACGTACTTAAGTTAGCCACAGCTTTAACCGCTGACGACCCAGTTAGTCTCTATATGCACAACGAATTGCGCCTTGATGCGGCTGCTATACGAGTGCAAATGATGGCACGCTCTGTTGATAAACAACCAAGGGATTTCTTTGATTTACTGCGTCAGCGCTTTGAAATCGAGATGGCTACCTACCACAAGGATGATGTAAAAAAGCGACAGGACACCGGAAATGAAGCAAGAAATTTCAGTGTCAAGGAGGCTACAGGTGAGGTATCGGTAGCTTATCTCGAAAAGCTTTTCCCTGGCGGTATCGCTCAGTGGGCTCAACCACCAAGCGGCACTCGCAATACGCTTAACTTTACACCTGATGCTACTCAGAAGTTGGACGATCTAAAGGCTGCTGTGGTCAGAAATGATCTTCGTGACCATGATCCCAATACACGTACTTGGAAACGACCAGGTGAGAATAATCGTAAACTCACTAGTAAGCAGAGCGCTCATTTGAATGAAATTGAGCAGCAGGAAGACGCATTAAAGCTTAATTGGAGCGATGACCCAGTTATTGCCAAGCTGATGCATCTGTTCAAGCTTGATAATGATAGTGCTGCCAACTTAGTTGAACAAATCAAAAATGGACTCAAAGACCTACCCATTACCCTCACAGTCAGGGGAGCCGAATGGTTTAATCAAGGCGACCCAAGCAGCACAATTTATCAGCCGGGTTCGTCACGTAGAAACACCGCAGACTACTATAATCTCTTAAAGAAGAAAAGAAAGAAATCCTCCCAGCCAAGTCGCCTTGATTCTGTTAATTACTTAGGCGATTATAATGACACCACTGGACAAGGGCGAGGAGAGAATTACGGTCGGTTCCGCAACTGGAAAGATCAAAGAATGACTGGTAATTTGGGCTTTTCCGATGCCGAACTGCCATCGTTTGCTGCCGTCAATATGAACTGGTTAGCCCACAGCAGCAATCTACCCACGCAAGGATTTGGGGGAAGGAACAATGCATCTGAGTACGGCAAGAACTCCTACGGCGACACCCACTTTATACTAAAACAAGAAAATATTGTTGAGCGGCTGGTTTACACTGCTACAGACCACGGCAAGCCACGACGTGACATCTACCTAGCCTTTTGTGACTTTCTACTAGGCGACGACGCAGCACAAAGTCAAACAGGGATGAAAGCAACTAAAAAGGATGTCGTAATTCGACATATCGTAAATTCGTTAATCACCCAGAAGCTAGTAAGTTCAGACGTACAGTGTTTTGAGGTGCAGATATTTGGAGAACTTAACATCAGTAAAGACGTAGAGAAAATTTCTGTAGCACCGTCAGTAGAAGCGAATGTGCAGGACAACATCAATACATTTTGCACTAAGCATAGTATCACCTTCGAGGCCATTGATCAGCCAACCGAGGCTGTGGAACATCAAAGGTGGTTCTTTCAGCCTGCGGGATCGGGATTGGGAATGCTCGATCAGCTCCAGAATGCGCTAGCCTCTAGCCAACTGCCACAAGGGGCTTGAGTTCGACCGTATTAGGACTTATATCATGTCCGGTTAAAGACTTATCAATCGCTTGACCCTTACCATCAAAGTCCGATTTCAACCTCATCATTGCTTCGTTTTCAAAATGTTAGCGATCGCCTTGAACTTCAATAGTTTGTCAATTCTTTTTACTTACAGGAATGCGTTGCCACAGATCGGTAAGCTCAATGGTATCGAAGAATGCTACTACCTTGACAATACGCCCGTTTTTCATTGTCATATACCAGGAATAGGTATTGGTATAGGGTTTGCCGTCTTTGGCTGTTGCTGTTCCATCCCATAAGGCAATTACCGTGTCGCCCTCGGCATAAATACCTCGTACACTGGGTACTATTCTGACGCTCAATCGCTCGTTGATTGGTACTATGGCTTCCTCCAAAAACTGCTTGCGGCTGGTGTAGGTTTTGGAAATTGGACTTCTGCCTGTAATCGTCCATTCCACATCATCAGCCAGCAGATCGAAGAAACTACCAGTGTTATTTGCCCATTTAGCAAAGCCTTCGCGTACTATTTCTTTATTCTGGCTCTGATTAGATTGCGCAATTTTGTCAATCTCTGCTTGCTTTGGCTCGGCTTTAGCACTGGCCACAGGTACTGCGGTGGCTATCATCAAACCAAAGCCAATTAATCCAAAGCTAATTAGTAATTTACGGTGGGGGGCGGTGGTGTATTTTTTCATAAAACCTGTTTCTTGATTAAGTCTGTGTAGAAAACGCTATTTTGTCTTTGTTATCGAATCGAAACGTCAGGCTGCCTGATTTAACAGTATTTCCCATGTAATCAAAAACACCAGACATTAGGCTGCCTTTTCATGGCTAAGTCTTCCACTCCTTATCTGAAATCGGTAGACTCAGCTAGAGTTCGCCATTTTGCCGTCTCTTGCTCGACGTAAGCGTTCTTCTCGGCTATTGTCTGAAGTGTATCTGTGCCCAAAGGTAAGCGTAGGGGCGGTTCGTCTGTGTTGACAATCTCAAAAATGGCTGGGGCAAGCTTAGTGGGATCTCCTGGCTGTTGGTAGTTAAGTCCAGCCGCTACGTCACGGATTTTCCCGACCGTCTGGGCATAATCAGGGATTTGCACTGCACTCGGACGTAGCGAACTGTTATCGAGAAAACCAGTGCGGAAGTATCCCGGCTCAACCACCGTCGCGTGAATCCCCAACGGGGCTAACTCGCCATGCAGGGCTTCGGTAATGCCTTCGACGGCAAACTTGGTTGAGCCATAGATGCCCCATCCTGGGGAGGAGCGATAGCCACCGATCGACGATAAATTAATGATGTGTCCAGAGCGGTGCTGACGCATACTGGGTAGCACAGCACGGGTGACATTTAGTAGCCCGAAGACATTGGTGCGATAAACGCTCTCAACCTCTTCGGCACTGCACTCTTCGACAGCTCCTAGCAAGCCGAATCCCGCATTGTTGACCAACACATCGATTTGTCCAAATTTTTCTAGACTTGTGGCGATCGCTGCTTTTACCTGAGCCTCATCGGTGACATCCATGCTCAGTACTAATGCATCTTTACTGGTTGCGAATTGTTGCAAATCGTTGTGATTGCGGGCGGTGGCAATTAATCTGTCACCTGCTGCCAGAACTGCTTTCGCAATCTCAGCACCCAAGCCCCGTGAAGCACCAGTAATCAACCATGTTCTCTGAGCCATGATTTATCTCCTTAAAATTATTAGGGTTAGTAGCAAAGCTTCGATATGCAATATCTCGTATCCAGCAAACTTGAATTTTGTAACTGATTTGCTATTGGTGTTTGCATGAATTCAATATAGGAAATTGGCTCAAACTTGTAGTCAACCCTGGGTTGACTGTTTTACACAATAGTATGATTGATGAATTAGTCAATCTAAAGATGGTAGGCTAATTCCAACTTAAGTTGGAATCGAAATTCAACCGAAGGCACAACTTAGTTACAAAACAGGTGCTTCAGGTTTATTTTAAATATTTTTCGAACCATCTCAAGGCAGTTGTACTTGCAATCTCGAAGCCCTCTCCCTCGAAGGCATCAAAATGTCCGCCTTTCAAGATTGTGAGAGACTTCGGCTCCATCGCACGCGCATAGACGGCGGCGGCCAAGTCGGCAGGTGCAAGAAAATCCTTCTCGCCCACAATCAGGCATAGTGGGGTGGGAAAGATTGCCTCAATGTGAGGAATTGGTTCGTAATATAAACAGTGTTCAATCGATTCAAAGGTGAGTCGATTCTCCCATCTTCCTTCGCTGGCACTCTTAGCCGATTCAACCCAATTGAAAGCGTCGGGTGTCGGTAGCACGCTCGGCTGACCGAGTAGAGCAACTAACGGGAAGTAGCTCACCTCTTTGGTTTGATACCGTTTTATCCGATCTTGTGAAAGCAGCTTCGTGAGTTCTTCGAGTTCAAGTGGAGAAGTCAGGCGGCGGGAGTTGAGAAATCCACTCACTGTAGGCATTTGTGCCACAACCGCTTTCACGCGCCGATCAAATGCGGCCAGATGCAGTACATGACCACCGCTATAGGAAAAACCCCACACACCTATGCGCTCAGGGTCAACTTCGCTTTGTAGTTGAGTCCAAGTGATGGCATTGCGGTAGTCTTCATGCTGCTCGGTAGGAATAATTTGCCCACGAGGCTCTCCCTCACTAGCTCCAAGGTAGCGATAGTCGAACAGCGAAACGACAAATCCTGCTTGAGTGAATTTCTCAGCAAATTGCGGCAATCCCATTTCTTTAGTTAAGCCAATTCCATGAGCTATAACAATGGCCGGATAGCGCTCGCCTGATGCGACTTTATCTGGAGTGTAAAAGGTGACGGAACACTTTAAACCTTTACTTTCAAAACTAGTTCTTCTTTGCATAACTGCTTACTTTCTGATTGTTAATTGGATTTCAAACCCAGGAACATTAATGGCTTGCAGTGACAATAGCTGCGATCAACTCTTTAAGGTTCCAGCGATTGGTATATCGAATCCCATTAATAAACAAAGCTGGGGTAGCCGTTACTCCACTGTGGGTGCCACTTTCGATATCTTGATTGATGCGCTCAAGATGCACATGCTTACACATATCTTGCAGAAATTGGGAGATATCAAGTCCTAGATCGTTGGCATACTCTACTAAATAACCATCTGCTAACTGTTGTTGATGGATAAACAAAATGTCATGTATTTGCCAAAACTGACCTTGAACAGCCGCCGCTTCCGCCGCTTCCGCCGCATGTAGAGCTTGAGAATGAATTTGTATTTGCGGAAAATGGCGGAAAATAAAGCACAAATAATCCTCTCCCAACGAAATACTCAGTTGTCGCCTAATGACTTTCAGCAACCGATAAACATCCGCACTCTCTTGACATTGATAATCTCCATACATCACCAGTACCACAGTGGCACTTAACATCCCCTGTTTACGATCCTGGGTTGAAGGTGGGACAAATAATAAACGGTGTTTACAGTCATTGTTCACTGGTACCTCCAAGGGGAAGTATGTTTACCACAAGTGATACCTGCGGTGGGCTATCCCTACATCCCTTTCTGTGCTATCTGTGTTTGCATGAATTTAATATATGCAATCGGCTGGGATTTGTCGTCCACTCAAAGTTGGCACTTTTATTTAGTCGAGTGGACGATCTTTTAACCCATCTCACAATGGAAGACTAATTCCAACTTTAGTTGGAATCCAACAAAATTAATCTTCAATCAGCTGGGGGATTTTTAGGCAGAATAGCTGGACAACGCCAAATTGTGGTCGGTACTAGTGGATACTGGCAGCCATGCTTCAATTTGCTTTGCCATTTTCGCGGCATTGTTCTGGAGGCGATCGCATCCTTCCCAAGGGGTTTTCATCTCCTGTGTTGGTTTTAGGTGTTATCTTGTGTGCTGGCTTTAGCTCTTATGGTTCCATTTCACCATTGAGCGATCGCTCAATGGTGAAAACTCAAGCTTTTTGAGTTACAACGCACTTTAATCGTTTGCAGGCTCTTTAGCTGGCGGACAGGGGATCTCCGACGATCCAAGTGTCATGCTGAGATGAAAGATCAGCCCAACCTTCAGGCGGCGTTTGGCCTATTTGGGGGAAGAATTCATCAATATCGCCCGGTACGAAGATGAAAAGCATCCGAGCTACTCCCGGCCCCAGGTTCACGAATCCATGCACGCTGTTACGGGGTACAACAACCGTTGTTCCAGCCCCGGCCTCGAACTCTTCACCCGCGCAGTGGAAACGAAATCTGCCTTCAAGTACTTCAAATATCTCCTCTCTATCTTTGTGATAGTGAAGTGGCGGGCCTGAGAACGGTGGGACACGCACTTCGAGGATTGTGAAAGCCCCGGCGACATCTCTGCTGGGTACGCGGATAGCCATTTGCTCACCAGGCATTGTATCGAACCAATTGAGGTCTTCGCCCCGGCTGACAATTGCAACTTTATTTTTACTCAATTCGGTGTTCATCATTTTACGTCTTAATAATTGTGGGATTGAGGATCAAAGCACGTCATTATTGGCAGCGATAATTGCTACCATCAACTCTGTTTGCAATCCTGGGTTGAAGGTGAGACAAATAATTAACAGTGTTTCTGAGGAGAAGTATGTTTACCGCAAGTGATACCTGGGTTAGACTACACCTATATTCCTCTGTGTGCCATCTGTATTCAGCAAACTTAAATCTTGCAACCCGATTGCTATGTGTGTTTGCATAAATTTAATATAGAAAATTGACTTTGGGTTGTCGTCCACTCATAGTTGGCACTTTTATTGAGTCGCATGAACGATCGCTTAACCCATCTCACAATGGAAGACTAATTCCAACTAAAGTTGGAATTGAAAGTTAACCGAAAGCACAGCCTACAAACTAACAATCCCGCGTTTGACTGCAATAATCACAGCTTGAGTGCGATCGCTGACTCCCAATTTACTGAGAATGCGGTTGACATGAGATTTGACAGTACTTTCGCCAATAGTTAGAGCAGTTGCAATATCTGAATTACTCATTCCTTGCGCCATTAAACCCAGTACCTCTAGCTCTCGTTCGCTCAGTTCTGGGTTACTCATGCGCTGCACTAGCTTTGCCCCCACTAGGGGCGGAATGTACTGCTGACCACGATTAACCATGCGAATGGCATTAAGAAGTTCGTTGGCTTTTGCATCCTTGAGCAGATAGCCTTTGGCCCCTGCCTGCAATCCGCGATAGATATCTTCATCGCCATCATAAGTGGTTAGCACAATAATTCGGGCAGGTTTAAATTGGGTACAAATCGCAGTAATGGCTTCCACTCCTCCCATCTGCGGCATTCGCAAATCCATCAAAGTCACATCCGGTTGATGTTCGCCAAAGAGGGCGATCGCCGCTTCTCCATCTTCTGCTTGAGCAATTACCGTCATTTCAGGATCGCGGTTAATGATGGTTGCCAATCCTTGTCTGAAAATGGAGTGATCGTCAACAATTAAAACGCGAATTGTACTGGATTGGTCGATCATAGTTCTCATCCTTGATTGACTATGACAGTAATTTCTGTTCCCTGCCCAGGCTGGCTTTCAATTCTCAATTGCGCTCCAATTCGCTCTGCCCGTTCGCTCATTCCTAATAATCCAAATCCGCCAACAGAGGGAACGCTACCTACTCCAAAGCCTTGTCCATTGTCTTTTATACACAAACTACATTGTGCATCCCCATACACTAACTCAAGGCGAATTTCCTGAGCTTCTGCATATTTGATTGCATTTGTCAATGCTTCCTGCCCAATTCGTAGTAAGTTATTCTCCACTTCGGCGGGTAAAGGATAGGCTGTACCGTGGATTTCGTAAATCAAAGCAGTATCATCCGTAGCAGACCTCATTTGCGTTACAAGACGATTGAGGGCGCTAGATAAATCGCCTTGCTCTAACAACTGAGGACGGAGTGCTGTGACTGAGCGACGAGCTTCACTCAGCCCGATTCGTGTCAATTCATCGATCATATCCAGATGTGCCTGTGTTGCTTCTAAATCATCCGTTAGCACTTGGGTTGCTGCACCAACTTGAACCAAAATGCCTGTAAACGCTTGAGCCAGCGTATCATGAATTTCCCGTGCCATGCGGTTGCGTTCCTCTAAAATCGAGGCTTCCTCAGCACGTTTGAGTTCACGTAGTGCAGCGTTTCGCTGTTCGCTGATGTCTGTGTGTAGACTATAAAATCCGACAACTTGAGCATTGCCATCGAAATGGGGTATCAAGGTAGAAGTGATATACTTTTTACCGGATGGCAAGAGCATTTCTAGTTCCAGGGTTGCAGTTTGTCCTGCTAAGGCTTGATTGATATACGGTTCAATAATCTGATAAGTCATGTCCCCCACGAGTTCACGAACAGACTTGCCCAAAATCTCATCTCGACTACAGTTAAGCCACACCTCATAGGTGCGGTTGATAAATCGATGACGTTGATCGGCATCCACATAACTGATACAAGCGGGGAGAGCATCTGTGATCAGCCGTAATTCTTGTTCTCGTAAGCGAAGCTGGTCGTAGACATCGCGCAATGTGGCTTCGCTTTTCTGCAAAGCTGCTGTTCGTTGGGCAACCTGTTGCTCTAAGGTGCGATTGTAATTGGCTAACAGTTGCTCGGCTTGTTTTCGCTCGGTAATGTCTTGAAAGGTAGCGATCGCATAAGTCACATTGCCCTGCTTGTTAAAGACAGGAGTTCCCCATACCTCAACGGGAATTGTGGCGTTGTTACGGTGAATTTCTATATCATCAACCCTAGTGCGTTCACCTCTTAGCGCTCGGATAATTGGCATTTTCTCAGTTAGATATTTTTGATCCGTTCCAGCTAGATAAATTTGATACTCCTGGGCAATTTGATTGGGTGTCACAGAAGGATCAATATCTTTACCCAACAGCTGAGTTGCTCGCTGGTTGAAGTAATAAGGGCGACCCAATGTATCTAAAATTGCAACACCGACTGGAATTGCTTCCATAAATTGAGTCGTTTTACTTTCGCTCTCACGTAGCTTTGAATAGAGCCTAGCATTTTCGATGGCAATGGCTGCTTGAGTTGATAATAGATGTAAAATTTGCGATTGCTCTGGTGTAAATGCCCCAGCCGTTAATTGATTTTCAAGATACAACACGCCAACTAGCTTACTTTGATTCAGAAGCGGCAAACATAAGATTGATTGAGTTTTATTGTGCTGAATGTATGGCTCATTGATATAATTACCTTGATGAGCTGCATCATTTAAGATGATACATTCTTGAGTACGAATAACATAATTAATAATTGACTCAGGAAGGTAATTTGCAGTTGGGATCGATTGCAGCACTTGCGTAGCATAGACATTTTCACCATTACCGTCATTTAGTTCACCACAAGCTTCAATCACCCATTGTTTTGCGTTTTCCAAAATCAGGAATCCAGTTTGTGCGCCAGCATTTTTGATTAAAATCTTCATCAAGTAATTGAGTAACTGCTCCAGTTCAATTTCACTAGCGATCGCTTGTGATGCTTTTATCACCGCTGCTAAATCGAAAGCGATGCCTGGATTATTAGAGATGGTTTTAGAATTTGTGCAGTTTGATATGTCAGCCATGCCTGACGGCTGAGGCAATAATTGTGGATAGCGAGTTTCTAAATCTCTTACTTTCGCAGTTGCTCCCCACCGTTCATAGCAGTAGTGAGCTTCTTTCATATAAGTTTGGGCAAACTTTTCTCGGCCACGAGATAGATAAAACTTGGCAGCTAATTCATAAGATAAGGCTTCTTCTCGAAGATAACCATTTTCTTTCGATCCAAGAATTGCTTGTTCGTAGAACTCTTCTGCCTCAAACAACTGACCTAAAACCCGTGCAGTCTCGGCTTGTATTAAATGATATTTATGCAAATAATTCATGGGCGCGTAATGTGCCCACTGCTTCATTTTATCCTGACTAACCGCAATTTTTTTGATAATTTGTTTCTGTACTTGCGTGCTACTTTCAGGGTAAATTGCAAGTCTTGCCAGAGCATCATAGAGGCAGTATAAAGGGCCAATAGGGGAGCTTGTTATTAAGATCAAATAACGTTCTGCTATGTTTGAGACATCAACAGCCTGAGCATACTCCGAAAATAAGTAATACAGTAGAATTTTATTGAAATAGACATTAAAAATTGCACTTCCATCATTTGCTGCTTCATGTTTTGGTAATTCGTTCTCCTCATTGTAGAATTTGCCCATTAGACGGGTTGGCTCAACAGAGTATCCCATCAAATTCGCGATCGCTTGCTGAAATATCAGATTCCAGGTTAGTGCTGTTTCCTGTTTGATTTGATGGATTGCTGCATTATATATTGTCATATAGTGGTCAACTTCCACCAGTTCATTTCCGACAACATAGGAGTTAAAGCAATAAGTGTGAGCAGCATAGGAGGCAAACTCTAAATCTCCGGTTTCTAGCCCACTTTGGTAGGCTTCTAAAAGAGGCTGTAATGTTTCTCTTACATGCTCTTTCCAATGAATGACGAAGGTATTCACAATGAGCAATGTTCTAGCTCTGAGTGAATGGGGCTTAGGTGGTGACAATAGCTTTAACGCTAACTGTCCAAACTCGTAGCCAGTCTCGATGTCTCCCACATTCCCACACAGAATTAATCCAAAATTGGCATAAGCAAAGGGAGATGCAAAGGCATTTCCATATTCAAATGATAAGCTGACTTGTTTTGATACCAGTAGCGGCATTAAATTAGGAATAGCAATCCAGGCCGCAATCGTAATTCTGGATAGTATTCTCATTGCTGCTAACTTATCCGGCTTGCACATTTCTGGCAAATGAATCAAGTCCTCAATCGACTTTTCACTCAGAAGGTATGAGATTGCGTCTAGTTCAAGCTGAATATCTGACTGACTTGGCTGTTCGGGAAAACAAATTTCCAGTTGATGCAACACTTGTAATCCAGTGTTGATTGCTTCTAACGGTTGATTTTGTGCTATGGCAGTTTGAATTTTGACTTCGTATACTTTCACGCTATCAAGAACCGTTTTAGCCTGTTGCAGAACAATCGCAGCCCAGTACTCCACCTGCTCAAAATTGCCACACAAGTAAGCAACTTCTGTTATTTCTGCATATAATTCTAAGCTCAGGTCATAATCTGTTTGCCAGCTAGATGCTGCCAGCCAAACTCTTGCTGTAGCTAAATATTTTTTTGACACATCATAAGCGATCGCTGCTTTTGCTTTCTGACCTGCGATTAAATTTAATCTGGCAATTTCATCTCGTTCTGCGCGCTCGGTGACAAGCTCAATCCCATAATTAAGATGATCGACAATTTCAAATAACCGCTCTGATATTCGCTCCGGCAAAGTCTTTTCGAGTAAATTGCGACCAATTTGGAGATGAACAACTTGTTTGTGCGACTCATCGATTAAGGCATAAGCTGCTTGCTGCACGCGATCGTGCAAGAATTTATAATCCTGAACCAAGAGTTGTTCATCTAACTCAGATGTCGGCACAATTAAACCTGACTGAGCCGCTACTATCAATTGCGGGAAAATTTCCCTAGATGAGTTTTCACAAATGATCGAGAGGGTGCTTAAATCAAAATCAGCACCAATACAAGCGGCGAATTGTAAAACTTGCTGGGTTGCTGGAGGCAGTTTTTTCAGTTTGCCAAGCATCAACTCCACCACATTATCGGTGATGTTCTTGCCTTCAATGTGAGTGATATCCCATCGCCAACTGAGATTTTCAAGGTCGAAGCTTAACAAGTTTTCTGCATAGAGTGTTTTCAGAAACTCATTGACAAAAAAGGGATTTCCATCGGTTTTTCGCAATACTAATTCTGCTAGTGAGATAATTGTACTGATGTCACTATGTAATGTGTCTGCAATCAGTTGTGCGATCGCGTCTAGTCCCAACGGTGCTAACGTAATTTGGCTGGTAGTTGCTCCCTCTTTCCTGAGTTCCTCCAGCATTATCCTTAGTGGATGCGAGTAGTTGACCTCATTATCTCGATAGGCTCCAATTAAAAACAGATATTGCGTCTGGGCATCCGTCATCATCAACTCGATTAACTTGAGTGTTGCTGAGTCTGCCCATTGAAGATCGTCCAGAAAAATCACTAAGAGATGTTCTGCTGAACCAAATACCCGAATGAATTGCTGAAAGACTCGATTGAAGCGGTTTTGAGTTTCCGTTGCCCCAACTTCCGGTATGGGCGGTTGCTTGCCAATAATCAATTCAACTTCTGGGATGACATCAATGATGATTTGCCCATTGCTTCCCAACGCCGTTAGAAGTCGATTTCGCCACTGTTTCAACTGCTCATCGGGTTCACCCAGCAGTTGTTGCACCAATTTTTGTAGGGCATGGGCGATCGCACTGTAGGGAATATTGCGCCCAAATTGATCGAATTTACCTGAAACGAAGTAGCCACGCTTTGCTGTGATGGGCTTGTAGAGTTCCTGTACTAACGCAGATTTCCCTACTCCAGCATAGCCACATATCAACATCATTTCGACATTAGATTGAGAACTTTCTATGCTTTTCTCTCCTTGGCAGTAGGCTTCGCTAACATTGCCCATTCCGGCTACTCTTTCAAATGCCGTCAATAATGTGGCAATCTCCGCTTCGCGTCCATACAGTTTTTGCGGAATTTGAAATTGATCTCGAACGTCTTGAGTACCTAATTGAATCTCATCAATTTGTCTTATGTCTGTAAGTTGTTGAGCGCACCATTCTAAGTCTGCCTTAATACCCCAAGCACTCTGATAGCGATCCTCCGCATTCTTTGCCATTAGTTTCAAAACGATATCTGAAACTGCTTTGGGAATCGTTGTCTTCAGTTCATGAGGCGGAACAGGTGATTTGGCAAGATGACAATGAACAAGTTCAAGAATGTCTCTTGTGGTAAACGGTAACTTTCCAGTGAGCAGTTCGTAGAACGTTACACCAAGGGAGTAAAAATCAGTACGATAATCAAGCAAACGGTTCATGCGTCCGGTTTGCTCTGGAGATATATATGCAAGAGTACCTTCTAGAACATGAGGGTTTTTGAAGGTTGGATTGGTGCGATTAAATCGAGTCGCAATTCCGAAATCAATCAATTTAACGACCCCAGTATCTAGATTGAAAACAATATTGCTAGGGTTGATATCTTTATGAATGACACCAGCAGCATGAATTCTGCCCAGAATCCCTGTGATTTTAATGGCTAGGGATAAAAAAGTTGATAAGGGCATAGGGTACAAATCTGGACGCTGCTGTATCCATCGTTCCAGAGACTCTCCACCGAAATCTTCTAAAAGAATAATCAGTGTGCGCTGATATTCCTGCTGACTATATGCCTTGATCACGCCTTCTAAGTTAAGCGATCGCGTAATTTCATATTCCTGCCTGTAGCGGGTGAGTTCCGATGCCGTAGGATAGTCCTGTTTGAGAACTTTGAGAATAACAGGCGTGCGATCTGACAACTTGATGCCACGATACACCACAGAATTATTGCTGGAATATATCTGAGCATCAACTACAATGTCAGGTAGCGCAATCATTTTTATCACCTTGTCAAAGCATAGAAAGAACCGCAAACCCAAGTAGAATTAATGCTTATTATTCAAGTTCTACTTTGAGAAGTCAATCTACCTATTATCTATGTGCTAGGAACTCCAAACGCAGTTTTTGCCCCCTTTTTTTATTTCTTTGTGAGAAATCCGGGCGCGTTGGTTGGTCAACTGGAGCATCCCACAGTCAAAAGCGATCGCCTTATTCAGTGTTAAGCGGCTTGTAAGCCACGCCGTCTCTAGTGTAGAAACATAGTCATGATTCTTCGAGTGGCTAGGCTGAAATCATTGCATTGCAAAGCTAAAGCGATCGCTTTTGGCTGTGAGTGATTTAGTTTTCAAGGTAAGAACCTTGCTGGGGCAAACTTTCGCGGCGCAGATATTCAGAGGCAGATTTTAGTAGTGAGCGATCGCGCTGGTGGATACCTGCTAGCGCCATCGGCTGGACTGGAATTGCACTCACCATAACTATTTTGACTTAAAGTAGATAAACATCTACAGACAAAAATCTACATCTAATTTTTGTAAACTCTGATTAATGGTGTCACCTTTGGTTGATTGGGATTAGTTAGGTTTAATCGATAAGAAGTTTTTAAAATATCTTCCATCTTCTCGCCTTTGACTATGATTATATAATTTGCTGGTCGAGAAGGGTCTTTCTCAAATTTCTCAATTACCTTGTCTTGAATAATTGACACGTCTTTTAACCTCTGTGGTAGTCGAGCATTAGGTTTCCAAAGACATAAAACACCTGTAGAGTTGGGAAATTTTAGTAATTGTAGAGAGTATTTTTGATTGTTAACTTGAAAGAAAGATGTCGTCAATATTCTAGCTTGATTCTGTGGTGGTATTTGCTGAAATACTTCTCGTGTTCTCTCATAACGGCGGCAGTTTCTATCGATAATTGGTTCTCCAGCAAGCGCAGATTTTGGTAACGTTGATACACCTATCCCGGAAAAACTTAAACTTGTTAAAGCCAAAGCTACAACTTTAAACGAATCAAGCATAGTTTAAATTCTCAGTTTTGATATCGACGACTGAGTAAAAATTTAGATTGTTCCTAAGCTCGACGTTACTCACCAATTAGCGATCGTTAAACCTGCTCCAATTTCCATTAGAAATGTACCCAAATAACCAGGATGCCGAATGATGTTGTATAGAGCTTGCTGAATAATCTCCTGCTGTTCGGGGGTTTGCAATGTCTTTGTATAAAATTTACCAAATGTTTTAGCAGCCCAGTACCTCAACACAAGCCCACCAAGCATTATCAACAAACCTAACCAACCCAAATATCTCCTATTCTAATCTCCAATAGACCCGCAACTTGTTAGGTATTTATTGAGGTAATTAAAAATATACCAAAAAGCAGTTTATGATATTTTTTCATTTTTTAAAAAGATTTTTCTCAACACATCCAACCCTGCATCAATTTGCTCAACCTCAATAGTACCATATCCAAAAATCAAACCCGATTTAACCGTGGATGAAGCATAAAAATGGTCAAGAGAAAAAAGAAATATCCCCTGCTGTGCTGCTTCATCAATAACAGCATTGCTTTTAATATCAGAATTTAAAAAAGTAGCAATATGCAGACCAGCTTCAGAGGGAATAGGTTGTAACCAATCCGAAAAAGATTTCTTCAGACCCACAATTAAACATTGCCGACGCTGGCCATAGATTTTATGTAACTTACGGATATGCTTTGCTCTTACGGATATGCTTTGCTAAATAACCGTCTTGAATAAACTTTGCCAGTGTTGCTTGCGCTAACAAAGGACTATGCAAATCGCTCAGTTGTTTTGCCACAACCAACGCCTGTTGTATCAACTCTGGAGCGACAATAAATCCCAATCGGATCTCTGGAAACATCACTTTCGAGAATGTTCCCACATAGAGGACTCTTCCAGTACGGTCTAAATTCTGCAATGATTCCAATGGTCGCCCGGCAAAACGAAACTCGCTATCGTAATCGTCCTCAATAATAGCTGCCCCATGCTGTGTTGCCCATTCAAGGAGTGCGAGCCGACGTGGTAATGACATTGGCATTCCTAAAGGAAACTGGTGCGAAGGAGTAACATATATCAGCTTTGCATTTTTGGGAAGACACTCCACTCGCAGTCCTTGTGCATCCACAGGGACTCCAACCACTTGTGCGCCATAGGACTCGAAAAGAAGACGTACAGGAGGATAGCCTGGATCTTCCACTGCTACCACTGTTTGTGGTTCAATCAGAACTCGCGCAATTAAATCAAATGCTTGCTGTGCGCCATTAGTCACAATTACGTTGTCTAGATGACACCTGACTGCACGGCTGAAGGACACGTATTTGACGAGTGCTTCTCGTAATTGTCTCATTCCTTCTGGCGGGCCATATCCTACTGGTGCTTGGGCCAAACGACGCGAACAAAAAGCACAGATGCGCCGCCACTCTTCAAAGGGAAATCTCTGTTTATCAGGAAGACTTAGCGAAAAGTTATACATCAAATTTGCTGGTGGACTAGGTAACAATTGAGCATCTGTTAACTGTCGCCAAAACGGTTTGATCTCAATAGCCGATTGTCCGAGATTATCAAGGTAGCGATCGCTTGAAACAATATCAGCAACGAAAGTACCTGCACCAACGTGTCCCTCAAGCAATCCATCACTCATGAGCAAATCATAAGCCTGCATCACCGTGTTTCGAGAAACACTCAATTGAGACGCAAGTTCACGAGTTGGTAGTAGTTGCTCACCAGCAGGCAAACGCCCATCCAAAATAGCCGCCCGATTTTCATTGTCGCTGCAATCTAATGTGCTGTATACTGTTTTCGGCAATCAAAAAAGTAATATTTTTTACATAAGCATTCCCTTGAAGATAGATAATATTAAACAATGCTAACGGTACTTCGCTCTTACGCTGCATGGTTTGTTCCAGCAGCTTTGACTTTACTGAGTTTTGGATCGGGGAACGAGAAGGCGATCGCACAGACTCTGTTCCCATTTAGTGGTAACTACGACGTAACAATCGCTGTTGAGCCGATTAACGAGAAGTTTTCACGGGCAATTGAACGGGCTGTAAGTACTGATGCACTATATGGACTCACCGAATATAACGGTTTAGTTTACGCCCTAACTGACTTCTCTACTGGCTTGTTCACCTTTAACACCGATCCAACAGCAATCGGCTTAGAGGGCTTCCCAGAAGGCTTTATTGAATTCAGTGGTAGCGGTGCTAACAAGGTATCTGGAACCGCTACTGCCACCGCTCTAATTGACTTTGTAAACCTTAGAGGGTCTGGCTCTGGTTCTTTGATTATCACTGGCGGTGAGGGTATATTCAGAGGTGCTACTGGCATACTAGACTTTTTTGAGAACGACACAATTAGTCCAAATCCAAACGATCCCATAAGAGGACAGGCTTTAGTTACTGGCACTATTAAGGTTGTTCCAGAGCCGGAAACCGGAGTAGGGACGCTAGTTGGTATTGGCTTAATTGGAGCTGGTTTTATGTTACGCCGACGTTGCTTTCGCTCTGCTTCATGAGCCACTCCAACCCCTAAAACACCTATTCAGTAAAAGGCGATCGCTTCGGCGCAAGCCTCCCCCGGCTGATCGCCTATAGCGCAAGCTTCGCTATCGCGTAAGGAATTGCAAAAAATCTCTATTTTTTCTCGCAATCCACAATTTAAATCGTCTAAATGAGAAAATAGTTCATTAAATCAAGCGAGAAAGCAGACAGAAAAAATTATAGATGCATAGTCTCAGAAAATGAAGATTATATGCAAGGAAAGTGGAATATAAGTTTGCAGTATTCTGGTTTATGGTCAGCCCGATGCAGTGGAGAGAACCTAATTGTAGATTTACAAACTCGGCTTGAACAGCAAACTTTATTGACGATGACTTAATCGCTTGCATAAATCCCTGCCTTACCCCCAGGCTTCCTTATGTGTAATTTCCGACTCTAAGAGAATCAGCACTTTTTCTTCCAACGCCGTCAAGTAAGCACGCTTGGGCTTTCTTAACGACTCCAAAAACCTCTGCACCGACTCCTCCAGCCCACTCGAATACACCCGATTGATGCGATCGCAAATCACCTGCATCTGCTCACATTCGGCAGGCAAGTAATTGTAAGATTTGAGGTGCTGTAAGCCAACGGTGTACTCCCCATCCCAGGTTTTGACAGTGCAACTAAAATCATTCACTCTTGCGACTATCCCCCAGCAGCCACCCTTACCTCTGAGTTCTGGGTTGTCCTTTGCAAGGATTTGGCACACCTCGTCAATTTGGTAAGTATTGGGTACTTGGGTACGCTCCATGATCCTTTGCACAACATCTTTGACGATTCTACCAGTGAGTACTTTACCGCCAGCAAGTTCTACTGCCGTTAGCCACACTTCCTGCTGTTCAAGTTTAGTCATTGCTCGAACTTGGCGCTCACTTGTGGGCAGAATTTGTGATCCACCGGTTGTCAAATTCTCATTTGCCACATTTTGACAACCATTGGTTGTCAAATTTTCGTAAACACCAGCTGCGGCAATCAAATAATTTGATTGTTGCCGAGGCCGTATCAATTGTTTTCCCGATCGCCACGAGGTCTTTTATACCAATTTAAATTGGTATAAGATTTCCTGTAAAAGGGTCAAAGGGCGATCGCACAAGTTTTCCAGGCTGAAGCGGTTGTCCTTTGTTTTATCTCTTATTATTTTACATATTTTATGGAAATTGGTCAACAGCTACGGACGAGATTTTTTGTAACAATGGATAACTAAGGGTTTGCGCTACAACAGGATAAAATTGCCTAAGCTCGATCCCTAAAATTTGACAATATTTCAAGATAAGAGACAAAGAAACAGAGCGATCACCTTTACCCTTCCATTTTTCTATTTTATGAATTAGCTGCTGAGAACAAGGTTCTCCAAGCCCTGTAATTGCTTGTGCTACTTCTTCTCTAGAAAGTTTCTTGTCTTCTCTTTGCTGAAATAAAAACTCACCATATTCCTGATCCCAGTCAATCCGGGATACCAAATCCAAAGGTATTCCTTGCATTACGATTTCTCTCACTGATACTCCTATATTTACACAATGTTCGGAATGTCAGCAGATGCAATTGATCAGTGATCGCATCAGTAGGTTACGGGACAGTGGCAAGTTAGAAGCACCAGCAGAGGCAGTTTTGAAGTGTTTAGCAGAGTTGAAACGCTCCTATTTGACCCAGTTTGAAGAAGAGCTTTTGAGTTTCATTGAACAGAAATGCCAAGTTGAGGATTAGTCGAGACGAGCTTTCCTGTTCAAAATACTGCTTCTTCCAAGACATCGGATACCCAAAACAGATACATCAAACAAACCCGGCGCTGTATAAGTGAGCGCTGGCTTCTATTCATTACCTTATGTCTACTGTTTCTCCAATATCTACTTTTGGAGGATAGTATGCGAATTGGAAGCTATTACCACTTTCCATTACTCTTCTGAATTCTTCGTAGAAAGGATAATTCCCATCAACACCACTTAAATTTACCCAAGCACGAGAGCGAGTTAATGCAACGAACAGTTGATTTCTCAGTTTAATATCACTTTCATCACTATAGCAATCCGGAATCATTCATGAGAAAATACTGAGAGAGCATAAAAGTAACGTTTGAAACTAAATGCAGGTGTAGTGATGTGAATGGAATTATTAGAAGATTTTATCAAAAATAATAAAGAGCCGCGTGAAATCAAGCGAGCTACAGCAGTAAAAATGCTGTTATGTGGATACAAGCATGAAGAGATAATGCCAAT
>NZ_JACJSI010000610.1 GCF_014698065.1 Nostoc flagelliforme FACHB-838
GTTTAATTCCGGATTGATTCAGCCCATCAGGGATATCAATATGGGCTTCACTCGTAATTTTTTCGATTACTGTAACGATAACTTTCATGGTTTATTCCTATTTGATTAATTGAGGATTCAGAAGTAAAAATATTCTGAATCCTGATTTCTGACTTTTGATTTACACTGCCCCAGTCTTTACTGCCTGTAACTGTTGCATCCATACCCTAATTGCTGCTAACTCATCCGCACCGTTAGCAACAGCATCAACAACAAGATTTTGATACGAAGACTCAGCATGATTAGGATATTCACACTTGTTTGAAGCCCAAGCCAAACACATGGTTTTGATTAGTTCATTAATCTGGCTAATATCAAGTAAACTTAGGCGGTCAACATCCTGGAATTGCAACCACTCTCTGACTAGATCAAGTGGATAATCAAGCAAGGTGCAAATATTTTTAACTCGCAAATCCTGTGGGTGTATTGATTGAGGAACTACACTAAGTTTTGGTGGAGTCAGTGGGGGTTCGGTAATCGAGTTTGAAGTTGCACCCAATAAAGATTGAATGTCACGAATGATAGTTGCCCAATCCAAATCTCTACTCCATTCCCTGTAAATCTTAGTTTTTGTTGCAGCATCGTAAAGATTGCAGAAAACTGTGTTCTCGTCGCCAGCATTAGCAACGATAATCAGTGGTCTAGAAAAATCCTGAACTAATGACGCAGCGAGAAGAAAGCTTTTAACAAAGTTTGTTTCAATACCAGTTCTAATGATATAAAGTTCATCGGCACTGATAACAATATCCAGCTTTAGGTTGTCCTTTCCTTTGAATTCTTTAGTTGTCAATCGCAGTTCTGATAAGTACCCAGTTAATGCTCTTTGGGTAACAGGCATTTTCTTATCTTGGTTGATATTGAACTTGTACCAAACGTAAGATTCACCGTCTACTTCCCCTTGATTGACAAATAAATAGACGGGTTCGGGAGGATTGCATAACCCTAGTTTAATTTCAGTAACCATGTTCACCTCGGTTAAAGTTTTATTGATTGGTGTTCTGTGTATAATGGGAATTCTGTAGCGGAAAGTAATTTCCCGTAGTTGCAATCGTCTGAATATTGACTACATTCAGATGATTGCTTTTGTACTAAAGAGAAGGCTGTTGATTCCGCTCTAACTCCCATTACAAATAAGACAGCGCAGTTTGAGCATCGGCAATGTTTAAATCTGGCTGATACCCTGCTGACAACAGTTGTTTGTAGTCTGGATGCGTAGCAATTTCAGATAGCAAGTTTTGGGCTTGTTCAACTAACTGGTGCAGATTGGGTTAGACAAATCAAAGCCGAGTCTGGAACATAAATCCTCAGCTTTCACACCGAATGTTCCTGGCTCAATCTCCGTGGCTAACTCTTCAAGCAGAGATTGAAAATTAGGATGTTCATCGTTGATTTCAACCTCAAATAAATCTGCACTCTTTGTAACGACAGTTGCCCAAGCGGGTAAAGTTTGTGGAATGGTTTTCGCGTAAAGTTTCATGATTGTGTCCTTTGGGATTAATAACTTAAAAATCCTCGGCAATTTCCAACAAAAAACCGCGTTCCCAAACAATTCAAAATGCAAAATTCAAAATGCAAAATTAATTTCTTATTCTTCAATTTTCAATTTTGAATTAATAATTTTGAATTTGAGCGGAGCGAATGGTACGCTGATCCAAAGCAAAGCGAGGGTAGCCCCAGTGTCGGGCAATGGATATTGTGGGTTGCATATTGATTGGTGAATGAAGGGAATGTGTTTTAGGGAAAAGGGGAAGGGGTAAGGGGGAAAGGAATGAAGGAATTTCCCTTTAAGCAATACCTTTAACCTTTTCCCAGGCGAAGCCCAACACTTACGCTGTGACTAACTCCGCTCTCTCCAGCAGCCGTTGCAATTTATCGCCAGTTAGCTGTTCTAAGGGTTGCTCTAAAAAATATTCATCAAAAATGGATTTATCATCAGTAGACACGTCCACCATCGATAGCGATTGAACTGCTGACATTGCAGAATCACAGGGTATGCGCTGGGTTTCGTCTGCTGCGCGTGTGAACCACCAATTGCCGTCACTCTGTCCGACTTCGCCTAATTTCACGTCGTTCTGATAAATGCCGTCGTCGAGGATTTCAAAGCCAAACTTCTCGCACTCGTTGAAAATCTGCGCCATGATTTCGTTACCAGTGGTGCATGGTGTTGCAAGTTGTTCCTGCACAAGTAATGAACCATCTTTGTAGTGAGTGCAGATGAAGCGATGACAACGCATTACAGTGTTGGCACGAAATACTTCTTTGTCGTTTACTATGACTACCCAGCGTTGCGTTAAATGATTGTCGTCATGGCTGATGCTGGCTATCAGTTTGTCATCAGCGTAATATTCATGATGGTCAAACGAGATTTCGACTATTGTGAGGGGTTCGGGAGCTACAACTTGGGCTTGGTCTGCAATGTAGTTGTCGAGTTCGGCTTGGGCGACGGCTTGGTTGTCAACTTTCTGAAGCTTAATGGATTGGTGGGTGATGATTGCGTTTACCCAGGATTCTTTGCAGCGTTTGTCTAA
>NZ_JACJSI010000611.1 GCF_014698065.1 Nostoc flagelliforme FACHB-838
AATCCATTTCTGATCTTAGATAGAAATATCCCATCTGTAGGGGCAGACAGATTTGTTCTTGGTGATACAAGTCAGCCCTACTACACTACCTCTAACCCAGATACTCTACTAACTACAAACTTCCTTGGTTTGAACGAGTTTGCTGTCATTTATGATTTCGGTATCAATAATGATGTCATCCAGCTAAATGGTAAATCGACAGACTATCGAATCGTAAAAATTAATGGATTACAGATTGCAGGAGTTGCGCAACCGATTTCTGGAGAAGCTATATTTTCACTACAACAGGGAGCACCTGACCTTGTAGCTTTTGTAGTTGCCAAGCCGGAAGTCAATTTAGATTTGACATCGAATAATTTCCGATTTGTTGGTGAAAAACCAGCAAAAAAACCAACAAAAAACAATAAAATTCAGCAATTAGGGACTACCGGAAACGATCTCAGTCTTGCTGCGGGTACAGATGCTATTGGCAATGTTTATATATCAGGAACTACCACCGGGCCATTGTTTGGAACAAATCAAGGGTTTACAGATGCTTGGCTAGCGAAATATGACAGCAATGGCAATCAATTGTGGGGTAAGCAGGTTGGCTCCTCTGGTGATGAGTCTAACTTTGCGATGGTTACAGATAAGGATGGTAACTCCTACATGGCAGGTGGCACGTCGGGTAACCTGTTTGGAACCAAGCAAACAGAAACTGATGTTTGGGTGGCTAAATATGACACCAATGGCAACCAGCTTTGGGGTAGGCAGTTTAGTGCTGGTGGCTTTAGTAGTGGAGCCTTTGCCATTGACTTAGATCCAACAGGGAATGTCTACTTATCAGGAATAGAAATTAACAACAATGATAGAACAGACATTTTCAATTTTGCCGTTCAGGATAATTCCTGGGTGTCTAAGTTTGACACCAATGGCAACCAGCAGTGGCTTACCCTGATTAAAGATCCTTCAGCGACCTTTCCTTTTGATATAACTCCCTTTTTTGATGAATGTTACGACCTTGCTATTGATAAGGATAGCAACAGCATAGCTGTAGGCTGGACTCAGGGCTTAGTCAGAGAGTCAGACCCATCGCGACAACTTTTGAAGTACGATGCCTGGGTATCAAAGGTGAACACAGCAGGGGAAATACAGTGGGTTCAACAGCTTGGAAGTACAAATCAGGGACTTGATTTTGCTTGGGGTGTTGATACTGACAGCAAGGGCAATATTTACGTTACAGGATGGACTACAGGAGATATTGGCACAACGGTAGGAAAAAAGGGAATTCGGGGTCGCGATATTTGGATTAGCAAACTTCGTCCAGATGGCTCTCAAGTGTGGGCTAAACAATTTGGTTCTTCAGATGATGATGGGATGTACCTATCAGATATGCAAATAGATGAAAATGACAACATCTTTATCATCGGAGAATCTAACGGGAAGTTAGGAAAAGGCCAAAAAGACAAATCTTATAATGCCTGGGTAGCGCAGTTCGACACTGATGGCAACAACAAGTGGATTCAACAATTTGGAAGCAAAAAGAATCTTGACTATGCTATGGGTGTTACTACTAACACGAATGGTAAGCTTTACGTGACTGGAGCTACTGATGGCTTATTAGGGAACGGTGGTGGTGGTGTTAAGACCTCAGCTGTGGACGGTTGGTTAGCTCAACTTGATGTCAACAATGGAAAACTGCAAAAATTTGTCGGTGATTCAAATGATGTCATCAGTATTACCGCTCCTGAATCAATTCCCACCATCGATATCACTAACGAACTTGTAACTAGCAAAAGGCTGCCTCAAGGCGATAACCGCATTAACCCGGCTGCGGGAATCAGTACTAGCCGCAGTGCATTCAACTATGGACAGATCACTTCTAGTCTTGGTGGCATATTTAACTCTCAGTCTGAAGGCTCTTTTCCTTCAGCTTTGGCTGAGGCAGTTAATAAGGGCGATATAGTCATTTGAAATGATTTAACAATACCTTTGCCAATTTACGAAGTTTTAAGACTGATGGGGACAGAGTGAATACGACACAAATCTGTAAGTAAGCTTCCAGAAAATCTTAACCTATTTTACTGGCTCAGATTTTCTAGAAGCATTTTTATGATTTCATAGGCATATTCAAAGCCGTGACAGTAGGCTTTAGGTTATGGGGTTTTGTTTAATTTCTTCACTTATCCCCTTGCCGTTATCAGCAATTAATATTTGTAGATATATAGGCAATACTGGCTATAGTTTCTAAGCGATTGAAGTTGAATTCTTGCTGTTGCAAAATGGGTTTAAGTAGTTGGGGATAGCGTTTTTCCAAGTCATCAGTTTTGGCTTTTGCTCCCCAACAGGCATAGCAGTAATATGCTTGTTGCAGATATCCTTCTGCGGCTTTGTTTTTACCCCATTCTAAATAAAATTTGGTAGCAAGTTCGTTAGCGATCGCTGCTTCTTGAACATAGTTACAGCAATTGCGTCTATTATGAGGTACACTAGATTAAAATATAAATACTTTTAAATGAAGTCTTACTCTGTCGATCTTCGAGAAAAAATAGTTGCAGCACATCTTGAGAAAAACATCTCA
>NZ_JACJSI010000612.1 GCF_014698065.1 Nostoc flagelliforme FACHB-838
CCTTCGTTCTCTCATCTCAAATGGATGTTTGAGTGGTTTCTCCGAAACACTAACTTTGATTTTGCGACTCTTCAAATGTACGGAGCTTTTTCAGAAATCAAATACTAGTCCTATAGTATTTCAAGACATATCTCTTGAAAAATGGCAGCTTTTGACTTCTACAGCAGAGCGTCATCAGTATTTACTAGATGCCTATATAGGACGTATGTTAGCACAAGATATTAATAGTAGGGCATATTTGAAATGCAAACCTCCTAATGCCAGGAAAACGCGAATGTGGCTCGTTTGGCTAGCAGGGCAACTGCTCAAAGAATCGAAAACAGAATTTTTGATTGAAGAAATGCAGCCTAGTTTGTTAAAAAGTAAAATTTCCAGAATTATTTATAATTTGATTGTCTGGGGAGTTATACAAATGCTGATTAATGGGCTGATTTTGGGGCTGTTAGGAGTAATTTTGGGGCTGTTAGGGGTAACTGGAGAGGTTACTGTCCTTGGAAGGGAGATTAATTATGGGGTGGCTGGAGGGGTGATTTTCGGATTTTTAGGCTTGCTTCAGGGACTTAATGGAGGGATGATTATTGGTCTGATTGTCGGGCTAATTAATGGTTTATTTGGTGAGATGATAGAGGAAAAAGTTGCAAACACAGGTTTAATTAAGTCTGAGAAAGCTTCTCATAAAACCATGACGAAATGGCTACTTATCGGGTTGATTTGGGGGCTAATTAATCAACTGATTTTTGGGACGATGACAGGAGTGATTATCGTGCTGATTTGGGGGTTGATTATCGGACTGATTAATGGGTTAATTGGAGATAAAATCGAAGCAATTGAAACTCGAAAAAGTTTACATCATCTCTTAAAAAATGAGTTAACTTTTGGGATATTAGGGAAATTTAATAATTTAGCAATAGGAAGTAAAACTATTCCTAAACAAGGAATTTGGCAATCTGTTAAAAATACCTTTAATTTATCAGTATTGTATTTTTTACCTTCTACAATATTAATTTTTTTAATTCAAATAATTCAAGAAAATAATAGTTTAAATAAGTCAGCTTTAATTTCTAGCTTAATGTTTGGGTTATTTTTTGGATTATTAGTGGAGATACTTAGAAGTGGAACATCTGTTATTAAACACTTTGCCCTACGCCTTATTCTCTACCGCAACGGCTACATCCCTTGGAACTACGCCCGTTTCCTTGACTACTGCACCGAGCGCCTATTTCTCCAGCGTGTCGGTGGCCGCTATCGCTTTATTCACAAACTGCTGCAAGACTACTTCGCCCAAATGGAGTTTAAACGTGATTGAAAAAGATTGAATTGACTCACTATTTTAATAATATCTTTTTAGCTATAGCTTTCCTCTATCCCAACTCTCCACCGCCACATACTCCCCACTAAACATATAAAAGCCCCCGCCTTCCACAGCGCATCCCCAGAAACCCTCTAGCGAAGAGTAGTCCTTTACTACTCCCGGTTGCCATTGCCGGAAGATAAGATTGTAGACTTGTCCTGGAGTTCCGTTCGCCACATCTGCGATCGCCTGAAGCTGTCTTCGTCTCTTTTGGAGAAGGCTTAAGCTTCCCCTATCGCCTGGGGTAATGGCCAGCGATAGAAAGATGAATGGGAACAATTGTTCCCAAAATATTTTACTAGAACAACGATTCAGTAATCGGAATCATGACGAAAAATCAAGTTTCGGGCAGAAGTCGGGGCAAAATGAGGCTTTGATTTTTTAAGCATTTGTCAGCTTCCAGTAAATCTGACTACTGTTTTTAATTGCTATGCTTGGCATCAGTATTAAAATAGATGGATTTTATACTTCTGCAAACTGAGGACATCATAATAACCATCTATTAAGCTGTCAAAAAAGGAACACACTAATCCTAGAACAGCTAAAGCTTTTTAGCTGTTCTAATTTTTATGATGTGGCTAAAAATTTCAAAAACATGATTTAGCAGCACTATCTAGCTAAACTAATTTTTGAATATCACTATAGGCACGGTAGAATCCGCCACTAATAGTCTGCGAACCCAAAAAGCGCTTTTTCAAGCTGGGGGTAAGGAGTGATTGATCTCATGCAGTGCTTCATGCGATCGCTTTCGGCAAGATTTGCAGTACTTGTACAGAGGTATAAATAGTTATCAAAGTATAAACTAAGTACTGATGAAAGGTGATAGTAGCAAATTTATATACTCTATAGATGTGAATAACTCGATAGAGTATTTTTGTGAAAGTGCGCCTATGTTAAGCGATCGCCTTCCTTGGCCCTTGTTACAACCGCCCCTCCACAGCCTGCGATTGCCAGCTTGGGGTAATGGCGCAGCGTTGAAGGGGCGAATAGGAACTAATGGTTGTCAAAAATCGATGGTACTTATCAGTTCAGAAACGCATTGCTCTGGTTGCTGACCTACTTATGCGTTTCTTGAGGTATATTTAGTTGAGGTTTAGCTTTGAGGACTCGGCGCAAATCTCGCCAGATTTGAGTAGCAGCTAATGCTCCATCTGCTGCGGCAATTACAACTTGATTCAATCCAACCTTGAGATCACCGCTGGCAAAGA
>NZ_JACJSI010000613.1 GCF_014698065.1 Nostoc flagelliforme FACHB-838
AAAGCAGCAGCACAAGCTTTGGATAGTGCCCACAATTCGGCTGTTGCCAAGGCGAACAATATTACTTTGAGTGAGTACCGTGCCCGTCAGAGCAAAGATTACCTTGACCCTAATGAAATTTTTGAATGTGAAAAGTTTCGCATTTCTGATTCTTACGGCATCGAAGTAACCGAATCACTCGTAGAAATGGATAAAGGTGGTCGCTTAATTAGAGCGATCGCCGGACTTGAGGCCATTTTAGCCCCACCCGAAGAATCGTTTACTGACCCCAAAACTGGGCAAACTTATCCTACACCACCAACAATTGTCACCCAAAAAGACCGCACCGAGCGCGACAATCTACCTTTGTGCATCGACTGGGGCAATTACTCCGCACGGTGGCTTGCTAGATTTAACCTGGGACTGCATCAAATTCTCACTTCTTTAATGAAGGGTGAAGAAGTTACCGCCGACGATTCCACCTTACTCAAGATGAGGGACATCGCTATACATTGTGCTGCTCACGTGAAAGCAATTCTTGGGTTTACTATTCCCCTAGACTGTAAACCTATTTGGTTGCTAGGCACTCTTATAGAGCAGCTGGGGCTAAAACTGACTTTCCGTAAACAGGGTAAACGGGGTCAACAGGTGAAACTTTTCTCTTTATCTAAAGAGGAATTGGAATTTGCTCTCCAAGTAATTGCTCATCGTGAAACGAAGCGCAATCAAAAAGAAAATCGAACCTATTACGCGGCTCAAACCCCTGCGGTGTATAGTGTAAACCCCAATCAGCAGGCCGTATCCACACCCCCCCTTGATGCTATAGGGAACTCCCATTGCCAAGGGGAGGATACTACCGATTCTGAACCGCCCCAAACAGACCGGATTACGCTACTCCACTGCGTAGAAATACTTCGCTCTGGTATTTCTCGTGGAGTGGACGCAATTAAAGGCATCCTTAAGCGATGGGTTGAGGATTTGCGCTGGGAGACGGTGCTGGAACTTGAAGCGATCGCCGCAAATGAACTGCGACTTGTGGAGGCTCAAGTCCCGGAATTTTACGCCTTGCTGAATGAAGAGGTGTTGCCTATCGAGGCGTGATTTCATGAACTAACTAATATTATTGGTGTTCCCGCTCAAGGGTTTTGTCCGGGCGGCTGTCAGCCGCTCATTCTCCCAGGTTAGCGAATGTATACACAAGTCTGGGGCAAAAATAAACAGAAAATCGTTCTGGTATCGACTGGGGGGATGGTAATAGAGGTATCCTCTGACCAACGACAAATGTATGCTTTCACGCCCTAAGATCCGAAAACATTAGTTTTCGGATCTATCTAGGAACGGTCGCTTTGTGTGATGTTGAGGCAGTTTTTGTATCGGGGAGGTGAGTTCTTTTCTTTACAAACGTAGACGTATTAACACGCAAAACTGGGTAACTCAAGGATTCAGGCGTGAATTCACGTCTAAGAAATTTTAGTAAATGTTGCTCCCCTGGAATCGATAATTGAAAAAGGGACACACCATTCGGAACAATCTTTTTTTGTGTAAGGGAGATCCAAGAAATAAAATGCCCAGCCGTCGCTTTCGCCCCGAAGGGCGAAAGCGCCTATCTACCTCGGTTTTGCCAAAAATATTATTGATACGGCTGGGCATTTTATTACTGGTAAGGGCCTAAGAGGCTGATTGGATTTTATGTAGGAACCGAACTAACTCTCGATGCTAACACCAGGGGCAGAAAACTCGGTGCAGAGGATGGCAGATGTTACTAACACTGCCCAAATAGTGGAGCTGTGGAAGAGTAGCAAGCGCTCGCCCGAAACCCGGCGTTCTTATGAGACAGATATCCGTTATTTCATTGCCTTTGTGCTAGGTGTAAGCCCAAAACTTGTACAGTTGAATGACTTAGACTTGCGAACAGTAACAATGAACGACGTTCTAGCGTTCGCTGATTATCTGGAAACCAAGGAATATGAGAACTCCACCCGCGCCAGAAAACTTGCGGCGATCAAAAGTCTGCTGCGGTTCGCTCTGAAAGTGGAATGGACAAAATTTAATGTCGCTGCCGAAGTACCGTTACCCGAACCCCAGGACAAGTTAGCCGAACGCCTTCTTTCTGAGTTAGAGGTGATGACAATGATTGCCCTGACCCCAAAGGGTCGCGATCGGCTAGTAATCCAACTGCTTTATTATACTGGTGCTAGGGTGAGTGAGATTGCTGTTTTAACCTGGCGCTCGGTACAACCAGGGCGCGATGGCAACGGACAAGTTACGCTCTACGGCAAGGGGCAGAAAACCAGAACCGTGGTAATCCCCAAAAGCATTTATCAGGAATTGCTGGCACAAAGAACCAATAATAGTCCCGATGCGCCCGTGTTTATTAGCCGCCAGGGTGGTGCTGTAGGTGAGCGGCGAATCCGTAAGATTGTTGCAGAATCTGGAAAAAGGGCAGGGATTTCTGGGAATGTGTCGCCACACTGGCTGAGGCACTCTCATGCAACACATAGTTTAGACCGGGGCGCACCTGTGCAACTGCTGCAAGCAACCTTGGGACATTCATCGCTGAACCAAACTAGCCGTTACAC
>NZ_JACJSI010000614.1 GCF_014698065.1 Nostoc flagelliforme FACHB-838
CTCCCGTTGGAAAGCTGATATTAGCCTTTGTGATCGCGATTTTGTGATGACTTTAAACGGTACACCTGTTACACAGTAATCACCAAGCTAAAACACTTGCACCTGTTTGGTGCCAAGTCATGAACAAAAAATGGGCCGTCAAACGAATCACGCTAAATCTCGCATCAGTTGAAAGCGAAAAGCTTGAACAATATTGTGCAATCACAGGTAGACCGGCAACTGATGTGATTCGGGAATTGATTCGCTCTCTTGAACAAGAGTCTTTTATGGAGGGAGCAGGGAGCAAAAGGGATAGTTTAAGCGAAGATTCAACTTTGCGTGAACAGGAACGCTAACCCTGGCTTATTGAGATATTACTTTTTCATCTTCAGTAGGAAGAGAAAGAATTAATTCCCGAATTACATTAGTCGCTGATCTGCCAGTCATTAAGCAGTATTTTTCCAGGTTCTCTTCATCCTTTGGTGTGAGATCAATTGTAAGCTGCTTAATAGCCCATTTTTTATTCATAAAAATATTAGACGAATTCGATTTCGTAATTACTTCAATAAACCTATCGCACTAGTTAAAATTTGTGCCATAAACTTAGCCTGAATCCTTAATAGAAACTTCCTATCGTTTCCATTGGTTTATCCGATGTTTCTTTTGGGGCAGCAACCGCCTTTCTCACTTCAGCAACTAAGCCGCTACTGCCGTTCTGACTCCTAACAAGGGAATCACTTGTTCTGCGCTCAAAGCCACACGATTGAGTCCGTAATGTCTTGGTCTTGCTCTGGTCAAATAATTCGTCGCTCTATAGCTATCCTGACAACGCGTTTAATTAAAATTAAACTGCAAAAAATTCTTCAAGAAATGGATAAAACTTGTTCGCTAACGACTCAAACTTTTCTCCAATACAATTAGGGCGAGCTATTTTATAACCTCTGCCATTGTACCAATTAGGATTCATCCCTGGAGAAAAGCATAGATAAGCTGTGCCCTCTTTGTAGTACCCAGATATAGTTAAGATATTTATTTTAGGTAAATAGTTTACTTGAAAATTTCCGACAGCACGGTTTTGACTTTTAAAAGTAATAGCTAAATTATTCTCAACAATGTTTTCATAATCTTGATGTAATGATTTCAAATAAATTTGTGGTACAACTAAAGCTGCATGAACCTTGCCGATTTTTCGAGCTGATAACTGAAACGGCGTGTCGCTAAAAACTTGTCCAGCAATCTTAGTAACCTCTGTTTGAAAATCTATTTGTACTGCGTAAAGAAGTCGTTCTAAATCTATATTGAGCATTACTTTACCTTTAAATATTCAAATATTGTTAAAAAATATTATGAGATTTTTGGGATCTAAAATTTTGATGAGGCAAAAAAATTAACAAAGCGATTAATCATTAGATCCTATGGATCTAAATTGATATTTATCTTAGATACATACGGCACAATCTGTTTTCCAGAAATACACTGAAAGTAGATCAACTTGCTAGTGCCTAATCTGTTCTTTATTAGCTCACCATCAGCCACGCCTACAACTTTAGCGACCAGAGGCAGATTAGCTCTCGGTCCACCGGCAGGGTAGTAATGTTTTTCAGTGGTTGCGGCAACTGATGAAGCGCAATCGCCCCGCTTTGGTAACGCCCCACGTTTTGATTACTCTGTTCCACGCATGGCAGTAGGATTTGTCAACGCTCGTCAGTGGCTCCTGATGAGTTTGACTTGTAATGAAGTGTAGCGATATTGTTTGTGGCAGACACACCTCGCCAGCCATCAGATCCATCAAAACTGCCCTCAATCCCAAGCTAGATTCTGAGCTTTTAACAAATATCCCTTTGGTCGAAAGGAATGGCTTGTTGAGCGTTACTAGCTTCTGCAACTACTTGAAAGTCGGGTTTGATTTCTAGCAGCATTTCCAAATTCTTGCTCTTCGACTGTCACTTGCAAGTTGATTAAGTTTTCGTTGAAACCGACCAGGTGCAAATTGACTTTTGCTAGAGAAGGTTGAAGAATAATCTTTAAGTCTTGTTGGCTTTGAATCTTGTGTGTGGAATTGAACCGAGGAACAGCGTGATGATTGCTCTACCGAACATTGAGGTTCACTCCCAAATTTACTTGAGTGCCAATTCAGTTGTCTACCGAGGGGTAAGCAAATCCGATAACACACCAATCGTCCTGAAAGTCCTTAAACAAGACTATCCCACGCCTGGGGAACTTACTCGCTACAAACAGGAATATGAAATCACTCGTTCTTTAAATGTAGAAGGAGTGATAAAGGTTTATAGCATTCAAGAGTATCAGCGAACACTCGTGATGCTATTGGAAGATTTTGGCGGAGAGTCATTGGCAAAATTGCGTTCGGAATTAGCCGCGTTTAACCTGATGCCCTTGGCTGATTTCTTGCGTTTGGCGATTCAAATCACAGAGATATTAGGTAATATTCACAGCAGCAATCGGTCGGTTCGCTCATTTCACAAACAGAATAGCCAAATAACAGCCTGAAAGTGTAGTCTGCAAAGGTGTTCACTAATAATTGAGGCGGCTAGATAACAGTTGCAAAACAC
>NZ_JACJSI010000615.1 GCF_014698065.1 Nostoc flagelliforme FACHB-838
TAATACTACTTCTTCTCATTAAGTCTCTTAACTTTTTCATTCAATTTAGTTCTTATGTACTACTCTGTCAGCTTTTTGTTGATGTGTGACAGTTAGGGTGCGGAAGGTGGGATGGAACAAAATTGCAAAGACTTCGCCGCCAATCTGATAGCTGATTACAACAGACAGTCACTAATCGGCACAAAAGAAAAATGGCTGGGCGTGGTCAACTTTGCAGAGAGCGAACTTGGAAAGAAAGTCCCTATCAGTGGCGCTCACTACCGGGGACATTTAGGTACATGGGTTCGCACGTTTTACCCACAGTTAGGCGATCGCCAAGAAACGCGATTGGTCAATGGTGTGCAACAGCCCATCTATGTCTACGCTTGTCACGAACCAGCTGTTGCGGCTGGGTTGACCAAAGCTATAGAAGAATTCTTTGCTCATCCTCACCCCAGTTTCGCCCTCAGACAAGCGGGGGCTTTCGCTAGCAAGAAGGAAAAAGTATCAGTTTAGTAGCCATTAGTCTTTAATTATTCAGTTGCCCGAATTTTAAGCGCTACTAGCTATTAAGCTGATACCGATCGGAAAACGTAAACTTATTAAGAATTGTAACATCTGATAACAACGCAAACAATAACTCATCTCGATGGATAGGTTAATGACACGATTTCAAGACCCAAGAGCAGCAGCACTAGCCCAACAGATCGACCAAATCAATGCAACCGGTTGGGAGTCTGCGTGTGACCTTGCACAACAACAACACGTAGTAAAAGGCGGATTATCCCCAGTAGAAGCAGTATTGCGTTTCGATATGTTCCGAAGAAGAGCGCAAGATACACAGGGTAAACGACAAGCGATTTGGGCAGAACAAATAAGCCAAGGCATTAGCGGAATCGAGTGGTACACCGTTGAGTACGGCGGCATGACTGTGGAGCTTCCCCGGCTGTGCGAGGAGTTGATGCTCGTTCCTGGGGACAAAGAGATATTGATGCAGTCCAAGCCGGTGGCGCTCGACTTTCTTGCACATTGGAACCTCGCCTTCAAGCTGTGGCGTTACAACCGCGAAACAGAATCGCGCTGGCTTTCCTCTCGCTGGAGTCAGTTTTACGCCGAATACATGAGCCGAGAATGGTTGGAAATATGGGCTGAGGATGAGGTTTACCAGATTCTTTTACCAGATGGAACATTTCAGGATAAGCCCACATTCGCCATCAACGCTTGCTGCTGCTGGGGTAATCCTGAAGCAATCCACCGCACCGCTAGTTATTCGGAGGCTGGCTCAAGCTGGTTTCAATGGAATAATTTTACGCCTTGCAGATAAAAGCGATCGCTATTAAACAAGTAGCAATCACCACGTTAAACACTCCTTTATATTCGGCATAACCAATATGAGAGTCATTGTTAGAGTCACCGAAAAAATTACTAGTGAAGCCCATATAGAGATTCCTAATGGGCTTTCAGAAGCAGGCATTAGGCAGCATATTGTAGACCGCTATAACAGTGGCGAAATGCTGACTGATATGAATATTTTTCAAGTGGATTTTGAATCAATCAGCGCTCAAGTTGTCAAACAAACTGGAGAGAGTTTATGACTGTTGCACAACTGCTGACACCACAACCATACTCTCCTAAATCTACAGGAGAAACTGTTGGTAGACATCCATTAAACTTTTACGAGTCTCCCTCATGGTTCACAACTGAACTACTGCGCCATGTTCCGTTATCTGGTGTCATTGGTGAGCCTTGCGTGGGGCATGGAGCGATCGCATCTTTACTCCAGGCGTGGTCACACACCAAGCAAATGTGGACGAACGACATCGATCCGAACAAACAGGCACATTTTCACTACGATGCAACGCTATCCGAGTCATGGGCTAAGTTTCCCGATTCTGACTGGATCTGCACCAATCCACCATTTTCAGAGTTTGCTGCACCAATTATCAAGAATGCTTACCAGAAAGCGCGTGTAGGTGTCGCTGCTTTTTTACTTACCAGCTTTCTGGAACCTTGTGACGATCGCGCTGATTTCTTGCAGCAGCACCCGCCGTCACTTGTTCTAATCATGCCGCGCTTCTGTTTTCGTAAGGATAAACGGGGTACTCGTTGGGCTACCGATAACGTTACCATCTCGTGCTTTGTCTGGGACAAACGTGCAACAGGGCAGCAAATTATTATTCGTCCCAAGTCTCAAATCCTGGGTTTTTACAAGAACCCTGAACAGGCTATTTCACAAGAACAGGCAGAAAAAATCGTTTTGGCGATCGCTAAAGGAGAATTATGCAACAACTAACTTTATTTCCCGAATCTGCTCCTACTTTACCAGTCAACTATTATCCAGAATTTCTGAACAAGGAAGAAGCCGACGAACTCTATCAACATTGCCAAGAACTGCAATGGAAACAAAATCAAATCAGAATGCTGGGTAAAACAATGCCTGTGCCTCGCCTAGAGCATCGGTGAAAGGTTAAGATAAAGCGCTTTTTGTCAATCAGTTAAAATACTCAAAACATCCTTAATAAGAATGATAATCGTATGGAGGGAAGGGGGAGGAGGCGAGCGACGCT
>NZ_JACJSI010000616.1 GCF_014698065.1 Nostoc flagelliforme FACHB-838
AAAAAAACCGGAGAAAAATATGTAAACAATTTGGGAAAATCCTATTTATAAAAGCTCCATAAAAACAAGCTTTAACAACAGTTACATGAGTGATATAGCAATCCTGTTTTGACACTAAACTTCACTTTTTCTACCCAAACGGTTGCCCCCAGCGCTCCCAGTTCTCCTTATTAAATGGACTGCGCCACTTCAAAATTAAGTTCAATTCCAATTCCTGCCGCGCGCATCGGTCAACAGGCGTATCCCACCAAAAAGCGATGCTCACTTACCGTTGCAGTCCATAGTGATAATGTAGTGAATGGTAACTATCTAGATATTGCTTGCATCCATGCTCACCTTTCCACCGTTTACCAGATCGTCTTGTTTCACCAACATACAACAGCAAGGGCATGGCATTATCAATCACAAAATAAATAGCGGCGCTACCCGCATCTGTTGGCATCCTGTAAAACGCCATTGATTGCAAGGGTAGGGTAAAAGGATCTATCGCGTCTGGGTCGCAGTGCTTTGGTGCAATGTCGAATAACGTCGTCTGCTGCAATGGCTTGGTTTCCCTCACTACCTGCTGATAGCCAAAAATTTGCGCTTTCCAGTTTAGCAGCGCCTCAAGGCTGATTACCAGTGTTTCTGCTCTACGTGCTGGTGTGGGGGTCACAGATGGGAATAGGTTTAACTGATTTGGTTCCAAGGGTATTATGGGGAGGGAGCGTGCCGACTAGCTGATTATCCAAGAGAACTGACAATTAAGAGCATTTGCTTTTGGTGTCGCCAGAATAACGAAAGTGGTAGAGTTAAGAGCGATCGCTACGCTAAAAATGTTTTTAAAATATGGCTGACCAAAAAGATAAAGCTCAAGAAAAAAACCGCCTTGAACAGCTTCAAGATGAACAGGGCAACACTGATTCTAAACACTCAGGCGGTGCTGGCGCTTCTGGCGGCAATTCAGGTGCAGGTAAATCTGGTACATCAAAAATTTCTGCCACTGGTACACCTGATGATATCGAAAAAATTGATCAGGATCAGGAGTAAAACTGACTCCGACGAGTCAAGGTTTAACTGAGTAACTCAACAATGGTGGATTGAATACCTTATTATTCAGTCCACATAAGCTTTCGCAACGCGATCATCAGAAGGCTATCAAAGAATTATGCCTTTGATATTCAATCCGCACTTGCTTAACGTCAAGAGGCTCAGACTCTGAAAACACAAGTTGCTCTACTTGGCAGAACCCTAAATTTTCTCGCAAAAAACGAATAATCTTGAAGTTGGCATTACAAAGGTTAGAAGTCAGCATTAGTCAGCGCATCACAGACGGCAACTATGATTTTGAACAGATGCCAAGGCTTGCAAGATTTATGAACTTGAAGTTAGGGCTGGGGATTTATTAAAAGGACGGGTGATATCTCCGTCCCATAAGAAAATCAGTTAATTATCTCAACGTCATCAACGCTTGTGATAATTTCGCATAGCTTTATGGATTTTCTTGGAGCGTTCTTTCTCATCTAATTGCGCCCGTTGGTCTTGTTTGCGAACAAGATAGTTAAGTTCTTTTTGCAATTTTTGGTAGCTGAGGAATCTGAAAAAATCAAGTTCTCCCTCAAGTAATGCTTGTTGCACTGCACAACCAGGTTCGTTGTTGTGTTGGCAATTACGAAAACGGCATTCTGCGGCTAAAGTTTCAATGTCTGCAAAAGTTTCTTGCAAGCTTTCACCACCTGCCCAAATTTGAATTTCTCGCATTCCTGGGGTATCGATAATTAAGCCGCCTGTCGGCAGTAATATCAATTCTCGATTTGTAGTCGTGTGACGACCTTGGTCATCACCTCGACGCACTGGTTACACAGCTTGTACTGGTGCACCTTTGAGTTGGTTGGTGATAGTAAATTTACCCACACCAGAAGATCCCAACAAAGCAACTGTTTGTCCTCGCTGGAGGTATGATTTCAAGACATCCAGCCCTTGAGCAGTGCTGGCACTCAATACTAAAATTGGTACTCCTTGAGCAACAGCTTCAACTTTTGAGACATTATCTTCTAAAGAATTGCACAGGTCGGCTTTATTTAAAACGATGACTGGGTTTGTACCACTATTGTTTGCCAAAATCAGATAGCGTTCAATTCTTCTGAGATTAAAGTCGCCATCAAGTCCACAAACCAAAAACACGGTGTCAATGTGTCAATGTTAGCTGCAACAATTTGTTCTTCGGTTTTACTACCAGCGATTTTTCGTGAAAACTTGCTTTTTCTCGGCAAAACTCCGTGAATGCTAGCGCGTCCTTGTTCTCGCACCTGAATGATAACAACTTACGCTAGAAGAGTGGGGAACTGACCGTGAAAGCTCAGGCAGCCATCGGCTGCCTCTAACTCCCCCCTCGTAATGATTATCATTTTTATAATGAATGAGATTTAATTTCCTCAAAGCCTTATGTAGTTTGAGTCTTGGTGTATTTCACCCTGATTCAGGGTCGTCAATATTTAGATGCGTTTGCCCTGCTCCTCCAAACTATGCCCCTCGTAAGAAGAAGGACTCCCGAGGCA
>NZ_JACJSI010000617.1 GCF_014698065.1 Nostoc flagelliforme FACHB-838
CCCTGAGTTGATTGCCGCATTGGTTGGTATAGTAAGGGCGACCCGCCGCATCCACGATCGCAATTCCCACCGGAATCGCTTCGAGGAACTGGGTGATCTTGCTTTCCTTAGCCCGCAGTTCTGAGTAAAGGTTGGCATTTTCGATGGCGATCGCTGCTTGAGTCGATAATAGCTCCAAGACCTGCGATCGCTCTGGTGTAAATACTCCAGTTGCTAACCGATTTTCTAAATACAATACACCGACCAGTTTGGCTTGATTCAGCAGCGGCAAACAGAAAATAGACTGAGGCTGGTTCTGTTGAATGTATGGCTCATTAATAAAAGCACCTTCACGAGTCGCATCATTTAAGGTGACAGGCTTCAGAGTCCGAATTACATATTGAATGATTGATTCTGGCAATTGATCGGCGATTGGAATAGACTGTAACACCTGAGCCGCACAAGCATTCTTATCGGTATTGAGTTCACAAGCCGCTTCAATCGACCATTCTCCTGAGTTTTCTAAAATCAGATATCCGGTTTGTGCGCCAGCATTCTCAATTAAAATTTGCATCAGCGATCGCAGCAATTGCTTCAGTTCAATTTCACGAGAAATCGCCTGTGAAGCTTTCATCACTGCTGCTAAATCGAAAGCGGTATGGAATGGATTAGAGATAGTTCCAGCAGTACCAGGAATTGATGCAGAAGCAGCTCTAGACGATTGAGGAAAGAACTGTGGATAGCGTTTTTCTAAGTCTTTAACTTTAGCAGCTGCTCCCCAACGTTCATAGCAATAGTGCGCCTCTTTCATGTAGGTTTGAGCAATTTTTGACCGACCTCGCGCTAGATAATGTTTAGCCGCTAATTCATAAGCTAATGCTTCTTCCTGGATATACTCATTTTCAGCAGCACCTGCGATCGCTCGTTCATAAAACTCTTCAGCCTCAAAGAATTGCCCTGAGACTCGCGCTTTCTCTGCTTCGACTAAATAAAATTTATGGAGATAATTCATTGGGGTATGACTCGCCCATTTCTGCATTTTTTCTTGGTTGGTGTTAACACAGTTTAGCCAAGCTACTTTTTCAGAGTTTGAAGCATCGAGCAATAGGCTCAAAAGCGCCAAAGAATTATAGAAACAGAATACAGGTAAAACCTTTATTGCCGACGCTTCTTCAAAATGTCGCCTTGCCAAAATAGCAGTCTGTACAGCTTGATGATATTCTTCAAATAGATAAAACAGTATAACTTTGTGCAGATATAGCATTTGAATTGCAGTTCCATCTTTAACTGCAATAGCGTGTGATAACGCCTCCTCTTCATTATACACCCGACCAACTAAGCGACTGGGATTAAGAGACCTATCTAACAAATTAAGAATGGTCTGCCACACCATTGCAATCCAAGTCGAGGGGCTTTCCCGTCTGATTCGATCAACCGCTTTGCTGTATGTTGCCGTTTTCTGTTCCAGTTGGGTGAGTGACTCACCGACGAAAAACGAGTTATGGCACAAGTAATATGCAGCATAACCAGCAGATTCAAAGTCTCCGGTTTCCACTCCTTCCTGATAAGCCTCAACCAACAGTGGTATTGTCTCCTTAAGATGTACTTTCCATTGCATAATCTGGCCACTAAATAACTGTAATGCTCTAGCCCTGCCTTTTTTAGTATTTAATCGTTCTGCCAAGGTAAGAGCCAATTGACCAAATTTATAGCCGAGTTCAAAGTCTTGAACAACTCCACATAGAACAAATCCGTAAGCAGCATAAAACACTGGTGACCAGATAGTATTACCGTAGTTGATTGATAAATTTACCGTTTTGAACCTAATCAGTATCCACAGTGCTGGTGATACTATGAATGCAGTAGACCCTATATTCGCTAGGATTGACATTGCTGCCAGTGGTTCTGGTGCAGTCATTTCTGGTAAATTAATCAAGTCTTCGATTTCTCGTTGGGCAAGTAGTGCCGCCGTTGACTCCAATCCGCCTCGAACATCTAACTCACTTGGATTTTCTGGTAAAATCACTCCCAGGAGCTTCAACACTTCCAAGCCAATTTTGAGTGCTTCTTTCAGGTTGCCCTGTGACAAATATCTTTGAATGCTGCTATCGTAAACTTGCACTTTGTCAACCACTGTTTTGGCACGAGAGAGTACCACTTCTACCAACTGTTCCATCTCATCAAAGCAACCCTGGAGATACGCCGCTTCTGCTGCTTCTGAGTACAGCGCTAAGGTAAGGTCATACTCAGTGAGCCAACTCTCTGAATTGAGGAGTTTAAGCCCTGTAGTGAAATACTTAAAAGCTGCTTCATAAGCCGTTGCTGCCTTTGCTTTTTGACCTGCCATTAAATTCAATCTGGCAATTTCAGCTCGTTCTGAACGAGCAGTGATTAGCTTAAGTCCTTGATTGAGATGATCGATGATTTCAAACAACCGATCGGATCGTTGCTCTGGTGAAGTTTTTTCGAGCAAATTGCCACCGATTTGAAGATGAACAACCTGTTTCTGCGATTCATCAATCAAAGCATAAGCCGCTTGCTGAACGCGATC
>NZ_JACJSI010000618.1 GCF_014698065.1 Nostoc flagelliforme FACHB-838
GATACTAAGTTCCCAGCAGATGATTTTTGCGTCATATATCATATTTTATAACGCCGTGTCTACCAATCTACATTCTGATTTTTTCTTTCTACCCCGATTTACCGAGCGGATACATTGCACCTTTAATCTATCAAGCACTTAGTTCCGCCGATCGCCAATAAGTTGCAGAATTAGCACGTGATCGCACCTTGGCGTTTTTGAAACAGCATTTAGGCAGTGGTGTCAAAGTTTGAAACAGGGCAACCACTGCCAGATCATTCGCCCACCGCGATCGCTCTGGCAACCAAGATATTCTGATTCTGAATCATTGGGAAAACGCTGCATATCGCGGGTGGTTTTTAAGAAAGAGAACGGTGAAAATTAACAAGCAACGAGAAAAAGCATGAACATTAACAAGAACGACACCGCAGTAGTTGTCATCGATCCGCAAAACGATGTCTTGAGCGAAAAAGGGGTTTCCTGGGATTTGGTGGGTGAGAGTGTTAAGGATAACAAGACCATCGAAAACATTGAGCGAATCTTCAAAGCCGCGAAGCAGAATGGATTTGAAGTTTTTATCTCCCCTCACTATTACTACCCCACCGACCATAGTTGGAAATTTGCTGGAAACCTAGAGCAAATGATGCTTGAGGTTAAGGAGTTTGATCGCCGTGGTGCGTTGAGCCTCGATGGATTCCTGGGATCGGGTGCTGACTGGCTTGATCGCTATAAGCCCTTCATTGAGGATGGCTTGACAATTGTGGCCAGTCCTCATAAAGTCTATGGGCCGCAAACCAACGATCTCGTTTTGCAACTGCGTAAACGCAAGATCAGCAAAGTTATTTTACTTGGAATGTTGGCAAATCTTTGTGTTGAAGCTCACCTACGCGAATTGCTCGAACAGGGATTTGAGGTTCTTGTTGTCAAGGATGCAACAGCAGCCCCTCGGCATCCGGAATTGGGTGACGGCTACAAGGCAGCACTGATCAACTTTGGCTATATTGCCAATGCAGTCCTTTCTACAGATGAAGTTGTAGCAGCAATCAAGTGATGTCAAACTCATCAATTTTACAAAACTTATGAAAATATCCGCATTACTCCTAGGGTGTGTCATCAATTGAGCCAAATGACAGAAGCAGCCAGATAAATTACACCTAAAAAGTTTGTAGCGCGTTGCGCTCGCTCTAAAAGCCCAGCGTAGGCATCGCCCAAACCATCGACGCTCCCGCAAGAACATTAAGAGCTTTGCTGATGTTGGCTATAGGATTGATACTGGTTGCTTTGGTATTAACCTTAAATAAATGCTGAAGAAAAAATAATTACTCTAATAACAAAAGCTAATCAGCCAAGCGTTGTATTTACAACTTTAGAATCAAATTCATTGGAGTTAATAAATTTACAAAAGCAATGTATAGAAATAATAACTAATATTTGATTTTAAATATTTAGAGATTGCTTCCCTTATTCTTAAAGGAAGATGCACAAGTGATCGCACCCCCAGATAAGGGAAAACTAACAGTAGAAGTCTAGCTTTCCTGCTTCTTAACACCGTTGGGTCAAATGAGGCGATTTATGACTGTTCTGTTAATATCTTATTTAAACGGCGATTCAAAGAGTTGTTAAGCTAAATTGCCAGAACCTTTGAACATGGGGGTGTAACTTCAATTTGTTCACTACTTTAAAACCAATAAAAGTGATCGCTAAAACGAAAATTAGTCCTTTTTACCTTCATGCTTTTAATATATGTTGTGCAATTTTAATCGCTGTTTTTGACCCATATTGGCTATCCTAGACTAGCTATGTAAAATTAATACTTAATACCAGCTTGAATCATTACATAGCGAGGAATTCAGACAAAAAAAGTGTATTTTATTAAATTTTCAATTTTGTATTACTAGAATTATTTTATAGCAATGGTTACAGTCTATTTTTATTATTAATTTATCATACCTACTCTAGGAGAGCCATTATATTTTAGATGCTTATCGTAAAGGACGTTTAAATTACGATAAAGCAATAAATAGAAAACTACCTATTGCCAGTGGTGCAATTGAGAGTTTAATCCGCCAAGTTGTAAATTTAAGAATCAAAGGAAACAGTAAATTCTGGTTGAAAGAAAATGCAGCAAATGTTGTTACATCTGCGTTGCCAATGGATAGCCGGAAGTTGGGATAATTTTTGTGGTTCTATGTTTAATTTCTTTATCAAACCCCAAACTGCTTGATAAATTTTATACTTTAGTTCTACTCTTAACTTATTATTTGCTTTAATTAATACTAAGTATAAAAGACTGATTCTATAGGACTAGTATTTGATTTCTGAAAAATCTCCGTACATTTGAAGAGTCGCAAAATCAAAGTTAGTGTGTCGGAGAAACCACTCAAACATCCATTTGAGATGAGAGAACGAATGACAGGGATTTCTTACCATCAATACCCGCCGTTTTTTTACCAGCGTTTAGCTGAGATACAAGTCTAATTGCAAGAAATCGAGCCGAGGTGGATTTAAGAATAAGCTTTTG
>NZ_JACJSI010000619.1 GCF_014698065.1 Nostoc flagelliforme FACHB-838
AGGTCATCCAAACCCGCCGACCGTCTCGACACAGGTTTTCACCTTCGCCTTGCGGGTACGATTGAGGATTGCGAAGTAAATCGTGAACAAAGGGTTTGACATCGCGTCCAGAGAGTTCGGCTTCTGGAATGATCGTTTCAAATAAGGTTCGCCCTAAAATCTCATGTTCTTCATAGCCCAGGAGTTTCACTCCATAATCGTTGATGTATCGAATTCGTCCTTGCGAATCATAGCGAATGATAACGGAATTCGCGGTTTGTAGCAGGTTGCGATAATTCGCTTCACTTTGTCTCAATGCGGCTTCGGTCTGTTGACGTTCAGCGATTTCCTGCTGTAGGGATTGAGTTCGCTTTTCTACCTTCCTTTCCAATGTTTCGGTATAGTCTGCTAACTGTTCATATAACCGAGCATTCTCCAGTGAAATTGCTGCCTGAGCCATCAACAGTTTGAGGACTTGTAAGCGATCGCGGGTAAACACTCCGGTACTAAGCTTGTTCTCCAAATAAAGGATGCCGACAAGCTGATTTTGCTTGAGAATTGGCATAGAGAGGAGCGATCGCGTCTGTTGGTGTTGAATATAAGGATCAGTCAAAAAAGATGGTTCGCTGACTGCATCATCAAACACCACAGTTTCTTGAGTACGTTCTACTGAGTAAATGACGGGAACAGGAATCGTTGCACAGTCAGTAACAGCGATCTTTTCCAGGTTGCACTGTCTACTCCCACTGCACTGAGCCACCACAGTGAGTTGATCGTCTTCTAGGAGCACTAGAGCGCCTGTTTCGGCTCCGGCATTTTCTATCACCACCTGCATTAACGTGGCGATCAATTGATCGAGATGGATTATTTCTGAAAGAGCTTGAGCTGCTTTCATTACCGCAGCCAAATCGATCGCGCTGTCTAAGCGAGCAGAAGTAGTTCCAGAAGTTGTATGGATTGGCGTGTAGGTCACAACCGGTGATTGAGAAAAGAACTGCGGGTAGCGAGTTTCTAAATCTTTGACTTTTGCCATCGCTCCCCATCTTTCATAGCAGTAGTGTGCTTCTTTCATGTAGATCTGGGCAAATTTTTCTCGACCTCGCGCTAGATAATGTTTTGCAGCCAATTCGTATGCTAACGCCTCTTCGTGGATATATTCATTTTCTCTGGCTCCTTGAATCGCCCGTTCATAAAACTCTTCAGCCTCAAGAAATTGCCCTAAGACTCGCGCTTTCTCTGCCTCGACTAGATAAAATTTATGTAGATAATTCATTGGGGCGTGTTTTGCCCATTTCTGCATCTTTTCTTGGTTAGTGTTAACAGAGTTTAGCCAAGTTGATTTTTCAGAGTTTGAAACATCGAACGATAGGTTCAAAAGCGCCAGAGAATGGTAGAAACAGAATAAAGGTAAAACCTTTATTGCTGTCACCTCTTCAAGATATTGCCTTGCCGAAACAGCAGTTTGTACAGCTTGATAATATTCCCCAAATAGATAACACAATATAACTTTGTATAAATAAAACATTTGAATTGCAGTTCCATCCTTAACTACAATAGCGTGTGGTAACGCCTCCTCTTCATTACACACCCGACCAACTAAGCGGCTGGGATTCTCATACCTATCTAACAAATTAAGAATAGTCTGCCGCAATATTGTCAGCCAACTCGAGGGACTTTCTCGTCTAATTTGGTTGATCGCTTTGCTGTAAATTACTGTTTTTTGTTCCAGTTGAGTAAGTTCCTCTCCAGCAAAAAATGAGTTATGGCACAAGTAATATGCAGCATAACCAGCGAATTCAAAGTCTCCAGTTTCCACTCCTTCCTGATAAGCCTCAACCAGCAGTGGTATTGTGTTCCTAAGATGTACCTTCAAGTGCATGACGTGGGTACTCAAAAACAATAATGCTTTAACATTCCCTTTTTTGGTATTCAATCGTTCTGCCAAGCTGAGAGCCAGTTGTCCAAATTTATAACCGAGTTCAATGTCTTGAACAACTCCACATAGAACCAACCCGTAGCAGGCATAACTATGTGGTGACCAGGTAGTATTACCGTAGTTAATTGACAGATTTACCCTCTTACATACAATCAGTATCCACAGTGCTGGTAACGTTATAAATGCAGCAGACACCATATTCGATAGGATTGATATAGCTGCCAGTGGTTCTGGTGCAGCAATCTCTGGTAAATTAATTAAGTCTTCGATTTCTCGTTGGGCGAGTAGTGCAGCCGTTGACTCCAATTCCCTTTGAATATCTGCCCGACTTGGATTTTCTATTAAATCTATTCCCAAGAGCTTTAACGCTTCCAACCCAGTTTTTAGTGTTTCTTTCAGGTTGCCCTGTGACAAATATCCTTGAATTCTGCTATCGTAAGCCTGCACTTTGTCAACCACTGTTTTGGCACGAGCGAGTACCACTTCTACCAACTGTTCCATCTCATCAAAGCAACCCTGGAGATACGCCGCTTCTGCTGCTTCTGAGTACAGCGCTAAGGTGAGGTCATACTCA
>NZ_JACJSI010000062.1 GCF_014698065.1 Nostoc flagelliforme FACHB-838
TAGCTAGAGAATACCACCAGCGTTGGGAAGTTGAAAATACGATTGATGAATTGAAAATCCATCTTTTGGGGCGAAAAACCCATGTTCGTTCTCAAAAACCACGCGAAGTAGTGCAAGAAGTTTATGGTTGGCTGTTAGGACATTGGTCAGTCAGAGTGTTAATGTTTCAAGCTGCAACGGCTGCTGGGGTTGCGCCATTACGTTTGAGTTTTACAGGAACTTTACGGGTAATTCGTCGTGCTATTCCTAAATTTCAACACTTACAGCAAGAAGAATTACCCTTTTTTTCAATTGGTTAATTGTAGAAATCCTAGATACGTTGTTACCCGAACGCGTTCACCGTACTAATCCCAGGGTTGTAAAAAGACCTGTATCAAAGTTTCGTTCTAAAAAAACAAAACACAGAGGTACTGGACAACGAGTCGAAGCTCCGAAATTTAACGTCACTCATAAGCTTTTGAGCCTTAACTGAACCGTATTGGTTTGGGGGTGGGGTTCTTGTACCTCATTTAACCGAGAACCGCTAGAAGAGCAATTTAAAAATATGTAGTTGCTGAGTGAAGTTAGGATTAGTATCACGCAGAGGCGCAGAGACAGAGAAAATCAGAATTTTAAAAAATTAATTTTGAGTTTTATACTCAACAATGTGTTCAAACTTTGTAATAGCAGATGAGGAGGGAAGTGAATACAATTTATTTTGATTCGACTTTTAGTGATGAAATCAGACGCAAGCATCTCTACAATGGGGAAATATTTGTCTTCTCTACTTGCGCCAGTGCGATCGCTCTATGTAATTTTGCTCGTAGCATGGTTGAAGAAGCATTTGCCCCTTTAGATCCCAGAGAAGCCCAACATAGTCTGCCTGTAGAGAAATACGTTGAGATTTTAGCACAACTCAAGCCAGCCTTTATCCATCATCCTAAATCTAAACAACTCATTCAAGGCATCTTGAAGGAAAGTGGATGTGATTTGAACAAAACCTATTTTGATGTACCTCGCCTGAGAACAGCAACCAGCGATCGCTATCTGACTGCTGGCATTGCTTACGCTTTTCATCCTCATCGTGACACTTGGTACTCTGCACCTCTGTGCCAGATCAACTGGTGGGTTCCTGTCTACGATATTACCCCAGAGAATGCAATGGCATTCCATCCCCGCTACTGGAGTCAACCAGTTAAAAATAGCTCCAGGGATTATGACTACGCTGAGTGGAATAAAGAAAGTCGCAAAAATGCGGCACAGCATATTAAAACAGATACGCGCAAGCAACCCCATGCGGAAGAAACTTTAGAAATGGAGCCGCAATTGCGGTTGATTACACAAGTTGGTGGCATGATTCTCTTTTCAGGAGCGCAGATGCACTCAACTGTTCCCAACACATCAGGCTATACTCGTTTCAGTATTGACTTTAGAACTGTACACCTTGATGATGCGATCGCTCAACAGGGTGCGCCAAATATTGATTCAGCTTGTACAGGAACTTCTTTAGGCGACTTCTTACGAGGCACTGACTTCTGCCCGATTACTGATACATTGTCGTTGTCTACAACAAACAATCTCTTGTAAAAAAACTTTTGCTTTCCAAACTTTAGTCTGTGAGCAATAAATGGTAAACTCTGTTGAAAAATTGGGTGGACAAAGAATACTGATTACAGGTGCTAGTGGATTTCTCGGGTCTCATTTAGTCCGTCATTTATGCCACAATGGTGCAGAAGTACACGCTGTTTCTCGCAGTTTTCACACTTCTGATATAAGCTGCTTGCGATGGTGGCACGGTGACATGGAGAACATTGAGTTTGTTAAAAACCTTTTCCACAGCATTAAACCTAACGTCATCTTCCATTTATCTGGTCTTGTCACAGCAGTTCCTAATCTAGAGTTCATATTGCCTACCTTTCACAGTCTACTGACTAGTACTATTAACTTATTGACAGTAGCTGCCGAAATTGGCTGTAGTCGCATTGTGTTGATCGCTTCTTTAGAGGAACCAGAACTAAATCATCCTGAAGTAATTCCTTCTTCTCCTTACGCTATTGCTAAATTGGCTAGTAGTACTTATGGTCGGATGTTTCATCGACTCTATCAGACACCTGTAGTTCTTGTTAAACCCTTTATGACCTATGGGCCAGGGCAAAATGCGTATAAGATCATTCCTTCTGTTATTCTTTCCTTGTTACAAGGGCAAGCTCCAAAACTTAGTAGTGGAAAGCGTCAAGTTGATTGGATTTATATCGATGACGTGATTGAAGGACTTCTCGCTGCAATACAAGTTCCCAGTGTAGAAGGCTGTACATTCGACTTAGGTTCGGGAGAACTAGTACCCATTCATGCAGTTGTGTCCCAGCTTGTTAATCTGGTCAATCCTCAAATCCAGCCTCTATTTGGCGCTTTACCTGAGCGGCCAATGGAAAAGATCAGAGTAGCGGATACGGCTTATACATACGACAAACTGGGTTGGCAACCTTCAACTCCTCTAAAGAAGGGCTTGGAATTGACTGTAGATTGGTATACAGAACATCAACAAGAGATTGAATACACCAGGTAACAAGGATTTTACTTATGGTTGCATATGGAGTTCAGAATATTAATTTAGTTGAGCTAAAAAACTATTTTAACCTCAAGGATATCAGTCTAGAACTTTACGAACTAATTTCTAATTTATATCCCATTTGCCGTAGTATTACAGGTAATGGTTTTAGAGAAACTTTAAAAATTATCCAACAGCATATTCCTTTATCAATTCATGAAGTGCCAACAGGAACAGAGGTATTTGATTGGACAATTCCTAAAGAGTGGAATATTAAAGATGCCTATATTAAAAACTCTCAAGGTGAAAAGATTGTAGATTTTACTAATTCAAATTTACACGTTGTTAACTATAGTATTCCCATACATCAAAAATTATCTCTTCAAGAACTTAAATTACATCTATTTACACTTCCAGAACACCCTGATTGGATTCCTTACCGAACTTCATATTACAAGGAAAGTTGGGGTTTTTGTCTCAGTCACAATCAGTATTTACAATTAAAAGATGAAGAATATGAAGTATGTATTGATTCTTCCCTCGAACCTGGTTATCTGACTTATGGTGAGTATTTTATCCCTGGAGAAAGTAGCGATGAAGTCTTAATTTCCTGCCACACCTGTCATCCTTCACTTTGTAATGATAATCTTTCGGGAATTGCGATCGCTACTTTTATCGCTAAATACTTAAGTCAAACTACATCAAGATATTCTTATCGATTTATCTGGATTCCCGGAACCATTGGCTCAATTACATGGTTGGCTCTCAACGAAGCTAAAGTCAATAAGATTAAACATGGTTTGGTATTAACTTGTTTAGGAGATTCCGGTAAATTTACTTACAAAAAAAGCCGTAGAGCAAACACTGAAATTGATAAAGTTGCTGCTTATGTACTCAAAAACTCAAAACAGGATTATGAAATTATAGATTTTTTCCCCTATGGCTACGATGAGCGACAATATTGCTCACCTGGGTTTAATTTAGCTGTAGGTTGCTTGATGCGATCGCCTCATGGTAGTTTTCCCGAGTACCACACCTCAGCAGATGATTTAAATTTCGTTCAACCCCAATATCTTGCCGAGTCATTCTTGCAATGTCATTCAATGTTGTATATCCTCAACAATAACGAAATCTATTACAATAAGAATCCTAAATGTGAGCCACAGTTAGGTAAAAGAGGAATATATCGCGTAACTGGTGGTCACAAAGATAGCGAACTAAATCAAATGGCAATATTGTGGGTTTTAAATTTATCTGATGGCGACCATACTCTCTTAGATATTGCAGAAAGGTCAGGAATATCATTTGATCTGATTAAAAATGCTGCGGATATATTATTAGCACATGACTTATTAAAAAGTAACATCAATTAAGTAAAAAATAAAATTGAAGCAGAATTCAAAATTCAGCAATGTTTGATTCAGGAAGCAAAAGAAGGGAGGGGAGGCACACTTTGGCTGCTCAGTGACTAGGAGGCAGAAGGAACCCATATTTAAAAACGTAGGATTGTAGCAAGGAGCAAAGACGGAGTTTCTCGCCCTCCGCGCTTTGTATCTTGCACTACCCGCCTCAATCCAATTTTTTTGACTGGGCAATGACCCAATACTTCTAGGGTTTTGCATTTTTAATTCGGAATCGGGTTTTGGGAAAAGGTTAAAGGTTTTTTCTTCCCCTTTCCCCCCGCCCCTTATCCCCAGAGGGAACCCCATCTTCCCCTTTAACCTTTAACCGAGAAGTATTGGGGCAATGACCCAGAACTAAAGCTTTTGTACTTCTTCCTTCTGCCCCCTGCTCCCTGCCTTTCTTTGGAAGGTATTGTAAAAATACTTATTTTGTGTTGATATAATTTAATACTACTTTTACATTTTATTTATAATTACTGCCCGGAAAGTAGCTAAACTTTATGCTTTAAAATATACTTAGCTTTTTCACTATTGTTTAGAAAAAGATCCTATCCAACTTCATGATTACTTAAATTAAATGTCATTGATTATACCATTGTAATAGCAGCTTAGATGATTGATATTAGAAAAGTAGTTTAAAAACATAGCTTGTCTAATACATGAATAAAAAATGGGCTGCTAAACGACTGACAATCAATCTCACCTCAAGCGAAGCACAAAAGCTTGAACAATACTGTTCAATAACGGGAAGACCAGCAACTGATGTAATTCGGGAGTTAATTCGCTCTCTTTCTTCTCAGGGAGAAAAAAGCTCTGAAAGCTCGTAAATCAGACTGTACAAAAAATAAAACTAGGGTCAGTACATCTCTATTTACGAGTGAAATATAATGCTTAAGAGTTATCAGCTAACAGTGAATCCCCATAACTAAAGTTAGGGGATTTAAGGGACTTACAAAAAATAAATTATCCCAAATTATTTGTAGACTTGTAAGGGTACAAGGTCTTGCGCTCCTAAAATGGGATGTTTTTTAACTGGAAGTCTCTTAAATAAAGACACTCTTTTACAAAAGTCAGAGCAGAGGCTTCCTCTGCTCTGACTTTTGCTTTGAATTTTGTGCAATCATTTTGATACAATGATTTAAGTAGAACAGCTTAAATAATTGACGCTATGTCATTGCGAATGAAACGAAGTGTAATGAAGTGTAATGAAGCAATCGCAACGCTTATGTCGATTTTACATTCTGTTATATAGCTAGGTTTATTTTCACCGACTTACTTAATGGTGAAGTTAAGACAGTGAAGAGTAGTAAACTATCACTGATTTTAATTATTAATTATTTAGTTATCAACTCTTTTGACTCATTTTCTAGCTACTTACCCCTGTAACCTTTGATTGATGCAGAAAGGCAGGAAAGGTTGCCGAAGGTCAAAACTTACTCATTAGATTCTACTTCAGAGTATAGCGATCGCCTCTTCGACAGCTAAGAATCTAATGAGAGAGTGCGTTAGCGTAGCTCACCGTAGGTATTGCTAATTATCAATTACTACGGAAATTTCTCTTGCGTTGTTTGTGCCTTGCCACTTCTTTGCGCTTGTGTTTTTCCAAAGGCGTTTCAAAGTGACGATGCTTTCTCATGTCTGGAAAAATTCCTGCTTTGGAAACTTCCCTTTTAAATCGACGTAAGGCTGACTCAATTCCTTCATTTTCGCCCACAAATACTTGGGTCATCTTCATCTCCTACTTAATTGGTACTGGGCAATTTTAAGCCATCCAGTAGACCGGAGCGCAAAAAGGGCAGATAATGATTCTGCCCTTAAGACGTTAAAACTTAATTTTTGATCTTGAATTACCAAACACCAACCGCTAGGCGGCATAGTATAAGCTCTTTCAATTCATCGACAATAGCCTCTAGAACTTCGTAGCCCGATTGAGAGACTTTTGCTGTTTTAATTAAAGTTTAGTAGCGTGAGCGATTGTATCCACCGCCACCACCACTGTTGCCTCGGTTGCCGCCACCAAAGGAACCACCTCTATCTTCCTTGGGTTTAGCCTTATTAACTTTAAGGTCGCGTCCCATCCATTCAGCCCCATCAAGAGCATCAATGGCAGCTGTTTCTTCAGCTTCTGTACCCATCTCTACAAAAGCAAAGCCGCGTGGACGTCCTGTTTCACGGTCAGTAGGCAACTGAACCCGTTTTACAGTACCGTGTTCGGCAAATACAGAATTGAGGTCTTCTTGTGTGACCTCGTAGGATAGATTACCTACATAAATTGACATGCGTTATCTCCAAAATCATAGGTGTGTAGAGATTTAGATTTCGGAGACAAGCTTGTTAAGACCAAAAGGGAAAAGCCTGTCAATACTAAAAACAAACGCTGTAACCGAATTTTATTCTCACTTAATTACCTTAGCACATCATTTAGTTCTTACCCACCGTAACTGAGAAGTACTAAAGATTGGGCATAGGGCATTGAAAAGAGGCAGGGGAAGCAGGGGAGGAAAGAGAGTTATTATTAAGCAATTTCTCTTCCCCTGCTTCTCTTCTCCTCCTGCTCGCCTCAACAGATAACTTTGTTAACCGAACCGTATTGCCCCAACCCCGATATTAATTAGCAGAAGTTCCCCAATTAATTGCAAAATAAATGCAGTTCGTCATTGTTACTAATTGGAAATGCCGACTACACTTGCTGACGCACAAAATTTACTTTCTGACCTGATCACACGTTACTCAGGGCGTGTAGATTATCTGATGATTCGCCTGGAAGAAGCAGAAGGGACTGATATCTTGTTGCGTGGCGACAAGGTAGAAACTCTCAGTGAAGGCATCTCCATTGGTGGACATATTCGCGCTTGTTATAAAGGTGGATGGGGATTGAGCTGCTTTAACCAATTGGCGACAATCCAGGATCGGATAGAAGAGGCGATCGCTGCTGCGCGGATGGTTGGAGATGAAGAAACTTTACTTGCACCCATTGACCCGGTGCAAGCAGTGTGCATTCTCCCCCTAAAAGGTGCAGACCCGCGAAATATCCCGCTCTCGCAAAAAAAACAATTGTGCGATCGCTATGCCCAATTGCTCAAAAGCGTTGATCGCCGGATTACCACTACCTCGGTGCGTTACGGTGACAGCGCCCAAAAAGTGATCATTGCTACCTCAGAAGGCACTTTAATCGAGCAATCTTGGGTGGATATGGAAATGCGCTTTGCCGCCACCGCCAGAAATGGCGAAACCGTACAAACTGGACGGGAAACTAATGGCTCTCGCAAAGCTTACGAAGATTTAACTGATTTGGATGAACAGGTAAAAGGTGCCGCTCAAAGAGCGATCGCTGCTTTATCTCTGCCATCGGTCAAAGGCAATACTTACACCGTTGTCATTGACCCAATTCTCACGGGTTTATTCGTCCACGAAGCTTTTGGACATCTTTCTGAGGCTGACATGGCTTATGAAAATCCCGATTTGCTGGAAGTGATGACCATCGGACGGCGGTTTGGCCCAGAAGAATTGCAAATTTTTGATGGTGCGGCTCCAGAGGGACATCGCGGGAGCTATTTTTACGACGATGAAGGCACGCCTGCTACTACTACTCAACTAATTAAAGATGGTGTTTTAGTTGGACGTTTACATTCTCGTGAAACCGCTGGCAAATTGGAAGAAGCGCCTACGGGTAACGCTCGCTGTCTAAACTATCACTTTACCCCTATTGTGCGGATGACAAACACTTGGATTGAACGGGGTAAAACACCAGTTGGAGACTTATTCACTGATATCAAAGAAGGGGTTTATGCCCGTAATTGGTTGGGTGGGATGACAAATGGGGAAATGTTTACCTTTAGTGCTGGGGAAGCGTGGATGATTAGGAATGGCAAAATTGCTGAACCTGTGCGGGATGTGACGCTTTCAGGAAATGTATTCCAAACTTTAGCGGATATTGAGGCACTTGGTGATGATTTCTACTGGGATGAATCTGGCGGTTGTGGTAAAGGAGGACAAAACGGCTTGTCTGTGGGTTGTGGTGGCCCTAGTCTGAGAATTCGAGATGTAGTGGTTGGCGGGGAAACGTAAACCCCAACCCTTGCAGCATTAACCCGCATTTCTCACAAGCTCCTTTGTGTTTGATGATGAGTAATAAGTAATGGGTAATAAGTAAAATTTTTAACTCACAACTTCTTACTCCTTACTTACTACTCATTACTCCTCCATTCGAGGTGTGGTGAGAAATCCGGGATTAAGTCTGTATTGGACAAGCAAGTTGTAGGGGCACGGCATGCCGTGCCCCTACGGGTGTACCTCACTACAAACATCAAAACTCGCTGGAAATATTTCAATTTCAATCAATTTGCTAGCCAGAAAGCGACGTTACGCACATAGGTTTTGATATCTTCTAAGGCACGCGGCTCTTTTTTCATTCCATCTCCTGGTTGCTCATCTACAAAAGTGGGACAGCCTTTATTAATATCCCAGTTGTAATCTACTAGATGATGAAAGCTGGAGTTAGCTACTGCTCGTCCTAATATATTTCCCTGCTTATCTTGATGATGCTCGATCGCTACAACCAAATTGAAGTTACGACCTGTAACTAAACTTTTACCCAGGGCAATTACCCGTGCGTTTGCATTGCCCACAGGTGCGCCAATACCGCCTTCATGGGGATGTGTTGGGAAAAACTCGATACTTCCTGAAGGTGAATTAGGATTTTTTAAAAGTTCGTGAATGGGTTCAACAATGGTAATTTTTTGATAATCGCCGTTAGCTCCAGAATGATAGTTGGGCCAGGAGATATAAGTTGTGTATGAGTCATCTCGGCTCCAACGAGATTCATCGGGATCGGGATTTTTGGTGTTGAAATAGTGGACATCACCAATATGAATTAAACCACACATCGAGCAGCCCATATCCTGATGATCGCGTGTTGTCAAAATCCCACCGCCGCGTTGCCGAAAAGCATTAATTCCGGCAATGTCTTTTTCGGTTAAACCATTATCCACCTCTAAGCCAAATAGCCAAAGTTCATCAAAATCTGATTTATCCAGACTACTTAAAACTGGATCGCCACCGACTGCATCTGATTCATAATCACGTCCTGTAACTTCAAATAAGGAGTTTCCTGCTTCGTCTTGAATTGATGCTAAGTAATTTTGTAACATCGAGAAACGAAAAATACTCCAGTCATTTTCAGTCGTAGGAATCGTAGTCTGCAAAAGAATACGAATTGGTTTTGCCATAACCTCTGCCAGACGAACACCACAATTGAGTATAGCGATCGCTTTGCACTAATGCTTAAATTTTTAAGATCAGCAACATCCGTCTTAAGTATGAAAGTAACTCATAACTCTAGGTAGTAGCGCCAGTAGTTGAGTATGGCTATAATGAATAAAAGCAATTAAATATCCACTCTAGTTTGATTCACCACATCTATTCTCAGTAGCGCGTGCTGAGGATTTGCTGCTTGTCTGGGTAATCAATTAAACGTTCCTTAGCACAGCGACAGATATGAAAGCAGATCAACTCCTGAAAAACTATGCCGCAGGTGTCAGAGACTTTACTGGTGTCAACTTGAGCGAGGCAAACTTAAGGGAAGCCAATCTCAGTGGCGTAATTTTAGATAGAGCAATTTTAGATGGAGCTAATCTAAGTCACGCTAATTTAGCCCAAGCCAGTTTGATTGAGGCAGATTTAAATGGAGCAGATTTGAGCAATGCTGATCTCAGTGGTAGCAATTTAAGCGGAGCTATTTTAGATGGAGCTATTTTGGATGGAGCCGCAATGGAAGGAGCTAATTTAAGTCAGGCTGATTTGACGGTTGCTAAACTGATTGAAACTAACTTAAGTGACGCGGATTTGCAGGAAGCAAACTTGATAGCGGCAAATCTAGATGGAGCTGATTTGAGTGGTGCAGATTTGACTGTAGCTGACTTATCCCAGGCAAATCTCACTCAAGCAGATTTGAACCAGACAAATTTGAGCGGCGCAAATTTGGATGGAGCCAATATAGAAGGAACAGTCTTAGATGGGAATGTGTAATGCATTCCCCATAACTGAAGTTGGGGGCTTTTGAGATTGCCCCCTTAAAAAGGTTTTTTGATGAAATTTGGTGATTTTCGGTTCATGCTATTTTTGCGAGAGTGAAAAATATATTTTTTGTCATTGCTTCGCTTTGTTCGCAATGACTACACAAATTTTATATGAATTTTTATCCCTTAAAAAGGCACAGAGTCAACACTCTAGTCGGAGCCTCGCATTCTTTCCCACCACAGTGAGAGTCTATAACTTGTATGTATGCATACTCCACTTACAAGAAAAAGTAACGTGGATATATTTTCTACGCACAAAGGTACTACTTTGAAAAAGTTTGCTACAAGTAGTGTTATTTATGATTGTCATAGTTAAACAATTGACTCTCAACTATCAATGGTGAACTCTATCCTCGTTGTCACACTCTATGTCAACCCTATGACAGGGAATGATACCAATACTGGTTCACGGTTGAGTCCGTTTAAAAGCCTCACCCGTGCCTTAAAAGTAACCAAGATGCCCACGATAATTCATCTGGAATCGGGGATTTACAGCAGCGCCAATGATGAGGTGTTCCCACTGGTTATCCCTGGAGGGGCGACAGTGGTGGGTAACGAAGCTAATAAAGGCGCAGGGATCGTAATTTCCGGGAGTGGCGAGTATCAAAGCCCTAGCTTTGGTATGCAGAATATTACGCTGCTCTTGGTAGATAATGCCAGTCTTTTAGGTGTAACTGTCACTAATCCGTCAGTCAAAGGTACTGGTATCTGGATTGAATCGGCTGCACCCACTTTAGCTAACAATACTTTTAGCAACTGTGGGCGGGAAGGTGTGTTTACCACTGGTACTGCCAAACCCACAATTTTAAATAACGTATTTGTGCAAAATACTGCTAGCGGGTTAGTGATGGCAGGCCATAGCCAGGGAGAAGTAGTAGAGAATGTATTTCAAAGAAACCCCTTGGGCATAGCAATTAGTGACTTTGCCGCTCCGGCGATCGCAAATAATAAATTATCAGAAAATCGCACCGCGATCGCACTTTCTCGCAACGCCCAACCTGTGCTGCGTCAAAATCTTATTACTAAAAATACCCAAGGTGGTTTATTAGTCAATGGCAATGCAGTCCCAGATTTAGGCAATACCGAAGATCCCGGTGATAATATTTTTCGTGACCAAAATGAATTTGATTTATATAATGCTACCGCAAAAAAGCTAGTTTCCGTAGGTAATCAATTCAATCCTTCTCTAATCAAAGGCTTGGTTGAATTGATCCCAGGTAATCAAGTATCAATTAATATCAGTTTTTCTGACAACCCAATAGAGTCTCCATCTCAAAAGCTCCCCTTTTCCCCTCCTCTCCCCGCGTCTCCCGAACTAGATGGACATTGGGCAGAACCATTTATTCAGGCATTAGTGAGCATGAATTTAACTCATGTTTTTGCCAATGGTAACTATCAGCCAGATAAATCCATGACTCGCGCCCAGTATGCATCTCTGGTAGCGATCGCCTTTAATCCATTTCCCAAAATCTCGGCACCTGATTTTACAGATGTACCCAAGGATTTTTGGGCTTATAGGGCTATCCAAATCGCGGCTAGCGGTGGCTTTGTTGGTGGATTTAGCGATCGCACTTTCCGCCCCGATCAAAATGTGCAACGATTACAGGTGATTGTCTCCCTAGTATACGGACTGGGACTACCAGCGGTTGATAGCGATGTTTTAGAAGTATATAGCGATCGCCATACCATCCCCGACTATGCCCGAAAAGCCGTTGCTACTGCTACACAACAAAAAATCATCGTTAATTACCCAGATCCCAAACTACTTGCACCTTTACGGGAAGCAACACGCGCTGAAGTTGCAGCAATGATTTATCAGGCATTAGTTGCCATTGGGCGAACATCTGCGATTAAATCTGTCTATGTAGGGTTGCATTCTAGAGGTTGACAAGTAGAATAAGAAACATTGCTTATCGGCTTAGTAACTCGTGGAAAAAAAAACCATGTAGTTAAAAGCACGTTAGGCTAATATGCGATGGGTGACAAATTTTAGACCTATTGCCGAAAGCTAATAGCCCCATGTTAACAACACTTCCAGATACTTCTGCCAACTTAGCGATCGCCTTATTAATTAACTATAGTTTTGATCTCAGTGGCTATACTGCCAATGAGCTAGTTGAGCGTTGGCAAGCGCAATACCCGCTGAATTGGCTACACCTGGCAGTGATTGAGGCGCTATATCAAGGTCGTTATAAAGCGGTTTCCGTGCAGCAAATATTAGTATTTTGGCAGCGCCGGGATCAGGCTACATATCATTTCAACATGGAATTTGAACGGATGATTTGTAGCAAATTTCCCCAAAGCTTAACCTCATCGCCTGCACCAAGCCTATCGCTAGCTAAGAAAAACCCCACTGTAGAGATAACGAGTCCTCAATTACCACCAGCTAAGATTCGTAATGGTTATCAATACAGCAATACGGCAACTCTACAACTCAACAGTTCCGAACCAAGGACATCTTTGAGTCAAGAAGAGGAGAAGCAGGAAGATAGAGATCATAAAACTGTCTTAAAGTCCCCTCTATCTGGGAAATTTGCCTCTTCGAAAACCCTTCAGCTATCGTCTGCTGTCAGCCAAAAGCAAACTTCACCAGAAAGTCCACTGCCTTATCCATCACCAAACCATTATCAACAACAGCCGAAGCTACTCCCACCTGCTGCTATTCATGCCCCAATTGGACAATTTACTCCCGAAAAAAGCGATCGCACTGACTCTTTTACATCTAAACTCAAAGCGATGTCTGGGGAGCAAAATCCAAATCGGGGGAGTGGGGAATAGGGAGTGGGGGGAAGAGGAGCAGGGGGAGCAGGGGGAGCAGGGGGAGCATGAGTGGAATAACTAATGCCTAATACCCAATAATTAGATTTTTACTCTGCAACTAATTGCTTAAAGCGCTCATCGTCGGCAATCTCATCAAAATCTAGGTCACTTGCTGCATCTTCTTTATACCTAGGATTAAGCTCAATTGCTTGTTGCAAAGTTAACAAACATCGGTCAACTTGTCTTTGCAGTGCGTAACAGGCTGCTTTGTTGTAATAGGCACTAGCATAATCTGGCTTGATTTCTAAAGCTTTGTTAAAACTAGCGATCGCTTCATCATCGCGTCCCAATCTTACTAAAGTGTAACCGCGTTTATCCCAGATTTTAGGAGAATTGGGTTGGAATTCTAAAGCTTTATCTAGAGACACTATTGCTTCTTCGTATTGGTCTAATGCTACTAGGGAAAGACCGCGATTCAACCAAGCAATGGCATCATCAGGCTTGATTTGTGTAGCTTTATCAAATGAGGCAAAGGCTTGCTGATGTTGTTGTAAGTTACCAAAAGCAACGCCGCGATCGCACCAAGCTTGATGATAATCTGGTTGAATCTGAATAGCTCTATCATAAGATGTGATCGCATCCTTGTAAAGTTTCAACCTCCCCAGAGTTAGACCTCGTTTTAACCAAGCCACAGGTTGATCAGGTTGAATTTTAACCGCTTGATTGTAAGCTGCGATCGCATCTTCATAACGCCTTTGCGAAAACAGCCCATCCCCCTGTTGTACATATTCATCAACAGTAAATTCTGGTTGTTCTGGTTGTTTTTGTATTTCTTCCTCAACTTCAGAATTCACCATCTCTAAGATAGATTCAGGTGTAATTTCAGTTAGTTCTTGAAGGATGAGATCCTTTCTTTCTTGGGCATCCAATTGTAACTCAGAGAGTTGAGAGACCAACTCAGTTTCTAATCTTTCCAACTTCTCTAAAATCAGAATTTTTTGTTGTTGAACATTCCATTGTAATTCTGAAAATTGCGAAGTAAACTCAGAACCAGATTTTTCTAAATTTCCAATGATTAACTCTTTGCACTTTTGAACATCTACTTGTAGTTCAGATAGTTGAGTAGTAAACTCTGACTGCAATGCTGCTAAATTGTCAACAATTTTATTTTTTTCTTCCTGAGCATCTACCTGTAATTCAGATAGTTGAAATTTCAATTCTTTATCGAATATTGCCAAATTTTCAAGTGTAATATCTTTCTGCTTTTGAGCATCTAACTGTAATCCAGATAGTTTTTCAGCAAAGTCTAACTGCAATTTTTTTAAGCTTTCAAAAGCTATATCCTTTTGCTTTTCAGCATCAGACTGCCATTTAGAAACTTGAGAGGTGAACTCAGACCTTGATACTTCTAAATCATAAACTGCTAGTTCTTGCTGTTGTTGCACACCTAACTTTAACTTAGACAAATCCTCTGCTATGATAGATGCTAAGTTTCCTAGATTATTCAATGCTATATCTCTTTGTTGTTGAGCATCAAACTCTAACTTAGATAGCCCAGAAGCAAATTTTAACTCTAATTTTTCTACATTTTCTTGAGATGCTTTTAGTTGAGTTTCTAATCTAGTTAACACCTGTGCTTTAGCTAAATCTAGCTCAGATGTCAAGATAGATACATTTTCTTGTTCATTTTTAATTTTTTGTTGTAAAGCAGTCGTTTCCTGTTCTAATTCATAATTGATTTTTTTAGCTTCTTGAATAACATTTTCAGCGTCTTGTTTAACAGTGGTTAGCTGATTTTGCAATTCCTCCATGCCTCGTATTTGTTGCATTGCTCTATCAACAATTTCCCGGATTACCACTCGTCGCAGCAGCCATAATAAACCAATGATTGCTACTGGAAATAGACTTAATATAACTAGCCAAACATCGAGTAAAATAGTTGTACGGCTAAAAGCGCTCTTAAAATCAGATTGAATTTGCTGTTGAACTCGCTTTTCTGCTCTTAGTCGCGCTAATTCTTCCCGTTCCTGAGTCGATAACACCGGAGTAGGAGTTAGTGCCGGGGAAGGTGATGGTGTAGATTGTCCACTGGCAATTCCAGCGGATAGCAGTAAGGGTAAAAACACAATAGTACTTTTTACAATTAAAGCGAAAACAGCTTGATTTTTGCTCTTCATAACAACCATCTCGGTCTGTTGGTCAGTTTTTGAAGCGGCGTGCTTCTCTCCAATCTATAACAGAATTAAGTAGTTAAATGTTGTCGAGGCATAGAGAAATGCTGAATAATCCTTAACAAATCCGTTCTCTCGTCCCCTGCTGTACCTACAACTTTAATGGGGGAATACAGTCATTTTTTTGACATGATGGTTTGTAGTAAGAACTTTAGTGCTTACTATGAACTTGCTTACCTATGATTTTAAACTTGACAGACTAGTAGAGCGTTGAATATGGAAGTTCTACCTGTGCGCGAAGTGTCAGGTGTCAGTACTACGCACTAATATTAGATTATCTAGGTCAAGCAGATTACTTGTTCTAAAATTCACGTAACAAAGGCGGTAAAAAATGGGTCGCATAAATCCTTATACATTGCAATTGCAGATTACCCGAATGTTTGAGCAAGGGCAATCATTTTTTGCCACAACTAAGGTGCAGGAATGGTTGAAAGAACGCAAACACAATCCAGAAGATTATGACATTATTTTCAATAAAAAACCCGCGCCTCCTGGTTCCAAAGAAGTGATGGTAGTGGAGATTGAATTACGCCGCAAGGATGGACAACCTGTAGATCCTTGGTTGCAGGAACAAGCGAATCTCCATGCCTAATTTTAGCAACTAGCAATTTTCCTTTTAAATTCATATTATCTTAACAGAGTTTACCAAAATCTAGCGTTCCCTATTGGGGAACGCTCTTTGTTATCTTTAATCCAAATCATCTCAAGATTTGTCGGCTAAGGGGAAAAGGGGAATAAGAAAGGGCAAAGAAAAAACCTTTAACCTTTTTCCAAAACCAAATTCAAGTTTAAAATCCAAAAACCGAGCATTATTAAAAATCATCCTATCGGGTGAGTCTAATGGATGAGGTCTAAGAAACATGAAGTATCGTATCTTAAGCCTATAAATGGTTGCTTGTGACACAAATTTATAGCCTCAAAAATTAGGAAATGGATGATGACTGTAAACCAAATTATTGGAGATTCACCAAATCAGATTAATGCAAAGTTTGGTAAGCGTTTTTTCGCCTGGATGATGGCTCAAAGTAGCGGCACGTATGATAAAATTGTCAGCGACCGCAAACGTTCTCTTTTTGCGAATCTTCAAGGTAAAGTGTTAGAAATTGGCCCAGGAACTGGCCCTAACCTGCCTTATTACCCTAAAGATATTCACTGGATAGGAATTGAGCCGAACCCACACATGCATTCCTATCTCAAAAAACAAGCACGAAAACTGGGTTTAAACATCGACCTCCGCATTGGAAATGCTGAATGGTTAGATGCTGAAGATAACAGCATAGATACAGTTATTAGTACTTTAGTTTTGTGCTCAGTGCCGAATATAGATTATACATTACAGGCAATTTTAAGAGTACTTAAACCAGGTGGACGCTTCTTATTTATTGAACACGTTGCTGCACCGGAAGGAAGTTTATTGCGAAGGCTACAAAACACAATTAGTCCGGTTTGGAAAGCGATAGGTGATGGTTGTCATCCAGATAGAGAAACTTGGATAGCTTTAGAAAAGGCTGGTTTTAGCAGTGTCAATTATGAGCGGTTTGATGCACAATTGCCGATTGTTAGTCCTCACATTATTGGTATAGCGACAAAGTGAATTGAAGAATAATTCAGGAGTCAGAATGGACTACGCCCCGCTGCGCTAACAGAAGAAAAACACGCTTTAGACTTGCTTTTGAGACTCAGCTTGTCTACTTCATCTTCCTCGAAATATGCTATAAATTGTCTGCTTCCTTGGTTGCCATCCCACGCTTTTAAGAGGATGTTTGAAAAGTCCTCTTGTCGGTATCAAAAATTTTAGATCCCCCTAAATCCCCCTTCAAAAGGGGGACTTTGATTCCGGTTTTCCCCTTAAAAAGGGGGGTTAGGGGGGATCTAAAGTGTCTAAAGTCACAGCGAAGCACTTTTCAAACAACCTCTAAGCGTGGGTTTTTCCAGTCTCCTAAAATCAGATATTTTATGGATTCTCGCGTAGGAAAGTGGCAATCTCATCTAGTTCCTGCTGATTAAGACGAAATTCTCCAGCACCGATAATTCCTTCTACCTGCTTTGGATTGCGCGCGCCAACGATCGCAGCAGTCACTGCTGGATTATTTAAAGTCCAAGCGATCGCTACCTCACCCGGTGAGCGATCGTGTTGTTGACCAATGTGCTGCAACACCTCGACCAGCTTCAGGTTACGAGATAGACGTGGCTCCTGAAACTCATTACTCTTCCTACGCCAATCATCATCTGGTAAATTGGCAATCCGCTCAGGTGTCATCTTTCCTGTGAGCAACCCAGATTGCATTGGTGAATATACAATTACACCTATGTTATTTTCCTTACAAAAAGGTAGTATTTCTTTATCTACATCGCGCTTCACCAGTGAATAAGGTGGTTGCAATGAGGTAACTGGTGCAATCTCTTGGACACGTTTTAACTGTTCTACATTAAAGTTAGAAACCCCAATATAGCGAACCTTCCCTTCATCCTTAAGCTTAGAAAGAGTTGTCCAACCTTCTTCAATGTCTGAATCGGGGTTGGGCCAGTGAATTTGATAGAGGTCAATGGTTTCAATGTCAAGTCGGCGCAAACTCGCTTCAACTTCTCGCCGCACAGAATCCGTCTTGAGGCTGCGACCGATTTCGCCCTTCTCATCCCAAATCATCGAGCATTTAGTGAAGATGTAGGGGCGACTAGATCGACCTTTGAGTGCCTGAGCCACAACCTCCTCGGAATGCCCCAGACCGTAAATAGCTGCGGTGTCAATCCAATTAACACCCAGATCCAGAGCGCGATTGATCGCTGCGATCGATTCCTGGTCATCCTGGGTTCCCCAAGCAAAAGCCCACCCACCTCCACCAATCGCCCAAGCACCAAAGCCAATTGGGGTAATGTGAAGTTCCGAATTACCAAGTTGTTTGGTTTGCATATCTACTTGCTTCAAGAATCTTTGAGCCAATTGCTACTTTAAGCTGCAAATATTTTCTCAACAGCTATCTGAAGTATGAATTAATACTGTTGAAAACACAACACTCAAGTACTAAGATTAAATTTTGTGTTAATATCCACTGCTCATACATTAGACTTGCTCAAAAATAAGCTAGAAAACATCTAATTTGCATAATCGAATAAATATAACTTTGGGCATGGGGCATGGAGGATGGGGCATTAGTTATTCCACTCTTGCTCCCCCTGCTCCCCACTCCCCACTCAATACGGATTTGAATCAATCCGTCCCCTTTTAACGCTCCTGAGATAGTACCCAGAGGTTGGTCGGTTTTTAAGATTAAAGGTGTCGCCACTGCGAACTTTCCAAATTTTGTAATTGGAAAAGGTCAAAGGCGTTCGGGGTTCGCATACTTCCGGCAGATGATTGCCAAGTACAAAGTACGCCGCACCTCTACCCATAACTTTCACCAAACCGTTTTTATCCACAAGAACTGATGTACTTTCACTAACCGCTATGCCTAAAACACTGCTAGATACACCATCCTTAATTTGACGGGCAATGAAAGTCATAATTCTACCCATTCTTTCCCGCCTATCGAAGTGTGTATCTACGATAGTTCCTTTCAAATTACTCCAATTGAAAAAGTTGTAAGTAAAAGTAATGTCTCGGTAAGGATCTTCAAGTGCATCTCTAGTTTCAATGCCCTTTTCGGAAGAAGCGCAAGCATCATAGACACAATCACTTTGGATCATTGCACCCGCACTGGTGCCACCAATACCACCTCCCTTAAGGTAAACTGACTTGACGGCAGCCTCAAGCTTAGTATCTTTCCAGCTGCGGATGTATTGACATTGGTCGCCGCCAGCAAAGAAAACTACATCAGCATTTCTGACTTTTTCAAAAATCTCGGCTTTGTTTGCCTCTTCTCTATTGCGAACCAAAAGAGTTTCCACTGAGTTTACGCCCTTCATGGCATAAATTAGCCGATTGTAATCGTGAGTACCACTAGTGCGAAGAACTACAACATTAACTCTACTATCGGAGTTACTACTTCCTCGAACTTGATTAATCATCCACTGAATAGCATCATCGACATCGGGGCCACCTCCACCCAAACTCAGGACTGGCCCCCTTAAGGAAGAACGGACATCAAGGGAGGAGGAGGGGCGGATATCAACATCAACAGTGTCACCCAGGAAGTAGCGTTTCCAGTTTTCGATAAAACGGGTTATTAGAGAGGTTCCCATCTTCAACAACTTGATTCCTGTATTTTTCAAGCGCCTTGCTATGCTTGGGAATGCCTTTGTCATACTAAGCTTTTGGACAAACTGCAATTATTGCTAGGCTATGACGCATCTTAATTGCTTATTTATTCGTGAAATTTGTGCTTTGTCATTAGTCATCCTTTGTAAATAATCAATAACAAATGACAGTATCAACGAAAAATATGCAATTTAAACGCGCATTAGCTTAACTGTCGCACTAGAGAGGGTAAAATTTCCAGCGTACAGGTCTTGTACTGTTTTTTAACGCAAAATAACGCAGAGTAATCATTAATTCTTTATGCTACTGTGCGAAAATCTTCACATTCGCTGTGTCCTTTATAGCGCTTCTCTTTTAGATACAATGCACACGGATAGATGGTAAAAGCATTTTTCAAGTACATCCTCATAAATTAACCCAGTTTTGCTAGCCTACTACCAAGCAACTTGCGATCGCTCTTGTACAACTCGCTGATAAACTTGATCGGTTTGCTTGGCTAATTTTGGCCAGCTAAAGCGCCGCTGTAAATCTTCATAAGCATTATCCACCAGCCATTGCCGATATCCGGGATTTTTCAATACTTCTAAAATTCCCCAAGCTAAAGAATCGGGATTGTTTACCCAAGTCACAATGCCTGTTTTGGTATGTTGCACCACTTCTGGAAAACCACCAGTATCAGAAACTACTACCGGAACACGAGAAGCAAAGCTTTCTAAAGCCACAATTCCAAAGGGTTCGTAAAGACTAGGAAAAACAGCACAGTCAGCGACAGTTTGGAATCTATCTAAGTATTGATCGGAGAGAAAACCTGTAAAATAGCAATGATGCCAAATTCTCAAATCCCAGGCTTGGCGCTTGAGATGGTCAGTATTGCCGCCACCAACAATTACAAATTTAACGTTACCTCCCATTTGCGAAAGGATCTTAGGTGCGGCATTGAGCAATACAGGTACACCTTTTTCGTAAGTCATGCGACCAAGGTAATAAACGATTTGCTCATTGTCTGTGGCGAATTGGCGGCGAAAATTCAGAGCATGAAAATCTACGTGATGCTGTTTCTTTTCGGCGCGGATACCGTTATAAATGACATCGATTTTATCCCAAGGACTATGTAGCGCTCGTTCTACTTCTTGGCGCATATAGTCGCTACAAACAATAATCCGCCAAGCATTGTAAGCCAGTAAAATTTCTTTACCATTTATATAGCCTTGGATCTCTGTGTGAATACCGTTGTAGCGTCCGTATTCGGTAGCGTGGATTGTGGCGATTAGTGGTATTTTAAAATTATGCTTGAGAGCGATCGCAGCATCTCCCACTAACCAATCATGGGCATGAATTAAATCAAAGGGCCCTTCTTCCAAAATCAACTTTCCGCCGTGATCTCCCATACTCAAGTTGAGATTTACTACCCAGTGGAAAAAGTCGTTGCTATGTGGAACTGGCACTCGATGCACCTTTACTCCCTCAACCACCTCGTACATTGATGCCTGACCAAACTCTGCTGTAATCAGGTGAATTTCATATCCTAGTTTTACCAGTTCTGGGTACAACTCCGCGACATGCCGCGCAATTCCCCCAACAATCCTTGGTGGAAACTCCCAACTCAATACCAGTATCTTCATCTACTAGACTCCCCGATACTTTACAAATATCTAAAAAACTACATTTACCTAAAAATACAAGTCTGGCGAATGCAGTGAGTACTTTTACTAAAATTTTTAGATTTTTTAACAGTTATTTTTTTTAAGCTTATCAACTCTGGGCTATGAGTGGGAAGTAAGGTATAATTCGTGATTTGTTTTTTGGCTTTTTTCGCCACCCGTTTTAGTTTGGTGATTTGCCTAACATCTTTTAAGAAACATAATTTTTGGGCTAGGTAGCGATCGCATGATTGATTGATTATTACCCCACATCCTTCTTGCTCCCTGCCCAATGCCCAATATGCAAATTCTCTCGCTCTTTCACCAAACAAGCTGTTTGAAATCATAAAACTTTGTATCCTAAATTAATAGGTCTTAATAGTTCTTTTAAAACTGGTGCAAGAAGATTTTAGGCTAATTGTTGATTTGGTTTTAGTTCTAGGCGTTGCCGCCTGTGGTGGGCTGTTGGCAGCGCTTTTGCGACAACCCGTGTTGCTTGGATATCTCATTGGCGGGATGATCATTGGCCCAGCCGGACTGGGATTAATTAAAGAACTTATTCAAGTAGAGACTCTGGCACAGTTCGGAGTCGCCTTTTTGTTATTCGCCTTGGGTGTGGAATTTTCCTTAGCGGAACTCAAAAAGGTAAAAGCGATCGCTCTTGGCGGCGGTGGACTCCAAATTGCTCTAACGATTTTGGTGACAGTTGTGGTGTGCGGGTTAAGCGGAGCCTGGGGAGCTTTACCTGCAAAGGGGGTGTTTTTAGGGTGTATTCTGTCCTTGTCTTCCACGGCGGTTGTCCTCAAGTGCTTGATGGAACGCAACGAAACTGAAACGCCCCACGGACAAGTAATGTTGGGAATTTTGGTGGTACAGGACTTGGCATTAGGACTAATGTTAGCAGTCTTACCAGCCCTCAACCAACCAGCAGAAACTATTGGTATTGCCGTGCTGACAGCGCTGCTGTGGATTGCTTTATTCGCTGCTGGAGCGGTAGGTGCAGGGATTTGGCTGATACCGCCTTTGTTGCGACTGTTAGCCCGTACCGAAAGCCGAGAACTATTTTTATTAGGAGTTGTAGCCCTGTGTTTGGGAATTGCCCTGTTAACAGAGTATTTGGGACTATCGATTGAAATGGGGGCATTTGTCGCCGGTTTGATGATTTCTGAGGTGGAGTATGCCGATCAAACCTTGACTTATGTTGAACCACTGCGAGATATCTTTGCCAGTTTATTTTTTGCCGCCATTGGGATGTTAATTGACCCAGTGTTTTTATGGAACAACCTGGAATTGATTTTAGGTTTGGTGGCAATAGTTTTCGTAGGTAAGTTTTTAATTATCACGCCCCTAGTAAAACTATTCCGCTACCCTTTGAAAACAGCCATAATTGCCGGTTTGGGACTGGCGCAAATTGGGGAATTTTCCTTTGTTCTCGCTAGCAAAGGGCAGTCTTTGGGGCTGGTGTCTCGACAAATATACTTATTAATTTTAGGAACCACCGCAGTCACTCTCATGCTTACTCCATTTGTATTGCGGTTAGTGCCATTTTTATTTAACTTTGCCGAATCAATGCCCTGGTTGAAACCGTATTTAGCAGAAGATGAGGCGCGGGATGTGTCGGAAGATTTGCCCTTCAAAGACCATCTGGTAGTCTGCGGTTATGGGCGAGTCGGCAAAAACTTGGTGAAGTTATTGCTGCAACACGACATACCTGTGGTGGTAATCGACCAATCAGAGAGTCGAATTCAGCAGTTGCGTGAGGCTGGGATATCTTATGTCTATGGCAATTGCGTAAGTTTACACGTTTTGGAAACTGCTGGGGTGAATCATGCCAAAGGAATGGCGATCGCACTTCCAGATCCTATGAGTACCCGTCTTTGCTTGAAACGCGCTTTGGAATTGCGCCCAGAATTAGATTTGGTTGTTCGTGCTACCCAGGATAAAAATATTGAGGTGCTGTATCAATTGGGAGCGAAAGAAGTTGTGCAACCAGAGTTTGAAGCTAGCTTAGAAATGGCAACTCATTTATTAACTAGCTTAGGCTTGTTGTCGTCAACTGTCGTCCAACGGGGAATGCAACAAATCCGCAACGATCATTATTTAGATTTTCGGCCAGAGCGTTCTGCGACTGAAGTTGCTCGTGATTTGCGCCAAGCAACTCGCGATCTAAATCAACGCTGGTATCCTTTACCAGCTGATTCGCCTTTAATTGGCATGAGCATAGAAGAAGCAGATATGCGCTATTTAACAGGAGCGAGTTTAATGGCAATTCGCCGCGCTAACGGCGATGAAATCGATTATCCCAACAATCAAACCAAATTGGCAGAAGGCGATCGCTTGCTGGTAGTGGGAGCAGATGAAGAACTGGCGGCTTTAGCAGAATTCGCTAAGGGACAAGCTGCTGTTCCCGGAGAAAATAGTGCTTGCCAGTGGGTTACAGTGAATGCAGATACGCCAACGCTTGGTAAAACCCTTGCAGATTTAGATATCGCCAAGCAATATGGAGTACAGGTACAAGCAATCCGGCGCGATGGCAAGTTTATCCGCTATCCTGATGGCGGTATGGACTTGCGAGTTGGCGACCAAGTATTATTATGTGGTGGCTTGACAGGTCTGAGTCAACTACAACAGTTATTTGCGATCGCCACTTCAGTACCCATTTCTATACCAGTGGTGAAAGCTGGGGAGGCAGAAGCGTTCAAAGAGTTCCTGCCGATGGATAATGTTCTTGATTAGTTATGAGTCATGAGTTATGAGTTTTAATTCTTCACTCCTAACTTGTTTTCGGCTTGATGTATGCGATCGCTTGTTTCCAAACGGTGGTTTGCTGACTGTTTTCATCAGCAATACAAATACACTGTGGATCTTGCCATACAACCTTTCCTGTCAGCACATCCTGAGTCAGCAGCTTTAACTCTACTGGCGTTGTATGTTTAATCAGGTTTTGGACTTGTCTAATACTGGGTAAAGTGGTGTCAAATTCGGTAAGCATTTTTAGTAAAGATGAACCTACAAGGCAAAATAAAGAGTAACTAATCCTTGATAATTCATCCTTGAAGAAATGGCAATCGAATTTACTAAGTATCATGGTCTAGGTAACGACTTTATTCTGATTGACAATCGCTCGTCATCTGAGCCTGTAGTGACTCCAGAGCAAGCCATTAAGTTGTGCGATCGCCATTTTGGTATCGGTGCTGATGGTGTAATTTTTGCTTTACCTGGAGAAAATGGCACGGATTACACCATGCGGATTTTTAATTCCGATGGTTCAGAACCAGAAATGTGTGGCAACGGCATTCGTTGTTTAGCTGGCTTTTTGGCTGATTTAGAAGGTGAATCCCGAAATAAAGACTCATATCGCATTCATACTTTGGGTGGTATAATGACTCCCCAACTCATATCTAATGGTCTAGTTAAAGTAGACATGGGTTTACCCAGGTTACTCGCTGGCGAAATTCCCACCACTCTTACACCCAATGAAGAAAAAGTCATTTCCCAGCCGTTAGAGGTGGCGGGGAAAACTTGGGATGTGACCTGTGTAAATATGGGAAATCCCCACTGCATTACCTTTGTGGAAGATGTCGCAGCAATTGAGTTAGAAACCATCGGCCCGAAATTTGAGCATCACTCAGTTTTTCCCCAACGCATAAATACCGAATTTATGCAAGTGGTGCGTCGTGACTATTTGAAAATGCGGGTGTGGGAACGGGGTGCTGGAATTACATTAGCTTGTGGTACTGGTGCTTGTGCTTCCTTGGTAGCTGGAGTGTTAACCGGGAAATGCGATCGCACCGCGACTATAGAATTACCTGGTGGCCCTTTGCAAATTGAATGGTCAGAAATCGACCAACGAGTTTATATGACAGGCCCGGCCCAAAAGGTATTCACTGGTAAACTGTAACCAATAAGTACATCCGCAGGGGCACGGCATGCCGTGCCCCTACACCTTGCGATATAATTTTGTACTGCATCTGAATGGGAACTTTTTAAGATCCATTTTCTGCTGGAGATTGGATATGGGCATTAACTTTAGATTGTATAGATTCTTTGTTAGAAGTTGCAAGATATATACCCACTAAAATTAGAGCCAATCCTAACAAGTTAAAAATACTTAAGTTTTCCGAGAATAGTATCCAAGCAAGAATTGCAACAATCACTGGATTGAGTAGTAAGAGTAAAGAGATGAATCCTGATGAAAAGTTTTTGAGGCTGTATATAATTAGCCCATGACCCAAAGCTTCGCAAATAGAAGCTAGCGCAAATACTACTAACCACCCTGACAAAGTAACTGGAAAAACTTGTTTTTCAAAGATTAGTACTACTGGTATCATCAATGTAGTTGCAATCACACAACGCCACAGAAGTATCGTGAGAACTGAAAACTTATTGCGGATCTGCTCGATAAGTAAAAAGTTCGCTGCATAAAAAACCGATGATATGAGGGCAACAGCATCACCTGTAATATTGTTATTGGAGCGCAATAAATCTTCAAATCCAACTGCGATCGCACCGATTATGGCTAAGATTAGACCGATAATAAATTTACGCCCAAAAATTTGATTAAAAAATAGCCATCCTCCTAAAGTAGTAAATAGCGGATTGAGACTACCCAAAGCATTAGCATTCGCAGCACCAGTCTGAGTTAGCGACCAAGTCCAAGATAATCGGCCTAATACATGAACTAGACCCACTGCTATTAAGAAACCTATTTCTTTGATTGGATAAGACTGCTGTGGTAATACAGGTTTATCTTCTGTAATTTGAATATGTGCTTGCTTAATTCCACTCCATAAACCAAAGATAATAGTCGCTATCCATAAGCGATTAAAGAATGTAGCAACAGCGCTCATTTCTCTAAGAGAAATTTTAATAAATATTGCTGTTGAAGATAAAGCGAATAATGCAATTATTACTATGATTATCGGCAGAATCGTTGAAGCGTTATCAGGCTTTTCTTGTGTTAGATTTAATTGATTTTCTGCCATTTAGTTTATATTTATTATACGAACCGCCAAGTGCGTCAAGGGAGAAAGAGCAATTATTTGGGATTACTTAGGTAATAGTGCCATAGAAGTCTTGCCGCAACTGCTCGCCACGGTCGCCAGTGCTGTGTCATTGCTTCTAGTTGCACTGGTGTTGGACGCGTCGCTAAATTTTTGAGTTTTTGTAGAGCGATCGCGATCGCTAAATCGCCTTTAGGAAAGACATCAGGACGTTGCAGCGCCATGAGCAAATAAATATCAACTGTCCAGTCTCCGATACCTTTGAGACGCTTTAACTCAGTTCTGATAGTAGTTTCATCCATTCCTTCCAGCTTGTTTAGGTCAAGCTGACCAGTTGCCATTGCATTCGCCAACCCACGACAGTATAAAATCTTTTGCCGACTGAATCCAATCGCTCTTAATTGAACATCATCTAATATCAGAAAATTTTCTGGCGTTAAAGTTACAACAACCGCACATAGTCGCGTAAATACAGCCCTTGCAGCCGCTACGGAAACTTGCTGTTCCAGAATTATACACAACAGCGTTGCAAAACCCGGTTCTCTTTTCCACATTGGTGGAGACCCCAGTGTTTCTAAAATCCAAGCCAAATCGCTATCGAGATTGGCAAGCACCATTAAACCACGGGTAAGACTTTCTTCAGTCAACGATTCTAGTTCAGGTGTTTGAGTCATCTTTGAGAAATTTCGATTCTTGTGTAAGCAGTTTTTGTTTACGCTCAATTCCCCAGTGATAACCACCAAGACTGCCATCACTCCGCAGCACCCGATGACACGGTACAATCAGCGCGATCGGATTAGCTCCACAAGCATTACCTACAGCGCGGACTGCGTGGGGTTTGGCAATATTACGAGCAATATCAGTGTAAGTGCGGGTTTCGCCATAGGGAATTTTTTGTAATGCTTCCCACACCTGTTTTTGAAATGCTGTGCCACGGATATCAAGTGGCAAATTGAGATGTGCTTCGCCTCCCGCAATAAAGTCAAGGATTGCTTGTATCCATTCCTTGTGTGTATGGTCATCACGTATGATGTGCGCTTGGTGAAATTCCTGGTTCAAAATGTGTTCAAGCTTGTCTGCTTCATTACCTAGTTTAACGGCACAGATACCCTTCTCTGTTGTTGCCACAAGCAAATATCCTAGTGGACATGGAGCGATCGCATAGACAATCTTAATTGTCTTTCCAGCTTGTCGGTAAGTTTTTGGTGTCATTCCCAGTTGTTTAGGTGCTTTCTCATACAGTTGGCTACTTGAACCATATCCTGTGTCGTAAACTGCATGAGCAATTTCTTCTCCTGACTGAAGACGCTGCTTCAATCGTTGGCTACGTAGCGCATCTGCATATTGAAAGGGGGATACGCCAATTATTTGCTTAAATATTCTTTGCAGGTAACTGGGACTCATTTCAACTTCAGAACATAATTCTGAGAGGGTTGGGATGTGATCGCCTTGTGCTTCAATATATCGACATACTGCTAAAACTTTGGATTTAGCTGTATTTGGAACTGTTTCAAATTGTGGTTGACAGCGCTTACAAGCTCGAAAACCTGCAATTTCAGCCTCTTGTACCGACTGGAAGAAACAAACTTGATTGCGATTTGGTCTGCGACTAGGGCAAATAGGTCGGCAATAAACGCCTGTAGAGCGAACACCGTAGAAAAACTTGCCGTCAATTGCGGGATCTCGATTTAGAACTGCTTGCCAAAGAGTTTCTTCTAAAACTGATATCTGTTGTAATTGCATTTGTATCTCCTTGGATGTATTACAAAGTATCCCTACTTTGGAATGTCTATTATTAGTTTCTGTCTTTAGGTAAAACTAGATTAAATGTATCGATAAACTACTTTCTATCTGATTGTTGCGATCAAAGTTGATTATCTCAGTTTTTTAATGTACAAACTCGCTGAATGGGTGTTCACTTCTCATGAAACCGGGAACCTTAAATTAGGTCAATACAACGGAGTTTTTATGAGTGGTGGTATTTACTTGATTTAGGATAATTCTCAATTAGTTGAAATGAAGGAATAACCCTAGGAATCAGAGAATGGGCTACAAAAGCTACTAGCTGATACAAGGGAAAAAATCGCACTTTTTTCCAAGTTTGGAGTAATGCCACTGTAGAAATTCGCGCCTACGAGTCACCATTCAACTTAGAAGAAAAAAAAGCAGAACTTCTGACTCGATTTAAGTCTGTCATAGGAACATCAATTTCTATTAATCCTTATTGCTGGTATATTCCATTTTCTGTTTTGAATGATGAAATAGTTCTTAAAGAGTTTTTGGAAGTACTTGTCTGGGCTATTTAGGAAATTAAATTATCATAATCTATCTTGGAATTTGTGAGAATTGCAAACCGCAAATACCCGACTTCGTAAAATTTTAGGACTTATGCACTGTACAAATGTGTCGTGATGTGAATTACCTAAAATAGGAAGTTTTCAGGCTTTTCTTAATTATCCTGCGATCATAAATAGACCATGCTGTAGGGGCAGAGCATTGCTGTGTCCTTACTCAAGGGTAGGAGGTAAACTGACGGTGGTAGTATTCATGTTATCAGTTTGAGTGGAAGCAGTATATCTATTTTAGTAGTCTGTCAAGTCAGCTATAGCTAGGTAAATAAATTTGTTGTAAAAATAAAGCTCTTACATTGATTTCCTCTTTGACAACTGGTTCACCCGATTGGGTGAATGCGATCGCAGCATCCACAACTACTCTGAAAGTAGAGCTGCTTTTTCTGCTGTTAGTGATCGTGCCGACAGCCGAAAATCCCTGATAATGGCTATGATTGCCTTGAATATTATGCCAATTGCTTATATATCAAAGGGTCGAAGAGTGGATGAAATTGTAAAATCAGTACATAAACCAGATTTTCCACCAGGGAATATCACTCTGTTGGAAACAATTGCTGCCAATTTATCGGGGATGATTTTCCAAATTCTGCAACGGCGGGATGGTTCTGTGCTTATCCCTTATATTAGTTCTGGTTGTAAATATTTGTATGAATTAGAACCAGAGGCTATACAGGCAGACTTTCAGGTACTACGCAAACTGATTCATCCAGATGATATAAAAGCTTTTGCAGAATCTATTGCTGTTTCTAGCACCAATCTTACACCTTGGCATTGGGAAGGTCGGATCATTACGCCAAGTGGCAAACTTAAGTGGATTCAAGGTACTTCGCAACCCGAATTACGAGAAGCAGGCGATTTGCTTTGGAATGGCTTAGTCATGGATATTACAGACCGAAAACAAGCCCAAGAAAAGTTGCAAGAGAGTGAGGCGCGGTATAAAGCCATTTTGGATGCTATCCCCGATTTGATGTTTCGCATCAGTCGTGATGGCGAGTATCTAGATTTGAAAAGTGAGGGAGCAAATGTCACCCTTTTAAGAGAAGAAATAGTTGGGAAACATGTGCGTGAGTTATTGCCTAGTGACGTTGCAGCAATTAGCCTGGAAACGATGGCTAAAACTTTAGATTCTGGAACTTTGCAAACTTGTGAATATCAACTAACAACATCTTTGGGACTTAGAGATTATGAAGCACGGTTGGTAGTGAGTGGTCAAGATGAGGTATTAGCAATTGTCCGAGATATTACAGAACGCAAACAAGCAGAGGTCGCCTTACAAAATCTGGCCCAGAAATTTGCTAAAGCTTTTAGTTGTAGCCCCGATTCAATTACTATTAGTACGCTACAAGAAGGACGCTTTATCGAAGTTAACGACAGTTTTGTGAAACTCTCTGGTTATGAGCGAGATGAGGCGATTGGTAAAACTTCTTTTGAGTTAAATCTTTGGGTACACGATCGCGATCGCCAAAACTTAGTGCAGGAGTTGCAAACCACGGGAGTCGCTCGTAACTTGGAAGTTGAGTTTCGGCAAAAGTCTGGCAAGATAATTACAGCACTGCTTTCAGCCGAAGTCATTGATTTGGATGGTATACCTTCCATTTTAGCAGTGCATCACGACATTACAGAACGCAAACAGGTAGAAGCACAATTCCGCATTTGTGCCCAACGCGATCGCTTGTTGGCAGAAACCTTAGTGCGGATTCGCTCTTCGCTTAACTTAGAGCAAATTCTCCAAACCACCGTGACGGAAGTCAGGCACTTTTTGCAAGCAGATCGAGTTTTCATTGGTTTAAATAATGCCAATTTAGGAGTCAGAACTCTTGCCGAATCAGTAGATCCCAAATACCCATCAGTCTCAGGTTGGTCTACTAATGATGAAGATTATCTCCAAGAATTGCGAAATTTACTAAAAGATAATCTTGTGCGTGTCGTTGAAGACATAACGCAAATAACAGTATCTGCGAAAGTCAAAGCACACTGTGAAAAATTCCAAACGAAGGCTACCTTAGCTGTACCAATTATGCTAGGTGACGAATTATTTGGGGCGTTAATTGCCAATCAATGCTCAGGTTCGCGTCAATGGCAGCCAATAGAAATTGATTTGTTACAGCAGATGTCAGAACAAGTAGCGATCGCTATTCAGCAAAGCCAAATATGCCAAAAACTAGCAGAACTCAACGCTAATTTAGAACACCAAGTACAAGAACGAACAGCGCAGTTGCAGCAAAAAATGCAAGAAGTTGAAAAATTGCATCGCGTCAAAGATGTAGTTTTGCATACAGTTACTCACGATTTACGAACTTCGGTGATGGGTAACTTGATGGTGTTAAAGAATTTGTTAAATCAGGGAGTGGCGAATGGGGTAGAAGCAAGGGAGCAGGGAGCAGGGAGTAGAGGTGAAAGAAGTAATTTTCCATCCTCTTCCTTGTCCTCTGCCTCCTCCCAATCCCCAATCCCAGTATCTGGCTCAATTATCGAGCGGATGATTCAAGGCAACGATCGCCAACTAACGATGATTAACTCATTGCTAGAAATTAATTCCTGTGAACAACAGGGTATTAATATCAAACCCGAACTTGTGCAATTTAGCGCCCTACTAAGAGAAATATTTGCCCATTTAGAACCTATACTCACACAAAATCAAGCGACTCTGAAGAATCTGGTTCCCGCAGATTTACCGTTAGTGATGGCGGATGGAACTTGGTTGCAGAAAGTTTTGACAAATCTAATTGCACATAGTTTACAAAATAATCCACCAGGGTTAAATTTTACCCTAAGTGCTACCGTTGAGGCGGGAATGATTCGCACTCAGATTCAAGATGACGGTGTGGCAATGAGTAAAGTAGAGTGCGATCGCATTTTCGATCTCCATGTCCGCGATCCCCAAGACTGCTGCTCCACAAGCATTGGCTTAAAAATGTATCTTTGTCGGAAAGTTATTAAGGCACATGGCGGCGAAATCGGTGTGATCAGTAACCGCAAGCGTGGGTTAACTTTTTGGTTTACACTACCTCTCTTCACTTCATCCGTAAAAAATCGCCCATAACTGACCAAAAAATGAGAGGGTGTTATTGATAGGAATGTTGAGTTAGGGAAATACCCTCGACGGTATGGGCAAAGTTGCTCGGATGCTAATGGCTACTCCATTTACAACAGTGCAAAGCTGGTGGAGAAGAACCTTTTCTGCACCAACAGCAGACGAAATCGCTACTCTTTACAAAGATTGGCGTAACCGTTTTTTATGGCAGAGATTGCGTTTATGGTTATGGCTGGCGCTGATCTGTCTGTTGTCTTTTACTTTACGAGACATTTACGGCTTATTTTTCCCTTTTCATGAGGTGCAGAAGCTGCCAGAAGTAATTAGAACTCAACGCCTTGTAATTAATATTGCAATGCTTTTGAGTGTAATGATTTGGTTTGCCTTACATAAAACTAAATTAGGCCGTCATCGTCCAGATTTATTATTTTTAGGGTCTTCTTGGTCAATTAGTTTAGGATCGCAGTTGTTTGCAACTCTTACAGGTTTTGCACTACCCGATACCATCGGTTGGTCGCTGCTGTTCTTGAGCCAAGCTGTTTTGATGCCCGTCTGCTGGATTCTTCACTTGCTGACTCAAGTGAGTGTACTGATTTACTATTTTGGTGTGAATACGGCACTTGGACTAAAAACACCAATCCCCGATCACCCAGAAATATATAATATAACGTTCATTTTATACATTTTTTGGTTTTGTACTATATGTGATATCGGTGTTTATCTATACGATCGCCTGCAACGTTCTGAGTTTTACGCCCGTCAAGAGGTGGAATCTGCGTATCAAAAGCTCAAGGTTGCCGAAGCGAAATATCGCAGCATTTTTGAAAACGCCGTTGAAGGAATTTTTCAAAGCAGTCCCGATGGACGTTACATTACAGCAAATCCGGCATTAGCACGTATTTATGGTTACTCCTTGGTAGAGGAGGTGACAGCAAATTTCACTGACATTGAGCAATTGTACGTTGATCCGAACCGCCGCGCAGAATTCGTGCGTCTGATGGAAAAGTATGGCAGTATTTCGGAGTTTGAGTCTCAAATTTATCGCCGAGACGGAAGTATTGTCTGGATTTCGGAAAAAGCTTATACAGTACGCGATGAACAAGGAAAACTGCTTTATTACGAAGGTCTAATTGAAGACATTACCCAGCGCAAGCAAACTGAAGAAGAATTACGAGTATTTTTCCATGCAGTTTCCCACGACTTACGCAACCCAGTATTGGGTAGTTTAATGGTGTTGAAGAATTTGCTTGCTCGTTCAGAGGAAAATATTGCGGTTTCCCGCTCAATTTTAGAGCGGATGATTCAAAGTAGCGATCGCCAACTTAATTTAATTAATTCGTTGATGGAAGCTCATATCAGCGAAGTACAAGGTATTGGTTTACAACTTAAGCCAGTACAATTACTGACAGTTGTCCAAGCGGCGATCGCTGATTTAGAACCATTGTTAGCACAAAATCAGGCCAAGCTGACAAATCTGGTATCCGCAGATTTACCATTGGTGGATGCTGATCCTACCCAACTATGGCGAGTTTTTTCTAACTTAATTGTTAATGCTTTGAAACATAATCCCCCTGGATTGCTGTTGATAATCAACGCTATCTGTAAGGATGACAACATTTATTGTACTGTTAGTGATAACGGCGTGGGAATTACTCCAGAACAAAGCGCTCGGCTTTTTGACCTTTACTTTCAAGGTGCAAGTATTCGCAATTCTGTAAGTTTGGGATTGGGGTTGTACGTATGTAAGCAAATCATCAATGCTCACGGTGGTGAAATTGGTGTGAATAGTTCATTGGATGCAGGGGCAACCTTCTGGTTTACGTTACCCATTAAATAATTAGGCGTTGCAGAACAGTGGGATGAATTGAGGCAAGCAGGGGAGGCAGGGGAGGCAGAGGAAGCAGGGGGAGAATTTTAGAAGTTGCCAAATCATCCCGCAAATATGCAACGCCAATAATTAAATTCTCACGAACTCAGACCTTTTGAAAAGCAGTTATACATCAGAAATGCGTGTATATTGTGGAAGTAGGTGATGTCAATATGTGGTTCAGGTCTAAGCACTGAAAAACTGCCGAGGAGTGTAAAAACCAAATTTACCTACATATACATCAAAACTATTGTTAAAATCCAAATAATTTTCAGTCAAGATTCACACCCAACTCCTATGAGAGAAACTGTCCTAGAGGTTCGCAATTTACAAGTTGAATTTCCCAGTGATGGCAACACTGTCAGAGCTTTGGATAGTATTTCCTTCGATCTGCATCGAGGTGAAACTCTCGGAATAGTAGGAGAATCGGGGAGTGGTAAATCAGTTACAGCCCTAGCAGTGATGGGTTTGTTGCAGACTCCCGGTATAGTTACTGGCGGTGAAATCTGGTTTCGTCCACAGGAGAATGCCAACCCCATCGATTTGGTAAAATTGCCTCCTGAGCAAATGCAGTTACACCGGGGTGGCGACATCGCCATGATTTTTCAAGAACCGATGAGTTCGCTCAATCCAGTTTATGACATTGGGTTTCAGCTAACAGAAGCGATTATGCGGCATCAAAATGTGTCAGCATCCCAAGCACGACAAATTGCGATCGCAGGTCTGCAAGAGGTAAAGCTTCTACCTAACGATGAGGAAATACAGAAGCAGTGTATTGAAACTTGGCATCAAACCAACAGCAATTCAGCGAAACTAGATCCATTAAAGTTACCACGGCTGGTTAAAGAATACAAAGAAGCCATGCTGGAACGCTACCCCCATCAACTTTCTGGGGGTCAGTTGCAGCGGGTGATGATTGCAATGGCAATTTCTTGCAATCCATTAATCTTAATTGCCGATGAACCAACCACAGCCTTGGATGTGACGGTGCAAGCAACTATTTTGGAGTTACTGCGAGAACTACAACAAAGCCGTGACATGGCAATGATTTTCATCACCCACGACTTGGGGCTAATTTCAGAAATTGCTGACCAAGTAGCGGTGATGTACAAAGGCAAAGTTGTCGAATCTGGTACTTCTGAACAAATTTTCAGCACTCCCCAGCATCCATATACCAAAGGATTGATAGCCTGTCGCCCTACACTCAACCGCCGTCTCCAAAAATTACTTACCGTTTCTGACTACATGAGTGTAGAAGAGACAGCAACAGGACAAGTAGTAATTCAGCCTAAAGAACCCGCACATCCCACAGAAGTCACCACGGAAGAGATTGCTGCAAGATTAGCAAACTTCGATGAAAAGGAACCCCTGCTGCAAATCCGCAACCTGAAAGTTGGTTTTCCAGTGCGCGGGGCATTTGGTGGTACAAAACGCTACAATATGGCAGTTAATGGCGTTTCCTTTGATGTTAAACCAGGGGAAACACTAGGTTTAGTGGGAGAATCTGGTTGCGGTAAAACCACCCTTGGCAGAACTTTGTTGCGATTAATTGAACCGATGAGTGGTCAGATTATCTTTGAGAAACAAGATATTACTAGCCTTAAAGGAGAACCGTTGCAAAAACTGCGGCGGGAAATGCAAATAGTCTTTCAAAATCCTTTCAGTTCCCTCGATCCACGAATGAAGGTTGGGGACGCGGTGATGGAACCATTGTTAATTCATGCCGTGGGTAAGACAAAGCAACAACGACGGCAACGAGTAATTGAACTTTTGGAACGAGTAGGGTTGAGTGCAGATGCGATTAACCGCTATCCCCATCAGTTTTCTGGCGGTCAACGCCAACGGATTTGCATAGCCCGTTCTTTAGCGTTAAATCCTAAGTTTATCATCTGCGATGAATCAGTTTCAGCACTGGATGTTTCCGTACAGGCGCAGGTATTAAATCTTCTCAAAGAATTACAGTCAGATTTTCAGCTAACTTATATTTTTATTTCTCACGACTTAAGTGTAGTCAAATTTATGAGCGATCGCATTTTAGTCATGAATCGCGGTCAAATTGTTGAAGAAGGCACAGCCGAAAGTATTTATCTAGAACCCAAAGAAGAATACACGCAAAAATTAATTGCTGCGATTCCTACTGGTAGCCCTGAACGTGTGCGAAGTCGTCATTTGAAAGCTTGATAGAAACTTTTAGATGACGATTTATAATATCTGTAGGTTGGGTTGAGGAACGAAACCCAACATTTAATTCTTGTTCATATTGGGTTTCACAGGTGTTCAACCCAACCTGCATTGAGAAATTTTATTATAATTAATCACCCAAATTTTGTATTAAACGTGTGATTCGCAAACTTCCTCATGCCGCCACAATTGATATAGTCGCGTTGCTGGCATAGTCATATATAAAACATTGCCAGCACAGAGGTTAGTTTCTAGCAAATCCCAACCATGAAGAGTTTGGTGGTTTGTTTCTACGTACAAAGGTACACAATCAGCAGACATTGCTACATCTTTTACCCACTGACCACAAAAGACGTGTGAAGGTGTAATCACAGTTGCAAAAGCGACCCAAAGACTATCTGCTGTAATGCCATTGCCGAGGATGCGTCCCCCTAGTGCAGCGGCGGCAAAAGCTGGGGCTGCCAGTTCAGCCGGACTCAGCACGGCCTCGAAGCCAAATAGCTGTTGCGCTATGCCAGCAAAATCGGGATCGGCATAATGAACAATCACCGGAATGCTGGGTGTCAAGCCTTTGGCTTTGAGGGCAATTTCCAGATTGGTGGCATCATTGCTAGTAACAGCAAGCACTGCGGCGGCAGAGTCTATATTGCTGGATTTAAGTATTGTGCGAAAGCTTGCATCGCCCTGAATGACGGGAATACCGAGTTCGCGGGCGGTATTGATATATTTATTGTTGGAGTCGGGTTCAACTACTACAACTTCATATCCACTAGCGTGGAGTTGCTGGACAATTCTTACTCCAATACCACTTAAGCCACAAACAATGTAGTGATATCGTTGGGGAATTCGGGCGGCATCCCAAAATTGCTTAAAGCGGCTTCCTAAGACAAAATCGGTGAGCATGGCATACCAAATACCAATCACCACTGCTCCAACCAGCATCATCACAACTGTAAATAACTTAATACTGTTAGGAGCATTTTCTACTACTTTGTCATTACCACCGGCTCCGGTAATCATGCCGACAGAAAAATATAGAGCATCGACAGGAGACAAACTCAACTCAGCCGACATATAAGTGAGTGTAGCGATCGCAATAACCGCCAATAGCACAATAGCACCCACCACTACCGATCGCCCGTGTTGCTGAAACTGCCTAAAATTGGTGAGGGCTTTCAACAGTTTTCTCAGTAATGATCTCCGGTGAGAACGGATGCGAGGTTGAGTGCCAACAATTAAGCGATCGCCTACTTGTATCTCTTGCCCGGATATTACACCTGACACCAAATCCATCTCACCTTCTACTGGCAAGTAATAAATCATCATCCGCGATCGGTCTTCCCACAATTCACTCAGCTTTAAACCCCTCCAGAAGTGGTTTTCATCGATGTATTCTTCGTGAATTGGCCAAGTTTGCTGAAATAATTTGATTTGTCCGATCGCTCGGTTTCCCATTGCTGCAAAAGTGAATACGGGTGCTGCTAATCCGACAACACTCATACTCAAATGGTCTGGCAAACTTTGATCTAGGCGCTCCCCTAAATTTGTATTATAAAAACGGTTGATAATCCGAATCTGGGGATTCAGCACCCGTGCTTGCATCATAATAGACAAATTCAGAGCATCTTTAGATCCAGCGATGACTAAAGTGTGTGCCTGTTGAATTCCTGCTGCTGTTAGGGTAGAAGCTGCTTGTAAATCGCCAACAATCACATCCCCTGCTGTTTCGCCAGGGATAGATTGGTGATGAATGCCAACAACGAAGGCTCCCTGATGTCTCAGCAGACGAAAGGTTTTATATCCGGTACGTCCTAAGCCACAAACAATAATTCTGGGTTTCATGAAACGGCAGCATCTTTTACAGGTAGGGCTGCATTTCTAGTTATTTATCAATATTGTTGCCCATTTTCCTGGAATATAACTGTAGCTGACAACACGATTATTTTAATTGAAGGCAAGGGGCAGGGAGCAGGGGCAAAAAAATAATATAGAAAAATATGGCAACTTTTGTAGGTTGTGATACGCTATCTGCTTGAGAAGTGTCGAGGAACCCAAAATGACTAAACTGCGCGTGGGGTTATTATTTGGCGGTCGTTCGGGAGAACATGAAGTTTCGATCAACTCAGCACGGGCGATCGCTAAAGCCTTGAGTGCAGAGCAAAATGCTAATAAGTACGAAATACTGCCTTTTTACATCCAAAAAGATGGACGCTGGCTAGCCGGAGAAGCACCCGAAAAGGTTTTAGAAACCGGTACTCCGCTTCTAGAATCTGAACAATCAACATCTGTTGGAAATCTCACATCCAACCCTCAAACCCAAACCCTGAGTAAGTGGCAATCTCCCTCTCAAGTTGCCCAAGTAGATGTTTGGTTTCCCATCCTCCATGGCCCCAACGGTGAAGACGGGACAATTCAAGGGTTACTAACTTTGATGCAAGTCCCCTTTATTGGTTCTGGGGTATTAGGTTCGGCACTGGGGATGGATAAAATTGCCATGAAAATGGCCTTTGAGCAAGCAGGACTACCACAGGTAAAATACAAAGCGATAACTAGAGCGCAGGTTTGGTCTAATCCTTGCGTATTTCCGAAACTGTGTGATGACATTGAGGCAGCATTAGGTTATCCTGCTTTTGTCAAGCCAGCTAATTTGGGTTCATCGGTGGGTATTGCTAAAGTGCGATCGCGCCAAGAATTAGAAGCTGCCTTAGATAATGCTGCTAGTTATGACCGCCGACTAGTTGTCGAAGCCGGTGTCGTCGCCAGGGAAGTTGAATGCGCCGTTTTAGGTAATGATCAACCTCAAGCCTCTGTCGTTGGAGAGATTACTTATGATAGCGATTTTTATGATTACGAAACTAAATATACAGAAGGTCGGGCAGATTTACTGATACCTGCACAGCTTCCAGATGCGATCATCCGTAAAATTCAGGACATGGCTTTACAAGCCTTTGCAGTTGTTGATGCTGCGGGGTTAGCAAGAGTAGATTTCTTCTATGTGGAAGCAACACAAGAAGTTTTCATTAATGAAATAAATACCTTGCCAGGCTTTACTGCAACGAGTATGTATCCCCAACTCTGGGCCCATAGTGGAGTCTCTTTTCCAGAATTAGTTGATCGGTTAATTCAACTTGCTCTTGAAAGGCATTCTCCTAATTGAGGGATAAAATAACCGAATTGATTTCAGATTATTACGGCCAAAACTCACAATAAATACATAACTTTGGCAAAAATTGGCCAGATTTAGTAGTTTCTATTTTACAAAAAAGCTACTTGAATCGGAAATTTTGTTACGGATACCTGATGCTTGACTCCTCCAGTACAATTTATTGACTAGAGGGGTACAAATCTGAAAGTAATCATGGAAAAACGTCAGAGTGTACAGCGCGAGCGAACCCAATTCAAAAGGGCTACTCCAGAGCTGACAAACAGGAAATCGAGACTAAAACAAAGCTCGAATGTTCTGATATATCTGGTTACACACCATCCTTGGCTATTGCTAACTGGGTTTTTAGCCATGTTTATGGGAGGTGGTGCCTTTGCCTTGTATAGCTTAGGTAATGCAGGCCCGGTACCACAAGAAGAACCAGAAAAAATCCCAGTTATAGTTGAAGAACCAATCAATCTGCCCTCTGAGAATGGTAATCCTACACCTTTATGGATGATAGCTGCGATCGCCCTCAGTTGTGGTAGTGGTTCTTTGCTGATTTTCCGAATGCTCAACCGGACAAAGCAACCGCAAAAAGTCCAAAAACAGGTTAATCGTTATCAGGCACGCTTGGCACAGAACAATTACCAAAGATTGGAACCACATCTTCCCAAGAAGCAGCCAATCTTTGTGCCACAGCCACAATTGATGCCGGTTATGCAGATGCAAGCTAAAACAAAGCATTTGGTAACGGTTCTACCAGCAGAACACAAGCATCACCTGGATACACATACAGAACCTTTAGCAGACTTGATGGATCTTCGTAAAAATAGTCCATTATCTGCAATTTTACGCCAGTATTAATACTACTGTAAGGTAAAACCCCGTTAAATCAACGCTTTTTGCCAATTAACTTGGTTTAGATTCCCGGCTTCTTAAAGAAGTCGGGAATCTTGTTATGTACGAATGATTTATTGCTATATAGCAATACGCTTGGGTTAAAGATAATAAGTATAGCAAGCGCCAAGGCGGTTAGGACAAACAGTATAATTAGTGAGTAAAGTAAAACTAGATACAGATGAAGCGTTCAGCTCAAGGAAAGCTCATGCCAAAACCTTACAGTTACGACTTACGCCAGAAGGTAATTCAGGCAATAGAGT
>NZ_JACJSI010000620.1 GCF_014698065.1 Nostoc flagelliforme FACHB-838
TTTAGGTAAGGCTGGTAGTATTGCCTACATAGATGCTATTGAACAAATTACTGCAAGGACTAAAATTGAAGCTTTAGATCGTTCAATTGAGACTCTCAAACAGGGTTTAAAAGATTTAGTCGAAGAAACTTCCAAATATAATAAAGAATAACAGTGGTTCGCGACATTCCATCGCGAACCACTCTTTCTTTTCCACATCCCGTGAAAAGTCAGAAAATGTATCTATTCACAGCGTATACTGAGAGAGCTTTTTTACAACATTCCTAACTTTTCAAACAACCTCTAAATGCTGCGAATCGTCGGCGATAATCGCACTATCTTTTATAAGCCTGCTCTCTTGAGATTGAGTAATTGTGTGCTCAGTAACAATATTAATTTGAGAAATATTATAAATAACATAATATTTATTGACTCCAAAATAATAAGGTAAATGTACCTCTTTCATACATAAGATAGAAACCTAAAGTAATTAATATAAAAGGCACAAGGCTTTTACCATATTGTGTTAAATTACTAGCAATTATAGCTCGGCTAGCCAAAAAATAAGCGGCTGAATACCAAAGTCCTTTCATAATAATAAATACTATAATAATTATTAACAAATCGATAAAAGTGTTGCCAGCAAACAAGGGAATATAAATACTTATATTGTCTCCACCATTAGCAAATGTGACTGCTGCAACTTTATAAGTTTGGGGAGTTAGAATACTCAAGATGAAATTTAGGATGGTGTTATCATTAGATGGTTTTAAACTAGTGGTTACAGTCTGAATTTCTGGATTTTCTATTTCTTGATGCAATAACTGCTTAATCCCAATTGCTATTGGTAAAATTCCTAATAATCCTATCCAAGCTTTAGGTATTATTAAACTACCAAAGAACCCTGGTAAACTGGCAATAATGATGGCGAAAAAACCTAGATACTGTCCAACGAAAATATGACGACGACGAAATTGGTTATTTAGCTGTGAAAAAAACAGCATTAGGATAACAATGTCATCAATATTGGTAACAGTAAAAGCAACAATTCCCTCTACAATAGTTGTAATAATGTTACTCATGTGGGATAATCAAAAAAAAGTGATTAACTAATCAAAATTTAGCAAACAAATTAGGATACTCTGTAATGAGTGAGTTAATTACTACACTCTTAGTGGGAATCTCAGCCTTCGTTGCCACTAATATTGATGATATCGTTATTTTATTACTGCTGTTTTCTCAGCTAAATTCTAGCTTCAGATGTCGGCACATTGTTGCTGGTCAATACCTAGGCTTTACAGTGTTAATTATTGCTAGTCTTCCTGGGTTATTTGGTGGATTAATTATACCACCCAACTGGATTGGACTGCTGGGATTAATACCGATGGCGATGGGTATCAGTAGTTTAATAAATCGAGAGGAAAATGAAATTCTAGAGGCTGTAGTTACAACAGCAGAATATCAAGATACAAACACCACAAGTTTGCTTAATGCAAGTACTTACAATGTTGCAGCCATTACTATCGCCAATGGGAGTGATAATATCAGCGTCTATATACCATTATTTGCTAGTAGTAATACAACTAATTTTATAATTATTATTGGAGTATTTTTTATATTAGTAGCACTCTGGTGTTATCTAGCTTATAAGTTTACTTATCAAACAAAAATAGCGAATATATTAAGTCAATATAGTAATTATATTCTGCCTTTTGTATTAATAATATTAGGCGGACTAATTATTTTAAAAACAGCAGCGTTAAGCTTGATCAAGCTAGCAGCTAGTTGTATTTGTTTAGCAATTTTAGTAAAAAAGCAACCATTATCTAACTAAGCCACCTGGACATCTTCTTGCATAAGCATATTCTCAAAAGCTATCATGACTCGTGTATGAAACCGTTGACGGTGTTTTAGTTTCCAAATCGGCTGGATAATTTCTAATGGTTTCTTGGATTGTTTTTGCGAGTTGATAATTTGCACAGCATGTAATGTCCTTAGCTGTAATTCTTTTTTTACCATTGATTCTGGAAGTGCAGCTGCACCAACACCACTTTCTACAACTGCTTTCACCATTTCACTAGTGTTGAGATTAAGTACAACATCCAGGTTGCTAGGTTCAATTCCCCAACTTTGTAAGGCTTGCTCAAACATCTGCTGTGCGCCAGAACCAGATTCACGCATCACCCAACTTGTGCTGAATAATTTATCTAAATAAATTTCGGTACTTTGATACCAAGGGTGGGATTTACCCACAACAATTTGCAGGCGATCGCTTCCCACTTCGTCTTGCTCTAAAGATTGCTGTAACGATGGTTTGATCTCCCCTGTAACCAAACCCAAATCATACATACCTACAGCAGTTCCTTCACAAATTTCTTCCGCATTTCCTAACTGACAATTGATAAAAATGCCTGGATATAACTGCTTAAACTGGCTAATTTTTTCGGGTAGCCAATAGTTACCAACTGTGAGACTTGCACCTATCTTCAACTCTCCGCGTTG